>CAZELI010000076.1:0-1866 GCA_964512985.1 uncultured Gammaproteobacteria bacterium | reverse complement strand
GGAATTTACATATCTATGCCAATAATCTTACATAATCACTTCGCAACAACTCTATTACCTTGATGGAAGTAAAATGATTTTCTTTGAGATTGGCCTACTGGCAATAATTCGAGTAACTGACTACGATTGGTATTTAAGGCATTGTTGTTTAGACCTATTATACTGTTACTTGTATACTGAGAATTAGTGTTTTGGAATTTATTTCCATAGTCTTTGCTGACACTATTTGCACGTTTTGATAATTTATCATCTATTCTTTTACTGTCAAAAATAGCTGCAGCAGCTAAACCTACTTGCTTCAATAATACAAAAGCTTCTTGATAGATCAATATCCCTTGCTTAGAATATACCTTTAACTCATAGCTACCACAATCACCTTGATATTCAATCGCTTTTGAACTATCATCAGAATTTAAATTAAGAATCTCATCAAGAATAATATGATCTTGATCAAACAAAATTACATTACATTGAACTGATTTGTTATAAGACTTTTGAATGGTCACCTTTTTTTTATGATTGTCTATATCAACCAGAAACTGCTGTCTATCATTAAGCAATCGCAAATTATGTACTTCAAGGCAACCTAATCTTGCGGAATCCATAGACTGCCAAATTTCCTTACCCGAGAAATTTAAACTAGTAGCCTTATCTAAGATTTCAAATAACTTAGATATTAAAGTAGTAGTAGTTATAAGATTTTCTTTTGCAACAGTATTTAAAGAAGAAATATTTATGTCAGAGTAAAAAATATCTGTATCTGACACTGAATATGTTAGGCTTTGATTTGCTGAAGATGGTCTTCTATCATTCATTAATACGACTTGTTTTTTGCTGTAAAATTCTAAAAAATCAGTACAACCATCAATTACGTTCGCTAGTTCTAAATATCCTGCATGTAAGGAATTTGTTATTTGATTGAATTGATCAAAACTTAAAACTAATGCATTAGTTTTTATACAAAATCCAAAAAGCAATTTTTCTTCACTAACAATTCTCTGTTGTTCTGAATGATACGGTATCAAATAACCGTACAATAGTATTGGTTTGTCATTATCCTTAATAGCATAAACTATTAGGAAGTAATATTGTCCATTCATAAATATGTAATTATGACTCTATTTAAGTGAAACTTCCCTATTTATTCTGCTAAACTCACAAGTTACATTGTAAATATGCATACTTGTACTAATAAAATTGAAGTGTCTTTTGAATGGTATGGCAAACTCAAAATAGAATCAATAATGTCTTTCTTGCTTATTACAGCCACTCTACCGTATATTATTGCTATATTTTATAACGATAAATGTATGGAATTTCTGAAGCAATTTTGCTGGAAAATTGAAGATAGAAGTAATTTTAATGAATTCTTGCCATTGATTGGAGGATTTGATATTGCTGTAATAGTTTTCCTTGTTCCATTAGCTTTTGATGTGTATGAAAAAATCAAAGGCAAAGTTAATTTAAAATTGATTCCTTCTAATTTTGATAAAAGGGTTAAAGGGATTTTAGTTTCTCATTCAATTCATTTAAGTGCAATTGTTTTCAATATTTTGATTTCGAATTTCCGACCAATGGAAATATTTATCCCAACTCTTAATGTAGTGCTTTTTGGGGGATTGGGGTCGTACCTAGACATTCGACACAATAAAAGATAAGCCAAGGGTCAAATGACCCCCTTCGATTGTGAGATAGATTTTATTTGAAGAAAAAATAGCTTAATATCGTGATTCTTTCTCTTAATTCAGGGGTTTTTTGACCCCTTTCGTTTTGCAAGTCAACTTGTTAAAAAGTTAAGAATGACAAGACCGCTATGTATCGAATTTGAAAATGCTTTTTATCATGTGATGTCGAGAGGACTTAATA
>CAZELI010000075.1:0-1894 GCA_964512985.1 uncultured Gammaproteobacteria bacterium | reverse complement strand
TAGGCTGTTAATTGTTGCTTTGGTGATCATTAGGCTATAAGATAATAGCATGAAATCGGAGGTCAATATGCTTATTCCTTAACGCTCTCTTAACCTTCATGTGTTATTACCTATAAGGTGCAGTACTAGATAAGCACCACTCAAAATATCCAAGGGGGATAAAATGAGCACAAGTGCAATTCAACACAGCAGTATAAGCCTCGTGGCGACAGCGAAAGGAGCGCGCGCTTCATCGACATCAACTCCATCAACAACAGTGACTGATGAGAAGGGTAACCCAATCACAGACGATAAAACAAGTACCAAGCTTGGTAAGAAATTAACTGACGATTCTACTACTACAGCGACTCAATCAGAGACTGAGAAGAAAGCAGTGATCTCTAAGCAGATTACAGGTAGCGATATTTTAGGAATACAAAAATCTGATGCCGCGAAGGCTGCAGCAGACGCTAAAGCCGCCGCCGATGCCAAAGCTGCTGGCTCGAATGATTCTTCATGGACAGGCGCTGGCGCACAAGGCAATTCATCATTAAACTCTAGTCACAGTATACCGACAGGAGATGATTTACAGAAACAGTTTGATACTACAGGCAAGCTTATAGGTGGATTCTCATCAAAAGATCTTCCAGACCCTTCTTCATCTAGTTCAAGTACAGGATCTGCTGCTGACAGCAGCTTAGCTTCAGGTGGTGGCGGTTTCGGTAGTGGCTTCGGCGGACCTGGTGGAATTAATGGAAGTTTCAATACTAATATCATAGGTAATAATAGTCCTATGATTAATAATGGTGGACCACAGATTATAGAGCAGCCGCAAGTGACGCCACCAGTGTCACAGCCAGATCAAAACAACCCTTCTGCATGGGCTCCAGGTTCAGGTGAATAATTATTATAAAAACTAAACCTCTATTTCAAGTTGCTAATAAACTTAGACATCAAATCCCTTGTCTGTTCAGTTGTAGCACCAGTTTCTATGTAACCTTTGATTCTTTTTAAGTAATCGTAGCCCAAAACGTAACTATCATGATTTATTAGAAACTCTCTGTCTTCTTGTTTAAGAATAGGGTTTCCATCTGGTGACTGTCCTAATACTCTCATTGCATTGACAAAACTGGAAAAATCTTTTGGATTCTTAAATTGACTCGCCTTCTCTCTAATAGATCGAAGGTACGTTCCATACTTTGATTGATCAACTATTGCTTGAGCACTTAGGTCTTTGATTTGAAAGTCAGGATGAGATTCTGATTTAATGATGCCATCACGCTGAGCATTGCTAATTACTAAATTAATATACTCAGACTTCGGAAGCTTAGTCCCATCTTGTTTAGTTACCATCTCTTCAGATGTAACAGTTTCTGCTTTCTTCTCTGCTTCAACTCTTGCTGCGAACAAATCACTTACAGCAGGCTCAACTCGAGTAACGCTAGTAGGTTTCTTAGGTGCAACTGGATCAGCTGCAGTTGCAGTAGGATTGAGTCCCACGGCTTGGGCCGCTAGAAGTCCTGTTGCTGCTACATTTTTTATAAAACCCATATGAATCTCCTCTAAGTGAATTTACCCTAAAAATTATATCAAAGAATCATGAAGAAATACTTATGAACAATATAATTATGATTAATGGAGGCTAAATGTTCAAAATGTCAATGGTAAAACTGATAAATTAAGTAAGATTTATCAGAAATGTTAAAGGATTAGGTGGGGTTAAGGCTTTAGAATTTCACTATTAAGTTTTTAATCTTCCTATACTTCCTCAGTATCTTGCGTTGCTCCTTCTGGTTAATCTTATTACCCTTAAGATTTAAGAGACGCATAGTCTCTGGTAGCTCTATATCATCGATGTTCGTTAGAAGGTTATTCTTCAAGTCTAGCTTCTTGAGATTGGGTGGGAGAGTGAGTC
>CAZELI010000074.1:0-2054 GCA_964512985.1 uncultured Gammaproteobacteria bacterium | reverse complement strand
ATCAGCTTTTCAGCTAAATCAAGGTGAAGGGGTAAGGAATTAGGGGGAATTAGGATAATAAAAGGAACTAACTCTAAGTTGATAAGGTTTGTTAAAACAAAGAATCTTGCACCGCAGGATCTAACTTTAAAAGCAGATTTTGCTGGAGATTTTATGCAAAAAGTGAACGGTATTTTAGAACATTTAGTTCCTGGTTGCAGCCTTCGTATATTAGGACTAAAGGGTCCTCAAGGTAAGGATTTGGTCTTAAATTGTGACACGCAAATATCTGTGCGAGGACTAAGGCCTCCTGAAATTTGGATTTTAGGTAAAGATCCTTATAGAATTCAACCTCTAGTATTTAATCGTAAATATGAATGTGTGATTGAGGAATTGGCTAAATAATAAATTACACCCCAAAATTCCGCTTCCTAGAATAAAAGTCTTCTACCGCTTTCTCCATCTGGGTTTCATTGAGGGTATCACAGAAATATAACTCTGCATATGCAGCTTCGATGATCGCGGAGTTTTGTAAGCTATGCTCGCCTTCGATAATGATGAGATCAGGTTCAGGAGCCCACTTCGCAGAGATGGCTTCAGGACTTAGGTCCTCATTGTTAAGTAGCATTGCTTTGAAAACACTAAGTAACTCAGCACGCGCATTGCCAGCCTGGTTTATAACTTTGATATTTTTCAGTTCGTTTTCAGCTTTAATCATGCTTTCTTGATCAAGTAATTTAGTATCGGTGGCGCTATAAGAGTAGTCAGGATCACCATTATAACCGTTATCGCAAACATCTCGTCATTAACCACCCCGATAGACTTACCGACCGTCGCAAAAATCAGCCCAACCTCACCACGTGGAATCATTCCAACACCAATAATCAAGCGGTTTACAGGGGTGCTAGATGTGAAACACCAGCCACAGACTAGCTTACCTATTATGGCTATTCCAGTAATAGCTAGGGCTGCATAGATTATACTGGGATTTGTGAATACTGAGAGATTTACTTTGATTCCTGTTATTACGAAGAATATAGGAACTAAGAATAAAGAGATGGGTTGAATATATTGATTGATAGAATACTCACCAGTAAAGGATTCGAAGTGTACTTCTTCCAATACTAAGCCGATGCAGAAAGCACCCACTATAGTTGCTAAACCAGCTTGGTGAGCTAGATACGATACTATGAAACAAAGTACCAAGGCTGTAGTAAGCATCATTCCAGGTATATGAAACACCGATAAAAGCTTCACTGTGCGACGTGCAAGTAAGACTCCAAGTACTAGAGATAGTATTACAAAGCTGATGGCCTTGATAGAGATGCTAGCAACTGAATTAAGTTCAATACTGCCAGTCTGTGCCATTGCTGTAACGATGGCTAGGATTATTAATCCGAGTACATCATCGATGACAGCTGCTCCTAGTACTATCCTGGCTTCTGCTGATTTAATGAAATTTAGGTCTTTAAAAACTCTGGCTGTAATGCCGACTGAGGTAGCGGTTAAAATTGCCCCCATAAAAATCTTGTTCATATTATCTAGGTCTGGAACAATGTAGCTGGAAACATAATAACCAATAAGAAACGGTGTCACTACACCGATAATTGCCACTATGAAGGATTTGACTCCCACCTCCAGTACTTCACTAAGCTTGGATTCTAGCCCCACTTCAAATAGTAAAATAATCACACCAAGTTCAGCTAAGATCGCAATCTGCTTATCCTCAGCAATAAACTCTAGACCATGATAATTAAATAGTAGTAAATTACCAATTACTATACCTGCAATCAGCTCCCCCATTAATTCTGGTTGTTTAAGACGGTTGGCGATAACAGCGCCGATCTTGGCAGCAATTAATACTACAGAAAGCCCTAAGAGAACGGGTATCACGGGATCGACAGCTAAAGTCTCCATGAGCAAATCATAACACTAGGTTACAGCCTCATTTTTTTATTAATTACTAATGTTTAACCACGTACTATCTGATAATATTTAGGTTAACTAAGCCTATATGGGCTTGTATTAGTTTGAGAAAAGAGGAAATTATAAATGGCTAGAGAAAAATTTGAACG
>CAZELI010000073.1:0-2303 GCA_964512985.1 uncultured Gammaproteobacteria bacterium | reverse complement strand
GACTCACTCTCCCACCCAATCTCAAGAAGCTAGACTTGAAGAATAACCTTCTAACAAACATAGATGATATAGAGCTACCTGAGACTATGCGTCTATTAAATCTTAAGGGTAATAAGATTAGTCAGAAAGAGCAACGCAAGATACTTAGGAAGTATAGGAAGATTCAAGGGTTGAGGGTGGTGTTTTGAAGGGGATTGGTTCATGCAGTTAAACCTCCAGTAATTTACTAAGGTTACCAGAACACCTTACGCATGATAAACACTTGGGTATATACAATATTAGGAGTGGTAATATTAAAGTTATGCAAGTGGAGAAATTAACAAGGCCAATAAGTAGAATTGGTTTGTGTCCAATACAAGAAGCAATAATTGAAATCCGTTTTCAAACGGATGTTCCAGACGACGCTATTTTAGGTCTCCTTTATAAGAGCCTAACAGAAAGATATGAAAACTATGCGTTACTTCCTATAACTCAGATACCTAAAGTTGCACGTGATATAGATGGTACTTTTCAATATCATCCTTTCTATAAATTTACAAACCAGGATTTCATTTTTCAACTTGGACCGCGAAGCTTCAGTTTAATTGCTCCAAAAGAATATGTTGGATGGCATAAGTTTTTTGATGAATTTCAAGTAGTTTTTTCATTAATTGAAAAGGTTTCATTGATTAAAAAGATTGAACGTATTGGAATTCGGTATATTGATTTTTTTGATAAGTTGAATATTTTTGATAGAATCCAATTGACTATAAAGGATAAATTCAACTCACTTGCTAAAGAGGATAATTACTTAAAGCATTCTTTTATATATGAAAATTTTAATGTAATAGTCCAAATTTCCAATCAAGCATCTGTTCAATCACCGAATAACAACAAAGAAAAATTGGGATCAGTAATAGATATAGACTTGAGCATGGATAATTTCAATCGAAATCCATTAATACAAGAAATTTTTGAAAATATTAAATCTGCGCATGAAATTGAAAAAAATATTTTTTTCAATTTACTGAAAGAAGATTTTTTGAAGGAGCTAAAGCCTCAATATGACGATTAAATTGACAAGTAAAAATAGTTCTCAAGATTCTGGCGTGGTGAGGCATTTCGGAAATACACTTGCTACTGCTGCTTTGTTGGCAATGGCGAATATTCCTCCTCAACTACCTACATACCCAAACTCATGTAACTTAAAGATGGTAAGAGCTGAGAATGAATCGAGCCTACATTCACAAATTGCTAAAGAAATTGTTCTATCTGATGCTGAGAAATTTCAAATATTAGAAACATTCGCTAATTATTTCTCAGATAGTGAAACAGGATTTCCTTCTGACTTTGCTGAAATTTTCCATAATAATCTAGGGGATTTATTGGCTTGATCGATGATATTAAAGTATTTTTACCTAAATCATTAAGTCCTTCTAGTGAGGAAAAGTTATTCCAGGATTTAGAGTCATTCTCAAATGGATACGATAATCAAAATTGGTATTTGACACACTTAGTAAATGAACCGGAATTATATCAAGGTGATCTAGTTGATAATCTACCTTTTAATTTTATTGATCATCAAATTATAGGCAAAGGCTTACTTATTTCCAATACATGTGACATGGCTTTAGATAACGAAAAGAAAAGAATATATGATTCATATATCATGTACGCTCCTCTTTTTGATATTAATAAATATCAAAAGAAATTACTTGAAAAGTATGATCTTCAGCGAATAACAAACCATATTGATCAAATAAAAAATCAAAAAACAACAAACACTATGTATTTTAAGGATTACAATTTTTTTGCGAGACTAGATATGTTGCAATCTATTAGCATAGGCAAATATCTATCTGAAATATTGAAAAATAGAATAAACTGTTTAAGCCAATTTTCATGGTATCTGATGCTTTATAAGATTTCTATACATTTTTGTCGAATGCAAGAAGGGTTAGACAGAGATATTCTTGTTCCTTCATAACTTTCTACTCTTACGGTTCTTGATATCTGAGACACCACTACAATTCAATTGATCCTAAATTCTCAAGTACTTGGACTTAACGATTTTACACTTACAATCGGTAACAAGTAGGTTATAATCTGTCCCATGTCCTTTGGCATAGATTTTCAAGACTTCAAGGCACTGGCTACTAAACAGAGCCTAGTAACTAATTGGATTGAAGTACTAGCTGATTTAGACACTCCAGTATCTGTTTATTCTAAATTAGAAGCCAGTGGATCGGCAACCTTTCTGTTTGAATCGGTTATTGGTGGCGAGAAGATTGGACGCTATAGCTTTGTTGGCTATAAAGCTCTAG
>CAZELI010000072.1:0-2398 GCA_964512985.1 uncultured Gammaproteobacteria bacterium | reverse complement strand
CCCTGCTAAAATGACATGTATCACTAGATACCTGCCCTGCTTCGGGCGTCATACACATTAGCAATTTAAAACTCGGGCACAATAATAGAAGTGGATCTTGAATCACTTAATACTGGAATAATGACTTTGGATATTGATGCTCAAAAAATCATCAGCATAAATAGTTCTGCTATCAAAATTCTAGGTTGGGACATTAAAACTTTAAATGAAAATTTTACTGAACTAAATAAACTTAGTACAGGACTTTCTGCCTTGAGCAAAGTGATTCAAGAAATCAGATCAACTAGTGATTTGAAAAAACTAGAGATCTCAATTAATAGTCAGCACTATAATCTCTATCTACAAAGAACTAAAGAAGCTGTGGTATTGGAGCTGACACAAGTTATTTATCAGGATATGAAACAGGTAACTCATGAATTAAAACGTCCGATACAGAACATCAAAACCTTAGTAGAAACTTTACAGTTAGGAGCCAAAAACGATCCAACTAAATGTGATGAGTATTTAGCTAAGCTCAATTATGAGGCAGACCGCTTGGGGACTATGGTTCAGGATATGCTAAGCCTTAGTCATGTATTAAGTGGTTCCGTTACTTTAGAGTTGTCGGAGATAGACTTATTTTCAAGAGTGGAGAAATTATTAGCTTTAGCAAGTTCTCGAGCTGCTAGTAGAAATATAGAACTGGTTAATCTAATCAAGAAACCTACGAAGATTTTAGCTGATAGTAAATTCTTGGATCATATGCTTGGGAATTTAATTGACAACGCGATCAAATATAATATTGTTGCAGGTAAAGTAGTGATTGAATTTATTGATGGAAAATTAATTGTAAAAGATACCGGTAGAGGTATTCCTCGCTCAGATTTAGAACGAGTATTTGAACAATTTTATCGAGTTAAAGAAACTCAAGCGATTCAAGGTAGTGGTTTGGGGCTTGCGATAGTCAAGGCTATCGTTGATCTGCATGAATGGAGCATCAGTATTGAGTCTGAGCTTGATAAGGGTACTAGCTTTATCATAGATATTTCTTAAAAAACGGAGTAACCAATAAGCCGGGTTTTGTAGCATTGCTGCTTAACGATCATCTATCTAGATTCAAGATTGCTCTTGAATTCAAGCGGGATTGAGATTCCTAATCTAGCTTTATGGGCAATGGCTAGATGCGAATCTTTACCTTGCACCTTCAGCGGGGTTTACCTAGCCTAGACCTCTCGATCTAGCTGGTGAGCTCTTACCTCACCTTTGCACCCTTACATACCTTATAGGTTGATCCTAGAGGCTTGCCCGGCGAAGTTCCGTAGGAACGAAGCCGGGGCGGTATATTTCTGTGGCACTATCCTCACGCTCACGCGCACCAGCTTTTAACTGGCAACATAGCCCATGTGGTGCCCGGACTTTCCTCCAGTCGTAGCTCGAAGAGCGAAGACTGGCGATCGTCTAGATTACTCCACTGTGGATTATAGCAGAGCCGCTCCGTTACTGCTGCCGATATGGCTTAAGCGCCCTTGTGCAGCTTCAATAATTGCTAAAGCTTGCTCATAGGTTTTAATACCACCAGCAGCTTTAATGTGAATAATTTTTTGAGCATCATATTCATCTAATTGATTAGCTATGTATCGAATTAACTCTGGACTGGTACTTCTTAGCTGGAAATTGTTTTCTGCTTTGATAAATCCAGTGGAATTTTTATAAGCAAATTTGATTCTATTCTCTCTGCTTAATTCCTGAACTAATTGAGCAAAAATATCAATGCTAAATTCTATATTGTAATCATCAAGCAGCTCGCAGCTGAATATAGGTTTAAGCCAAAGTTCTTTATCGTAGCTTTTCAGTAATTCTATATAGGCACCGAGTTCTGCTCTGAGAGCTTTGTAGTCATGATTCTTGATATTTTTTAAATTGATTACGGGATCTAATTCAAGAGCGCCATCATCTAAAGCTTGTTTCGCCTCTTGGATTTTTTCTTCTAAAGAAGCATTGCCAATCGTAATTATGATTTCTTGGAGATTAGTCTCATTACATGTATAAACTTTCTGAGGAAAGTCTATAGTTGCAGAACAGCGATATAAAGAAGAGAATTTTTTAATCCACTGACTTCTAATACAAATAGAATTAAATTTATACTCTTGAGCTTCTTTAACTAATTCTTGTAATTCTGCTTCAGTGGCGTTTGGTTGAAGATTGGTATGATCTATGAGTTTATTGATGTTTATGGTTTGTTGCACAGAGTAATTGTAATATGTATAATATGTATGACGCCCGAAGGGCGTCATACATATTACTGGAAATCACTCCTGGAACGATTCTTAGCTTTGTGAGGAATTAAATATCCATATCTATCCTGCCCGAAGCAGGGCAGGTATCTAGTGATACATGTCATTTTAGCAGGGTAAGTAGA
>CAZELI010000071.1:0-2449 GCA_964512985.1 uncultured Gammaproteobacteria bacterium | reverse complement strand
TAATTAAAACCCATGAAACCTATCTTAAGTGGATTTACTCCTTAGAAGATGTGACTATGTCAGAGAAAAGATATATTAGTAGTGTTATTGAGTAATTAAGAAATCTTACTGAAATTTATGGCTATGCCGAATCATGTTAAAGACTTTTTACTGTTTATTGCATTATAAATTAAGCCGATATTTTCAATAGCTGCTTGCCTTATTTGATCATTGACTTCTGAAGTGCTGCTAATTACTCTCATGAAAATAGGGAGTAATTTAGGGTTTGTGGTTGTGGGTCTATTGTAGTACCCTATATCATTAACTAATTCCTGATACTTTTTTTCTTTGAGACGTTCTGTAGTAAAAAATGCATCTAATGCATCCACCGCAGAATCATATTTCTCTGCTCTTATAGCTAGATATTTTAAACTTTTAATAGATATCATTTTACTAGAATGACTAAGTCCTTGTAATAAGACTCTATCAACTTCTCCATCTTTTAATGAACTTAAATATTCAAAAATGTCTATTTCTGCTCTAGTCCTGCTAAGCTCACCACTAAATAGAATTCCTCCTAATGCTTGCGCAGCCTTAGCTCCACCAATATGTGCAAGGGCTCTCCCAGACCAAACACTTCTACTGTCCTCTGGTTCTCTAGGTTGCAGTATAGGTTTTAAGACTTCAATAGCCGCATCACCACCTATATTTTCTATAGCGCTAATAGCTTGACCAGTTATATTATAATCTTCACTTGATAAATATCGTTTTAATATATCTATTAGTTGTGGATCTCTAATTTTGCCAGCTAATTTTATTGCATCACCAATTTCTTCAATCGTTCCATTTTGAAGAACTGCTTTTAGCATTGCAATTGGTTCATCTTTACCACTATTCTTTAGGGATTCATATAATTTTGATTTTGAGTCACCAAAATTATTGTAATCTTTTTTAATACGATCAAAATCTGGATCACTGATAATGGTTTGAAGAGCATATAATGTATGTTCTCCTCCAATATCTACTAAAGCATTTAAAGCTGTAGGTTTAAGACTCCCATTAGTTTGAACAATATCTTTCAAAATTTCTATTGATCGTTCATTAGCAATATCTCGAAGAGACTTGATAATATTGTTACATTGGTATGTATCATTTGCCCTGGTTTTTAAAAGTCCCTGTAAAACTTCTACAGCTTCTGGGGTTTTAATTCCTAGATTACCTATAACAAATGATTGAGATTTACTTGGATCATCTAATAAACTTGTTAAAATCCTAAGAGCATGATCACCTTTACCAATTTCAATTAATCTATTGACTGCTGCATATGACTCGCATTCCCTAATTAATTTTTCTAGTGTGAAAACAAAATTTTCTATGCTTATTCGCGCTCCTGTCATCTTCTCTATAGGGAATCCTAAGCCAATAGCAATTTCTGCACCCTTTTCGCTAGAATCTTTGAGCCTATACAGGAAATCTTCTTTCCATTTAGAAGATGCTTTAGTTGTCAACCAATTCTTGACAAGTTCCACACAATCCCTATCCCCTATTTTTGCTAAGACTTCAATAGCTTCCTGATAAGGTCTATCCTGAAACCATGTACTTTCAGGAAGAGGTTCCAATATTCCTTCAACCAAAGAAAGTTGAGCTATAGCTTGGCTCTTTGCTAAATTCGAATATTTTGGATCAGAAGTTTTTTCATAAAGTGCATAAGCTAATTTTGGATTTAAGACTTTTGATAAATACTCTTCTAAAATAGCCAAGCTTGCTGGTGTTCCTATACTGGTAAGAGTTTCAATCCAAGGCTTATTACCATGATCTTCTTCACCAGGAGAAAAAATACCCTTCGCTTTCGCAGTCTTCAGATATTTAGGCAAGTCTATTGCTAGAAGAGTGTTTAATGTTGCCATTTTTATACCAGAGTTTTTTGACTGAAGTAATGGTTCTAAAGCTCTTTGTACTTCTTGCGTAAACTGACTTGAATTAGTGGTAGTTGCAATCGGCGCGCTTGCTAAAGACAATTCTGTTCTAGCCACCTTAGAGCCTGGTGATTGGGTGGCTGGCTTTGGATTACTAACTAGTTCTGTTAATAAACTCCATATAGATTTTTTTTCACCACCAGATCCTGAAACTCTCATTCTATATTTTTAACATAATACCCCTTCAAAAGTCAATATCCAGCAGCTCCCGCTTTGGAGATAGTATCAATGAAAGCCAATCTAAGAGAAAGTTTTAGAAGTATTTGACGAAATGTTGAATTTTTGAAATTTTCGTAATCTTAGGTAGTTTCAGTTATGGTCTTCTGGAAAGTGCCATCTCAATAAAACCGTTGCCTTAATGGCATTAAAAGTGGGACTGCGTTTGAGACTGCTATTCAAAATTACATAAGACTAAGTAGATAGTATTAGGAGACAGCACTTACAAGAATCTTATTGCTGGCATTATGTAACTATGTGCTTGAGGATGTTTGAAT
>CAZELI010000070.1:0-2736 GCA_964512985.1 uncultured Gammaproteobacteria bacterium | reverse complement strand
AGGCTTTTCCACACCTTAATTATACTTACGTGCTGTCAAGGGATACTTACCTATGTCTAAGACCTACATTTATCATAAGTTAGATAATAGCATCTCTTGATTTAAAAGTAAACACCTAACTTCTCCTCATTTAACCAAACCTTAAAATAGCCATGTTTTGCTTATCACATGACGACTCAAGCAATTAATGGTGTAGGCGGCGGCGCGGCGGCAAGTAATGCTGCTAGATCAGCTCCAACAAGAGGAAATAATAGTGGAGCTACAACGCCAGCGGAAACAACTCCTGCGCCTAATCCATTTATCACAGCTCCAAATTTTGGTATACAAAATCACGATCTAGCTAAAGCGGCAACACAAATCGGTTCTGTAGGCAGCATGGCAGCAGGAGCCTTAGCCACAGGCATGCTAGGAGCAGGAGTCACTGCTAGAGCACAAGCTGTCGGTGGTGCATTAGCTTCTTCATTAGGAGATTTAGCAGCAGGTGCAGAAAAATTATTCGCAGGTCTTGGTAAAAAAAATCAAGAAAAATTAGCCAAACTAGATAAAGATGACAAGATGGGCAAGGGTGGCAAAGGAGCCTAATTAAGAATATAAGAATATATGACAATTCTACTTACTAGTATATTATCCGGAGTCGGCACAGGTACTCAAATAGCAAGTAAATCCGTTGCACGTTTTGTCTCTGGTTTAGATGGATGGATAAGATCAGACCCAAAGAAATCAAGTGTAAGAGAGAGTGGTATCCCAAGAACACAACTTGCAGCTATGGCTAAAGCATCAACTGAGCTTAGTCCAAGAGATAGAGTAATTAACACTAAGTCTGCAGATTGGAAAAAAGGTTCTGAAGTTTGGACAGGGATAGGAGCAACACACGTATAATGGTAATTCAAGGAACTATAGTCAACCCAGAATCCAGAGCTAACTCTTTGTTCTCTACCAAGAATATTGCTGACAACTTAGCTGCAGCAAGAGATCATATAATCAATCCCTCTTTCAACATTGCAAACGATATAGCAAGCTTGGGCAGCGGGATAGCCAGAGGCGTTGGGAAGTTTATTGGCACTGAAAATACACTCGCTCAAAACCCACAGTCTGCCTGGATGAAGAATGCTGGTGCGATACCAGTTGCCTAGGTTTTGGTATCAAAACAACTTAAATACTTGACCTCTGGATGATTCGGTAAAATATCTACTTGTCCAATTTGTCCTAAATTAATCATTAAAGCCTCAGCAGGATTATATTCTTTAATAAATTGAATTAATCCAGAAAAATCTTTTTTCTTACAATTAGCTTTGTATTTAATTTCTACAGGAATTTGCTTATGAACCAAATCTATAATCAGATCTACTTCCACCTTAGTATAAGTACGATAGAACTTGAGAGAATCTGCAGAGAGACCTGATTTCAAAAATTCAGAAATAACAAACGACTCAAACAAAAAAGCCGCATCTTCCCTCAAATTCATAGAATTGAAATTATTTATCAGATAGTTTCTTGCACCACTATCAATAAAATAGACTTTAGGGTTTTTGCTTATCTCTTTATTCTTATTTTTAAAGAACGGTCTAAGACTCATAATAATGAAAGTCTCATTTAAAATTTCAATATAATTTTTCACAGTTATTGCATCTATACCAGCCACAGAAGCATAGCTATTATAATTAGTGATTGAACCATGATTAATAGCAAGTAACTCCATAAGAGTCTTGGCGTTAGAAATCTTCTCTAATTTCAAATAGTCAACTAGGTCCTTCTTAATATAGCTATCAAAGATACTGTCTATAACCAGCTTCTTGTCAGGCTTTGGACTCAATACTACACGAGGATAACCACCATAGATCATAAACTCTTCCAGCTCTACGTAAAGCTCTGGAGCAAGGGCAGTAAGATTATCCACTTGTGGTAAATTTCTAATATTTTTTAAAAGTTCAAGTAAATCATTTCGATCTTTAAAGTCCAGAAACTCCTCAAAGCTTAGAGGATACATTTCAAAAACTCTTTTACGTCCAGCAAGACTTTCTTGAATTTGATTTTTGATAGTTAGAGACGATGAACCAGTTATTAAAACTTTGACGTTCTCATGATGATCGTAAACATTCTTCAGAACTTTAGTTAAATCTGCATATCTTTGAAATTCATCCAGATAGACATAAAAAAAATCTTTTTGCTCTTTTTTATAAGAGTTAAGTTCTAGAGTTCTTAGGAAATTTTCATAACTAGAAACTTTTTCAAAATTACTATAAATATCTAAGTCTAAAAAGAAACCACCTGTTTTCTTGTGCAACTGTTTAAGCAATGTCGTCTTACCAACCTGCCGCGGTCCAAGAATAACTGAGATCCAGCGGTTCTTCAGATCTTCTTCAATATATTTAGTTATATTTCTGGATTTCATTCTGTAAATTTGATTAAAATTACAGAGTATGGTCTGTAATTTTGATCGAATTTATAGATATTATACCCTAAAAATCACGCTATTTTTGAATAATCACGTGATTTCAGTTTTATTTACTTTTGTAAACTAAAAACTGCACATTTATGAAACGCTAGAAAATATCAAGATCTTACGCAATTGGATTTTTTTCGATTAGTTAATCCGAAGATTAACGAAAAGAAAAAAAGAAAAAAGCAAAAGGTCTATTAGTACAAGTAAGCTAAAGACCTCACAGTCATTACACTACTTGCCTATCAACCACGTAATCTTCGTGGGACCCAAAAGATCTCATCTTAAGGTGGGCT
>CAZELI010000069.1:0-3200 GCA_964512985.1 uncultured Gammaproteobacteria bacterium | reverse complement strand
AAAAAAAGTGGCCGTAAGACATATTGTTTATGAGATTACCGCGTAACTCCTGAAATATTTAAATGATCAAAGAATCAAATACTCAATTAATGACACAAGATCACAGCATGAAAAAGTGAGAGTTAAACCAAGTTTTGAATTATTTGATTATCAAGCTGAAGCTATTAGTTCAATACTCCAAAAAGACAATGGAATTCTTGTAGCACCTCCTGGCTCTGGTAAAACTATTATTGGAATATCCCTAATTGCCAAACTAGCTCAGCCAGCTTTAATCATTGTACATAGGAAACAAATTTTCGATCAATGGATAGAGAGGATACAAAATTTTCTAGACATTCCCAGAAAGAAAATTGGACAAATAGTTAGTAGTAAAAAATCAATCAAGAGCCCGATAACTGTTGCGATGGTGCAATCACTATCTAAGTTAGATGATTATAATGAGTTAGCCTCATCGTTTGGAACAGTAATAGTAGATGAATGTCATCATGTTCCAGCAAAAATGTTTAGAAGTGTTATAACTAAAGTCAACCCTTACTATCTTTATGGTCTAACGGCAACACCTATAAGGAAACATAATAATGAAAAACTTATATTCATCTACCTTGGATCAATACTCCATACTGTAACAAAGAAACAAAATACTATTATCACCCCAAGTGTTGAGAAAAAAAATTCAGAAAATGAGATCATTTCTCATAAAGAGAAGGTTATAGAGATCATCATTAAAGATACATCTCTAACATTTCCTTTCAAAATCGCAACCAAGCAATATCAATTTTTATCTAAGGCTTTAATCTTTGACACTGCCAGAAATGAACTAATCATCAGCGATATTATTAAAGAAACAAATGCTGATAAAAGATGCTTAATTCTTACTGAAAGAAAAGAGCATGTGGATATGCTTAATCTATATCTCAAAAAAGATTTTGAAACTATTGTTTTAACTGGAGATTTAGGAGTCAAGCAAAAACAACAAAGAGAAAAACAAATTCAGTCTGGTCATTACCAAATCATCATAGCGACTGGTCAATATGTTGGTGAAGGTACACACTTTGAAAATATCAATTGTTTATTTCTTGTTTATCCATTTTCTTTCAAAGGCAAGCTCATACAGTATATGGGAAGAATATTTCATTCTAATGAGACTGTAAGATCAATCTATGATTACAGAGATATTCATGTAAATTACTTAGATAAAATGTTCAAGAATCGCAAGAAGCTTTATGATGAATTAGAGAAGGAGTAATCTTTCTAGAATCTCTATTATATCTATCTAAAATATCGTTTCATTGATCTCATAACTTCTTCAAAATAAGGAAGATTGTGCATTTGATGGGCTAAAAACTTATCCCACATTTTTTCTAACGTTGCTGCTTTTTGATCTAAGGTTTTTAGAATATTTGGTTCTTTGATACCTTTAGATTCTGCTTTTAACAGAAAACTACTCCATTCTTCTTCAATAACAAGGTCTTCATTTTCAAGGAGATACCATAAATCATAAAGGTCTCTAGGTTGAGTTCTATCAATTAACGCACAAAGCTTTTCTATAAATACTTCTTTTAAAGAATAAACTGGTAATATTGTTTTAGTGTTTAAGAAGTCACTATATTCACAAAACATAGATAGTGATTGAATTTCGTTAATAACAATCTCATTATAAGTAACATCCACTTTAACATCTCTACTACCAATCCCACCTTTTAGTGGGCCAATATAATCTATGAAAAATTGCAAGTCCCCATGCTTACTAAGTTCATGATTCTTAATTTCAAGACTAATATTAGATTTTTGTTTTACAGATAAAAACGTTTGTTTGAAATTATCGACAATTTCTTCTGGATTGATATTATTATCAACAAGAGTAAAATCAAGATCTTCTGAAAATCTATAATTTTGAAAATAAAACTTCTTCAAAGCGGTTCCACCTTTAAAGACTAGGTTATTTTTTAAAAAGGGTTTTTGACTGACGCTATGAAGTATCCACGAAAGAATATAATCTTTCTCAATCTGCTTATCACGGACTTTCTTTTTGTTAGCTATCTTTTGTAATTCAGCTTGAGGAATCATAATTATGTATAAAGGGCATCCAGTAAATTTTCTCTATTAATATTCGCATATAGTTTCCACCTGGACGTAAATACACCTTTATCGGAAATAGTTGGATCAAGAAGAGTATGCGATTTGCCAATATTTCCAAGTAAATACTCTTGAACTTTAGGCTGAATTTCAAGAAGCTCTAATATAAAACCAAGCCGCTTGTTCACTGCCTTTGAATTAAAGCGAGAAAGATATTTCTTCAATTTATTCCAATCAATTCTTTCTTTAGCTTTATAGATTGCTTTCATTACTTCTATGATGCCTCCAGCGTATTCAGGTTTGAAGATACAATCAATAAATGTTTTTTCCAAATCACTAACTTTTACTTGATTAGAATCATCAATCCATACATCTTTAAAACCAAAAAAATGTTTTGCATTGTGATAAATAAATTTGAATTTAATATCTCTGATTTTCATCTCTGATTTAGTTAGAGTTTGATTAACTACAACTTGCTCAACAAGAGATGGCTGAGTAATTAATTCATAAATCTCAAGAGCACTATAGTAGCCAATATAATTTTTACCACTTACTAAATGCTCTGTTATTAAATGCCAATTTGGCATATAAGTTTCTGCATTTTGATCATAAGGAATAACATAAAATTTACCAGGCTTAATTCTTAACACTAAGCCTCTATCGATCAAGTCATTTAAAAAGACTCTTGTGGTAGCAAAATTTGCATTAGTGATTTTTGTGGCCATCTTGGTATCGAAGAACTGTTGGTTCTTGTCAGATAAAGCCTCAAGGAACTTTGCCGATTTTGTACCTATAGTTTTGTGTTTCATACCTTATATGTAAGATTATACCATATATTTAATGTATAAAACGCATAAATCAATGAGAACTTAGTGGGCATGACGATTGGTCAAAACAAGAAGAGACAATCGGTGAATACCTATTCTTGTAGTTTTATATTTTCAATAAATAAATTTTATATCTCACTCAAAGTTATCAATTGAGTAAAAAGCTGGATTAACTGCCGACTTTTCCCCGAAAGAGAGCATTGTCGTATTAGGCCCAATCCTTAGCAAAAGTCCCAGCTCTCGTGACTACTCAGGTCTAAGTTAACTTCATTTGCCCGAAGAAAATAGCCTTACAAG
>CAZELI010000068.1:0-3561 GCA_964512985.1 uncultured Gammaproteobacteria bacterium | reverse complement strand
ATTTTAAACAATTAATACTATTTAATATCTATTTCTAATCATACAAATCCACTCTCCGAGCGAGTAAGACTAAGACTTTAGAGTGGATTGCTTCGTCACTCACTTCGTTCGTTCCTCGCAATGACGGCGACGGGTGTCGGTTTACTAAATCGATACCTATGCTCACGACTATTTTTACAATCTTGTTGCTATAACATATAATGAAATAGTATTAAATAACATGTCCAAAAAAATATTATTAGTTATCTTTCTTATTCTCATACCTGCTTTAATTTTTTGGCAGTTGAGTCTTAAGACTCCTAATTTCACAGATACAGTTGAGTTCTATGGTTTAGAAAGGATCACAGCTGCTGAGCTAAAGAACTCACTAGCACGATTAGAACTCGATAATAAATCAATGCTAGAAATTAATCCTAAGAAGGTTTCTAACTATCTTATGAAACTTCCTCTTATTGAAACTGCTAAAACTAAGGCTTTAATTCTTCCTCATAGAGGTTTCAAGATTTATATTAAAGAAGCTCAGCCTTGGGCTTTTTATCGCGGTAAGATTCTTGATCGTAATTTAAAAGTTCTTCTGGAATCCAGAGCCCAGGCTCGATTATTTCAGTCACCTGCTATAGATACTCTATATGCTAATTTCTATAATGCTACTAATAGTGATTTGGTTAATCTCGTTAGTTATGATGTTTTAACTGATGATGAAATTAAGACTATTAAAGCAGTTAATGACATTATTGAGAATGATTTAGAAATAATCAATTACCAGAAGATCAAAAAACATAAGGATGCTGAATTAGAAAAGATTCAAATTATCAAGCTAGATAGAGAAAATAATTTAACCATTGTAACTAATAATTTGAAGTTTTTTGCGGGCAGATTGAATTCTAATATTCTTAAGAGGGTTAAGCGACTGGATGCTGTGATTCCCAAAATCATTGAAATGGGCTCAGAGAAAGCGATTGAATATGTAGATTTATCCTTAGCTACTGACGAAGTAATATTAGGTAAACAAGAATCACTAGCTGAGCAAGGCGAGGCATTAACAGCTAATGGAAGTGATCTCTAGCTATTATAATAACCAATAAAACTTATTTGAGAAGGTCCTGTCATATAAATTGTGTCAGTAACAGAGTCCCAGCGAATGATTAACGTACCGCCAGGTAATCCTACTGCTATATCAGAATCCTTACTTGCATGACCTCTTAATATTGCTGCTATCGCCGTTGCACAAGCACCAGTGCCGCAAGCTTGAGTGAAGCCGCAGCCACGTTCCCAAACAATGAGTTTGATTTGAGTTGGACTGATAACTTGTGCAAATTCTACATTGGTTTTTTTAGGGAAGTTTTTGTGAATTTCTATTGCAGGACCATAATGCTTCACAGCCTCTATGTCAGGGAAGAAGCTTACTGCATGCGGGTTACCCATGGAAATAAAATCATAATCAAATCTCATCCGCAAAGGCTCATCTGCTGCGTTACGCTCGCTCCTCGAATCCTCATTTATGTTTAATAAACTCCGGTTCTCGTCGCTTCGCAAGCCTTGCATATGAGCCTTTGCGAATGAGATTTCTTGGATATTAAGATCAAGAGAAAGTTTCTCTTCTATAGACCTAGGCGCGCCCATATCTACACGTACCATCTCGTCAGCTAGCATCTCTATGCCGATATCACCAGCGAGTGTTTCTATGTGGAATTTGGTTTCTTCGCCGCTTAGTCCATGCTCATAAATATATTTAGCAGCACAGCGAATACCATTACCGCACATCTCAGCTATAGATCCGTCAGAATTATAATATCTCCAAGAACGAATAGCGTTCTCTGAATTTTTAGGTTGATCTATAATAATCAGTCCATCCGCGCCTATGCCACGATGCCTATCACAGATAGACTTAGTGAGTGCCACTTCATATTCTTGATTAGAATCTTCTGGTAGATGACTTACATTAACCACCACAAAGTCATTACCTAAACCATGAATTTTCTCGAAAGGCATTAGGTAACTGGTGCCTTGTTTAAATTTTTCTTCTGAGTAAGTCATAGTGTTCACAATGATTTGATTTTATCATATGCAATGAAGCACTCATTGGATTTTTCTTGCTAGCACTCCACCATCTCTGCGACCGCATTTGGGTCCTTCGAAGATCTCACAGCCAGCAGCATTGAAGCCATCTTTAGCAATGCGCGCGGAACTATAAGTAGACAAGTAAGCACCAGGTTTGGCTTTGGAGACTACACCAGCAATAAAACTTGGATGCCATAAATCTGGACAAACTTTAGGACTAAATGGATCGAAGAACACAGCATCGTAATAATTATCTTCTAAGAATATAAGTGAGATCTCAGCATCAGCAATAATCAAATCTAGTGAATAATTTTCGCCAGCTAAACTAAAAGAAGGTAGTCCCATAATTGGTTGTGGTTCTTGATCCTTAATGCTAGAGAACTCTTGCATTATTGAGTTAAGTTCATCTGGTACTTCTAAGTTAGAGATCTGTTGAATTATTTCTAGATCATTTTCCAATCCGATTATTTCTAAGATGATATTAGGATTAACTTTCTTAGCTTCTAGAATTGCAACAGCGGAATTATAACCTAAGCCAAAACATAGATCTAGGATTTTAATTTCATCTTGTTTTGCTGCAAGCTCAGGTATCTGGCAAGCTCTTACATGCTTCTCTAATGCTTCAGTATAAGCACCTACGCGAGAATGATATGCTTCCTGAAATCTTGCATTCCAGTATGTTGTAGAGCCATCGTCTGTTAGTTCTGGTCTGAGCATTAGACTTATTCCGAAATCCCCCAGATTTCAAAACAAGTCTATTTTAGCAGGTATAATTTTCTTTAATGCAAACTAAACTCACTAAAGAAAAATTCTTAGAAATAGTAAAAACTCAACCGAAGATCGTTTTCTGTTTTGATTATGATGGGACATTGGTCGAGCTTGCTACTAAGGATATTGTTAAAGAAGGAAGAATTACTCAAGAAGATGCTGATGTGATTAATAAGCTAGCTCAGCATAAGGATATTAAGGTAGCGATAGTTACTGGTCGAGCTTTGAAGAATCTTAAGACTCTGATTGATGGGCGCTTGAGCTTGGAGATAATGCTCTATGGCACTCATGGAGCGGAATTAGGAATAGAAAGTAATGATACTGAGTACGCTGAAGATTTAAGAGCTATTAGGGAAGCATTAGAATTAGACCCACATATAGAACTGGAAGAGAAACAAATCTCTACAACCGTTCACTATCTTAATCATCCCAGCCCAGAAAAATTATTAGAGAATTTGCATGCGATTGCAGCGAAACATACCGATAAATTTAGAATACAGAGAGGAAGAGATTTCTTTGAGTTTTTACCTAAATCAATAAATAAAGGACTAGCGATAGTAGATCTAAATAATAAATTCAGGGATTATTATTTAATCTACTTTGGTGATGATTTAACTGACAACTACGCCTTTGAGGTGATAAATAGTTTAGGTGGGCTTTCTTGCCAGATTACGGATCGTATTAAAGACAAGGTAGCTGGGTATCAAATAGATATGGTGAGAGATCTTTATG
>CAZELI010000067.1:0-3724 GCA_964512985.1 uncultured Gammaproteobacteria bacterium | reverse complement strand
GCGTTCGGCTTCGAATGGCAAGCCATTTTGAGGCCGTCTTCGCTACGTTATGGCGATCTCAAGAAATTAAGTTATAGCAGCTAATAATCAAAAACAAAAAGGAGACATATATGAAATATGTTTATTTGATTCAGAGCATTAATGATAAAAGTAAAAGATATGTAGGAATGACCTCTGATTTAGTAAAACGACTCGCAACCCATAACAGAGGAGGTTCAATATACACAAAGACTTTCAAACCTTGGAGATTAATAACATATATAGGGTTCACTAACGAAGATCAAGCGGTCAAGTTTGAACAGTATTTGAAAACTAGTTCAGGAAGAGCTTTTTCTAATAAGCGACTTTGGTAGAGAATTTATAATTTACGTTGGGGTTTAGCAAGAAAGAGCTAAATGCTTTTTCTTACGCTTGATTGAGAGAAAGAGAAGTTATTACTTTCCTTTATTTGAGGTATAACCTATTTGACCGCATTGCTGACCACACTCATGTAGAGCTTCTTTGATATCTTTTGCAGGAAAATAAATTTCTTGGATACTTAGAATATCTCCGCTCGATTTTGCGCTGTCAGCTGGAGATAGGGTGATCGTCAATCTGAAGAATTTTTGAGAGTCGGGGTTAGCAAGAAAGAGCTAAACGCTCTTTCTTGCGCTTGAGAATGAGGAGGAGAGTCCCAGATTTCTTCGAAGTTTATTTATAATCTCCTCGAAATCAAATTCTGGCGCTTCGCTTTTGATTATTCCAAGCTCCATTAATCTAGTTTGCACGCTTTTGTGGAATTCACCAGTTTTTATTCTTTGTTGTGCATAGCGTAAGGTGAGTCTTTCTCTGATCTTTCTGTATGTTTCTTTGCTTGGATCTGTATCTGCATTTGGAAAAAGATCTCTTAATCTGCCTTCTAGAGTATTAGAAGTAATTATCACTATATTCTCTGCACTGATTAGTGTGCCAGGTATTGTATCGGTGATAATGGCTTCAGTGATGGGTTTAGATTTTTGCTTTTGATATAAGTCTCTTACTATAGTGGATACAACTTGCTCCTCTACTAGGTCGATAATAATTTTCTCTGACTTAGTTAGTTCTTTCTGACCATCGAAAATTTTTATAAGGTCCGCTCGCAATATTTCTTCAGTCAAGTTCATATCAGAACCTCCAGGTTCGTTAGCATCACCAATAACATGAGCACCTTCATCAATTAGAATTCCAGCAAAGCTAATATCTGGACGGACTGTGCTATTATTGCTGGTTTTGAGGTAAACAACATTGTTTCGTTTATCAGTCATTCCCAGTAACTCAGGATTGTTGAATTGAGCTTGCATATAAGGTGGCATAGCAGCAGAGGCAGATTGAAATTTATATCCTTTTGCTTTGGCTGCTTCATAATATGCGCTGAAGAATTTTGATTTTCCTGCCAGTGATTTTAAAAAATCAAAGATTTTGTTATTAAAATCTTCCTTGCTCAGAGATCTGTAATCTTCAAAGCTAGGTAATTTATCTATATTAGTATTTGGTTTAGCAATTACTCTAGTTTGCGCTTCTTCAGATCGTGCATTTGCTGTTGGAATTTTAGATGGGTCTACTTGTTGATTATTCGTGTTGCAACCAGAGGCTAGTGCCGCTAAGCCGAATAATATAGGTGCTGAATATCTTTTTAAAATCATTTAAATAAGATAATAGCATGAGATCGTTAACAAAAACAAGTTCCAGCATCCCAGAGCCAGTTTCATAATTTCAAAATAGTAGCTAGTATTTATTAACATGGTCAACACTACTACTTGCCCTTGCGGTACAAACAAAACTTACGATGATTGTTGCAAAGCTCTGCATCAAGGATTAAGAGTAGCTAGTAGCGCAGAAGAATTAATGCGCTCACGTTACACTGCTTATGTCAAAAAACTTAAAGACTACTTACTTAGTACTTGGCATTTAAGCCAAAGAGCAGCAGCAGAGAATTTAAGTTTTGAACCTGGTTTACGTTGGTTAGGTCTTAAGGTTATTGCCACTAAAGCAGGTATGGAGAATGACACAGAAGGTGAAGTGAAATTTATTGCAAGTTATAGCTATCATAATAAGCCAGCGCAATTAAGAGAGCATAGTTATTTTATTAAAGAAGATGGACGTTGGTATTACGCAGGAATAGTAAATTAGTTGTTGGGTAAAGGCTATTCTCAGGTTATTTTAATTAGGTGGTTTCCCTCTTGCTCTGTAAGAAAAAAGCGATCCCAATAATTTTCTGTTAAAATCGATTAATCATGAAAATTTTAACTGCTCTTAATGCTTTTAAAGGTGCTCCAAAAGACCAAAACGTTGTTGCTGTCAATGAAGCAATAGCAGCAGTTTTTAAAAACGAAGGTCACGAAGTTGTAAGCTTTCCAATTGCTGATGGTGGAGATGGTACTATTGATGCTTTTATTCATCACGCTAAAACTCAAGGAGGGATTGAAAAACAGTTACCAGTCAAAGACCCTTTGGGTAGAGACGTAACTGCTCGTTGGTTATACTTGCCAAAAGATGAGACTGCAATAATTGAGATGGCGCAAGCTTCTGGTTTAGCTTTGCTTCATAGTGTTGAAAGAGATCCTCTTAAAACCACAAGCTATGGTACTGGACAATTAGTGGAAGCTGCTCTGGAAGAAGGTGCTAAGACTATTCTTCTTACTGTTGGCGGTAGTGCTACTGTCGATGGTGGTATGGGTATGCTCAAATCACTTGGCGCTAAATTCAAAGACGCTGCTGGTAATGAACTTAATGGAGCTGGTGAAGATTTAGAAAAAGTTACTAGTGTTGATTTGAATCCTGTTAGAAAATTACTTGGTGATGCTAAGTTAATTTTCCTTTGTGATGTTAAAACACCTTTTATCTCCGAGACTAAAAGTGGTCATAATGTACTTCTATATGCTCCACAAAAGTTTCCTAATCAAGATTGTCCACCTGTCGAAGCAATGGCAACTTTGCAGAGAGGTATAGAAAATTTCTCTAAAGTTATTGATGTACTTTCATCTGGTACGCCATCACATAAAATTTCTACAGGAGCTGCTGGTGGTATCACTTATATTCCTCAAGCTCAATTTGAAGCAACAACTGAACCTGGTTTTGAAAGGCTTGCAACTAGATTTAATCTTGAAGATCAAGTTAAAGCTGCTGATGTCATTATTACTGGAGAAGGAAGATTAGATGAGTCAACCTTTGAAGATAAAGCTCCTCAAGGATTGATTAAATTGGCTAAAAGACACAACAAAAAAGTTGTATTTGTTTGTGGAGGCTCTGATAATCGTACTAAATCAGGTTCACCAATTGATTGGAAATCTAAGGGCATAGATCTAGTTGTGCAATTACTTACTCAAGAACAAGCTGCTGATCCTTCGACATTAAAAGCTTCAATTCAAAATACTCTTAAGAATATAGTTGCAGCTATTGCTAGCAAGGTCAAAGAGATAAAGGCTTTAATACCCTGACCTCGCAGTATGACCATAGTCATGCAATCTACGGTATCGCATAATAACTCGTTACCATCTGATCAATTATTCCGTAAAGAAACCCAGCACCACAAGACCAGGCTGCTGGATAAAGTTTGCATTTATATTTTTTCTCGTAGTATAGTACAACGCTTACTACAAAAGCCCCAACTAATGTTAAAAGAAAGAATTCTTTCCAATCCATAATATTTCCTTTCCTAATTCCCCCTAATTCCTTACATAAATAAGGACTTCGTGCTATACTTACA
>CAZELI010000066.1:0-4210 GCA_964512985.1 uncultured Gammaproteobacteria bacterium | reverse complement strand
CTCGGTAAACGCTTAGTCTCCATTTAGATAACATCTACTTACCCTAAAAGGGCGTGATACATATTACCCTTGGCTTACTAGGAGGTTTACCTGTATAATACAAATATGGGTGACACTGATTATCTAATTTATGGCTCTTTAATAACAATTTTTATTATTATTCTGAATATTGTTGCTTTTATTGCTATACCAGTAATTATAAGTAAGCTCAAGGCTAAAGAGATAAAAAGTTAAAACTGGGTAAATGATCTTTATGAAGATCGCAGTAATAGTTTCACAGACTCCAGATACAACTACAAAAATAGTAATCGCAGGAGATGGTAAGACCATTGACGAAGTAGGTATCACTTGGATACTTAATCCTTATGCAGAATTTGCAATCGAGAAAGCTTTAAAACTTAAAGAAGCTAATAGCAAGATTGAAGAAGTGATTTTAGTTGCGATGGGTCCAGAACGCAGTGTAGAAGCTCTGAGACAAGGTTTGGCAATGGGAGCTGATAGAGCGGTTCTTATTAAATCTGCTGTGAGTAACACTGAAGAATTAGCTAATAAAATTAAGGAGCTTGGTGTTGATTTAATACTTGGTGGGAAGAAGACTATCGATTCAGAATCTAGTTGGACAGAAGCTGGTGTGGCAGCACATTTGGAGCTACCTTATATTCATACTGCTAATAAACTTGATTGGGATGGAGAGCAGATTCTGGCATCTAGAGAAATAGCAGGAGAGAGACAAACTTTTAAAGTTTCATTACCAGCCTTAATTACTTGTGATAAAGGTAACGATGAACCACGTTATGCTTCAATTATGGGAATTATGAAAGCCAAGAAAAAAGCTTTAGATGAAGTTGCTTCTAGTGCTTCTGATAATTTAGGTATAGAGATAGTTAGTTCGCATCTACCACCGGCTCGCCAGGCTGTCAAGATTTTTGATGGTAGTCCTGCTGAAGCTGCCGAGAAACTTATCAAAGCATTACGTGAAGAAGCAAAAGTATTGTAGTAGATTTATTTCGTCATCCTGAGGGAGGGCGAAGCCTGACCGTAAGGATCCACTCTTACTTAATAGACTATTCATAGTAGTGGATCCTTACGTCGCAACCTACGGTTGCTCCTCAGGATGACGAATGGCTATCTAATGTTAGAATAATAGTTATGAGGCTAAGCCCTTACCCTAAATTTATTGACCCAGATATACTTGCTGGAAATTTTGATGAAGAACAAATTTCTCAAAAAAGTCCTAATAAAGTGTTCTTTTACTTTATATCTTTTGTTCTGACTATTGTCACTGCTTTATTTATTATTATTGTTGGTAATCTTGATGAGAGTTTTGTTAATTCAGCATCTAAATTTCTTGAAACTATACCATTTGTAGATCTGAGGATCTCTACGGAGTTAATTAAAGAACTTAAGTTTCCAGGACCAGTTACTAATACTATTTTTGCAGGTAATATTTGTTTTCTGAGTTTTGTTGCTTTCGATCTGTTTCGTAAGCAAGAAACTAAATCTAATTTATTTAGAGAATCCAGTTCTGTTTCTTATTCATTACACTTGCTGATTCTTTTAATAATTTTGCTGGTCTTGTTTGTTAGTTATAGACCTAAACCTAAGATTCAAATAACGAAAATAGAGTTTATTCAAGCACAAACACCAAGTAAAACTCCTCCTAAGAAAACTACTCGTAAGTCAACACAACAGTCCATAGATGCAGGTAAACATGATCCGCAGAAGAAAATTACACCCGCAGCTAAGCCTCCTGGAGAGCCAGGTGCAGCAGCTAAGCCAAGTCCCCCAGCTAAGCCTAAAGCTGCTCCTAAACAAGTAACTCCAGTAGCACAAAAAACACCAACTCCACCTAGTGTTAAGGTGCCAACTGCTAAACCTCTGTTACCTAAGCCCAAAGCTTTGCGTGATGCTATAGAACCTTTACCAGAAGCTGATCCTAACGCTAAGACTTTACCTAAGCTTTTGAACTATACGCCTAATAGTAATAGTGCTTCTTCAGACAGCAATGCCACCCCTGCTCCCAAATCCAGTGATCAAGCGGATGGTAGCTCTGGAAGAAGTTCTAATATAGTTTCTAGATTAAGTAATATACCGCGAGCGCCTGATTCGATAGGTGGTAGCGGTAGTGGGGGAGCTTATGGCACTACTGGCAACCCGCCACCAAATGCCTATCCTGATAGGGCTCCGAGTCTTGCTGCTAATGCTTCTGTGAACTTTGGACCTTATATGTCTGCATTACAACGTAAAATTAAGATGGCATGGAAACCTCCCAGAGGAACTGAATCTAATCGTATCGTAGTAACTTTCTCAGTCTTGCAGAATGGTAGATTAGAGAATTTACAGATGATCGTTGCTAGCCAAGACGTTGCTGCTAACCAAGCTGCATTAGATGCTGTAACAAGAGCTTCGCCTTTTGAACCACTACCCAGCGGGGCTGGACCTAAAGTAGAGGTGGAATTTACTTTTGATTATAATGTGTTTCAAAAGACGAGATTCTAAGTTGGGTAGCTTTCGTCATCCTGAGGGAGGGCGAAGCCCGACCGTAAGGATCCACTCTTATTAATAGACTATTCGTAGTAGTGGATCCTTACGTCGCAACCTACGGTTGCTCCTCAGGATGACGAAGAAAATGCTCTTGACGTTTATAGATTCTCGTATTGAGTACTTTTCATTTTTAGTGATAGAATATAAGGTAGTAATTAATTATGGCAATAGAAGAGAAAGTAGTAGAAGAGGGATTAGGATTAGCAGATGCTGCAGGATTAACAGGTGATGCAGCTGCAGAAGGCGCTCAAGCTTCCTTTAATTTCTTTCAAGCATTTTGGGAATATTTTCAGAGTGATTTAATATCATCTATTCCAATTACGATTTGTTCTTTCTTATTAGTAGCAGTAATTATTGAAAGATTGGTTTTTTATAATAAGAATAATAGAGATATTTCTAGGTTCATCCATAACTTGCAAATGCAATTAGAGAAGGGCAATCTAGAAGCAGCTCAGATGCTGTCTTCACAAATGGGTAGTGTAATAGGTGAAGTGGCTGAAGAAGGTGTGAGATTACTTGCAGTACAAAAAGAAGATTTCTCTAGTGCTTATGACATCACTGTTAACCTAGTAACTCGTAAATTACAAAAATACCTTCCTATCTTAGCTACTATTGGTGCCGTAGCTCCTTTCTTAGGACTATTTGGTACGGTATCTGGTGTCATTAAGGCTCTATTTAGAATGAGTTTGGGTGCTGAAGGTGCCTCACTGTCTATGATTGGTGAGATCTCTGATGCCCTGATTGCTACAGGTTATGGTTTAGCTATAGCGATTATGGCGGTTGTGTCTTATAACTTGTTTAGTAACATCGTTAAAAGATATGGAGATGATTTCCTTTTACTTAAATTACTGTTCTTGAGTTTCTCTAATGTAGATTTTGGTCGTTTACATAGTATGCACAGTAATGACTCCAATAATTCTAAAGCGCAAGCTAGAGCTATGGATGATAATGATAATTTTGAAGAACCTCAAGCTTCGCAAGGTGGAAATACAGCTAAGCCACCATATCCAGATTTTTTGAGGTAAGAGAGAAGGTAAAATATGGCATTTAATACATTGAGTGGTGATGATGGTTTCTCGGATATTAATATTACGCCTTTAACAGACGTATTTTTAATTCTGTTTTTAATCATGATAGTGATTGCTCCTTTAATAAACCAAACGGCATTGAAGATAGAGCCGCCTAAAGCACAGCATGGACAGGCACTGCCACAAAAAGTTAAAGCTATTAATTTAGAGATTTCTGCTGATGGGATTATTGCTATCAATGCTGTAAAGCTTTCTGAGAGTCCGATTGAGCCTGAGCAAGTGTCTGAGAAAGTTACTGCAAGGCTTAAAGAAATTCTAACTGATCCAGCTTATGCTGAATCCCCGCTGAATATAGTTACTGATTCTGAAACTAAACAAAAATATGTTGTTGGTGCAATGGACGCTGCTGCTGGACTTGGTTTAAGTAAGATGAATATTGTTACTGTTAGTGGACAGTAGTTTTGTTAAATAGGATAAAGAGTACCCGTAATCCGTCATCGCGAGGAGTTCGTCGAAACGAAGTGAAGACGAACGACGTGGCGATCCATTCAGGCGGAACCCAGAATTATTACTCTTATATGTTGGAGTGGATTTGTATGATTAGAAATAGATATTAAATAGTATTAATTGTTTAAAAT
>CAZELI010000065.1:0-4550 GCA_964512985.1 uncultured Gammaproteobacteria bacterium | reverse complement strand
GTCTTTTTAGGAAAATAAGTTCACAGAGCAGTTGTAATTGAGGAAAGTGTTCTTGACTTGTTCTTATAAATATAGACTTGTTCAAATAGCAAACGTAATCTTAGGCAGTCTGTTTAGTGCTCGGACTCAATATTTCAGTTATTGATATTGGCTTAGTCTATAATTACATCATGAAAAGCTACTATAGAATAATGTTAGGCAAAAAGAGTATTCATGCCGAAGAATGCCATAAAGGAAATTTTATTGGTGCAGGCTGGTTCCCTGATATAGACCTTTCTGATAAATTGCCAGAAGATTGGCGTGAGTTTAATAAGAAGTTTATCCCAGTTTATCTTCAAGACAATCCCGATAAATCCAAAGTTACAGCTGGTCTGGCTTGTGGAGCAACACATACAATAGCTAAAGGGATACAGAAAGGCTCTATTGTTCTTTGTCCAGACGGTTCGGGTAGCTACTTAGTTGGTGAAGTTATTAGTGACTACTCGTATAATCCCAGCAAAATATTACCTCACCGTAGAACAGTACAGTGGTACCCAGGACGCATAGAACGCTCTGACATGAGTCAATCTTTAAAGAATTCGACAGGTTCAATTGGGACTGTCTGCGATATCACTAAGTATTCTGAAGAAATAGAAGCTCTTATAGCTGGCAATAGACCTACTACAATAATTTCAACAGATGAAACTGTAGAAGATCCCTCAATCTTTGCACTAGAAAAGCATCTTGAGGAATTTTTAGTTATAAACTGGAAGCAAACAGAACTTGGCAAATCTTATGACATCTATGAAGAAGATGGAGAATTAGTTGGACAACAATATCCTAGCGATACTGGTCCGATCGATATTCTCGCTATCAGCAAAGACAAAAAAGAATTACTAATTGTTGAATTAAAAAAAGGTAGAGCTAGCGATAGTGTCGTAGGTCAGATACAACGATATATGGGATATGCTCAAGAAGTACTAGCTGAGAGCAATCAAAAGGTTAAAGGAGTAATCATTGCTTTAGATGATGATTTGCGTATACGTAGAGCTTTAGCTGTTACTAATAATATTGAATTTTATAGATATCAAGTGAGTTTTAAACTGTTTAGAGGGTAAGGATAAAAGATTTATCACTTCATATTTATTCTCTTGTAACCTTTTTCTGCTAAATGTTTTATATCAATAGGTCTGCTACTTTGCTTAAGAGTATTTTTAATTTTTTTATCTAATTCTGGATCATCTATATTTGGCCCTTGTAAATATATAACTAGATCAATAAAATCATTAGAACAGCTGTCATAACCAAGACCAATCCAAAAATCTGATTTTGTAAATTGTTTTTTTGATGAAGCCAAAGCCGCAGTGTCAGTGAATAGTTGTCGCAAATTTCCATTGCACGGTTCTGCTACAAAACAGACCCCACCAGATTTATTCTTGAATTGAAATGAGAAAGTGTGTCTTTTTTTGTCCAATAGAGTAGTTTCTTTTGTTTGTTTCATCATCTCCATGATGCCCAAGCGTCCATTATAATCAAGATCTAATAAGCTTAATATGCAATCTGTTCGTTGTGGAAAATCTAAATTACTTATAATGTCTATTAACTTATCGAAATCTAAAGGCATTTCTTGTTTGGGTTTTGATACATTAGTTTCTTTCAAATGGTATTTCTTATGCATATATTCATCAATAGGACCTGAGAACATGCTTATACCTAAACCTGTAGCTTCTTTGTATTCTTCAACATCAAGCCAAAGTCCTTGATCTAAGTAGAAACCAAGAAGTTCTATTTCATCATTTATGATTAAGTTCTTTTTTATTTTTTCGGCTTCTATTCTTCTTGTCAAATAATGAACAAAGATATTTGGATTTTCGATTATTTCTGTTACTACTTTGAAATCTAATAGGGGTACAGTCCAAGCGTATTCTTCAATATCCCATAAATTGAAAGCTTGATTAATTTTTTCTATTTGAATGCTATGACCTAAATAATCACCAAAGACAATATTAATTAATATTACTTCTTCTATTTCATCTTTCTTCAATTCAAGATTTATATCATTATTGTAAAATTTAATAAATTCAGAAGATGCTATATATTTTTTTGCTTTTAAACCTTGTAGCATAGGTGCAGCTATACCTTTGGTTAAATCACTAGTAAGACTGTGATTGTCAGAGCCAGATTTAGCTTCATGGGTTATACGTTTAAATTTACATTGAAAAACTAATAATTTAGTGTCGTATTTTACTAAAACATCCACTTCTTCTTTCTTTTTATTAAAGTCATAGTAAAGATTTTTATGAACAGCCTCTTTGCTAAAAATACACTCCAAGCTTGTCTGCACTTGCTTTTCAAGCCAATCTCCAACTTTATTACTAAAATATCCTCTATAGTCGGTATCTCTAATTAAATCAAAGTAAAAAGTATGGAGCAAGACTATTGGCAATAAACTTATTAGTGGGATATAGAAAGAACCATTCATTTCAATTATTGGTCTCTCATATAAAGTGTTGAAATCCCATGAAGAATCTAACGGAGTTTTGAAAGTATTGGGATACTTCTCATTCTTATAACCAAATTTTTGGCTAAGTCTTGAAAGGAATGCATTACATTTTTGAATTTCAATTCCAGAAAGTTTGGCTAAATGTTCTGAGTTAAATAAAAAATATTTTTCTAAAAATATATCTGGATTGGCATAAGGTTTTTTATCAAGACTTATAACAACATTAGCCATAAAGTCGTTCATTGTGGTAATAGTTTCTGATAAAAGAATTGCATCATCAATAGTAAAACCTAAGTTCTTAATGAACCATGCTTCATGCTCTTTATATAGGCTCTTTGTCACATCCAAAATTTTATTAGGATAGGATTCTCCTCGTACACCTAATGAGTATATTTTTGAAGCAAGTTTCAAGTGAGTATATGCTGAATCATCATCTGGCTTCTTTGTAGAAATATAGTAATAAAGATTATTAAAGTATCTATTTAATTGATATTCGACTTGTTGAATATCTTCTTCTGAGAACTCAGCTTTAGTAATAATCTTAGTTTCATTTAAATTTGCTACCAAAAGTCCAGCTAAAAATTCTATACGAATAGACCATTCATTCATTGGGTTACCTTCTTCAATCCTTTCCTCATAAGGGTGGCATAAATGTTTTATAGTTAAAGCAGCAAGCAACCTTATTGGATGTAATGAACAGCACAAATCTCTGAGTTTGAAAAAACTATCATTTACTTCTTTTAAATAACCTTGGTTTATTTGATCTATTTTTTCATAATATTCATCACTGTTCATTTAAATTACCTCCTTTAAATTTAACTTCCCCTTTTCAAAAAAGGTAGCAAGCTGTTTGAAATATTAAAAGCCAATTCATTGGCTTTTTCCTCAGTCATTTCAGTCCCTTCATATTTTCCAAAGAATTCTTCAACATTCTTCAAAAGACACACTCTCTCAATAAATTTAGTTCTAGCTATATACAAAAGATTACTAACTTTGTCTATTAATTTTTCAGTTTGCATTTCCTTAGACTCTAATATCCTATTAATTTCCTTGATATTCAAATTGCACTCATGAGGTATCTCAACTTCCCTTTGACTAAGCAAATCATAAGAATATTTCTTTTCTATATCAGGTCCTTCATAATTGGGACTTAAAAGGACTAAGAATTGATGCGTCGAGTAGAGGTTTACTACAGCATATAAACTTTTTTCTTTGCTATTACCTTTGATTATAATCGAATGACATATTTGTTCAGGTGAATAATTCAAAACATTTTTATCGGGGTGATAATGCCACACAGTAACCTTATCTAAGACATCACCTTTTAAATAAGCGATCACCTCTGTAATATCATTAACATTGCCACCACCGTACAGAAAAAAATTTATTGCTATTTTTATTATCGATTTGAAAACAACTTCACCGCCAAGTTCTAACGGCAACCTAATCCTACTTTTAATAAATTCTTCTTTTTGAATCATTTCAGTATGACTTTGTTCAAATTGCTTATATTTTCTCTTGATACCCCTCATAGCTTTATTCGCTTGCTTTCTATTTGGTGCGATGACTTCAACTATCAGTTGATTTTCTTTTTTTATTGTCTCTATTTTGGTTTTAGTAAACCTAGGTCTGAGATCTGGTTGTAAATATATTTCTTCTTGATTGTCTACTAAAAAACATTTTATATCCTGTAATTCACCTCTTTCTTTTTTTACATTCAAAAGAGTAGTGTAAGGAGCCATAATGTCAGCAAACTCTGAATCTAGCTTATGACCAAACTTAGAGTTACATTCTATACAATTAAGATCTTTTGACTTCAACCTTCCACCAATTGAATTATGAAATATGTGTTCTTTTGAAATATTTTCCTTAGTTAAAACACTGTTGCATAAATAACATTTTTTCATCATTGATTTATCCTTTAATATCTCGAGGATCATGTCCGTAAGTATTCCTCTCTCTAATTTTGCCATCTCTGCCTTGAAGAAAAGCTTCACCTTGCGATTTTTGTGCAAGATCTCGAGTAAAATCCCAAGCTTCTGATTGCTTTGAAAATAACGAGATATCA
>CAZELI010000064.1:0-4943 GCA_964512985.1 uncultured Gammaproteobacteria bacterium | reverse complement strand
TGATTGAGCATAATGAATATACTTTGGAAGAACGAGCTAAGTTAAGTAAGCTCAAACCAAGGCGGTTTCTGCCACCGAAGCGTCCTTGTATAAACCAGGAGCAGGTCGATGAAGTAATAAAGTTCATTGATCTATTCAGGCTTGGGACGTCTTATTCTAGGCTTTTGAATAAAACGCTAGTTCTGTTTATTTGTAACGCTGGGTTGAGGTCTTTTGAAGTTGCTAATCTTACTCTAGAAGATGTTGATCTTACTAATTGCATCATTAATGTACGTTTGGGTAAGGGACGTAAGAATAGGAGAGTAGGTATAACTCAAGAGCTGCGGATCATCTTGCGAGAATACCTTGAGATTAGGCTTACAAAGTTTAGAAATCGGACATCTTTCTTTTTAAGTAGTGCCGGTACTCCTATGAACAAAAATACTATTCATCAGAAGATAGAAAGATTGTCTAAGAATTTTGACTTCCACTTTACGCCTCATGCTCTTCGCAGGGCTTTTGTAACAATCAATGTAGCTAAAGGTAGGCAGCTTGTTTATCTACAGATTGCCTGTGGTCATGCTGATATCACTACTACTCGTAGCTATTGCCAGACTAGTGAGGATGAGGTTTTGGATGCGATGAGGGGGTGGTAAAGAAAGGCTACATTTACTAACTATTAGCGAAAAATCGAAAACTACTTAAGTGCTTATTTGTATATGCTAGAATTGGCGCCATGAAAAGAGTTTTTATTAGTTTTGCTATTGAAGATGAAAGGCTTAGAGACTTTTTGGTGGGTCAAGCTAAAAATGAAAAATCACCGTTTGAATTTTATGATATGTCAGTGAAGAAACCATGGGATAGTGCATGGAAAACTCAATGTCGTTCAAAAATAAAAGGGTGTGATGGAGTTTTAGCTATTATAACTAATAATTCAAAAAATGCAGATGGAGAGTTGTGGGAGATAAATTGTGCATTAGATGAAAATATTCCTGTGAAAGGTATTTGGGGCAATCAACAAGACCGACCAACTAATATTCCTTTAAATAAAGCAATAAATGTAATGAATTGGACTTGGGATAATATCGCCAATTGGATTAATTCGCTATGATTATGAAGAAAGCTCTAATTGTTGGCATTAATTATTATCAAAGATCGTCCTTGTATGGATGTGTGAATGATGCATTAGAAGTGAGCCGAGTTCTATCTGAGAATTATGACCACACTAAAAACTTTGATATAAAGTTGATGACTTCAATGTGTGTTGAAGAAAAAATATTAAAAAAGCAATTAAAAGATTCTGTCATTGAGTTGTTTGAAGATGATGTTGATATTGCTTTGTTCTATTTCTCTGGTCATGGCTTCATAGATAACTATGGTGGCTACTTGGTTACATCTGAATGTGAAGAGGGTGACTCGGGACTTTCGCTTTTTGAGCTGATGCAAATTGTTGACACATCTAAAGCTCGGAATAAGATTGTCATTATCGATTCTTGTCATTCTGGTTTTGCTGGTAAGTATAACAAAAACTCTAGTCAATCAATACTTTCTGAAGGAGTAACAATCTTAACAGCTTCTAGCGAAAGTCAATATGCAATTGAACAAAATGGCTCAGGAGTTTTTACCTCTTTGTTAGTGGATGCTCTTGAAGGAGGAGCTGCAAATTTAGTTGGAGAAATTTCTCCTGGGAGTATATATGCGCATATTGATCAATCTTTAGGAGCATGGCAACAAAGACCTATATTTAAAACCAATGTCACAAATTTTACAACATTAAGGAAAGTCAAACCTCCTATTGAGTTACAAGATCTAAAACAAATAACTTCTTTTTTTGCAATAGCTGAATCTGAATTTAAATTGGATCCGACATTTGAACCAGAAAGGAATGATAGCCAGCGAAAAAAATATCCAGATCCCATTGAAGCAAATACTAAAAAATTTGCAGTCTTACAAAAGTATAATCGAATAAATTTATTAACCCCAGTAGACGCACCTCACATGTGGCATGCTGCTATGTATTCTAAATCATGCAGGCTAACAATGCTAGGAAGACATTATTGGAGATTAGTGAAACAGGGAAAATTATAAAAGGCTTTGTTTGATTTACGGGAGTGGGTCATTTTAAATTAACATTTATGCCTTACTGATGAATCAAATTTTTCTATTTCACCCCAATAATGTTTTTCTACATCATTTATAACCCATGCAAAACTGGGCCAAGCATAAAGCATGTAAATGAATTTGTGATATTTTTCAAAGAAGTCTCCGAGTTTAATATTCTTCCCTGTTGCTCTTCTGAGATTTGTATGCGAGTGAATATTTCTTATCTCTCTGAAGTGTTCACCAAATTTACTTGGTACTGGAATTTCATAGGTGCTTAAATCGTTTTCTCCTGCTGGGGCATATCCTTTTTGTATAGATTCTCTTTTTATCCTAAGAAGCTTTTCTGTTTCATTATTGAAGAATTTATCTCTATCTTTAGCACATAATTCAAAATTAATATTTCTCTTGTCTCTCTTTAAACAGCCTAAGTAAAACTCATAAAGATGCTTTAGGAAGTTAACGTAGGAGTTATATTTCCTTATGAGTATAGCTTTCTGTCTTAATCCAAAAATGTTTAAACTGCCATAAAGAGTAAATTCATCAAAGCTATTTTTACATTGCAAGTATTCATGAGCAAGGGTGATTACTAATGCTTTATCCGTTTCATCCCCAATTAAAAAACTCCCATCTTCCTTCAATTTTGAGTTCTCTTTACACATTACTTCCCTATTGATTATAAACTTTAATTCCCTGCTTTTTGCTGTTTGCCCACCTTTAGGAATTAGATCAAGTTGCGCATTTAGAGCATCCTCTCCTAAATCCCATTATAGTCTGGTTACCACCCGACCACTCCGTTTGTCGTTGAAATGCAGTATACGGTTGTCAAGTGGTGTTCAGAATATAACCAAGTTTATTAATCACTGTACAAGTTTGGGAATCAAAATACAAGAAGAAAATAAATTAGTGTCTGCTTGATTTTGTGCAACAACTTGTTGCACAATAACTGTGGGTAAAATTTTGCTATAATACGTATGCATCCTTGTTGTCGATTCTGTATAACAAGCCACCCTGGACGCTTTGCGGACCAGGATCTTTTTTTAAGATTAATCTACAAGAAATGATTGTTGCCAATCTCAGTAACTCTAGATCATGACTCTATATTCTCTAATACCAAAACCCCTTCGGGACTTAAGACATAAGCACCAGTTCTCTTAGATCCTTCATAACTGATTAATCCTTGTTTTTTTAGAGATGAAATCCTCTTTTCCAGTGTCTTTGCGGGAATTTCCATCTGGCTTGCAAGTTGTATGATTCTGGGATAGCGCCCTGTCTGAATGAATTCTAGCAATTCAATATCTTGATTATTTAATCCCCCGGTTAATCCCCCAGTTAATCCCCCAGTTAATCCCCCAGTCATAAAGTTATTACTTTCAATTTTAAAATCATCATCTGGAATAGGGATAATAGTCTTGAAAACATCACCCTCTGTAAACTGTGGTTTTTTACCTCCCGAGTAAACTGGAACATATTGAGTAATTTTTCTGAGTCCCGAGCCAAGTTCTTCTACGCGTCCGATCTGTATAAATAATTTAGTGAGTAGTGGATTTTTGGGCTTAGGAATTACAGTTTCAGCTGTGATAGGCCCTGACCTAAAAGGCTTACTAGGATTTTCTGCTTCAACTCTATCTTTATAAATAATCAATCTAGTAAAAGCGGCTCCAGTGTATTCTGCATGAACAAGAATATTAGCTATAATTTCACGAAAAATTCTGGCTCTTAAACTAATCCGAATACCATTCTCTTCATAGAAAGGATCCGGTAAATGCTTCTGGATAAATTCCATTAATACTTCATACGCCTCAATTAGGTTGGTTCTAACCTCAAGCCTATCATCATAGCGATCAAGATCTGTCTTCCTAAGCAAAGCATCAATTTTAAAATGTGGTAGAACGCTTTGAATAGTTGCATCTTTTCCAAAAAGCAGTACAGATGCTAACGTATAACCGCTTAAACCAGTTTGCAAATCTTCCTTATATAATCCCAATGCTTTAAGTAGCTCTTCATCATTGAGTTCTAGTAATGAATGGTTTTCGTCTCTATCTCTAAGTAAATTTCTAACCTTCTTAAATAATTCATGTTTAAAATGCTTAAATTCCAAGTAAGGATAAATTTTAGTTTCTGAAAATTCAAGATTTTTTCTATTATAAAGGTTCGATTTCTGCGCATGATCACGAAGCTCATAGTCACCATCCTCTGAACGATCAAAAATCTTACCTTTGGTTAGATGTACCTGTGAACTTCTCGGCACGTCAATTAATATGATCTGTTTGCCAGTAATAGAGAAAGCTTTAGGGAAGAGTATATAGGGTGGGTTTAATTTCTCTGGATTATTAGCATTATTACTAATTTCTTTTAGTAATTTATTAACTACACTTTCATTAATACCAATAATCTTGCCATCATCAGCAACTCCAAGAATTATTTTTCCACCCTCTCGATTCAAAAAAGCACATACAGTTTCAAACAAATCACTTGGTAATTTATTCTCTGAGCTTTTAAACTCAAGATTTAAAGATTCACCTTGTTTAATAAGTTTTTTAATTCCCTCGAATTCGAGGGAATTAAAACTCGTTTCATCGACTTGTTTAGAAGCTCTTGTCATTTCACCTCAAACCCTTCTTCTAGTAGCTCTCTAAGCTTGCTGCTAACCATGTTATTACACATTTTGTCTGTTTGCAAGGCTTAAAGTCAATCTTTTGCCCCCTCTCCAATCCGCCAAACTAACTTTGTAAACCAGTCCATTCCCTATCAAATTTGAATACCCAATTTATACTCTTTCTCAAGGCTAATTAAAGCTTCGGCATTCCCCATCGCATCATCTACAGGACAGTGAGTATGTTTAGTTTTGCGCAAGTGTTTAA
>CAZELI010000063.1:0-5556 GCA_964512985.1 uncultured Gammaproteobacteria bacterium | reverse complement strand
CTTTATTAAATATGTACAGCTCTAACATAAGGATATATGTTCATTGTATAGGGAAATAAGGGATAATGGTAAATTATGCCAATAGTCGCAGAAATAATGTTGATTTTAGACCAACTTAAATCTCTCTTAAAAAAGAAATTTGAGGTGAAAAATGGCGAGCTTTCAAAGAAAGAAATTAAGGAGAAAATGGAGTCCTTCAAGAAGTTACGTGGAATTATCCAAGGTTTACCGCCAGGTAATTATGCAGAAAATATAGATGAAATATTATACGGTGGAAAAGAGTTGAGTGATTTTTATAGACAGTAATATACTCATTTCTTCTTTTAGATAAGTTGATAAAAATCAACATTAAATACACAGAAATAGTAAAATGTCAAGATTATGACAGATAAGGTTTTTGCATTTGATTTAGGTAAAGCTAGCATCGGAATCTGTGCTAGAGACGGTCATAGAATTTTAGAATTACAATCCCTGATTATTCCAGCAGAATTTGCTATGACTAGCGACTTCAGAGATAGACGTAGAGCCATGCGCACTCGTAAAGCACACGTCAAGAGAGAAGAATGGTTGAATAAGATTTGGACTGAAGCAGGTCTAGAACTTTTATCTAAAAGTGATTTGCATTTTACTAGAGAGTTTGCTGCTAAGAACGGAAATGTAATTTACAACTCTGCATCTTTACGTATCGCTTTATTACAAGGACAAAACTTAGAAGCATGGCAAATTTATAAAGCTTTACATTCAGCGATTCAGCATCGTGGTTATGATCCAAATCAATGGAAAGAAGATTCTAAACAAGATGAGTTCGATGAGCAAACTAAAAAAGATGAGGAAGAGAATAAAAAAGGTATAGGAGAATATGAAGAAGGATTACAGTCCTGCCTAGGTAATAGAACAGAATATTCATATCCTTGTTATTACGAAGCTTATTTAATGGGGCTTTGGGATCCAGCAAACCCAAGTGAGCTAAAGCCTCAAATGAATCACCTCGCAGCTACTGTAAGAATGAAAGGAAGAGTAGCTCCTAGAAGTTTAGTTGAAAAAGAACTAAGAGAACTATTTATACAAGCTCAAAAGCAATTACCGAAACTACAAAATACTAATGTAGAAGAGTTTTTATTTGGACCTTCACAAATAGCCTACGCTTCACTTAAACAGGCAGAATATTTTAGGCTCAGAGGAACTGAGTGGGACGCACAAGGCGTACTCTCTCAAAAAATCCCAAGATTTGATAATAGATTGATGAATAAGTGTCGCTTATTGCCTTTGCGTAATACTTGCAATGCTCAAGAACCTTTGAACCTTAAGTTTGGATTACTAATGAGATTAAAAAATCTTAGATTCACAGATAGTGATGGTGTGGCTCAGCGAGGCTTGACTGTTGAAGAGTTAAACAAAATGTTTACTGAACTTAGCCCTAGTTTAGAATTACAATCTCCAAATATAACATTAACTAAACTCAAAAAAGCTTTGAAGGTTAGCGTTGGTAATTCTTACGAAGTTAATATGTTCGGGGGAGATTGGAAATTTAAGAAAGGTGGTCGATCTAGCTTTTGTAGGCCGGCTTTAACTATAGTCTGCGATATTTTAAGTTCAGGGATTGATCCAAAGGATTTCGCTTATAGTAAATACATCCAGAATCACGATTCAGAGAACTCAAAACTTGGTATCACAAAGACTGAGCTGGAAGAAATGTTCAAAAAATTACCTAGGCTTTGGGAGAACTTTAGTATATTGGATAATCGTTATGAGTTTTTAGATACAAGTAAGGAAGATAGAGAAGAAGAGATTAATCAGGTTATTGGTAATGTGAATAACCCTATTGTTAGAAATAGACTGCAAATCTTCCTGAATAATTTGAAACGCTTAGAAAATGAATATGGTAAGCCAGATAAAGTCATATTTGAGTTTATAAGGGGAAGCACTGGATTACAAGGAAGTAAAACTGCAAATGAATTTGAGAAATTCATTAAACAAAACGAAAAAATAAATGATGAGAAAGTTGCTAAATTAAAAGAGGTCGGTTTAACTGTAAATAGGAAGAATATAGAAAAGTTGAAACTCTTAGATGAACAAGATGGTAGATGCCCTTACAGTGGCGTATCTCTTGCACCTAGTGAGCTTGATAGTTATCAAGTAGACCACATATCTCCTCTATCTGGTGATATCAGCGCAGATAGTATGTTTAATAAAGTTCTATGTCTTGCTATAGCTAATCAGGGTAAAGGAGATAACACACCTTATGAATGGTTATCTAAAAATCCAGATACTTGGAAAGAGTTTCAAAGCAGAATTACATCAATGAAGAAGCTTGGTAATAGGAAGCGTAAAATCTTACTTTCGGATGATGCGCGCGAGCAAGTAGAGAGTTATAACGGTCTTGCTGAGACAGCTTATATGTCAAGGCTCTGCCAGCAAATAGTATCTCTATACTTCAATTGGGGATTACAAACAAAAGATGATGCTCGAAGAATTTTTGTAAGTAATGGTAAAGAGACGGCTGCGATAAGACGCAAATACAATCTCAATAAACTCCTCATATCAACAGAAGAAAGAGCTAATATAGACAGGAAAGAACAGATCAAAAAGAACCGTAGTAACCCTCTACATCATGCTCTAGATGCGTATTGTATTAGTTACAGCCAAGCTGTGAAGTTCGATAAATCTAAGCAATATCATGAAAATGAACTTGATAAGTGGTACTGTGAAGGATTAGAAGACAGTATTGGTGAGTTAAAACAAAAATTCACAGAAATATATCCTCGATATGTCAAGAGAAACACTAAAGAACTCTATCCTAATGAGACTATCTATGGCATGAAGTCAAGAATCGATCCTAAGACCGGTAAAACTGCATACTATATGACGGTGAGAAAAGATTTGATGCAATATCTTGCTGAAAAAGGTAAAAGTAAAGAGGAAACAAGTAAACGCTTGAAAAATTTATGGGATAAAGAAATTCAAGAAGATTTAGAGTTGAAATTCAAAAATATCTCTCAGTCAGCCACTTGGTTTGAAGGCTGGACTGCATTTCTTGATAATTATCATCACCCTAAACGACAATCTAAAATTCGTAAGATCGTTATAATCGACTCAACCCCAAGTGAGGAGTTTGCTACAGATATTAATGGACGTAGATTTATAGATGAATATAAAGATTATGGCAAACTTAATAAAACAATAGGGCAATTCAAACGTACTAAAATGCATAAAGGGCAGATTGTTTACTATAACACCAAAGGTATCGCTAAGGTCAGACCAATATATGGACATGAGAGTCTTAAATCGGTTCAAGAAAAATTAAAAGAACAGGATTGTAAACTCTATATGAATGGCATGATGTTTTATAGTGGCTGTGATTTATCGATACCGATTGAATTTCAAGGAGAGAAGAAAAAACAATTTAGACCAGGTATTTATAAGCTCAATTCCATCAATATTCTTGGCACAGCAAAACTTACGAGTCGTAATGGAGAAGAATTTGTAACAAGTTTGAGTCATCTTACAAAAGCAGGCTTTCAAGTTGCAGAGTATATCAAATCAAAACAACCAGCACTTAGTATATAAACTCTTACAAATATATCCATTAAAGAAATTTAAGCTGTGTCCGATAGTTAAAGCTGTATGCCATGACTTACCATGTGATTACTCTTATGACCCATGGAGCCCGTCTCTCCGTAGACAGAGGCTTCTTGGTTTGTAAATACCCAGATGAAAATGAAAATCGTACTGCTATTAGTGACATCAGAGCTTTGATACTTGCTACTCCTAAGATAGGTTTTAGTGCAGAAGCAATGTCTCGATTATTAGAGCAAGATTCGGTAATTTTACATTGTAATAATGAATATCAAGCTATCGGTTGGACAGTCTCGCTAGAAAGAGTGATTAAGAAAGAAGCATTTTATAATCAGATCGTTAATGATGAGTGTTTTAACCAAGAGTTATGGAAATTAGTTTTAAGACAAAAAATTGCAAACCAAATTTACTTATTAGATACTGTATCAGCCAAACACACTCTGCATAAGCATTTAGAGGAAGGAGCTCCTTTAGATGAAGCTAATGTAGCACGTGGATATTGGGATAATTATTTTACAAGCCTAGGACATAAACAAATACGAGAACGGCAAGGTGCACAGAGCTTTGAGAATAAAGCTCTAAATTATGGTTATGCAGTGATATCAACATTAGTACATAGAGCAGTGCTCATTCATGGATTATTGCCTAGTCTTGGCATACATCATAAAGCAAGATATAGAAATTCTCCTCTGGTCTATGACTTAATGGAGCCTTTTAGACCTTTTGTAGACTATATTCTTTACTACTGGACTAAGGTTAGCCTAGAGTATGAAAAAACTGATGAGAAACGGCAATGGAATTCTTGGGTAGTTTTCTTGATGAACTCGTTAAGAAATTGTCGTATCAAGAAATTAGAGGAGAAACACTCGCATAAATTAGTTGATGCCATAGATATATCTATAACAAGTATCGCTAATACTTTTAGTAGATATAGTCTTGATGAAGCATCGGTCAGTAAGCTTTGGCTGCCAGATTTTCACGATCATTATTGGGTAAATAAAGATGAGGAGTAAGTTTCGTATGGGTTGGCTTTTGGTGATGTTTGATTTGCCTGTTGTAGAAGAAGTTGAGAGGAAGAAGGCTAGTAGATTTAGGACGGATCTCTTGGACCTAGGCTTCTATATGCTTCAAGAGTCTGTTTATTTACGAAACTGCGTAACTCAAGAGAAGCAAAAACAATTCTTGGATAAAGTACAGAACCTAGCCCCCACTAAGGGCTGTATTACTGCATTATATGTAACTGATAAACAATGGCAAAACTCTGTTAACATAGCTCTATTTGACAAGAAAAGTTCTAGATCAATAGAAGCTGGTGAAGCTATGGCTGCACAGATGAGTTTATGGTGATTTAGAGAAAGGATTGAAATTGAACTACGACGTGACTTGCAGAGGTTTTAGCTAATTTCAGGTCAGTTATGACTAGTACCGCACTTTCATAAAGGATATGCGTTCATTATAGCACAGCCCCTTACATTTCTCCTATTATATCATTTATGAAAATGCGGTAGAGTCAAAACAAGGTAAGGAAGAAGGATTAGCAGAGCAGCATTATATCATTTATGAAAATGCGGTAGAGTCAAAACACGATTCAACTTGGTATCTAATTCATGGTAATTATATCATTTATGAAAATGCGGTAGAGTCAAAACAATAGTAATGATTATGTTGCGATACAGAGAATTATATCATTTATGAAAATGCGGTAGAGTCAAAACACTTTTATACTACATAGGAATGTACAAGATATTATATCATTTATGAAAATGCGGTAGAGTCAAAACACGAAGAAATCATAGCGATAGTATCCACTAATTATATCATTTATGAAAATGCGGTAGAGTCAAAACATAGTGAAAGACGCATACTGGCAATACTCTATTATATCATTTATGAAAATGCGGTAGAGTCAAAACAGTTATGTATTTCTTAAGGTCATCTTGATTATTATATCATTTATGAAAATGCGGTAGAGTCAAAACA
>CAZELI010000062.1:0-5780 GCA_964512985.1 uncultured Gammaproteobacteria bacterium | reverse complement strand
TGAGCCCAACGAGCTACCAGACTGCTCCACTCCGCATAGGAGATTATAGCAGGGGAACATTAGCCTTTATAAAGTATTAATTATGAACTGCCAGTCTTGAATTCTGTGCAGTTACTGAAATGATGGCAGAGATTTCGTCTTCTTTAATTGATGCACCGCCTACTAAGCAACCATCTATATCGGATTCTTTAACAGTTTCTTCGATAGTGCTTGCTTTGACAGAACCACCATACAATATTCTTAGCTTCTGAGCTTGCTCTTGACCAGCTAAACTAGCTACTTTGTTTCTAATTAATTTAATTACTCTATTAGCCTCTGAACAATCACAAGTTTTACCTGTACCAATTGCCCAGATTGGTTCATAAGCGATAACAATATTGATTAAAGATTCTGCTGAAACTCCATTAAGTGCAGATTCTATTTGTCCAGTAACCCAGCTGTCTGTTTTACCTGCATCTCTAGTGGCTTCTGATTCACCACAACAAAGAATAACCTTCAGACCTGCTTCTAGTGCAGTCTTAAGCTTAGCGTTGATAATGGTATCATCTTCCTTAAAAGTTTCACGTCTCTCTGAGTGCCCCACTAGCACTGAACTTACACCGATCTCCTGCAACATCGCAGCACTGATCTCACCAGTATAAGCACCTGACTGATACTGACTGACGTCTTGCGCAGCTAAAGTGATATTAGAATTTTTAATTGACTCCTTTGCAGTAGCTAAACTTGTAAATGTTGGACAAATAACTACTTCTATTTCTTGTAAATCTTCTATTTTAAGTTTAGGAGCAAGAGCAGCAAGAAACTTCTTAGTCTCCGCTTGATTCATATTTAATTTCCAGTTACCAGCAATGATTTTTTTTCTTGACATAATAGCAATCAATTCTAGCAACTTCAGACACTACTAATCAATTCTTATTGTAAAATCTTGCTTTTTCAATGATATTTGATAAGAGATATATTTTAAAAAAGTTCCGTATTTGCTATTGACGGCCCGGGCCTAAGGTAATAGAATCTAGAAAGTGCAGGGAACAAGATTAAATAAATCGCATCTTATTAACTCAACCGACTTAGAAATAGTCGAGTTGTGTCAAGTAGGAAATAAAGAGGCTTTTCAAGAGCTGGTGAAGAGGTACCAAAAAAGTGTCTTTGCCCTGCTATATCAATTAGCGCCAGAATGGCGTGACCTCAGTGACTTATCCCAAGAGGTTTTCATAAGAGTATATAGAGGCGTACATAATCTACGTAACGCTAAGATTTTTAAATCATGGTTGAATCAAATTGTTCTTAATCTCTTCTATGATGAGTTACGTAAAAGACCGCGTCGTATTAAAACTATCAGCATGGATCAAACCTATGAAGATGATGGTGGCGAGAATGAATTCATTAAAGAAGTAAAGGATTCAAAACTCAAGCCTGATGAAATCATTAGTAATAATGAAACCAAAGAAGCTATCAAAAAAGCCATGGCACAGCTTCCTGAGCAGTTTAGAACGGCGATAGTCCTCAGAGAATTACAAGGCATGCAATACGAAGAGATCGCAGAATTACTAGGATGCGCTCTAGGAACGGTTAAATCAAGAATTTGGCGTGCCCGTGAAAGATTACAAGAGTTACTTACTCCACTTCTAAGCGAGAATAGCTATAATTATGGTGACGATCAACTTCAACAAAATTCGTACTGACACATATGTCAGAACAAAATTAACACAGAAACGTCGTTATCATAGTGACTAAAGACGAGAACAAATCTAATCCTAAAAACTCATCAGACCGAGAACCTGATGAAGTTTTAGATTTATTACAGAATTTTTATCAACCTGAATCAACGGAAATCGAAGAGTTTACAGAGTTTTATGCTGCAATAGAGAAAAAACTCAACGAGCAAAACCCCGTATCAAGAATCGCTAAATTAGGCAATGATCTGGAGAATAGTTTAAATGAAAGGGAACAAAAACTATCTCAGTATATTAGAAGACTTGAACAGAAGAGAATTAAGCCCCAAAATACAAATAAAAACAAGAATACAAAAAAGATTGAAGAGAAAAAACCTCAATCATTCTTCAGTACTAAACTAGTAGCATCTATAGTGGTTCTAGCCTTAGTTGCTCTTGCCAGTATTGCTAGTCTAAAAAATATGCAATCTTATAATTACATTAGCCTTGAAGGTGATGATATAGATTGGAAGATACTTAATCTTAACGAAGATCAACAAAGCAAACTACAAGTTATAAACCAATCCTGGCAAGCTTTTCAAGCGAAAGAGTCAAGCATCATCGTAGAACGTAAATCAAAACTCGTCACCGAGATGAATAAAGAGAAACCGGATTTTTCGCTTATGGACAAGTATCAAAGAGATATACTTGATCATGAAGTCGCAATTAAGCGCGAGAAATTAAACACCTTCCTTGAGAAACGTTTCATCTTAAATGAGGAACAGAGTTTAAAACTAATTAGAGAGATGAACAAGAAAGCGAAAGTTAAGTAGTCATCTTAAATAATATTTCCAAGGCGTATCTCAAATGAGCTCGAATACCCATTGCCGTCATCCTGAGGGAGGGCGAAGCCCGACCGTCAGGATCCACTCTTATTAATAGATTCTGCGTAGTAGTGGATCCTGACGTCGCAACCTACGGTTGCTCCTCAGGATGACGAAAAGACCTTAAATAGCCTTAATCACAACTAAAACTAAATCAGCGTGGTTTTTACCAAGATTCTTTTTAAGTTCTTTATAAACCTTAAGTTGTTCCTTATCAATAATCCTTACCACTTGATCATCTCTAGCCACAGATGCAAAGGTCTCTCCAAGCATTGTTAGAGTAAAAGTATTTTGATCGAGTAAATTAGTATCAGCTTGAACTGTTATACCTAAAATATTCACCGGTGGATTAGTATTAGTATCAAACTTCTCTTGATAAACCTTATCCATATATTTAAAGAGTGAAGTAAAACCCTCTCCCTGAGTGATATTAGAATTAAAAGCATAGACTTTATTATGATCAATAAAATTATTTCTCAACTGAAAAGTTTCTAGATCAATACTTCTAACAGTATACACATCTACTACTAGAGATATAGGCTTAGGAATAGCATCATAAGTCCGTAATAAATCTAAAGCAGCATTTACTTCATCAGGAACCCCTCTCAGAACAAAACTATTCTTCTCATAACGCTTTAATTTAATACTGTTTAATTTACTAAGATTACTACTCACTAGCTTACGAGCATCTTGCATAGTAAGAAAACTAGGAGTATAAATCTTCACCAGAGGCGGAGTGTCAAGCTTAGTTATAAAAGCCTTAGCAGCTTTCACCTGATCTTCATCACCAACAATAATCACAGCATTCTTAGTAGGATCAGCCGAAGCATGGGGTTTAGATTTAGCGGGATCTTGTGCAATCGCTAACTGCTTAAACAATGAATTATTTAATGCATCTACCATATCTTGAGATTGACAATAAATAATCGGCACTGAGGTGAATACCTGTCCCTGAGTATCTTTGCCCGAAATCAGCAAACTATTACCCTTAAAGCTATAAGTTAATCCTGTAAGTTCAGTGATATCTTCTATGGCATCGATAATTCTTTGGTTACTTAGCTTAACAGTGATCTTCTTATTATACTTATCTGGCATCACTACATTAAACTCACCCACCTTAGAGAGCATCAATAATATATCTGACAGCTCAATATCATGAAACGAAAAATTAACCCTGTTATTAAGCTTCTCGTTTTCTATCTGCGGCGGCAACATAAATGAATCATCGAGACCTTGCTGATCATAAGAGATAACCGCCCTCGCACTGTTAAAGCAGAGGAATAGGAGCAAGGTTAAAGCTAAGCGGAGCATTGAACTTTATTATATAGCAAGATGAGACTGTATATAACTCAAAGGACACCTTGCCATCATTTATTAGAGTTTCACAGCAGAGTAACGACTCTCTCGTCATCCTGAGGAGGAGCCGTAGGATGCAAGCCTGTCCTGAGCGTAGCGTCAGGATCAGGATCCACTAACCAACGATAAATATAAATCTTTCCATTCCGGATTCTTGTTATTAATCAATTCCAACTTTTTTGATCGTTTGTATAGTTTAATTTGCTTTTCTCGCTCTATTGCACTTACTATGTTTTCATAAACTTCATAGTAAACAAGTAGCTGACAATCATATTTAGATGTGAATCCAGGCAACAATTTATTTCTGTGCTCATAAATTCTTTTTATCAAATTTGATGTCACTCCTGTATATAGTGTTCCATTATATTGGTTTGTCATAATGTATACAATTGGTTGTTTCATAATTAATAGTGGATCCTGATCCTGACGCTACGCTCAGGACAGGCTTGCATCCTACGGCGCTCCTCAGGATGACAACTCCTAAAGCGCTTAGACTACCTAACAATATCCTTAATATGCCTAAGCTCCCTCCCGCTGATCGCAATGAAATCAAAACTCACGGGGGTCTTACTATGATGATACTTATGACGTTGCATATAAATTACTGCAAGTTTTTTTAGTTGAAGAATTTTTTTATAGCCAAGCGCCTGTAGGCTCATGTCCATAGACCATTCTCTATACTTCACTTCTACAAAGATCAGGTACTCCTTACCGTAACGCTGCGGATCTATCGCAATGATATCTATCTCACCCCGCTTACCCCAATGCCAATTACGATCTACAATTCGATAACCTAAACTTATTAAATATCTACAAGCCTGTTCTTCTTTAGCAGAACCAAGCTGACGATTATTAGCCTCTTCAAAAATAATTATCCCTCCTTAGAGGGATAATTATAAAATTACGAGAAATATCTAGAGGTGTTAATACTTATATTTACAAACTAGAACCTTAAGTATTAACCACGAATAAGTGATTTATAAAGATCTAAAATTCTTTGTTCTTCCTTACGCTTAAATTGCTGTTGTTGTATTTGAGTATCTCTTGCTTTCACTTGATTATGATACTCTCTCGCAACTGGAGGTGTACTAGAATCTAAACCACTAACGTTATTTAATTTTTCATTTCTTTTCATTGCCGCCTTTTCTAATCTATTTAACTTAGCATCGGGCTTAACAGCTTTTTCCCAAATTCCTTGTAAATCTTTATCACTTAATTTACCTGCAGCGTTATAAGCTCTTTCTCTAAAACTTGCTTCAGTTCTTACTTTTGCAGCCTCAATTCCATCTGCTTCTAATTTAGCACCAAAAGTTTTCACAAACTCATCACCAGCAACTTTACGGAATTCTGGATTTGCTAGAGCTTTTTCCATTACTGCATTTTCATCTACTATATTTTTATCATTACTTCTATTATTTTCTGCTATTTGTTGAGTCTGATTATCAAACGTTCTTATTACTGTTGTTGCTTGTATTGTCATTTTAATTACCCCTTTTTATTTCTTTTAAAGCAAAACTCTTGCCTTGTGCTTATTACAAAGCAAACTCATAGGTAATTTTATTTAAGGGGAGATTAAGGTGGATTAAATAGTTTTAAGGTTCAAGGAAATATGAGGTAAAATAAACCTGAAAAGGTCGAAAAACCATGCTTATATACGTGAAAGACGCACACTACGTAAAAGATTATAAGATCAACATAGAGTTCACAAATGGACTATCAAAGACTGTCGATCTTAAAGAACATCTGAAAGGCAAAGTATTTGAACCACTCAAGGATATGGAATATTTCAGAAAGTTCAAAGTAAATAAAGATACTGAAACCATAGAATGGAGCAATGGTGCAGACTTCGCTCCAGCATTCTTATATAATCTATAAATGCACCCCCTTC
>CAZELI010000061.1:0-5883 GCA_964512985.1 uncultured Gammaproteobacteria bacterium | reverse complement strand
TCAAAAAAAGTGGCCGTAAGACATATTGTTTATGAGATTACCGCGTAACTCCTGTCCTGTTTATCCACATCTTATTAATAGTAACATGTTATCTAAAGTTACTTTAAAGGACGGAACTTGATTTAATATTTTGTTAAGTTATTCTAGACCCCTAACACCGAGGCCACAGGCTTACCAGTGTATTCCATGATTATTAGCTCTAACAATGGGTGGCGGTGCATTTTGTCATCAACGAATCTGTGTATTTCTGATTTAACGTCTTTTTCAAGCTTATCGACTTCGAGTTTTTCGGTTTTCTTCTTGTCGGAAGAACCATGCGGATTATGAGGGCTCTTATCGAGGGCTTCTGCGGCGATTTCTTTAATTTTATTATGGAAGGCTTCTTTAATATTATTAGCATCAAGATTTTTACCATTAACTTTCATATCAGTGAAAGTAGCTTCTTTAGGAGAGAGTACTATACCACGGGAATAGACCTTAATCTCACCAAGCACTTCGCCGTAAGCATTAATGGTCATTACTACAGAGACTAATCCTTCAGAGGCTATCATGCGACGCTCTAACATTATGCTGGTATCTAGCTCTCCTACATTGGCGTTGTCCACCATGATGATGCCAGCTTCTACTTTATCTACTACCTTACACTTGCCGCCTTTCATCTCTAGCACATCACCGTTGTCCATTAATAGAATCTTGTCTGGATCTACGCCACAATCTACACCAGTCTCACCGTGCTTCACTAACATACGATACTCACCATGACATGGCATGAAATACTCTGGTTGAGCAAGATTCAGCATCATTTTCTGCTCTTCGCGACTAGCGTGACCAGATACGTGAACAGATTGACCTGCACCATAAATAACCTCTGCACCTTGCTTATAAAGCATATTGATTAAATTATTTACGGACTTCTCGTTACCGGGGATAGGCGATGCACTAATGATTACAGTGTCACCAGGTTGTAACTTAAGGTACTTATGTTCGCAACGTGCGATCCTAGATAGTGCCGCGAACTCCTCTCCCTGAGAGCCAGTCGTGAGTATCACTAACTGATCAGGTGGAATCCTGTGTATATCTTCTTGCTTCACCACGAAATCATCTGGAATAGAAATAAATCCAAGCTCCTTAGATATAGCAGCTAGGTTAATCATAGATCTACCGAATAGTGAAAGCTTCTTGCCTGCCTTGAAAGTAAGTTCCATGATGAGCTTTATTCTATGTACTTGACTAGCAAAGGTAGTGATATAACAGTGTCGCTTAGCGCTATTGATGATCTCTTGTAGTTTAGGAATCACTGCGCGTTCAGAAGGAGTGTAGCCATACTTCTCAGCGTTAGTACTATCGCTAATCAGTAGTGTCACACCTTCTTCACCAGCTTCTGCAAGGCTCGCCATATCGAAGAACTTCCCATCTATAGGACTATGATCAAACTTGAAATCGCCAGTGTGAATCACTCTACCTGCTGGTGTATCAATAATGAGCGAGAAGCTATCAGCGATACTGTGATTGTTTCTGATATAGGTTATCGCGAAACTATTACCCACGTGAATAGTTTCTTTCTCTTTAGTTAGTTTAGTGTTTTGGTTAACTATATCTCCATCGATGAACTTGGACTTAAGTAACGCCAAAGCCAAGCTAGGAGCGTAAATGATAGGGATCTCTACTTCCTTGAGTATCGGCACCACACCACCAATATGATCTTCATGACCATGAGTAATAATCATTGCTCTGATACGATGTTTGTTTTCGATAATGTAATTAAGCTTAGGTAGAACTATATCCACACCTATCATGTCTACAGTAGGGAATGCTAATCCAGCATCTATCAGAATTAAATCTTCGTCACATTCGTAGACCCAAGTGTTCTTGCCGATCTCATAGAGTCCACCTAAAGCAATGATCTTCAGGGTTTTATCGGGGTCAAATTTGATCTTAGTGTTCTTCGCGATTTTGGGCATGGTAAAACTTCTGCAGATGGTTTCCTGTAAACAATTTAGGTACAGTGGGTTTCAGGAGGGAAAGCTTTAAAACTTTATTACTGTTACTTAAACTCTAAACTAAAGTTGAAGAATTTACAACTGAATTTATAATGTTTTTCAGTTTCAGTCTTTGCTCATCTGACAGTGGAACTAAGGGTTCACGCAAAACAGCGGAGCATATTCCCCTTATACCCAAAGCTTCCTTAATACATGTCGGATTTGGCTCTATAAACAGATTATCGAAGATAGGGAAGATTTTTTGGTGTATTTTTAGGGCTTTAGCGTGGTTTCCAGCCTTAAATTCCTTAACCATGGCCTGCATTTCATTACCTACTAAGTGCGAAGCAACGGAGATAACCCCGTCAGCACCTACTGCAAGCATTGGCAGTGTGAGGCTATCATCACCGCAATAAATAGAGAATTGCTCTGGACTAAGTTTAATGCGCAGCCTGGTGATGATATCGAGATTGGTACTAGCTTCCTTAAGAGAGCAAATGTTCGGATGCTTTTCATGTAGTTCAAGAATTGTATCTGCTGTAAGAGCGATATTAGTTCGAGAAGGTACATTGTAAAGAATAATAGGAAGCTTAGTCGCTTGTGCAATTAATGAATAATGTTCTCTGAGACCTTTCTGGTTGGGTTTATTGTAGTAAGGTGTAACTATTAGTAAAGCATCAGCACTGAGCTTTTCCGCTGCCTGACTCATTTTGATAGCAGTCTGTGTTGAGTTAGATCCTGCCCCAAAAATAACCTTAGTTTTGGTTTCTAGTTTTTTGATTTGAGATTGAACGTGTTTAAGTAATTCGATCTCTTCATCATGAGTGATAGTCGGGCTTTCACCAGTGGTGCCAGCGATGATGATAGAGTCTGAACCATTCTTCACTAAATGTTCTACTAATCTGCTTACTGCTGGGTAGTCGATTTCGTGTTTATTAGCTTCCTTGAAAGGAGTGACCATTGCGGTGATTATTGGTCCAAAGTTAGGGTTTTTCATAGAGTTCATTGGAGTAGATATTAGCAAGTTTGTTGTAGATTAACTAATATGTATGACGCCCTTCGGGCGTCATACATATTTAAGCTTTCACTTGAGACTCAATCTCCACCAGCTTCTCACCAATCCTCACAGCATTAAGCGCAGCGCCTATTCGTAAGTTATCAGAAACTAACCAAAAGTTTATAGAGTTAGGTTTGCTCTCATCATAACGTATACGTCCGATGTAGACTGGATCACGCCCTGTGACCCAGGCTGGCATTGGGTAGGTCTTAGTTGCAGGATTGTCCATGATCTCGAGAGCTGGAGTCTCTCCCCAAACAGCTTTGATCTCATCTAAGGTTACAGCTCTATCAAACTCAACATTCACAGATTCAGAGTGAGATATAAGCACTGGTACTCTCACTGCAGTACAAGTGATAGCTAGATCCGGTCTGTGAAGCATCTTACGGCTTTCGTTGATAACCTTCATTTCTTCCTTCGTATAACCATTCTCTAAGAATACATCTATCTGCGGAATAAGATTAAACGCTATTGGATGCGCAAAAGCTTTGTATTCATGCTTATCGATGGAGCTTATCGTAGAGCTAGCCAGAGTGTATAGTTCATCTGGAGCGTTATTGATAAGTTTTTGGCTTGCTTGTATTAATTCATCCATTGCCGCTTTCCCTGCGCCTGAGACGCTTTGGTAAGTACTCACTACTACACGTTTGATACCGAACTTTTTATCAAGCGGCTTAAGAGCTACTACTAATGGTGCTGTAGAACAATTCGGATTAGCAATGATACCTTTATGCTTCGCCACATCTTCACCGTTGACCTCTGGTACTACTAGCGGCACATCAGCATCCATCCGAAAAGCACTAGAGTTATCAATAATCACTCCACCACGCTTGGCGATCTCTGGTGCTAATTTTTTACTTACATCAGAGCCAGCAGAAGCAAACACTATATCCACTCCATCAAACGCTTCGGGGCAAGCTAGTTCAATAGTATATTCTTTACCCTTGTGAGACTTAATCTTAGTTCCTACTGATCTTTCACTTGCTAATAACTTAAGTGTTTTACATGGGAAATTCCTTTCCTCAAGAATCTCTAAGAGTAATCTTCCTACATTCCCTGTTGCGCCTAATATAGCTACATTGTACTGTTTCATAGACACATAATTTTAGCGTATTTGTAATTTCTGCACTAAAATATAATTGTGAATACTTTAGGTCACAGAATTTTTATCAGAAGTTTAGGGCTATGTTATTTCTTAGCTTTTGCTTCATTAATGATTCAGCTTAGAGGCTTGATTAGCAGTCATGGTATTTTGCCAGCGACTGAGTTTATAACAATAGTCTCAAAAAACATTTCAGGAACTCTTATAAGTAAATTTATCAAGCTTCCTTCTTTATTTTGGTTTAATGCTTCCGATCAGTTTTTGTTTGCAGCTTGCTTTCTTGGTATTATTCTTTCGCTTAATTTACTAGTGCGAAAAGATAAAAATAAATTTGATATTGTTGAATTTATATCGCTACTAACTCTCTATCTTCTCTATTTATCGTTTGTGAATGTTAGCAGAGACTTCTTGAGTTTTCAATGGGATATATTACTTTTAGAGACTGGGTTTCTGACTGCTTTGTTTGCGCTAGCTAAGTCTAGTGAATTTGGGGTTAAAGTTTTTACTTGGGTATTTAGGTTCTTAGTGTTTAAGCTTATGCTGATGTCTGGTTTGGTGAAGCTTTATACTCACGATACTAACTGGGCTAATATGACAGCACTAACTTATCATTATTATACTCAACCCTTACCTAATCCTTTAAGCTTCTTTATACATCAATTACCAAGATGGTTTCACATATTTAGTTGTGCGTTAATGTTTATTGTTGAACTCGTGATTCCGTTTTTTATTTTTGCTGGGCGTTTTCTGAGACAAGTTGCAGCTTCTGCCTTTGTAGGATTACAGTTGCTAATAATGTTTACTGGTAATTACTGCTTCTTTAATCTACTGAGTATTTTTCTTTGTATCTGGCTACTGGATGATGCTGTGTTGGAGAAGCTATTACCAGAGAGCATTGTGACTCAGTTTCATCGTCTTGAGCGAGTATCTGATACTCAGCAGATTTTTAGTAGACAGATAAAACATCAGCTTATGGATCTTAACTCACTTAATCCCAAGAATATCATTCGTACTAATATTGTTCGGGCTTTGATAATTATTACAGCGTCGCTAATCATTGTCACTGACGCGTTTTTCATAATTATTAGATCTCCGATTAATTCTAATTTTAGTAATGGTTTCGCTCGCGCTATCAGTCCTCTTATAGATCCGCTAATGAGCTTTCATATTAATAGTCCTTATGGGCTCTTTGCTACTATGACCACTACTCGTAATGAAATAATCATTCAAGGTACTAATAACCTAGAAGCCAATGACTGGCAGGATTACGAGTTCTACTTTAAACCCCAAAACCCCCGTAATCTACCTTCACAAGTAGCTCCCTACCAGCCTCGCTTGGACTGGCAAATGTGGTTTGCAGCGTTGAGTGATTATAGAGAGCAAGCTTGGTTTATTAGTTTCTGTATTAAATTACTGGAAGGTAATGAAGCTGTCTTGAAACTTCTGAAACACAATCCCTATGAGGATCATCCACCTAAATACCTCCGCGCGATAATCTATGAGTATAAGTTCAATGATCTTCTCACCTATGCACGCACTGGAGAATATTGGTCTCGTGAGTATCGAGAAGAGTATATGCCCGCGATAAGCTTGAGGTAAGTTTCAAAATCAGTGGGTATAAGGGTTCTGATCGTTTTCCTGACGTCAGGAAAACGATCAAAGTATCTCAGAGAAAGGGTTTGAGGATTATGTATGACGCCCTTTTAGGGTAAGTAGATGTTATCTAAATGGAGACTAAGCGTTTA
>CAZELI010000060.1:0-5899 GCA_964512985.1 uncultured Gammaproteobacteria bacterium | reverse complement strand
TCGTTGAAAACTTTTGGACGCGAGGGGCAGTTCCTCGCCGCCTCCACCATTTTTCACTTTTAATTTATGGCTCTATCATTAGATTTTGGCTTTAAAATCTATACTACTATCTAATGTTGTCCACTTTTACCAAAATTTTACCTCAAAATGGGATAATAATTATTATTATGGGAGCAGCAAAAAAAGAAATTAAATTCATTTATGATTCTAAAGGAAATAAAACTGATGTTGTTATTCCTCTAGATTCTTACGCTGATCAATTAGAAGATTTTTTTGATATACAAGCAGTTGAAAAGCAGAAGAATGAAAAGAAAATTTCCTTTAAGGACGTAGAGAAACGTTTTAAAGAAAAACATGGGTGAGTACGAACGTTACTTTACTAGTATTGCAGAAAAAGATCTTCATAAACTTGATGCAAAGTTAGGATTTAGGGTTCTTGAAAAGATTAAAGAGCTTTCTAAAAATCCAAGACCACAAGGTTCTAAAAAATTAAAAACTACAGACTATCATCGGATTAGGATTGGTGATTATAGAGTAGTCTATGAAATAAATGAAAACGAAAAATCAATTACAGTTTTCAAAATTAGGCATAGAAAAGATGTTTATAAGTAAAATATTTTTATATGGATAAGAAAAATCTAAAAATAGTTGATTCACTTAATGATGATGAGATTAATAGAAAGTCTGCATTCTTTACTGAAATTGGTCAAAGAGCAGTTATGGAAGTGAGAGAAAAAAATCGGAGACTTGGTATCCCTTCTCCCTTTATGAAAGATGGCAAAATTCATTATGAGCTTCCTGATGGAACTATTACTGATAAAAGTCCGTTTAAATAAAGTTCAATCTTGATTTCTAAGTCTTTTAATTCTGACATTTGTCTAATGTCTAGCTACGGCTCCTAGATTCCGTACAAACTTATATTTATCTCGAAGCTTGTCAAAACCACTATGGGAAGCCTCCCAAAAAGACATAAGGTCAATTAATCGAATGATAGTATGAGTCTCCTCTAACCTCTTCTTAGAAGGTTTCTTGTATTTATAGCTGGAGAACACGGTGCCAACAAAGTCTTCAAAGGTATAGTAAGTATTACGTTCTATCTCCATGAGTTATATATAGCTCATCTAGACTACTGTAGTAAAGTCAAATGATCCTATTTGGTATTATTAGATTAAGGAGTCATTGACATATGTATATTTTCAGATTATTACAATACTTGACATTTGTCACAATCATTGCGGTAGGGCTAGCGGGTTCTGTTTTAGCTTATAAAAATAACTATGACGATAAAACTCAAAAAGCAATTGAAAACTATCTCTCTGTTTTAGCTATTACTAAAGCTAGCAGACCTCCCATTAAAAACCATTCCCCTCAATGCAAAAAAGCAATCAATGCCTACATAAAAGCCGCCGATGATTTAGATTATTCTTCTGACAGTTTAGCTTTATGTTGTGCTGGTTACAAGAATTGCTCAGAAGTCGAATTATACGCTCATCTTCTAGGAAGCTGTGCTAGTAATAAAGATTTTGAGGAGGACTGTTCTCTCGAATATGATGTGATGACTTTAATAGAAGCTCCTGATTGTCCACAATGCAAGGTTCCATTGAATCAAATCCAGTGGTCTTATGACGATTTTGAGAGCGCTTATGATGATGTGCAGTCTGCTTGTCATTAGACCTCTTTCGAACCTCAATTCTCTAATTCATAATTATAGATTCTTCACTTGGTTGTTCAGTACATGCGGGGGATAGCCAGTGGTTCTCAAAGTAAAAAGCTTTCAACTCAAATCCTCTAGTAAAAGACTTAATTGAATCACTACGTGATAGTACCCCTGAATGGACTGATTATTCTAATACATACAGCTCTAACACTTTATTTGAAGATTTCCTTAGGTCATTCTTGAGTGTTAAGCTGAAAGCTTAAAATACATCTGATGGTTAAGTTTCTTCTAAAGTAATATTAGGAGGGTAAGTAAATCAACAAAACATCTACTTAAGAGAGTCAATAACATTTTGCTTTATGTTTTGATCGTTAGTAAGCTTAAAATCACATTTGGTTTTAGTATCGAACTGGTTTTCAAATTCTTCATGGCTAATTTTATCTTTCGCCTGATCGAAAAATAGGTTAAACATTTTAATATCGAACTTCTCGTAATCCTTTTGAAACCTGCTCCCCATAATGGTTATTAATGCAAACAAATCAATTTGTAATCTTTTGAGTTCTTGTGTTGTGCAAGAAACAGTAGACTCAATAAAAGCCTTAGCCAATTGTAATCTTTGCTCATCGCTATAGTTGACTCTATCTTCATTGAAACAACGCCTAAGTTTCCCATAAAGATTTCTAAGTGTCACAATATTCCTATTACAATCATCAACAAAGTAGCAAAGTCCCTCAAGCTTATTTATGATTTCAAGATTTATGATCGAAAATTTAGTCTCATGATCATCAAAATTAGGTAAAGACTCGGTCTCATTTATCAGAAAAGTATTTGTCTGACCATCTATAACTTGCTTAATATTCGATTCGTAATTTCCTAAAACCATTAAATTATACTTAATCGAGTAATGAAGTCTATTTAAATAAGCAATTGATCGATTCAAACTAGACAAGTGTTTGAATTGTTTATTAATTAGGTAGGTATAGGATTCCACTATCTTAGTGATTACAAAAATTAACAGACCTGTAACAATTGAATTGAAGAAGTTTTTTTCTTCAAAATCATCTGGTATTAACCTAGACAGTATTCCAAAAATTATAAATGGAGCTAGCAATGCAGCTATTACTATTAAAGTTTTGATCAGTATTTTTATATTTCGGTGTTTCATATTTTAACGTTGTGTTCTATTGCCAACAGTGCTAGTATATTAGTAAGAGTCCCATTCTACTACTTCTGATATATCTATGCAAGTATCAAGACATCAAGTATTAAAAGAAGTCAAAAAGTCTGCTAATGAGCTAGGCTTTATTGATGTTATTAGAATTGCCATGTTATTGGGAGTCTCTGTTTTTTTAAGTAATGAATTTGACAAAGACGAAGCAGCTTTCATTGAATACGATTCACAAGATGATTCATTCTTCATAGTAGTCAACTCTAAACATTCTGCACAAAGACAAAGATTTTCAGTTGCACATGAATTAGCTCATTTCATATATCATCATGATGAAATTAAGGCGGCACAGAAGATTGGGAGAGAAAGCCATTGTTCAATGGATAGAGAATCAGAGATACAAGCTGATCTATTCGCAGAAAGAATACTCATGCCAACTCATTATGTACACAAATTTCTAGAAGAAAAAAAGGTAGTTAAGAAATCAAAGCTTGATAGAAAAATTATTCAAGATGTTGCAGAGTATTTCAATGTGTCCATGGTTGCTTGTATTATTAGATTGAGAAAATTAAAATATTATGTGCCATATATTGAGCTTTATCCCTACTAAATAAATGGCAAGACAGAAAATTACTTCCGATAAAGAATTAGATTCACATGACAAGGTACATGGACATCGAAGAAAGCAAACGTTACTATGGTTTGGTACCGTCTTATTGATAGGAGTATTAGGCTTCCTCGCATATCCATTCTTTGAAAGGGTATGTCTGGATATTGCTTTTCGTAAGCTAGTAACAGAAAATATTGCTAGTCAAAGTGGAACTTTAATTGTTGCTGCTGTAAGTATTTTTGTTGCTCTCATTGGAAGAAAGTAAATCAAGCTGCCAACTCTAATACCCTCCCAAGTCGTCTAAAGTCAATCAATGCTAGACTTTTAGGGGTGCGAATAGTCGATAGCAGGTCTCCACCATTTTTCGCTTTACTTCCAAACTGGATTGACTTGTGAATAATTGTGGTTATTTGAAAATTCTGGATTCATGTTAATTTTCTTCTTAAGGATTTTGAATCCTGTTCCGTCTATGTTCACTTGCATTAATAAGACAGTGTGAATACCACCCTTCTGAACAGCACCATCAAATACAATACTTGTACCATCAGGAGAAAATGAACCATCTAGAGGAAAGGTACCACCACCTCCTTGTCCTGGGAAACGGGCATCTGGTTCATAACCAGCAGCAGACAAAGCATCCAAAACCTTTTGATGGATGTCACTTATTAAAGAACCATTATTGGTATCGTAAATTTGCATCTGTCCAACAATGAGCAGCTTTGATGAATCTTTACTTACAGCGAAGTGAAAACGCGGACCATCATCCACACCATTTACTGGTTGATAGCAACCTGTTGCACCATTTTTTCGAATTGTAAGCGTAGGCAAAGCAGTAGCGACATCATAGACACGAATAATCTGACAATCTTCTTCAACACCTTGATGAGCTACTCGATCACCACTTGGGAACCATTCAGGCAGTTCGTTACCAGCTACAGGATTTGAGGAAAGCGGGACTAGCCTAGTCCATTCGCCAGTAGCTAGCTCAATAATATAAATCGAAAAAAATTTAGGAATATCTGAGGGCTCAGTGAATGTCTCAGTGGCTTGGACTGCAACATGCGTAGCATCAGGTGAGATTGAGGGTCTTGTAAGTTCATAAAGCCCTTGAGCGACAGAGATACGTTCAATTGAACCATCTGCCATCCACAGTACAATATCACTCATTTGGGAATCAGCATTGTATTCGATAGTTGTAATAAAATCTTCTGAGACATCAAATCCCTGGCTTCCAGTAAAGTTGACCTTACGAGCTATCTTGCCATTAAGGATTTGTATCTTCCCTCCTGGTTTATTAGGATTAGGCTTGACGTAATAAAGCCCTGAAGGAAACGTTTTTTCATGCCGTTTTTGCCCTTGTTTCTGTGCTGACTTTTTTTGTGTTTTAGCTAAGGCTATTCCATGATTAAAGACTACCAGGAATACAATCACCAACAAAATCATTTGAAAAACCACAACTTTCTTCATAAATTAATTATAGTAGTATTGGAGCTGAGTCTTCAAGGTTTATTGCCATAATTATAAACACTCATGGATACAGAAGTTTATAAAGTCAAAGCATTTGCTAAAACGCCCGAAGGCGGTAATTTTGCTGGAGTAATGTTTAATGCAGATTTACTAACAACAGAAGAAAAAAAACAAATTGCAAAAGAAATAAATTTTTCTGAAACAGCATTTATACAAAAATCTAAAAATGCAGACTTTAAAATTGAATTTTTTACTCCTATATTAAAGCAGGCAAATACACTCAAGAAACCAAGGTTGGAGTATTGAAGATTGAAGTCGACAATGAAGGGTTTGTGTTTATGGATCAAATGCTTCCAGAATTCAGTGAAACTCTCTCTAAGAAAGAAATTATAGAAGTATTAGAGATAGAAGAAACACAATTAATTGGAGATTTAGTTCCACAAGTGGTATCAACTGGTCTTCGAGATATCATAGTCGGTTTTAATACAAGAGAGGATTTATTGTCTTTAAAACCAAATTTTAAAAAGATTCAATCTCTGTGTGAAAAATACAATGCGATTGCTCTACATGCTTTTACCTTAGATACTTTAGATTCAGCTTCCACTGCACATTGCCGCGACTTTGCACCTTTGTATGGAATTAATGAAGAGTCTGCAACTGGTACCGCAAATGGAGCATTGGCTTCATATCTCTTTAACAATGCTTTGATTAAAGACCCACAAAATATTATTATCGAACAAGGTTATTCTATGAAACTTCCTTCAGAGATCTTTGTTAAACTAGAAACAGCTAATGGAAATATTTCTCGTATTCAAGTTGGCGGTCAAGCGATAATTAGCTAAGTAGCCAGACTATTAGAAACTTCTGGAATCTCTTCTAATGTATAAAAAAATTACTTAATCAACCTAAATAGGCATATTATCTTTATAAGATGCTAGTATTAGCCTTATCAACTTTCAAACGCAACACTTTTTTAAGTGGTCATAGTCTTCAAATC
>CAZELI010000059.1:0-5908 GCA_964512985.1 uncultured Gammaproteobacteria bacterium | reverse complement strand
TTTAAAATCTCTCTTACTTGCTTAGCTGTTAAATTAGGATTAGCAGCCCAGACTAAAGCAGCGACACCTGACACTACTGGCGCTGCTGCACTAGTACCACTAAAAGTTTCAGTAGTATCACCTTGAGCGTAACCTAAAATACGCAATTTTGTTTTATTAGCTTTCTTTATTTTTATATCTGTTCTATCTGTAGTAACTATACCTCTAGTACTATCACCACCAGGCGCCACCAAATCCAGTCCTGCACCGTAATTACTATAACCAGCTCGTTTATCAGAGCTATCAGTAGAACCTACAGCTATGGTAGATAAATCTCTAGCTTCTGGTGCATAATTTAAATTATTAGCACCAGAGTTACCAGAAGCAAATACCACAAGAACTCCTTTACCATTATTAGCTTCTTCATAAAGCTCTTGATATAGATCTTTTTCTATTTGCGTTAAATCAGTTGAAGCTGTACTGCCCCAACTGTTATTAATTATTTGAGCCCCTAACTCTATTGCTTTTTGATGGGCTAGAAGTATAGAAGAAACATTACCTCCTGGACCATCGCTTAGCAACCGAATAGGAATAATTTTTGCTTCAGGGGCTACTCCCACAACCCCGATCCCATCATCTTTAGCGGCAATTACCCCCGCAACAGCAGTTCCGTGTCTTTCAATTGATCTTAAAGGAGCAGCAGCACCCACTCGATTCTCTAATACATCAAATCCAATTCCATCATAATTAATATCAGGATGATCCAAATCAAAACCTGTATCAATCACAGCAACCTTAACTCCAGCACCTCGAGAAATAACCCAAGCATCCTGAGTATTAATATCAGCATTCTCCTTAAGTCCATTAAGACCATCGTTTTGCAAATGCCATTCTAAACTAAATAAATTTTTATTCGGTCTCTTCACTTTCCCTACAGAACCACGAATTCTTCCTCTTTCAAAATTTAATTCTTTATACTCATCTATATCCATATCCTCCACAAACTCACTATTAATCTCGCTATCCACTTCTGGGATACCTTTGCTAACTAATAATTTATCTACAGTATCAGTATCAACTACAGAAATTAATTTACAAGCGTAAGATCTCTTGCCTAATTTAGCTATTGGTTCCAAATTATTTAGCAACATATATTTTTTCATTACTGCAATATTATTACCATCTTTAAATTTCACAATGACTTGATCTTTAAAATATCTAACGCGTCTAAGCTTTCTATCATAGACTTTTTTGAAATCAGCTCGCTCACCAGTATCTGATGCAAGCCTAGTTAACCTTTTGGGCTTCGCTTGTACTGGCAAAGTCCAAGACAAACAGCTGATGGACAAAGCAGTCAAGAAAATTTTTTTGAGTTTAAAGAACACTAATCAGGCTCCAGAAAACGACCTCTAATAGGTAGATCGGCTTAGGGGTCTTTGAACTGTAGGTTATATGGAGGAGATAATATTAAATAAGGTTAATGTCTTAATCATTTGATAAACTTATTTCTAATGAGAAAAATTCTACTAGTTCTAATGTTGATAGCGCTGTTGCCAGTTCAGGCATTTAAGCTCTTTCCCCACAAAACCAAGCAAGCTCCAATACTTAATGAGAACATCTTAATTGAAGGAAAATTTACTAATAGTCAAGCAACTGAATCAATCTCTCCACCCCAGCTTGATTTACGAATAGCCATCCATATTCCTCGGGATCAAAAATACTTAACTATCACAACTTTATATGATGAAATCAATGAAAACCCCATAGAACAAATTAGCTGGGTTATAGATAACGGTAAGAAAAAACCAGCAACAAGAATCAAGCCCTTTAAAATTGAGCAGATCATTAATCAAAACATGGAAAGCTTAGTCATGGAATACAATCCTACACTGGCTTATGACCGAATACATCACAACAAACATATCATAAATAGAACTTTCTATTTTGATCAAGCAGCAATCTTTGGTAATACAAGCAAGACACCAACTCAATTCCTTGAATTATATATTCCTGAAGCCAAAGGCATCAAAACTAAAAGTATAAGAATAGACCAAAAGTTGTATCAAGCGCCACCAGAGCTTCCCAAAAACAATAAACTATTTCACAAACCAAACTTTCTCAATTTTGAGCGTAAAAAAGAACCTGTTCCTAACAACGCTGCAAGCATCCCCCCAACACCAACCTTTAATAACAACACGAATCAAATACCACTAGCACCAAGAGCCGAAACACAAAGCCCTACTGATGTAGATAATGATCAAGAACAACAGCAACTTCAGCAGATGCAACAAGAAATGCAACTAGATTCACTAGACGAGGAAGATTACGGTGAAGAGGGAGATGAAGATCCGTTTTAGCCCAAGTTTAACATCTTAGGAATTCTTCCAAATATAAATTCCTTAGCAACGTTTTCTGCTCGCATAGATTTGGCTACTTCACTATCAGGCTTAGCTTGTGGTTTTTGAGCTGCATGGTTTTGTTGAATTGTGGCATAAGTTTGGTCTTGTCTTTTAATAGTTCCTATTAAATCCGAATGTGGTTCTAAGCCAAGCTGTGAGCGGGCTTGATTAATAGCAGCAGTAATTTCCTGATATGCACTATCCATTTCTGTAGCATTTGCTGCTCCTGCTGCTTTATGAGCTGCTGCTTGAATTGGACCTTGTGGTGACGACGCCCTTGCTGGTTGGACTGGTTGTTGCACAGGTCTCTGTGGCAAATGTGGTAAATGTTGCACAGGCTGAGCTGGTCTAGGTGCCTGAGTATAAGCTTCCCTTGCTGGCATTCTTGCATCAATATATTCATGACTACTTACAGCGGCTTTCAATGTGCGTATTTGTTTATTAATGTCTCTCTGATCAATAATGGCAAGTTTAATATTGCCCTCTGCATCTTCACCTTTCTTCTTAAGGCTAATAACTTCAGTCTGTAAGGATTTAATAGTTTTAGTTTGCTCGCTGATAATTTCTCGAATTTCAAGAATTTGCTTACCTAATAATTTAATCGTTTCTACGGCTTTTCTATCCATGTTGGACTCCTTTAAAGTCTCGGTTCTAGGTGTATATTTGGTTTCTTGATTAGCTATGTCTTGTCTCGTGATTCTCTCAAAAATATCTGCATGTGCCATAAAATCTTCTTCCTAATATTTCAATTATGTGCAGTATCGAGATCTAAGTAACTAGACTAAATAGATGAGGAACCTGCTAAAATCTTAGCTATGTCAGACATTAATCAGTCCTTAACCCAAGCAGACCCGCAGATCGCAAAGTTCATCAATCTAGAACTAAAAAGACAGAGTAATAATATAGAATTAATCGCCAGCGAGAACTTTGCTAGTAAGGCAGTCATGGAAGCAGCAGGCTCTTGCCTTACTAATAAATATGCCGAAGGTTACCCAGCTAAGAGATACTACAATGGCTGTGAGTTTATAGATGAAATAGAGACTCTAGCGATTGAAAGACTTAAACAATTATTCGGAGCCAAGTTTGCCAACGTACAAGCTCACTCAGGAGCGAATGCAAATACAGCTGCATTCATTGCTCTATTAAACCCAGGAGATAAATTCTTAGGTATGAGCCTTAAGGAAGGCGGACATTTAACTCATGGCGCTTCGGTAAACATCTCCGGCAAATGGTTTCAAGCTATTAGCTATGGCGTAAATGCTAATGGTTATATCGATTATGATGCTCTTAGAAAACAAGCATTGCAAGAGAAACCTAAGCTAATCATCGCTGGTGCCTCAGCTTATCCACGCATTATTCACTTCGACAAGTTCAGAGCTATCGCTGATGAATGCGGCGCTAAACTAATGGTAGACATGGCTCATATAGCTGGATTAGTAGCTGCTGGTGTACATCCAAGCCCAATACCCTATGCAGATGTCGTTACTAGCACTACTCATAAGACCCTACGTGGACCTCGCGGTGGCATTATTCTATGGAATGATGATGAATTAACTAAACCTATCAATTCTGCGATATTCCCTGGCTCGCAAGGTGGACCTTTAATGCATATCATTGCAGCGAAAGCCGTTTGCTTTAAAGAGGCTCTAGAACCAAGCTTCACGGCTTACCAAAAACAAGTAGTGAAGAATATTCAAGTTATGGCTGAAACCTTCACTAGTAATGGCATCGATCTAGTATCAGGAGGTAGCGATAACCATCTATTATTACTGGATCTTAAGAACCTTAAAATCACTGGCAAAGATGCCGCAAACGTCCTAGATGAACTAAAAATTACAGTTAATAAAAACGGTGTGCCAAATGACCCAGAAAGCCCATTTGTTACTAGTGGTATTAGGATTGGCACTGCAGCTATTACGACCAGAGGCTTTAAGGAAGCTGATTGTATTGAAGTTGCCGAAATTGTTAGTAAGGTATTACAGTCTATGTCCCAAAATACTAATACAGTAGATGCCGCGACTAGGAGCCTTATCGAAACTAGTGTTGCGAAGCTCAATAAAAAGCATCCTCTTTATAGTGATCTAGTAAAAGTCTAAAACTTAAATAATTCGTAAACATATATCCAAGAATCTAGCAAAATTGCTGATTTTGTGGAACAATGATAATATGAGTGCGTCTGTAGATAATGCTATGCAAATAGTATTGCATAGATGAAGGGTGCCTAGGGTGTTAGATTCAGATTCAAAGTATTTAGTTATTGAAGGCGGCAAGCCATTAAATGGAGAGATAGAAGTATCAGGTGCTAAGAATTCAGCCTTGAAGCAAATCGCCGCATCCATGTTATTAGCCAATGGCACGACGACAATCCATAACGTCCCAGATTTATCAGATATCCAATATATGATCGAGATCATTAGGTTACTTGGAGGCGAAGCCGAATTAGAAGGTAACACTATCACAATTAACTGTAAGGATCTTTCTAGTTCATATGTACCACTTAGCCTTGCTAGTAAATTAAGAGCAAGTTTTCAATGTTTAGGTGCGCTCGTTGGCAGAATGAAAGAAGCTAGGGTTGCACTTCCTGGTGGATGTAACATTGGTTCGCGTAAAGTTGATCTACATATCAAGGGTCTTAGAGCATTAGGCGCAGAGATCACTGAAGAACAAGGTTACGTAGTAGCCAAAGCTAAGAGATTAATTGGAACTAAAATTTATTTGGATTTGCCAAGCAATGGAGCAACTGAAAATATCATGATAGCTGCAACCATGGCAGAAGGTGAGACAATCATTGAGAATGCTGCTCAAGATCCTGAGATTTTGGATCTTGCTAACTTTTTAAATAAGATGGGCTGTGACATTCGAGGAGCTGGTTCTAGCAATATTCATATTACTGGAAAGAGTGCTTCTGATCTGCATTCAGTAGAACACACTACTATACCTGACAGAATCGAAGCTGCGACGTTTTTGATTGCAGGAATCATGACTAAAGGTAATCTAACAGTTAATTCTGTTATCGAAGAAGATTTACAATCACTATTAAGTAAGCTTGAAGACACGGGTTGTTCAGTCCAAATTCATCACACTAATAAGTTTATCGATGAAAGAGAGTTGGTGAATATTCAAGCTCAAGCCAAAAAAGATCGCTTAGTTGCAACTGATATAACTACAGTTTGGTATCCTGGATTCTCTACTGATATTCAACCTATATTCTCTACGTTACTTAGTGTTTGTGAAGGTACTAGCGTTGTAGTAGAAAACATTTACGATTCAAGATTTCAACATTTTGAAGAACTTAAACGCATGGGAGCGAAAGTAGAACTCAATGGTAAAGTAGGCGTGGTGAAAGGCGTCGGCAAGCTTACTCCTACAGCGGTAGAAGGCAAGGATTTAAGAAGTACAGCAGCACTAGTAGTAGCTGCACTCTGCGCAGATGGCAAGAGCGAAGTACGTGGACTCAAACACCTCGACAGAGGCTACGATAAACTAGAAGCTAAACTTAAAGCCGTCGGTGCAACTATTAAACGTGTAGA
>CAZELI010000058.1:0-6134 GCA_964512985.1 uncultured Gammaproteobacteria bacterium | reverse complement strand
AGAAGCGTTTTGGATTACTAGCTAAGGCGATTGATAAGTTGGTTAGGAATGTGAGTTCAGCAAACAACTTAATGAGCATATAATAAATCAATATTAATCTTCAAAAGTTTTAATTAAATCTCTAAATGATTTAGGTCTGATTTCAAGTTTATCCCAGTCTTCTTGTTTGATGTATAGTTGTTGAAATTTAACTTTAGCCTGAGCTTGATTGACATCTTGGCACCAAGTTTTAAGACGTTTAAGCTTTTCTATGTCATTCAAATCTTCTCGTCCTTTAGTTTCGATAATATAAATCTCTTCAGGACTAGCTTTTATGACGAAGTCAGGATAGTAATTAGAAATACCACCTTGAGAGTTACAGTAGTCTATTTTAAAGTTAATTGAGAAGTAGTTTTTAGTATAAGAAATAATATCATTGCAATCTTCTAGGAAACTTGCTATCTCAAGCTCAAAATGACTATCACCTATAATTTTATTAAAGATACTTTTTTTAGATACTAAGAAACCTTGATCATTTTCTATGAAGGGTTTGGCTTTGCTGACCTTGATATAGTTTTGAATTTCGGCATTACCTTTATCTTTCACTGTAAGCTCGTTGATCTTTTGCCTGAAAGTATTGTTAATAGTGAGATAGACTTCTGATTCAGAAAGATTTCTAAGTACATTGTCATCATCTATATTCACAACAGTCTCAAATAAATAATTGCAAATAAACTCTTTGAGCTTTTCATAAAGCACATCATAGCCGCTTACTAATCTGAGTTCTTTCATAATATTGCGAGCAAAATATCCAATTACATTGGTTGAGCTAGGTTTGAGATGAATATCTAGCTCTGTAGTATGGCTATGACTGCCATCTATCACTTCTCTGAATACTATTTCACGTTTTTCAGATTCGCTAAATTCTTTAAGTTGAATCTTTTTATTGCCAAATTCAGTAGGCTTGAGCTCTGATAGATTCTTAAATTCTCTATATATTCTTGGTGTCAGAATTGGAATTTCGATATCTAGTTTCTCTATGTCTTTTTGAGGATTGTCATTCTCCACTTCAATGATAAGTGGAGCCTTGGGTTCTGATCCTTCGCCCATGCGTCTGTATTCAAGTTCAACGCCCTCTCTCGTGATAGATTGCACAAAATCCATAAAAGCATCAGTACCAACAATACTTACTGATTCTTGTACGGTATGTCCACGATACATTTTCCTCAAACCACGTCCTAGCGTTTGTTCTGGAAGTATATTGCTCTTAGAAGAATATGCTCTTAATCCTACTATAGTGGTGACGTTTCTTACGTCCCAACCTTCTTTAAGCATAAGAACTGAAACGATAGCCTTATAAGGGCTTTCTAAGTTATCAATTTCATTAGAAATCTTCCGTAAGTGGGCTAATTCTTCTGACCCTTTTCCGCTTTGATCTTCTGCGATATCACCATTACGCTTAGTATGAATGGTTAGAACAGAATCTTGATCAGCAAATTCAGGAAAATTATTCTTCAAATACTCTGCTACTTCATCGCAATTAATGGTGTCATCCGTCATCACAAAGAACACGGCTTTCTTATTCATCTTAATATGCTCGTTATAAGTTTTCTTCCATTCTTCGTAACCTAAGCGTAAATAATCTTGATATCTTTCTGTAAATTTGGAACTTTGATGTTCTTGAAGTTTAGTTCTACTTGCTAGATCTGGTGCTACTGGGTGTTTAACTACATTCTGATAGATCGCTTCGACTAGGGGATAATCAGTAATAGTCTGCACAAAAATAGCTCCATTGGTATGTTTGGGAGTAGCAGTGACATCTAATTGTAGAGACAGTTTCTTGCCTTTCATTAGTAATTTATTATGAATGTCTTGTATAGATTGAAACCAAGCAAGCTTGTCATCATGAATATGATGAGCTTCATCGTTGAGTATCATTAGTTCATCAATATTACGAACTATCTCACCTAAGTCTATTTTAGATTCATTAGTTTTACCGGTGGGTTTTATACCAAGAAAATAATCTGTAGTATCTTCATCATCAAAGCTTGGTATATTCTCTTCGTTTTGATAGACACGATGTATATTCGTGAGAAAAATATTTCCAGTTTTATGAATTACTTTCACTTCATCTTGAATATGTAAATTAAGTTGAAAATCATCTTGCCAATTGTGACCCTCATAACCGTTCTCAGGAATTATAGGATCTTCATTGAAGATTCTTAGTCCATCAAAGTCAGTTCTAATGCGGTCTAGAACAATAATATTTGGTGTGATTATTAGAAAGTTTCTTGCAAGCTCTGAATCAGTTTCATATGATTTGTGAAAATATGACCATGCAAGCAAGAGACTTATAACTTTGGTCTTACCGCTTCCAGTTGCCATCTTAATAACCAGCCGCAACCAGTCTTCATCAAACATCCCTCTGCTAACACTCTGTGAACTATCGTAACGCATGAGGTCATATGGATTCCTTGCTTTGACGACATCATAGAGATATATTACAGTTTCAACGGCTTCTCTTTGAGCGAAGTAATATTGAAAATTATATGTGTTATTGTTTGCATCTATTGTTTGATGCTCAGTCTGAAACCACCATCTTAATAATGCTTTGCTAGTCTCAGAAGCTCCTTCGTAGTATCTAGTGCGCCAGGATTTTACTTCTTGTCTGAGTTTGTATACTAATGGTGCTAGTAATTTTATATAACCCTGTTCTTGTAATGCTTTGTCACCAGGAAACCATCTGACTTGAGGATCTAATATTTCATAAGGTGACTTGGGGAAATCAGGATGCAATGCCATTAAATGTTTACCTCTAGAACCTTCATTGTGTCATTGCCAAAAATATCTACAACTTTTACTGCAATCTTAGTACGCTTTTTAGTAATTTCTCTTGGTGCGCTGATTAATTCCAGTGATCTATCTTTCTTAGTTCTAAATGATTGCCATTCATTCTCGAATATATAATCTTTAGTCCAAACTTCTTTAATTGAGTCATCATCAGCTTTCTCATATATGATCTCCTTCTTACTTTCATAATCAAAATCTACAGACCAATAATCGATCCAATCAGTCCAAGATTGAGTGAGTTGTTCTTTGTTAACTATGCCGTTTTTATCTTTGGAGATTTTTACTATTTGACCATTCTCAACAATCACCTTGCTTTTACCATTCTTAAGAGTGGTAAAAGTTTCTTCAGAAGCATCTTGATTGTAATAAACAGAGAAGTCTGTAAGTTCGATGGCAATTGTTTTAGCTTTAATAATAGGTTTGACTTCTATGTATGCTACATCATGAAATCTCACTTGTCCCTTCTCGACTGCACGTTTATCAAAGACCTCTCTAGGGATCTGCTTGGGAACTATATCTATGCCTCGATTCTTAGCTTCATCACGAATATTAGGGAATAATCCCATCTCAAATTCAAAAGCAAGTAAATCAATCTTGGTAATATTGTTTCCGACACATTCTTCTATAACTTCCTCTACATACCTCCTAGTTATAGGCAAGTTCACTGGACCTATTACTACTAAGCGAGGACCTTTCTTGCCGCTAAAAGTCTTAAAGCCAGTTATAGATTCAGCTTTATAAGCTTGAAGAATAAGTTGAATATAATCTTTTTCTTTAGCTTCAAGTTGTTTACGTTTCTCTTCTTCTCTTTGATTGAGATTAATTCCTATATAGTGTTGTCTTTCATACTTACCCAAATTTAATATCTCAAAAGCTCGGTAGTCTTTAGCTTCTTGTTTAAGTTGTCTTTGTATGCTGATCATACGTTTACGTGTAGTATGAATAGCAAACTTACCTAAGTCTGTACCGATCCACTTACGACCAAGCTTTTCGGCGACTGCAAGTGTAGTGCCTGAGCCACAGAAGAAGTCGCAAACTATATCATTTTTGTTAGAAGAAGCTTTAATAATGCGTTCTATGAGTGCTTCGGGTTTTTGAGTAGGGTAATCAATTCTTTCAGAAGAGCTTCTGCCAACCATATCAACTGGCCAGACATCACGCATATTGACCATGGTATGCCAACCTAGCTCGTCCTGAAATTCTTCTACTCCCTTAAATCTATATGGCTTAAAGCCCCTGTTGTAAGATTTTTCTTTTTGTACATTAAAATTTGCTCCATTTGATTTAGAATAAAAAAATATTGTGTCGTGTTTTCTTCCAAATCGTTCTTCTGATGCACCACCTGATTTGTATGACCAAATGATTTCATTTACAAATCGATTTTTCCCAAATATTTCATCTAGGGCTAGTCTTAAATATCCGCTCACTCTCCAATCACAATGTACATAAATACTTCCATCATGAGCAAGCAAATCTCGCATTAAAACTAAACGTTCATAAATCATGGAAATGAAGCTGTCAGCACCTTTGCCCCAAGTGTCTCTATAAGCTAGTTCCTCAAGTACACTAGGTTTCTTGGTGAGTGTCTCATCACCAATCTCAATATCCATCGAAAAATCTGCACCCACATCAAAGGGCGGGTCTATATATATGAGCTTGATACCACCTTGTTTTTCTATTTCATGTCTTAGGGGACCGTTTTTAAGACTAGAGAGTATAAGTTTGTTGTCACCCCAGATTAATTTATTAGACCAACCTGAAATTTGTCTCCCGGAGTGTGCATCAAACAGTGATAATTGATCTTTTTTTATATCTTTCTCAGAACGTGGTTCATCAATTTGCTCAATAATCTGGAATGGTAAAACAATATTGCAGACTTCATTAGTTTTACCATTCCAAACTAACTCAACTTCGCTTTTCTCCTCAAATAAAAGAAACCTATACATATCAGGTAAAGTTTTACCAGCTTCTAAGTAACTGGTGATGTCTCTTATTTCGTTTTCATTGAGTTTAATTGCCATTTAAGAATACGTATATCTGAACCTGAAAATATTTTCTGGATATTTCTATATATAAGCGTTATAAGCAATTAACGTCAAGATCCTGACGCAGAAAACTTGCAAATATTCGAATCTTGTTCCTAATATGAAGCAGATTAGGCGTGGTATTGGTAAATATCTCAAGAAGATTAGGGAAGAAAAGCACATGTCTATAACTGAAGTCTCAGCATACTTATCGCTTCATAAGATCAAATGCTCTAGGACTAATCTTTCTAGGATCGAATCTGATAATGCTACTATTCGGCATGACATAGTTGCAGGTTTATGTATGATTTATGGAATTAGTGCTGATGAGGTTTTGTTTAGGGAGGGGAGAGATTAAAAAGACAAAGTTTTTCTAACTTTCTTTAATAATCCATCTCTTGCTTCGTGACTGTCATCACTACTAAATAAACCTACCGTTAAGCCCTTACTATTGATTTCAGATATATTTTTAGAGTAGACCTCGTATTCATTTTTGTCTTTGTTTTTATAGGAGAAGGCTACTCTCATTACATACTGTCCCTCTAATGGTTGTCTGTCGGGTCGTGGATCAGGCATGAAAAGAAGATACATAATTTTCTGTTCATTTGGTTTTAAAAGTATAGGGTTAAAATAGCCTGCAAAATCGGCATTTGGTTCCACGCCCAACGTTATTCTACCTGGAAGAATTTCCTTGCTTTCAAATTTAAGATTAGGTAGTATATTGTTTACAAAAAACATTGGTGAGTATACATAGTGTTCTTTTTTATTTGCTAAAACTAATAATATTTCCTCTATAATTCCAGGTTGAGAGCCATGATTATAGAGAATTAAAGGTAAAATCACAGCTGCGTCTCTAAAAGTTATTTTATCTTCGCGGTGTGAGTAGTTATACCAAACTGGTTCAGATGCGTAAAGTGAAGGTTTGAAAGGTTTCAGAGAAGTGTTATAGAAAGTCAATCCACTGATAGTGATAGCAGCTAAAGACAGCAAGGCTTGAAAAGGTATTTTTATGTTCATTACCTTTTTGAAAATATCAATGCCCCAACGTATTAGTTTAGTAACAAGATTTTTAATCATAATATTAATGACAAGCAATGGTATCATGGTAAATACTTAAGCGCTTAACTATTTATACTGACTCTGAACTAAATTTAATCCCCACCACTTGACATTCTCATACAAAAGTAAGTATAATAATTAACAACATAGAGCAGCAGTTTAATCCGATTTAAGGAGGATTTGTCATGGAAACACAGTTAATTACTAAGCTTCATGGAGATT
>CAZELI010000057.1:0-6938 GCA_964512985.1 uncultured Gammaproteobacteria bacterium | reverse complement strand
TATTAGATGACTGTCCAGCAGCAGCTTTGATGTTCATTCTTGATTTCTCACCTGGCTTGAGTAGACCCTTATTAAGCCAAACTTTCACACCGATAATTCCATAAGTAGTAAGAGCTTCAGCAGTACCATAATGGATATCAGCTCTCCAAGTGTGAGTTGGAACACTACCTTCTTGAGTTTTCTCGCTACGCGCTATCTCAATACCAGAAAGTCTTCCAGAAACCATGATCTTAATACCTTTAGCACCAGCACGCATTCCTCTCTGAACCGCTTGCTTAGTAGCACGTCTGAAAGCGATCCTTCTCTCTAATTGTTGTGCAATAGATTCTGCAATTAATTGTGCATCTAAATCCACCTTGTTTACTTCAAAAACATTCACTACTAAATTAAGTTCGTTATTAGCTAAAACTCCAAGTTCACGTTTGATCAATTCCAAACCTTCACCAGCTTTACCGAACACCAAACCTGGTCTAGCAGTCACTATTCCTACTTGGATTTGTCCTGGTTTGCGTTGAATAAGAACTTTGCTCACACCAGCGTTTTTAAGTTTCTTCTTAACGTAAGTTCTAATAGCAGTGTCTTCTTGAAGTATGCCAGCGAACTCACCGCTTCTGAATTCCGCAAACGTAGTTGAGTCTGAAACTTCAGTTATGCCTAATCTATTTGCTTTTGGAGATATTTTCTGTCCCATAATACTTATTTTGCCCTTTGTCCTAATCACTGAGCCTAAGCTGCAGCTTCAACCTTCCTATTTTTCTTGTTACGCTTAGAAGTATCCCAAACATACTTAGCATATTCAGCAGCGTTCATATGACTTAAAACTACTCTTACTTGCGCTGTTCTCTTCATGATACTGTGCGCTCTTCCCTTATTAGCAGCTCTCCATCTCTTGTATGTAACACCGTCATCAACAAGGATTTGAGAGATCTTCATATCTTCAGGTTTCTCTACTCCAAGGTTATGACTAGCATTAGCCATAGCACTCTCAATCAGCTTTCTAACTGGATCTGATGCTTTGTATGGAAGAAATTTTAATTGAGTAACCGCTTCACCAGCTGTCATCGCACGAATAAGATCCACTGTACGACGCACTTTACGAGCAGTATGTCTCATAAAGCCAATTCTAGCCTTAGATAGCTTGACTTCAGTTTTATTCTCTTCTTTTGTTTTCTCAGACATAATTTTCTCTCTTTTGTTTACTTACTTAAGCAGCTCCTGGAGCACCAGCTTTCTTAGAACCAGCATGTCCCTTAAAAGTTCTAGTTAAACTAAACTCACCCAATCTATGACCAACCATAGACTCTGTGCAGTATACAGGAATAAACTTACGACCATTATGAACCGCAATAGTCATACCAACCATCTCAGGCAGAATCATTGAAGCACGTTTGTAAGTTTTCAAAACTTTCTTCTCGTTTTTCTCACGTAATTCTTTAACCTTCTTCCAAAGAGATTCGTGTACGTAGGGTCCTTTTTTTTGTGATCTTGCCATGCTTTATTTTCCTTATAACTTAGACTGTCGCTCCAATCTTCTTACCTTTACGGTTAGTGATAATTAGTTTTCCTGATTGTTTCTTAGGCGTACGTGTCTTCTTACCGAGACGTTTACCCCAAGGTGATTTAGGAATACCACCGATAGGACACTTACCTTCTCCACCACCGTGAGGGTGATCTACAGGGTTCATAACTGAACCACGAACTGTAGGTCTAACACCTAGATATCTCTTGCGACCAGCTTTACCCCAAACAATGTTCTTCCAATCTGAATTACCAAGCTCACCGATAGTAGCCATACAATCAGAAGGAACTCTACGCATCTCACCAGACGGTAATCTTAGTGTCGCTAAATTGTTTTCTCTTGCTAAGAACTGAGCTGAGTTACCAGCTGATCTCACCATTTGTGCACCCTTACCAGGCACCATCTCAATGTTGTGAACCATAGTACCGAGAGGTATATCGTTCAGTGAAAGTGCGTTACCAGGCTTGATATCTGCTTCTGGTCCTGATTCTACGACTGCACCAATTACTAAATCCTTAGGACAAAGAATGTATCTTTTCTCACCATCATCATATACAAGTAAAGCAATGTGAACGTTACGGTTAGGATCGTATTCTATCGACTTAACTTTAGCCTTGATGCCATGCTTATTGCGCTTGAAGTCCACCATACGGTACTTCTTCTTATTACCGCCGCCCTTATGACGACAAGTAATCCGACCAGAACTGTTTCTGCCGGTATCTTTCTTCAGTTTCTTAATTAAAGTTCTTTCAGGAGTAGATGTAGTTACATCGCTACGGTCTAACAGAATTGTTCCGCGAGAACCTGGAGTAGTAGGTTTACGTTTCTTGAGGGCCATTGTTTTATCCTTTGCTTGGGTTTTCAGCGACCTAATATAAGGTAGCTTAGATTGCATCCGAGCAAGGCATTACCCTGCTTAATAGACGCGACTGTCAATAATAGCAAAGCAGATAATGTATATTGCTAGTATTTACTGAAAAAAAGATTAAAGTTCGCCATTTAACCTAACCCTTAACCTTGCATTAACCCCAATACAGTTCAATAAACTCAAGCAAGGGAGCGGATAAGTAAATGACAGCAACACACAAAGGCAAATCAATCAAAGAACTAGTCAATTCCAGGATTTCTGGCACTATATATAGACGTCAAGCTTCTACAAGCGGTTCGGGCAATAATACTAAGCCTAGTCTGCAGGATATAGCAGAATCAATATTTTTAAAACATGAGCGGGAAGAGGAAGTGGAGCAATTATTTATGAACAAATCACAGAAAATACAAGAGTTAAACAACGCAATAGTAAACAATTCGATACATAATTCAAGCCCTTTTCCTAACAGAATTAACACTCCAACTATATTACAGAAGCTCAATCCAACCAAGAACATACGTAAAACTGCTTATCTAGCAGTAGCCGAAGCACAAACCATCATCGCTAAAGAAAGCGTTGGCTTCATAGAAATGAAGAAAACCCAATTTAAGGGTTTTAGCCGTGTGCCGAAGTTACTAAGGAGTTATTAAGGGCCGCGTCTCAATTTAACTGAAAAATTTTATTTAAGGTATTGACTTTTTACCAAGTGGTTGATATTATTGTAAATTATATTGAATACGTTTATAGGAAATAGTTTTAAAACTGGTTTAACTTTAGCCTTAATGGCTCCTATGGTAGGGTGCAACAACAATCAGGGAACTGTGGATCATGCCACATCAACGCAAGTAACCAGAAGAGACATGCACAACGTTCGCTTTATCTCTGACGAGGAACTAATTGCTAGGGCTCAAATCTCTCAAGCTGATAAAACTAGACTTGCCAAAAGGGTTGAGTTTGTTTATAAGTGTCGTCAAGAGGAATTTGACTCTGCTAAGAAGCAAGGCAGGAAAGCTATATATATTGATATTAATTTAAAGAAGACTGTTGGATCTCTAGAAAAAATTCAAAGACAGATAAAAGATCTAGAGGACAAGAAAGTGATTTCTAAAGATCAAGGGGAGCTTCTGAAAGAAGCTTTAAACCTTGCTGGTAGTTTAAGCTCGATTGATCAAACTCGTGATTATTCTGAGATCACAGGCTTTACAAGTGAGGATCTGGAACAAGGGGGAGTTGATGGCAAGGCAGAAAGAATATTCTTCTTGTCTTTTAGTAAGCCAGGTCTTGACAAGCTGGATGAATTAGTAAAACGCTCAGAGGACCCAGATCCTGCCAATAGAAGTGAATTAGTTGAAGAAATTAAAGCTCTACTTAAAGAAGGATTAGCACAACCTTTGGAAGGAGATTTTAACAAAGAAGATCTACTCAGATTAGCCCCAGAATTAAGAAATGGACCAGAAAGAAAATTCCCAAGAATGCGAGTTGATTTAGACTAGTTTATATTTTATTAATATTTATGCTAGAATTCTCCATATGATTGGGTTAGGTAGCAATGGCGCTAGAACAAGATCGGTTGATCTTCCAAAATGGAAAGATTCACCAAGAGGTCCAGAAGCATCTCTAAGGGGAAAGAAACAAAAAACTAGTACTAGTGATAACAGAGACTCAGCAAAACCTTCAGGGGAGCACGTAACTCGATTTATAAAGCAGGGAGATTTGCCTGATGCTCCTCTTACAAGCTTTACAGAAAAGGTTGTAAGCCAAGGTTACTGGCCTGGCGCAGGTCGTCAAAGTGTTTTACCTCCCGGCAATGGTAGTTTTACAGCCAAGTACGCAAATCAACAAAACCCTAGGGTAACTAGCTTTGCAGGAAGGGTGAGAAAGGGGGAACCTGAAGATCTAGCAACAACTAGAGAGCTGTTAGAGCTTTTAGCTAAGTCAGAACCTGGGAAGAACTGGCTGTTTGGTAATTTAGATCTCCCAGAAGAAAAATTAATTCGTTTGGCTGAAAATTGCTTGCATCCTAAATACACTAAGGGGCAAGACGTCGGTGAAAGCTTCTACAAAAATTTACTCTATCCAGCTTATAAACACAATTTAAAATTTGGAAAAATTGATTACAGTAACAAAGTGCCTGATTCGGTGCTTGCTTTGTTGACTGAGTTTGCAGTTGAAAATTTACCAGACTATCTTATACAAGATTCACATGGAATTAAACTACTAGAGCTAGCCTTTGCTAGAGAGAGCTTAGGTATTTCTAATAAAAAATATGAGGAAAGTTTAGCTCAGTTATTAATATTAATAGGGACTCTAGCTCCAAACCAAATAGAAAAATTAGCTACTGGAAAAGAACCTATACTTATATCTTGGTTGAAGAAAAGTGAAGAATGCCCTGAAACTCATAGGATATTGAAACTACTTGCTGAGATGTACATAGCGGATGAGAATGTATAATTACTTTAATGCACTTCATTCTCCATGGCAAGGATAGGGTATAATACATATTATGGAAGGTTTTAGAAAAGCCATAGAGGTCAAGCCCTTAGCCGATTACAGATTATGGCTTAAGTTTGATAATGGTGAGGAAGGTTCAGTAGATCTTTCTGACAAGGTTGGTAAGGGTATTTTTTTAGAGTGGCAGGATTTCAAGAATTTCCAGAAAGCCCATATTGTACACAACAACAGAGCAATTGCCTGGAATGAAGATTTAGATATTTGTGTTGATTCTCTATATATGAAAGCTACTGGTAAAACAGTTCAAGATTTATTCGGAATCAAGGAATAATAATTCATGCCACTCATAAGTTTTTTCTATGGCATTTATATTTACATGTACGTGGATGATCACAATCCACCGCATTTTCATGCAAAATACGGTGAATATGAGGTAACTATAAATATCAAAGATCTATCGCTTCTATCAGGTAAAGTACCAGCCAGAACCCTTGGACTAATTATAGAATGGGCTTCTATACATCAAAAAGAACTACTGGAAGATTGGGACTTGCTAATAAGATACCAACAACCTCATAAAATTGCCCCGCTAGAATAATAGCTGTTTATAATTAACCCTAATGCACTTCATTCTCCATGGCAAGGATAACTTTCGCAGGCAGCTTAAACTTAATCTGCTGAAAGAGAAACACTTGGAGCCTGGCATGGAAGGCTTTAACTTTAATCAAGCAACTAATCCTACACTGCTGGATTTAAGGAACTTAGTACAAACTCCTGCTTGGGGTAACAGCACTAAAATAATTCATATCAAGAATTTCAAGTTTCTAGAGAACAAATCCGAAGACAGTGAAGTAGAACAGATCCTTCAAACCCTGTCACAGATTCCTGATAATGTTATGGTGATATTTGATTCAGAGAAAGTTAACGGCACTATTAAGTTAGTGAAACAACTTAAAGCTAAGTTACCAAGCATAGTGTTTGAAGAGTTTAAGGAGTTCAGTCCTTGGGATACTAAAGCTGCAGCCAGCTGGGTAAGCGAGATGCATATAACCATACTAGGAGATAGGAAGAATATTCCAGCAATCAGAGGTGTAGAGGCTGAACACTTCGTAGAATATATAGGCACAGAAGATAGCTCTAAGCTTTACTCTGAACTTAAGCGCCTAAGCACTCTTGGTAAATCTATCACTATGGGACTGATTAATGAAGAGTGCCAGAGCCGTCACGATAGTTTTAAATTCATCAATGAGCTTGCATGGGGAAATATTCCTAAAGCCAATACTGAACTAGAAAAGATTATAAGCAATAAAGAAGCGCATCTTGGTTTAGTTGCATTAATGGAAACCATGCTCTCAAGGCACCTCAAGTTCAAACTCTCTGAGACAGAGCGTTACAGCGCAGACCAGCAAGCAAGCTTACTTGGCATCTCTCCAGGACGCTTACACTTCCAGCGTCAAGAATGTGCACGCATGAACACCGCAAGGTTAGAGAAACTTCTCAGCCAAACTCTAAACATCGAACGCAATGTTAAAACTGGCAAGATGCCATTAGAGAGAGCGTTGCGAGTCTTAGTGAATAGTTAAAGATTTAACGTCGCGTTGGTAGCTCATCAGCAGCTATTTGAGGAGCAGCAGGCTGAGCTGGACTAGCTTTTGGTGAAGGTGCTGATTGATTAGGATCAAATTTCACGTTACCGTTATGAAGCGCTATCTTCCCTTGTCTAACTTGTTCTTCAACCATTGCACCGATTGCCATCTCAGTTTGATGTCCTGGACCAGCAACGGTGTCTAGTCTTGTCTCTGGTGAAGCACAGCCACCAGTTAACATTGCTGTTCCAACTGTCGCAGCGATAAAATTTCTAACTGTTTTAGGTATTTCTAATGTCATAATATATTCTCCAGGCAATATATTATCTTATGTAGCCCCAGTTTGTCAATACTTATCTTAAATTTCTTTTAGAAGTTACAAAAAGTCTAAGGAAATAGGTGTCAAAATGGAATATATTACCTTCTGCGTTGGAATGGATTGCCACGTCGCGCTACGCGCTCCTCGCAATAACCCTGTCAACAAGAATCTTCAAGATTAATACAAATTAATAAA
>CAZELI010000056.1:0-6993 GCA_964512985.1 uncultured Gammaproteobacteria bacterium | reverse complement strand
ATGCGCTTGGACTTGCAGGTAGCAGATAGGACTAGAGTTTTGGTAAAAATGGCACCGGGCCTTGGGTTTGGCGCGAACTGCCGCCGCGGAAATTATATCGGAAAATAGTTAAGAGTGATTAAGGAGCATTTAGCGACTTAATCACTCTTAACTGATTCTTCTAGCAGTAGAGGCTGAGGACGCAGTCCGAAGCCTCTACAAGTTGATGATTTCCGCGGCGGCAGTTCGCGCCAAACCCAAGGCCCGGTGCCATTCGCTAACACAGACACACACAGCCCCAGAGCCCAGGCTCGGCTCGCTGCGCTCGCCTCGCCTGCCACTCGACCTAAAAGGGCGAAGTGGATAGCGGTGTAACACCGCTCTGTAGTTGGGTTAACAAAATTTTTTGAGTGAAGTTTTTTAGGGCTGCTGCACCTACCAGTCAGCCCTAAAAAACTGAGCGAAAAAAATAAAGGGAAGCAACGACGAGCGCAGCGAGGAGGCGCAAGTTTCAATTGAAAACTTAGATCTTATAATCAATTTTCTTCTAGTTATTTTAGTAGCAAACCAGGGTCTATGCTATGCGGAGCGAGACCTTAGGCTCGCGGAGCCAAATCAAGACAGGAACTGGCTTGATTTGCCAAACATTGCTTATTAATGGGATAATCAGCATAAGAATGAAAGATTAATCTTTTAAACAGAAAAGGTAACGGTTAAATTATGAATTTCTTTATCGTATTTGTTGTTGTGATTTTAATAAGCTTCGTTATATTCATTATGTACAGTAAAAGAACTGATGAAAAAAATATTGACTGTATTGGTAATATTGAGCAATTAGTTGATGATAATTTAAAAGGGATTCTAAATTTTAAAACAAAAAATACCTCTCAAAAAGTGCTACTTTCACTGTTAATGACTTATACCAGTATTGAATCAATGATTATGGGGGAATTAAATACAAGAAATTCAATTTATACCAAAGATGCATTAGATAAAAATAAATTAGCGGCTCTCGTAATTTTCTTTTTTGATCTAGAAATTTTTCAGAGAGAAGCAAATAACGATTTAATTAATAAGCTCAGAGAAAAAATTTATAGATTCTTTTTAATGAAGTACGTTTTGAAAAGTGATGACAACCAAATGATTGATAGTATTTTCAATGAAGTTACTCATATATCTGTACTTTTCAAAAAGTTTCTTGAAAATTCTGATAACTCTCTACTTTTTATTAAATCTAGTTTAGATCTAAAGTTAAAAGAATCAGAGAAAGTTAATAATAGTGATCATGATGACCTTATATTGAATTCTGTTTTTATATTCCTTTCAATGAATGCTAAAAAAGTTTATGACCAAATATTGAATACAAATCAATTTAAACTTGAATTTGAGAATATCGAGATGAGTGAGATTGACTTAGAGATAGACCGCGTCTCCAATATTCAGTTTTCAAAATAACGATTTACTGAAATTGAAATAATTAGTAAATTTAATTCCGACCTTTGTCCGTGTCTGGTTATGATCCTGACCTTCCAAAGAAGCAACCACGAGCGCAACGAGGAGGCGCAAGTTTCAACTAAAATCCGAGATTTTATAATCAATTTCTTCTGATTGTTTTAGTAGTAAGCCAGGATCTATGAAATAAGACACATTTTCAGGTATCATTTAATTAAAGTGATAGAAAGCTTCCTACTTAAAAAAATCTTTTGGGGTAGTAATAAAAACTACGAGTCTGTTATATCTTCAAAACCGGAAGATATAACAAATCAAACAATAACCAAGCTTTTAATATATAGAGTAATAGAAAACTATATCTATGGTTTTCTATACTCCTTTGCTGCAATATCCCTTATGAACTTAAGTTCAAAGGAAGAAAGTTTTTCTGGCATGGCAGGGGGCTTGTTAGCAATACCTGGAATATGTTTTATTGGCACAACCGTTTACTGGATATATAAAATTATAAAATTTTATAAAATAAAAAAAGATGATGAGAAATTTTATAAGATCAAGGAGATATTAGACACGAAAATATACAAAGAGGATAGGAAATTGGTTTTTTATATACAAAATATCGCCTTACCAGTGGCTCTAATTTGTTTATTATTCACATTGGCAAATGGTTCATTCAGTGTCACAAATTTAGTAATTTCAGCAGTCTTTGGTTTTTTAATGATACTTTTTTTTGCGATACAGTTTGGCTTTTTATATTTATTAATAACCTCCTTTTCTTTTTTAGGGAAATTATTTAAGCACAAATAGTTATGAAACGATTAGTAACAATTTCATCAATAGCACTTTTACGTTCATTGCTCCTTGTCGTACTTTTATTATCAATTACTGCTTAACAATTTTTTTTGAGTGAATTTTTTTAGAGCTGCTGCACCTACCAGTCAGCCCTAAAAAACTGAGCGAAAAAAAATAAAGGGCACGCGAGCGATAACGAGCGAAAAGTTACTGGTGTTTTTATTTTAGTAAATCTTCTAACGTCTTAAAGTAAAACCTATGTCTATGCTATGCGGAGCGAGACCTTAGGCTCGCGGAGCCCAGAATGAGATAGGTTCGCTGGCTTATTCTGCAAAAACAGATATTTTTATATTATAATTCTCCTATTATGGAATTTATAATTGGTTTCCTTCTTCTATTGGTAATAATACTTAGTTTGCCATATATCACAAAAATTTACAAAAATGATAGTTCTCAATTAAATCTCACAAATGACTATCCAGTAAATCAAAGCAACAAAACAATAAAGGAAAAGTTATCAGATTACAATGTGTTCAAAAAAGAAATTGATAAAGAAGTTTCAAAACTTAAAACCATTAACAATGAGGAGCAAATCTCTCTAGAAATTTTCAAGCTTTATAAAAATATACCAGGGAACGAGATAGCAGAAAATTTTCATTCACAGCTTAAAAATGATTTTCCTGAATCTTACCCAATATTTATTGCATATTATTCATATTGGAAAGGTATCCCTCTTGGGGATTCAAAACAATATTTGAATTTATGTAAAAAGCACAAAGAAGAGATTTTTGGTAGCCTTTATGATAATGGTTATCCTCAGTATGTGGCAGGTCGCTGGTGTAACTTTCAAGATTTCATAAAAGCAGAGGGACTTGTAATGAAAAAGTTTTCTGGTGAAGTAGATTTCTTTTTAAATCACTTCCACCAAGCATTAGGACCCACCCATTTGGCTGTTGAATTCCAATTCCTTGTAGCTGCTCTTAGAATACTAGACTACACCACAGAAGAGGAGATTGATAAATTGTACGAAGATTTACATCAACAATTAATAATGAAAGATATGGATGCACTTCGACAAACAATGTTTGGCAGTACTAATTAACAATGAGAAAGCTTTTACTGGTGACATCAATAGCACTTTTTATTGCATTACTACCAATGCCTTATTTTTATTTTCAGCTTTTAAGGTGGTTAGTATGTATTGCGATAGTTCTCCTAATTAATTCAGCCGGAAAGTTTAAGGAGCAACCATATCTAGTAATATTGATAGTTCTTTTAGTAGTATTTAATCCAATAGCACCTATCCACTTCCCAATTATGATGTGGAAATTACTTGATGTAATCACGGCTATAGTATTTTTCAATTTTTTTAAGAACATAACTGACTAGTCAATTGACTCAGCAATAAAAAGCTTAAATACAGGCTTATATTATTGGTAAAATATCTCTATGTTTAATTACATCAATGCGACTAGAGAAGAGTTAATTCAATTCCTCATTACCGAACATAAACACCAATATGAAGATGTTATTCACCTACCAATAGAAAAACTTAAAATCTTAGCTTCAATCGGCGACAGTCCAGACCTAGAGAATGCAAATTTCTACCACTTCTCTCCTATAGTGACTTTAGTTTTATCAATATTGTTCTTTATTCTTCAAAATATCACACTTGGAGTAATCTTTTTCATCCTTGTCCCTGTCTCACTCTTCATTGTTTTTATGATTGATAAAAATAAAAAAATGGAACTATTTAATAAACTATAAAGAAGGAGTGGGCAAGAAACTTTTTTCACTCATTATGATGTTCAAAATTAATATTGAACATCATAATTGGTCTTCCTCAATATCATCTCCAAAGTATCTCAAAAAAACTTTGCAAATTATCCCATTTTATTTTTAAATCAGAAGCAGATGGTTGAATTTTATATGAATGAACATATTCATGAAATTTATCAATAGAAAGAATATTTTGAGACTTATTGCTACTTTGTACCTGCTTAATAAAATGAAATTCTTTTTCACTAATTCCTTCCTTCCTAAGAAAATTCAAAACAACAGGAATCTTATTTTTTATATTGTCATTATTAGAAAAAGAATGCCCACGCTTCTCTGCATAGAAATCTAGAGAGACTTCTAGAAAGACTCTGAAGAGAACACCAACAGCATTTGGTACTGAATTTATCGTTTCATCTAATGGCAAATCATGCTTAAGTTCTTTGAAAATATTATTGATTTTTTTCTCATTAATAACCAATGAGCAAGTTTTAGGAATTAAGAATTTCCGAGAGTATGACTTTGGATTTGTCCTCTTCTTTTCACCAACTGATTCAATTTCATCACTAATTTTTACTTGAGAGAATTTTTGTTTACTGCTCGAAACCTCTTCTTTAAAAAGGGGTTGTCTCTCATCGCTCTCAGCTATGTAATCATTTTGTTCTCCTTTTTGACTCTTTTCATAACTTAAAACTTTATCTAAATATACTCTTTTTTGTTCGTCTGTGTTCATCGTCCTAGAATTAATTTTATTTCCTAATGAATCTTCCTTTTGAATCACATCTCGAATAATAATTTTCAATTTCTCTTCAAACTCATCATTATCTATATTCAAACTCCCCTCTTCATCTAGTGAAAAGCCAAATAATGAAGCAGCAAATGAACTTTCAAGGATTCTCCAAAAAGTGGTAACAAACCCTTTACCCAAGACTGTTTCCTTAGACTCATCTTCAATATCAAGACCTTTTATAATTTTTGTAATTTCTGTTTTAAAAAGTTCACTCTTGCTAGCCAAACCACGTCTCAAACGATGATGAGCCCTTTCATTATCCCCCCAAGCAACCTCATTATTTCTATTCAAATGTTTTCTATCAATAAATCTTAAACCCTCATCTTTGCTATCCGTTACCAAACACTCAAGCTTAAATTCAGAATTAATTTTAAAGCTTTCAGCAATAGTATTTAATCTTGATTGAAAATCACCATCTGGGAAATTGTATCCATTAATCAACAGCTTATATGCTGTTAATCTTCTATTGCCTTCTAAAACAATATTTCTACCTTTGAATCTAAAAACAACTAATTTTTCAAGTTGAGGTAAATCAAAATCTTTTATAAGCTCTTCTATAAAATCTAATATTTTGAAATTTTTCTTATCACAGAAATATTTAATCAATTCGGCTTCATTTTTATTGAAATAAGAGTCAGGAAACCTTGCATTTTCATCCCATAAGTGAAGATCATTTATTGATATTTCTTCTTTAAGCCAAACGCTCATAAAACTCCTATTAAGATACAGATAAATTTTGCAAACTATGTACTTGATTAATTAGCTTACTTGATTCTTCCAATTTTTTCTGTCTATTCCTTTTATAAATTTCCTCATCTAAAATTTGTTCTATTCCATTTTTAACTATTTTAAAATTAATAGAGCACTCTTCTTCACTTAGAGCATGAATACCTTTACTCAAAATTGAATAAAGTGCTTTGTGTTGAACTAAAAATTCGGGGAGATAATTTTTCAATCTTCCAATCCTTTGATCAATCGGGAAGTTATCAAAATTCTCCTCAAAAGTTTCTGAATTTTCTTCAGCTTTCTCTTTTGCTTTTAAAATTAAATATTCAAAAATACGCCTTAAATATGTAAAAGCTCCGACACTTAAACCATGAGAATTCAAGTAAGAAGCATTCTTTAGCTCTTTAAATTTCTCAGGACCCAAAATTTTCTCATAATCAGAGTTTACATTACCAGCATCAAAATCAGAATAACTTGGCACTTGACCAACTTTCCTTTTATTTACAAACATAAAAATCACATGATTATTACAGCGAGCACATAAGTAATGTTTCGTATTCAAAGTAGAGCCCAAACGGCTCTGTAAATATTCGCTCACACAATCATTTTGATCAAAGTTTGTAAACAAACTAAAAGTCGATTCTTTACCACAGGCATTACAATAATGATCAACTTTTGCGATAAATTCTACGTTCCAGAAATCAACTTCTGAATACATAGAGGTCTCAAATGGATCATATTTAATCTTAGAGTCAGTCATAAATAGCAATTATATCAAGAATAAGACTGGCCATCTCAACCAAATTCCAGTAAAATCTAACTATGCTCAAATACTTCATCTACGCCCGCAAGTCCACAGACTCAGAGGATAGACAAGTACTATCTATCGAATCTCAACTTCAAGAGCTTCGAGAATTTGCTGTTAAAGAAAATCTAGAAGTAATTCAAGAGTTCACTGAATCTAAAACAGCAAAAGAACCTGGTCGCCCTATCTTCAATCAAATGCTCACACAGCTAGAACAAGGTAAGGCTCAAGGAATAATTGCGTGGCAACCAGATAGGCTAAGTCGTAACAGCGTCGATGGTGGAAAGATTATATATCTCATAGATCAAAGTGTGATTAAAGACCTAAAATTCCCTACTTATTTATTTGACCTCAGCCCACATGGTAAGTTCAATCTATCTCTAGCATTTGGTTTCAGTAAGCTCTATGTCGATAATCTTTCACAAAACGTCAAACGTGGTATTAGAGAGAAATTACGCAGAGGTGAGTTTCCTGGACCTGCACCAAGAGGCTACGTCAATAATCTCAAGAATCATACTATTGAAGCTTGTCCAGAAACTTTCAAGTTAATTAAAAATATCATGGAGAGATTTGCTGATGGTGAGATTAATATTCCTGAGATCCGCAAGCAACTTTATGAAGCAGGTATTAAAACTAAAACTGGAAATCCAATCTATTACAGCACTATTAAAGAAAT
>CAZELI010000055.1:0-7005 GCA_964512985.1 uncultured Gammaproteobacteria bacterium | reverse complement strand
TTGTCTTTTGCACCAAGCATGCTCATTGCCGAAAGAAATGGAATACGTTCAGTACCATTACGATCAAAGCGCTTGATAATTAATACAGGCTTTTTAAGGATAGTTTCTAGTCGCCATGTTGGAACCCTTATTTTAGCTAACTTAGCAAGAGTGAGTGCAACTGCTTCCCAAGCAACAACATTAAACTCATCATCATTTCTTGGAAATTTTGCAAAGGCAAGACTGCCATTCCGCTCACGCACTGATGCTTTGGGACGGGCGCCACCAAGAGATGATCCTGGAGCTAATAAGAACCTAAGATCTTCTGCACTCTCATCATCTTCAAGAAAACGCTCTGTGGCAGAAAGTAGTTTTGGAAGATCAACGAGAAGAGGGATTGAAGCTTGATCCTTAACTGCTAAAAAAACTGGATCTATCATTGTAAAAGAAAAGCGTAATGCACCTTGACGAGCTTCATCATTAACTCCTAATAAATAATCTGCTTCAAACAATGTCACTGGCGTCGTTCTTTCAGCTTTAGCTCTTGCGCTTTCTGCTCTACGCATCAAAACACGTCCCCAGCGATCAGGCGCCGAATCACCAATCGCACCAAATACGCCTATACCTACAGGTGTATGAAAAGCACCCTCAGTTAGTTTCAAAGCAGGTTCTAAAGCAAATTTTTCACCATGCTTGAGCCAATCTTGATCATACTCAAAGGAAGCAGTCTCTTTTCCCTTGCGAAGATGAAACCATAATTTACCAACAGGAATGTTCTCATCACCAAGTGAGATCCAGACTATCACTTCTCTACTACTCATGATCATTACCTCTGTTCTTTGCTCCTCGGTAACCGTACTCGTTGTGGTAGTTTTTCCTCCTCCAGTTGCCTACCAGTTAAATCATGAGAAGCATCTGCAAGATCACTCAAACGCTCAGCCATTCCTAATACAAAAAGCACTGAACTGTAAGCACCGATCGAAGCAGTGGGGTCACCTTTTTCAATCTTGTTAATTGTGGATCGCGACACTCCAGCACGTTCCGCCATAAGCTCTTTGGTGATACGATGTCTACGACGAGCATCACTTAAGTCATTTCCAAGTTTACGTAAGGCCTTGATAGCTGGTATTGGTAAGTTAGTTTGTTTTTTCATATAACATTCTTTATACGATACATTATACCTATTTAATGACTATTTTAACATGCTTAATATAAGTTATTTATATTTGGATTATAGCCTTAATTCCATGCGTTTTATACTTAGATCGTAGGTCATGATCTTATATTTTAAGTATAAAACGCATTAATTGAGTGAGATTTTGATGCTAAAATATTTTTTAATATGTCTTCTATAATCAAGTTTTTTCGTCCAGCAAATGCACAATGTTCTGCTTCTTGGGTCTTACTGATACTTAGATTAGTAGCAGGAGCTGCTTTCCTTTATCATGGTTGGGGCAAGATTCAAAACCCTATGGCATGGATGGGACCAGATGCACCAGTACCAGCCTTCTTACAATGCTTAGCAGCAATCGCTGAATTTGGTGGTGGCATAGCTTGGATACTTGGATTTCTGACCAGGCTTGCATCATTAGGATTGATCTGTACTATGTTAGTTGCAGTCTATATGCATGCGGTAGTACTACATGACCCTTTCGTAAATACGACTGGTGGACATTCTTACGAATTAGCATTAGTTTATTTTTCCATATCTTTGATATTACTAGTAATAGGACCAGGGAAGTTTTCTTTAGATTATTTATTCTTTGGAAGAAGCTCTCAGGATGAGGGGTGTGGAGGTTAAATTATGAATTACGTTAATGGAGTACAGACCCTGAATCTGTTCCCTTTGATTGCAAGCGCATGGCATATGGTGGGTTTACGGAGTTGGTGGGATTTTAATAAATGCCATCTTGCCGGATTGGGGTCGTACCTAGATCCTCTAAGCTTTAGTAGAGAGAGCCCAAGGAGCTGCTAAGGCAAATAAAATTATCGGTGACTCACTTAAGGGTAACGAAGCTTATCTAAGATACTTATGGATAGATGGCTTGAAAGAGTCTTCGAAGCAAGGAGAAGTGATATATGTGCCTACTGAAGCAGGTTTACCAATACTTGAGGCGGGGAGGTTGCGGTAGAAAGTAGATTTTAAACCTGTCGAATTCGATAGGTTTAAAAAGATTAGTTACATGTTAAATTCCCATTGGCTTTGCTAGATTTAACAATCAGATAGTTAATGAAAGCCGTACTAGCAACTAACATGAATTTAGCATCTTCAAAATCTAATTTATCTTCATCACGTAAAGCATGTCTTATCCCTTCAGCATTACTTGTATAGCCATATAAATTACTAAAAGCCTCTTTTAGTGCTGGATGCAACCCAATTTTTCCTGATTGAGTTAAAGCTTTTCCAAGCGTTGCATTACTGTCCCCAGATATTTCTTTACAAAATGCTTCTATTGCACTAATTGATTCTTTAATTGAATTTCTATAGTCAGGTTGGCTTCTATTGCTTAAATGAATTAGAGCAGTATTAAGGTGTTTTTGAGTATGCGTTGATGACTTCTCAACTGCTTGTTCGATTGATTCAATTTCTTCTATTGCTGTAATTTCAGCAATAGTTTCTCCTATAAATCTATAGGCAGAAAGTTCTTTTATAAAAACTTGGTTGCAGGCTGCTATAAAATCGTTTGCGTTTTCAAAAGGGTAATGACTGACTGTGAATTCCAGAAAATTATAAATCTGAAACCACTCTTTTTGAAAGCATTCAGACTTGATTAATTTTCGTATATTACTCAATGATCTGGGCATTGCATCTAATGGATATTTAAAGAGTAAGCCTTCTGTAAACATCTATTTTTACTAACTTTGCATTCCATTTCAAGAAACCCCTTGAAACAGGCGTTTTCAGGAAAAATCATACAATATTAAGTTCTCACTCTATTTATTGATATTCCTTAAATTAGGGAATATAATAAAATAGAATGAGAAAAGAAGGTATAAATTTAACCCCTCTAGAAACACGTTTCTTGGCCTGGTCGCAGCTTAATAAGCAAAGAGTTGTGCGTACTGGGGATTTATTAAAAATACTTGCTATTAGTCCAAAACAAGAAGCTAGTCTCTTAACCAAAATGAGCAAGAGTGGATTGGTTATTAAAATGTTGCGAGGTTTATATTTGTTACCTAGTACTATACCTGCACAAGCTTGGTCACCTTCAGCATACTACCTACTTGCAGTTTTAATGAGAGAACTAGAAGCAGAATATCAAGTGACTGGTCTTGCAGCGTTTAACTTTCATAAGCTGACCACACAAGTCCCCAATCAACTTACGGTTTACAATACCAAACTCTCAGGACGTAAAAAAATGGGCATAGTAAACTTTAATTTCATTAAAGTAGATAGAAATCGCATAGGTGACAGGGATTCGTTCGATGTTAAGGATAGCAGTGGTGATATGAAGGTATTCATTAGCTCGTTATCAAGAACTATTGTTGATGCTATTTATGACTATAAAAGTTTAGGAGCTATACCAGAAGCGTATGACTGGATAAGAGATAAAAAACGAGATGAAGTCTTCTTGAAAAACTTAGTTAAATCAACCCTTCAATTTGGAAATATTGGTACACGTCGTAGGATAGGTTATTTGCTAGACTTACTTAAAGTTAAGCCTCGCATTACAAATCAAATTCTCAAAGGTTTACCTAAGACCAATTCTTTAATTCCAATGATCCCTTACTTACCAGTTCGAGGTCTTAATAATAAAAAATGGGGAGTAGTAGTTAATGGTGAAATATAATCCAGAACAGCTTCGTGCAGCAATTGAGTACACAAACTCAGAAACAGGATTCTTACCTGCTTTAATTGAAAAAGATTACCTTTGCTCTATTATTCTAGAAGCATTATTCTCCGATCCCTCTCATAATCTTGTGTTTAAAGGAGGTACTTTATTAAACAAAGTGCATGTTGGTTTTTATCGCTTAAGCGAGGATTTAGATTTTTCCATTTCAGTTAATCCTAATAAATCCAGAAAAGAGAAAAGTGATCTAATGAAACCTATCAAAAAGCTTGTTGCAAATCTAGAAACTAATTTTGAGGCACTATCTTTTATAAACGAGTTACAAGGTCGCAATAATTCTTCCCAGTACAATGCTGTATTAGAATATGAATCTTGTCTTTCTAATCTAAAAGGCACTATCTCATTTGAAATTGGGATTAGAGAAGAGATATTAATTTCACCTGTTACTCTCAATGCTGGAACCTTAGTCAAAAATCCATTTAATAAATCATTTCTGATAGACCCCTACCCTGTTAAATGCCTTACTAAAGTAGAAGCTTATGCCGAGAAACTACGAGCTGCACTTACTAGAACCAAACCTGCGATTAGAGATATTTTTGACTTAGATTATGCTCTACGTCATAAGATACTAGATCTCAATGATAAAGAGTTTCAACAACTTGCACAAAGAAAACTAACTAAACCTGAGCTATTAGAAATAGATCTTTCAGATAGTAAGAAACAAATTCTCAGTTCGCAGCTTGAAGCTCAATTAAGACCAGTGCTTAGAGAAGATGATTATAAAGAGTTTGATTTTGAGAAGGCATGGAATGATTTGAAGCGAATTGGTGATAAGTTTATATAAATCTTTCCCCGCCTACGCAGACATCTTTAACGAAGCCACAAAATCAAAATGCTTAAACATTTCACGTAAATTATCCTTGTTCTTATCATCGTAGTCTCCTTCCATATATTGCAATTTCGGAATCGTTACGTTTTCCCTTGGTGAGTCAGTTTGAGGTTCAGGTAGATTCAGAACATGAATTGTTTCATCAAAATCTTCACCCTGATCTAGCCTCGGTTCACTCTTTTCAGCTGAATCAATAAGGAAGCTTGTGAAGAATTGAGAACCTTTATTAGTAAGTAATTCCCAGTAATCCATAAGCATTTTGAGTACCCCCTTACGATCTGGCATATTTTTTACGGAACGTTTGCCATCAAAAGTATGACCATGATCATTTCGGACCACTTGAGAAAAATTATCAAACGATGGTCTTGCTAGGAATATATTATACTTGCGTGCCAAGAAAAGACTGCTTTCATCAGAAGTTTTTTTCTCTAATTCTCTTCTAAGAATTTCTGGATGCCGTGATTCGGTAATCTCAAGAAGGTTAGTCTTCTCATCAGCGAGTACCTCTCTAATTAAACGAGCAGTGTGAACCATTCTACCTTCATCACTGTCAATGAGATGTATAGAAAGGTCTAAAGGACTTACATTCTGTAATATCGCTCTTACCATAAGCAAATTTTACTTTAAGTTTAACAATAACTATAAAGAAAATCTTCAATTAGCTTTACTTATTCAACGGTATTATGTTAAAATGTAAATCCTGCCCGCCAATGAATTTCATTTCACAGTTTTTACAAAATATAAATGATCCTCGTCAGCTCCTGATGTGTATAAATGAGGTTGTGGAGGACCCATCTATAGTTTTTACTAGGTTAACGCAAATATTACCTAACAAAAGAAGTAGGTTCAATCAATACAAGGATTTGATTAGACTTCATATGCCAGCAATATTACAAAAAGAGTTTAAAGCTAGTAATTTCTTGCCAAGATCAGAAAGTAATAATTGGGATAGCTATGTAAAATCCATAAATAATGTTATGGCGGAAAATGCACCTGAATCTTTTGTTAGTTTGGTAGATGCAGCAAATGCTTTATCAGTTGATATTGAAAAAAAGCCTCCAATATTAGAAAAATTTGATGCATTAAAAAAACAGTTTGCTAATCTTCTTGAAATAACTATTATTCATGGCGGGTTAGCTACATCTTTTCAAAACATTTATGGACTATTAAGAGTAATTCCAATTTTAGCTCAAGAATCTTCAGATAAACTTATCGATAAAGCTAAATTAATTACATGTATAACTAGTAAAACGACTCAAAGATTTTTGAAAAAAATTATGGTTCTCAATAGTCATACAATGAATGCATTGGTTAATATTTTATGGCAAAAACCAGTTGCAGATATAGATGATGCGCGAGACAAATTTCGTGCTTTTGATGATACAACAGATCTAGCTTCACTTTCGCTCCACTCTGCTAATACTATGTTATATCATCCAGATAATTTTGAATTGAAGGATGATGGCATTGATTTCAATCGTAGTGGGGAATATTATTACAAAGCTGCTGCGGAATTAGTTCAAGAAGAAAGGACAGGTGGATGCCCAGCTATTGCAGTAGATGATCTTCAAACAGAGGGGAAATTTGATTCAGGAGATGCAACTGAGGTAGTATGTAAGTTAGTAGGACAGATCATTAATCTTATACCAGATGAAAGATTTAATGAATTGATTAAAGCTCCAAGAACTAACTATGAAACTATTCGACTTAATATTAAAAATGATTTTGAACGGATGCAGAAAGGAAAAAATGTGAGAAGTGCCGTTTAGGCCTTTCTTGCCAACTCTCGGTATACAGCTAAAGCTGTGGTACTTGAGTGTACGAATCGGGTGTCTAACTTACTCATTATAGATTCCGGTCTGCGCTGCCCTCGTTCTCGGCAGCAGCGATCATCAAAAGTTTACGAATAGCTATGTCTATCCCCCACAAAGTAAAAAGCCCCCTAATGGGGGCTTTTTACTTTGTAATGGCGGTGGACTACCGAGATCGGCAACCTAGCGCTCTAGTGCCGGTCAAATCCCTGATAAATAGGGTATTTGCAGGGAAATTTTGAGATCTGGGTAGTTTATAAGGGCACAAATTGGCACAGAAGCCTTACTGTAGCAGGGTTCTACTAGGCAATTCCCTAAAAATTAACAGGGAGTATTTACTATCAGTTATAGATTTAATTATCACTGTAATTGGCTATAAACAGGGTATTAATAGAATGCAAGCTATTCTTATAGCCAGAGGATTAAGCAATGGTCTATATCATGGTAGATATCGAAGCAAGTGGTCAAGCTCCTGGAGTTGGAGAGATGACTCATTTTGGTGCGGTGGTAGTAGATATGGTACTTGATAAAACTT
>CAZELI010000054.1:0-7061 GCA_964512985.1 uncultured Gammaproteobacteria bacterium | reverse complement strand
AACACTAGTCTCTAAAATCAGTATAGATTAGTTACTTTTGAAAGTTGATAAGGTGTCATAAATGATAGTTTAACATAATTGAATGGATCAAAATATAATGTAGGGGCAATTATTTCTATTTTTTATTTTCTAGAGATGGTGGGTCTTCGGTGACTTGAACACCGGACCTCACGCTTATCAAGCGCGCGCTCTAACCAACTGAGCTAAAGACCCTAGCGAAAAAGACCTAAATGGTCTTTTTTGCGCTCTCAATATTTATCGAAGGATTCAACTTCGTTAAGTAAAATCGTAATAAATGCTCAAAGCGCAATAAACTAAATTATCACATGCTTGAACTAGGAATTAAAAATCTTAGTAAATTCCTTAGAAATTTCCGTCAAATTAATTTGTATAGCGCGATATAAAGTTGCCTTTGATATACTTATTCTTTGAATGACGACTAAACGAGCCGTAATAATGATTATAGATGCTTTGGGGATAGGATCTATGCCCGATTGGAAGGACTATGATGAAGTCGCAGAGTCTAATACTCTTCACACTACTTGTAAGTATGCAGCTGAGAAGCTTGGTGGAATTAAACTCAAGAATCTACAAGAATTGGGTCTCGCGAATATTATTGAATTACCAGGTCTGGAGCGAGTGGAGTGCCCGAAGGGTTCTTATGGCAAGATGGCAGAGCTTAACGCAGCGAAGGATACCATTACGGGACATTGGGAGATGATGGGAATTAAGGCGCAGAATGCTTTCCCTTATTACCCGAAGGGTTTTCCAGATGAAGTCCTAGAGGCGTTTAAGAAAGTCACTGGTGTTCAAGGTATATTAGGGAACTGTACTGCTAGCGGTACTACGATTATTAATGAGCTTGGTGATGAGCATAATGCCACTGGCTATCCGATAATTTATACTAGCGCAGATTCAGTCTTGCAGATCGCTTGCGATGTGGCGCGTATTCCTCTAGAGACACAATACGAGTGGTGTAAGCTTGCAAGAGAAATCATGCGCGGTAGTCACGAAGTGGCAAGAATTATTGCTAGACCCTTCCAGTTAAACCCAAAATGGATTGCCACGTCGCACTCTGCGAGTGCTCCTCGCAATGACGGCAAAGAAATTAAAGCTGCTGATATGAAGTATGTACGACTAGGAGATAAGCGACATGATTATTCAGTACTGCCACACTCTAGGTCAGTCTTAGACACCGTTATAGACGAAGGCGGACGAGTAGTAGGCTTGGGTAAGATACAGGATATATTTGCGGGAGTGGGTGTCCCTGAGAATATTCACACTGATAATAATGCTGATGGTCTGAATAAATTTATTAATGCTCTGAAACAAGCTCCACGAGCAGATAAGGAGATATTGTTTATTAACCTCGTAGAGACTGATTCTAATTATGGACATAGACGTGATCCAGAAGGTTTCACAAGAGCTATTGAAGCAATAGATGCAAGAGTTCCAGAAATATTAGCAAGTCTAAATGAGGATGATATTCTGCTGATATCAGCGGATCATGGTTGTGATCCGTGTTCTACTGGTAGTGACCATACAAGAGAGTATGTGCCGATAATTTTTTATAATAAGAATATTAAAGGAAAGGATCTTGGTACGCGCAAGACTTTTGCGGATATGGGTGCTACGATTTTAGACTGGTTTAATCTTAAAGATCCTCAGATTAAGATTCAGGGAGAGAGTTTTATAAGATGACAGTAATGGAAGAGCGAATTACTCAATTAGTTTTGGTTGCAGGATATGGAGAACTTCCTGACATGCTTGCGAAGTCTGCTACGAAAGAAGGAGTAGAAGTTATAGTTCTAGCCTTGAACTGTGAGACGTATAAACGCATGAAGAAATCATACGTATGTTTCAAATACTCTCCCATACAAGTCTTCGCGATGCTTGAGAAGTGCAAAGAATACAATGCTAAATATATAACGTTTATAGGTAAGGTTCCTAAACTAGACTTCTTTAAAAATATTCATAAGCTTGATAAAAGATTATTGCAACAACTCTCTAAACTAAAAAACTTAAACGATGATTCTTTACATTTAAAATTAGCAGAATTTTTACATGAAGAAGCTGGTCTTACAGTGATTGATCAAACTAAATATCTTAAAGATCGTTTCCCTGGTCCCCAAGTTCTAACTAAAAGACAACCAACTGTCGAAGAACTGGAAGAAATTAACTATGGTTTGGGTATGGCTAAGGGCATCGCTGCTCTGGATATTGGACAGACTGTAGTTGTTAAGAACCGTGCTGTGATTGCTGTTGAGGCTATTGAAGGAACCAATGCTTGTATTGAACGTTCGCTTCGTAAGCTTGGTATATTTGCTAAGTCTCAAACCATTACTGTCTGTAAAGTTGCTAAACCGAACCAGGATAAACGATTTGATGTGCCAACTGTTGGACTTAAAACTCTTCAAGCCATGAGCCCTGGTAGTATACTCGCTTTGGAAGCGAATGAAACTTTCTTCGTGGAGCAGGCGCAAGCTATAGAGTATGCTAATAAGCATAATATGTGTATAGTTGCGGTTACTGTTGGTTCTTAGAACGAATTCGTCATCCTGAGGAGCACGCGTAGCGTGCGACGTCAGGATCCACTACTAAGAGTGTATAGTGGATCTTTACGTCGCCTGCTTCGCAGGCTCCTCAAGATGACGTCACAGTATTCCCGATGTGGAAAACTAATATAGGCTCACACTATCTATATCTATCGTTACAGTGACATCATTAGCTTTTTTGCGACTAAGAAACATTCCCTTAAGTGCTTCTATTAACTGGATATCTTTATCATTGTCCATTAGAGGAATCTTGATCACTAAATGATATCTATATTTGTTGTTTATTTTAGAGACTAAGGCTGGGCAAGGACCCAGTATCGATATGGAACTTAGTCCCTGACTGCTGTCTAGATTCTCGATACTCAGTTCCAGAGTCTCTAGTAAATCACAAGTAAGTTTATGTAATTCATTAGCGGTATTGATAGCTTGCACTTCGTTCTCCGAAGTTACTAAGAATCTTATTAATTTAGAGAAGGGAGGATATTTAAGAATCTGCCTCATCTCGATTTCTTTAGTATAAAATACCTCGTAATTCTGCTGCTGAGCGTCGAGTAATACTTCACGTTCGGGTTGATATGACTGGAACACTACGAGTCCTGGCTTGTCCTTGCGTCCCGCTCTGCCAGAGACTTGTGTAAGTAGTTGGAACCCTCGCTCATCTGCTAAATAATCTAGCTGCGAGAAATTACTATCAGCAGAAATAACTCCTACTAGGGTTAGATTAGGATTGTCTAAGCCCTTGGCGATCATTTGTGTGCCTATTAATATATCTAGATTCCCGTCTCTAAAATCATTCCAGGTATTAAGGTAGTTGTTTTGTATTTTACTGACATCGCTATCTAACCTTCTGACACGAGCTTCTGGGAAGGCTTGTTTAACTTCATCTTCTAGTTTCTGCGTACCTAACCCAAAGAATTTAATCGCCTTGGAATCACATTCAGGGCATTGATTAGGATGAGCTTCATTGAATCCGCAGTGATGGCAGATCATTAGCTTGCGGTCTGAATGATATACAGTCTTACTATCGCAATGACTACACTTATACACAAATCCACAATTCCTACAGAACACATGCGACGCAGCACCGCGCTTATTCAGAAAGAGAATAATTTGCTCTTTCCTGCTTAAAGCCGCTTCTATATTGGATCTTAGTAGCCTAGAGAAGATGCTCTTGTTAGCATTATTAAACTCTTCTCTCATATCGATAATAGTTACCTTAGGTAATGCATTATCAAAGACACGCTTCTTGAGTTTTAATAAATGATAATTATCGATCTTATTTAATGCTTTATAGTAAGTTTCTATATTAGGAGTTGCTGAACCTAAGACTAAAGGACAATTGTTCAATTCACAACGTTTCTCTGCTACTAGTCGAGCGTGATAGCGCGGCGCGGGACTATCTTGCTTATAAGAATTCTCATGCTCTTCATCTATAATCACTAATCCTAAATTCTTCACTGGCGCAAAGATAGCAGAGCGTGCGCCGACTATAATCTTAGGTTCTCCAGCGATAATCTCCTGGAAGCTAAACTCTCTCTCTGATTGGGTTAGCGCGCTATGCCAGATTAAGACATGCTCTTGCCCGAATCTTTGAATTATTCTTTCTGTAAGCTGCGGTGCTAATGCGATCTCTGGAACCAAGAAGATAGTACTTTGATTTCTTGTAAAGCAATCTTCCATTAACCTTAAATATATTTCGGTCTTGCCGCTACCTGTAACACCATGAATAAGGAATTTGGAAGCTAGTTTTTCTTCGGTAATATTCTTTCTAATATAATCGAGCGCTACTGCTTGCTCTTCGGTCAAAGTCGGAATAGCACCTGCTTCTAGAGCTTTAAGTTTATCTAAGGGGTCATTGGTTTTTGGTTTATTAGACTTAGAAGCACTAGAATATTGAACTTCTACTAATCCTTTATTCTGTAGTTTACGAAGTTCTTTCTTTAGCTGTGATTCTGGTAACTGTGTTAGAGTTTTGAGCCTTGCCCATTTGGCTTGATTCCCTCTTGCCTTGCGTAAAGCCTGGATAATAATATTATCCTCCGCCTCTATATTATCCTTCTGTTTGAGGCTGATAAGTTTCTCCGGTTTACTAATTAAACCAGTAGCAAGAACCGAGCTAAATACCTCAGAATATGAACATGCATAATATCGTGATACGAATTTAATAAGATTAATCAGCTCAGAATTAAAGCTAAAATTCTCTGAGATCAGGTCTTCTATTTCCCTGATATTAAAGCTCTTCTCTTCTTCAGTTAGTTCATTATATATATCGATTATTAGACCGTTTTCTTTTTGGTTGCGGTAAGGAACTAAGACTAAGGAACCTATAGCAAGTTTATCCTCCAGATCTTCAGGAATGGCATAGGATAGTGAACCGTGATAACTAAAAGTTTGTGAAGAGTTGGTGAGTACTATTTTACAGAAGGACATGTTTTGATATCATTGTAGCTTGTATCTTGGGCACTTAGCTCAGTTGGTAGAGCATCTCGTTTACACCGAGGCGGTCGGAAGTTCGAGTCTTTCAGTGCCCACCATTTCCAAGATATACAAGCATCTCGTGAGAAAGGATAAATTGCTATGCAATTTATCCTTTCTGCTTCGGGGGTCTTTGTTAATCCATTGTAGACTTAGGTGGGCGCACCCCTCGTACCTCGGTGGTCGGAAGTTCGAGTCTTTCAGTGCCCACCATACAGAAAATAGGAACTGAAGTCAATCCACTTTCAAGCAGCCGTGGTGGCTGAAGAGCTTAATTTTTTTTGTAGTTTTCGACTAATTGATTCAGAATATCTCTTATAAGTTTCATCGGGAATGATTCTACTTGCAAGTTTACCGACTTTTTTACCTACAGGGTCTAGAATTTTAGGGATTGCTTTTTCTGCCAGGGTTACAGAGATTATTGGTCTAACAAAGTTGATCGCACTTTGAGGTATCACTTGAACTGTTTTATAAAGCATATCCTGTGCTTTATTCGCGATCATTACTACTCCTGTTGGTCCAAATATAGCTGCGATACCATCTTGAATAGATGACTCTACGAAAGGCTTAAGATTTTCGGTGCCAAGTCCACGTAGCACAGCACGTGCTCCACAAGAGCCCACTGAGACCCCCCAAAGCCCATAAAACAGAGTATTAGCGAGAGTTTTAGGAAGCTTCCATTGTTTCATACTTTCAATGAGAGCGACAGCAACCTCATTACCTAATGCACAAATTACTCGCAATGGATCATTGTCATTAAGAAATCTTTTAGCAGTAAATTCTAAACCTTTGGTAATACGATCGCTTAAACCATATTCTTCTTGCCAGCTAGGTATTATAGTTGTCTTAAAACGTTCAATCAAGTCTTCTGGTGCTATCTCGACACGTTTAGAATCAGCTCCAATTTTATTATTAAGATGTGTGGGTTTAAGCACCCTATTAATTCTGGAATTATTATCGTTTGGGACTGAAGAGATACTCATATGACGCTGGTAAATCGTTAATATATATACGTGAATAAATAATAACATATAACTAATTAATAGATTTTGCTGAAACTGAAGAGTGAGTTTAGTAGCGAACTGAATCCACCTAGTTTAAATAACCCACGGTATGGGAATAACAGCGTCATAAGTTAAGCATAAGCTAAATCAAAGGGGAGGTGCTATATGCGTAAAATGAATAAATTGATAATCGCTTTTTCGGTCTTGTTGACTACTATCTGTGCAAAGCCAGTCTTGGCTGCTAATCCGATCTTAGGTACTTTAGGTACAGTTATTGCAGTACCGGTGAGTGCTGTGGTGGGTACGGTGAGAGGTACTTTATCTACTGGGTTAGATACATCGCATCAATATAGTAGCGAATTAGGACATGGTTTGATCGGTACCGTAATCGGTACACCGACAGGACTTGCAGTAGGTGGTGTTAAAGGTGCTATAACAGGACTAATCAAAGGTACTAGTGATGGGTTCCATTATGGTTATTCGGAACCATTTACAACTAAGAGTCTTAGTCTAACTGGTGATTTCTTAAACTATGAATCTTAATCACTAGCTTACTAAAGTACATAAAACTAAAGAAGCCCGGTCGGCGTGATCGGGCTTCTTTTTATTGGAAAAGTTAAGATTTACACCTAAGAAAATATTTAGTATTATCTATTGCTTTTAGTATTTATTTATGATACAGTAAAGCGTAATTATAAAAATAAGAGGAGTATTATAATGCAACCAATAATAGGAACTATAAATCAACCAACAGACTGGTCAGGGCTTTTACATGTAACTGATGTAGCACCAGAACATATAGCTACAATTGAGCAAGTAAACCGAGAGCCTATTAATCAAGATTTACTTGGTTTACTTCATGATCCCATTGATGTACGTACTGAAGTAGCTGCTGAGCCTTTATATCAAGCTGCAAGATCGTCAAACTTGTCCACAAAAACAAATTTATCAGCGGAAGATTTGAGTAGAGTGTTTGTATGATTAGAAATAGATATTAAATAGTATTAATTGTTTAAAATCTAAGGTA
>CAZELI010000053.1:0-7627 GCA_964512985.1 uncultured Gammaproteobacteria bacterium | reverse complement strand
ATATCTTCAATTTTCTTTTTTAACTTTTCCATATATCTCCTGTTAAAACAAAATCTTTCTTTGAAGAAAGATTCTCTAAGTTTCACTACTTTTAAAATATAAAAAGTAGCCAGGAGTTCGAAAATCGCACGAAGTCGATTACTGCAATCTTTAAGCCAGAGCTCTGGACATACACTACAGTCTCCTGGCTAATAAAAACCAGGAGAAATCAATTTTTGCGGTCAGACATCTCAAATGACCGCTTCGTGTGGGTTTCGACACCCGAGGTAATATCAAGATTGATATTACCCATATACTATTTTATACTGAATTAAGCTGAAAGGTAAAATGTATGCTGGGTAATGACTTTAAATGAAAATCACAATTGATTACAATGAAAAATTCAGTGAATATTTACAGGTAAATTACCCTTGGCGTAAGTGGATCAGCAACGATCCTCAAATGTTGCAAGTATATCTAACTGGGATAAATAAAATAGGCAACCCGATAGTATCTCCTTTTGAAATGAGTACGACGAATCAACTTTTCCTTAAAAATATAATTTACTCTTATTATCGCTCGAACTCTAATGCTGAGTTGAAGAATGGATTCAATCGAGAGTCGATTAATAATGTTAAATATTTTTTTTATTTACATCATGGTGAAATTGAATATGTTCTTTTTGATCCTTTTGATTATTACAGAAAGTGTTCATGCAACTCTATTTTTATTTCTTTAATACAGGAATATTCTTTCATGAAACTTTTATTTGATGTCTGTAATGAAGTCGATGATAACTTAATAAATAATGTGGTTGATTATATTTTTTGCATTAGCAGATTTTTTGGTTTTTATCCTTATACGATTCTGAAACAAAATACAGATACCCCTTATTCAAAACCTCTAATGGAGCACATTGATATTGAGAATTTTTGCTCCAAATTTTGTTTAGAAACTTCAGAGCCCATTGAAACTGGCCTTTTTAAAAATGCAAATAGCTATTCTGGCTTTACCTGTTTTAGAAGCATAAAAGAACCTTTCTACAGACATGTTTGTCAATTCAATGATGAAATTTCACAATTAATATCATTTGAATATGAAAGCAAGAATGATCTTGATTTCGATAACGAGATCACTGTGAATATTAACTACAATCAGCAAGAAGAACAAAACAGCGTATCAAGCAATTTTTATTCAAGGCTTGATAAAAAAATTAGCTTATGCAAAGAACAGATTGTGAAAAAAATAAACATAGGTATTAAAAAGAAAATCTCAAACCATAAACACAAAGGACATTCACCAGATATAACAAAAGTCAACCATGTACTTAATAATCTTGAGTTTAAATCTACTGCGGCAAATACAAAAATGAAGGTTCTTGATTTATTAATGTTTATGCCTAAATATACTATTGAAGATTTAGAAAAGATTGAAAAAAATAGTCCGATTAAAAATTTTGACATACTGAGCTATAAGGATTTGGTTGATGCCAGTTTTCACATGAAAGAAATTTTTGTAACACATACAAGCAAGAATTTAATTTTAAATGACAATGAGGAATTGGGGCCTTTATTGTTTGAAATTCACTTTGCAAGGATTAATCAGGAATTCAAGTTGATAAAGAAAAACATTGATTTACAAGCGCTATATTTAATTTTGAGAATATTTCAAAAAAACAGCCTCGGTAAAAGAGGTACAAGAGTACAACGGCTGATAAATAGAAATGCTGTGGCTCTACTTAAAAACCATATTGATGATTCTCTTATTAGAAGAAGAAAACAGATTTTACTTCAATATAGTTCTTTGTAGATATAAAATTATGCAACATTGGTCAATCCTAATATTCATGATTGCTTTACTCTAGTATCGTAATTAGTAAAGGAATAAATAAAGATGAAAATCAAATCAAACACTGACACAATTAATTATAGATACTTAGATATGAAGGGGATGCTTTTGTTACTTAAATGCTTTAAAGCTAAACTACAAAGCAATGATTCTAAAATTGCTACAGTTAGTCTAAATAGGACTTTTGAGTATTTAATTGCTATTTTAAGGATTAAACTGTATTCATTTGAGGAAGTTATAACTGAGTATCAACAATCAGGTATATCTCAATTTGTGCAATACTCAGAATTTAGTAAACTTTCAGATCATCTGGTTAAAGAAACAGACTCAATAGACCGTAGTAAACTATTGATCTCTCTAGAAAACCAATTATCAAAGGGTATCCAGAGACTATCACAAGGGTTGGAGTGTCATTATTCTTCTGCTGTAAAATAAGCATTGATTTTAAAATGCTAGATTGGGTAAATGAGAATTTTATAGTAACTTTTTTCAGATACAGTTATTAATGAGAAGATTGGCGCTTGTGACAATTTTCTTAGTTAGTACACAAGCAGATTACAATAAAGGAGTAATTGAGATGAATAAGTTAATAGAGAAAAATAATAATAAGGCTAATGATAGGGAGATGAGTGAGATGTTTTATAAAGATGAAGCTTTATATCGTTTTATTACATATCTAGAGGAAATAAATGTTGTTGATAATAATGGAAATATTAATTTAGGAGAGCTTCATCAACTTTTTCATAGAATGTTTGATGAGCTTGGTTATGAGTTATATTCGCTGAATGAAGCAAGAAAAATATATAGTTCTTCAGGTGAGCCCCTATGTAGATATCAAGATATAGATTGTATGCTTTTTGTACTTGGTGACGAAGTGGTTGATTTTGAACGTGCTAAAGAGCAAATTTTGTCTTTTTCGTGGAATAAGGTTGACTATTACAAAAAAATGCTTACTTTATAGTCATTTATAGAAAATCTACTATCACTAAAGGGCTTCAGAAATGAAGCTCTTTTTTTTGTATTTTAAAAAAATGCAAGATTGGGATATTGATTTTTTTTAACTCCTCTTTCTGTAGTTCAATCGTTTTAGAAAGATGGACGAGAAATTGGAAAAGTTTATAAAAAGGATTAATAATAAACATTATTGGCACTTTGTTGAGCTTTTACTTCCTGCAATGGCTAATGGAAAGCCACCATTTTCTCGTCCTTATACATACAACTATATTCGCTTAACATGTTTAGCTTTTATCAATCATATTCAACATAACTTGAATGATGATCTTTCCAATGCCTATGATGCATATGAAACTGCAATCTTCTCGATCCCTGTAATAAGCTATTCGAACCGCTACTCAGTGCTAAATGCAGCTAAAACTCACTGTAAGTTGATGGTTAAAAAGGGATACATTAATCAATCAGTTCTAGAGCAATTGAACGAAATTAAAATTAGAAGAACTGAGCCTGCTAACCAACCTTGCTTTTATAAAAATCAAATTGAGAAATTAATTGCTTTAACTAAACGTGATGATAAATATTGCAGTCCTGAGATCAATCGTTACAACGAAATTTTAGATACAACTTTAATCAAACTTATTTGGTTTGGTGTGCTTAGAATATCAGAAGTCATTAATTTAACTATAGATTGTATTAATTTTGATGAAAAAATAATCTATATCAAAAATTCTAAAAATAAAAAATCACGTACTATTGGAATTAACCCAGATTTAGAAGATCAACTAAGAAAATATATTGCTATTAGATCAACTGATTGTACACAACTTTTTGTACTTTATGACGGTAGCCCATTAACATCAGATAGGGCACAAAAAAAATTATCAAAATTAAAGAAGAAGGCTGGCATCAATGGCAGCTTTCATGCACTACGTAGAGGTGGACTTACGGAGTATGCAAATAAAGGTGTTCCTATAACTAAGCTAAGTGTAATTGCTGGTCACAGTGATATATCGCAAACATATCAATATATCAAACCTGACGAGCGAGCAATAGTTAGCGAAATGAGGAATTGGTAACACTCTAACAAGTCCTATTTGAGTGTAAATAGTTAAGGCAAAAAAGAAGTAAATATGAGAAATAAGAAGATAACAGTATCAATTAACAGGCAAATGATTGATAAACCAAGTACGAGTGAGTTTGCCAAACTCAATAGACATATTGAGACAGTAGAAATGGATGTAGAAGATTTAGTTAAATCAATTAAATCTGGATATAGTCATTCCTTTGTATTTTCTGATAATAAAAGATCTGCTGATAATTTTATTTCAGCTGATGTTGTAATGCTTGATTTTGATGGGACCATCCAATTAGATGAACTGTTGAATCATGAATGGGTCAAACAATATGGAGCATTTGTATACACTACACCTAGCCACACTGATAATGAACATAGACTAAGGTTGGTGATTGTCCTTGAAAAAGCCATTATTGACAAGGATACACTGAAAAATCTAATGAAAGCACTGGTAAAGGTATTCCCTCAAGCTGATCAACAGTGTGTAGATGCTGCAAGATTATTTCATGGTAATACAAATGCTCAAGTAAGTATGCTCAATAATATTGTACCAAGCAGTGAAATAGAAAGACTTATCAAATATTGCACTGTGAATAAAAAAAATAAAACTAATTATGTTCAAAAGAGAAATCAAACTGAGCTTAAACTTGATCATAATGAAATCAGGAAAATGCTTGATTTTATTGATGCTGAACCCGGTTATGATCCATGGATTAAATGTTGCTGGGCTATTAAGTCATGGTGTGCAGCAAATAATCTTGATGATGACATTGGTATCGAGTTGATTAATGAATGGAGCCCAGACGATTGTAACGGAGATAAAGTTAGAAGCTTGTTTAATGAATATCAAGACTCTGGTATACACATTGGGACATTGATTCACTTAGCCAAAGAAAATGGCTATGACCTTCCCTATGACTATAAGAAACAAAGGACTGCTGAACAAGTAGCATTTGAGGACGTATTTAATTTTGGCTATGGATACATTACGGTTAATGATGTAATGCATGTCTATAATGATGGTTATTACAAAGCTCTTGAGGATGGTGCCGTTAGACAATTAATTACCAGATATTTTCATACATATGAAACTACGAGCGGTAAAAATCAATACGCAAAGGCTCTATGTGCTAATGAAGCATTAAAGTATGTTAAATCACACACATATTTAAATGCTAATTTGGTTAATCCTGATGGAGTTAATTTGCAGAATGGTTTTTTAACGATTGAAGAAAATGATTTAGGTTTATTGGTCAAGCTCAATAAGCACTCTCCTGATCACTACTGTTTGTATAAATCACAAGTTATCTATGATGAAAATGTTGATACTTCAAACGTTAGGAAAATTCTTGATGATATGCTCCGCTCTGAAGATCAAAAAATTGTTCTCGGTGTAATTGCTTCTTCTATGTTTGGACTTAAGAGGATTCAAGCTAAACATGGAAGAGTAGTGAGAGCATTATTCTTAAATGGTCAAGGCTCCAACGGAAAAGATGTGTTAAAGACTTGGACCTCGGAAATATTAGACAATAAATTTATTTCAGCAATCCCAACGGATAAATTCAAAGGTACTAATAGATTTTTCTTAGCTCCAATAGTTGGCTCAAAGTTAAACTGGCCATCTGAGAATAGATCTTTGTACTTAGACAATTCTGAGATACTTAAGGCTTGTATAACTGGGGATACAGTAGAGATAGAAGAGAAAGGGAAACCTATCTATAATTACAATCCGAGAGCCGGGTTCATCTTTAATAGTAACTCTATGCCACATATAGGTGGACAAGCAGAAGCTATTAGATCTCGATTCTGTATCATAGAGTTTCCTTTTGTGTTTAGAGATAAACCAGACCTTAAAAATCAATATCATAAACAGGCTGACCCTCGTTTAAAAAATGATTTTGATTATATTAGAACTAAGATAGCACCTGGATTTTTGAAGTTACTAATAGAGAGCTATGATGATGTTTTTAAAAACGGGATCGATTATTCACATTGTGAAAACCGTATCGAGGATATTATTCATGATAGCGATCACTTCTATGAGATTATTGAATATATGGAAGAGTGTGATGTTAGTGAGGGATCTACAGCGTCTGATCTTTTATCAGGTATTCATAAAATCTACAAGAAATTAGGTTATATGAAATCAGGTGGTTTCAATTCTTCTGACAGATTTATTGATCCTGGTGATTTTGATAAACTAGTCAGAAGTAATAAAGAGGTAAAAAGACGTATTAAAAAATACTTTCCAAATTTAAAAGAAAGTAAGGGCTCGTCTGGAAGGAAAGTAGGGGTTAAATTCTCATCCAATTTTGACAGTATTTTTGTGTCTGATTATGATTCCCTGAGTGAAGTAGATCAAGATGATGAACATGGTGAAGATATTGAAGATATTGAAGGGCTGCCGTTATAGCAGCTCTTTTTCACTGTTTATGACGATGTGGACAATAAAATATATAGCAAATAAATAAACAAAAAATACAACCCTATAAAAACTATCGTCACCATCGTCACCACGCCTTCATATCTTCTATAACTTCCTCCTCAGAAGTCAAGCAATAACCCTGTGTAGTAGCCAGATCCGCATGTCCGCAAGCAATCCGCAAATGGTTAATTGGCACACCCTTTCTAGCATTAATAGTCACAAAGGACCTTCTAAGCCCATGTGGAGTTATATCGAAGCCATACTTCTTAGACATACGCCTAAACTTTTTAGCCAGAGTTTGGTTATTAAACGGAGTGCCAAGGCAACCTAGAAAAATATTTTGGTATTCACCTACTCTAAACTTTTCTAATCTTACTTTTGTATAGTCTGAAAGAATTTTATAGCACTCGTTAGTCATGCCGATATTGCGGTTCTTGTTACCCTTGCCTAGCTTCACAAAGATCATTCTTTTATCGTATGAAATATCATCAAATTTAAGCTTGCACATTTCACTAGATCTCAGACCAGTATTAGCGAGGAATAGCACAATCGATTTATTCAAGAGCCGATTATAGCTATCCAAGTTAGTATCGGAATCGATTTCTTTTATCAACGCAAGAATTTCAATTTGATTCAAGACTGTTTTACGAGCGGGCAAGAAGCGTTTAGGTCTTACTCTTTTTATTTCTTCTAATACTCCTGGTACTAATTCGGAAATCTCTATCAGATACTTTGCAAATGAGCATATAGAAGCGTATACATTGATTCTTGAACTGTATCTTTCTACTGGTATTAACCCTAATGCATGCCTTGAATTTTCAATCGATATTAAACCATGCTCAAGTTTGCCTTTAGGTAGAAGGTCCAAATACATATCCATGCAGTACCTATAGATCTCAGCTGTTCTTGGAGCAATGGGTTTGCCATTGAGCTGACCAGTTAAGCACCAATTGAGCCATATTTCGATATGCTCTCTAACATTCTCTTTATTAAGACCTTTGGTTAACCTATTAGGCTTGGAGATTAACTTTCTAGCTAAATTACCAAAATGCTCTCGCCTCCATCTTAGTAAATCATCTTCGTCTACTACATACTTAAACCCAGAGGCCGCTCTGGTCCTCGTGGATGGAAGGAAACCATCCTGACAATATCTGCGTATGGTTCGCTCATTTAAAGCTAATTCTGTAGCGACCTGATCGAGTTCTAATAATGCCATTAATATGTCCTAAATTACTGGACATTAGTGGACGGTATTTTTTCGTTAATTAAAGTATGGCTTCCCCCGAAACCTTTTATTAATGGTGGTCCCGGAGTGACTTGAACACTCGACCAATCGATTATGAGTC
>CAZELI010000052.1:0-7741 GCA_964512985.1 uncultured Gammaproteobacteria bacterium | reverse complement strand
TACAAACTGCTTAACCATTTACTATTTTACTAACGATTAAATGACGGATTACGGGCATCGGTTCGCTTAAATTAATACCTATGGCAGGACAACCGCGCCGAAGGCGCGGAACCTCGACATAAATGAGTTTAGAAATTATAAGTTTTGATAGGAGGCCAATAATCAGACGTCTAAGTATATAATAGATACAATGAAAAATTTAATTTCAATAGTTTTACTAGCTTCTTTCTTAAGCACAAGTTTTTTATCCGCTTCTGCCTATGATTTCACTTCTGATTATAAGGCGAGGGTTCTTAGCGTTGATGAATCTAGGATCCAAATGCAAATCACAGAATCTGAACCTCCAGAAGGTGGCAAACCGTTTCCTATTGGATCGGTGATCAATCTTAGTATCAAAGAAAAGAAATCTAGAAAGCGCCCTATTAGGGATGAACGCTATGTAACAACGATGACTAGTGTTTCATTGCCGAGCGGTGAAGTAATAGCTATGGATAGAGAGTTTGATATCAAGCCAAGAAAGTTTCTTAATGTACGTAACGCTGGTAGTACAGTTATTGGCACAACTGGTTTAACGCTTGGATTAGTTATTGATGGTTTAACAGTAGGTTTACCTGTAGCTAGAGGAGGCAAGGCTCTCTGGGATATGGGTTATGAGATTTACGACACGCCTAAAGATGAGAGTAAAGCTAAGAATGGTGCTAAGGGATTCATTCTTGGAGCGCTATTCCCTATTCCTCAGATATTTATGAGAGGCCGTCTTGTTGATATACACAAGAACTCTATAGTATTTATTTCTGAAACTGATAATCCTGAGAAGCCAGTTTGTGCTTTTGTTATTAGAAGGTTGAACTAGTTAGTATAGAATTTGGTAAATATTTCAAAAACTCTTGATTTATTAAAGCCATAATGCTAGTATTCTCTTGATTAAGAGGATTAAAAAAAATGAGTACAACTATTGGAACAGCAGTAATTAGTGATAGGTCGACGGAGCCAATTTCAAAGAAAACTCCCAGTGATATTATTAACTTTTGTGTGGCAAAAGTTTTGTCTTATGATGGCCTACCACCAGCTAAGAAAGAAAGTATAGGTCCTTTCCGAGCTGATGATATTTTATCCTTAGTTGCCAAAGAACTAGGAGGAGTTAATAAGTTGACTTCAGAGTATAGAGAGATGGTACTTGCTGCTTTAGGTAGAAGAGGTTTTGATATTAGTAAGAGTGACATCGGTAAAAGAACTCGTAGTCAACTTGGAATTATACCTAAAAAAGAAATACAAGCCGTGGTTGAACCTGAAACCGTTAAAAAATCTAAAAAGGCTCTAAAGGAGCATCGTGAGCAAGGAGAAGATTTGGCTTCAAAGGTAACTCCAGCTCCAGTGACAGAACTACCAGTTGAAGCTCAGAGCTTGTTAACAGTTCAATAATTACAAATACTCTTTCTGTAACACTTTAGCTATAACGATCCTCTGAATTTCAGAAGTACCTTCGTAGATCTCAGTGATTTTTGCATCGCGTAAATTATAAGATTTTGCTTGTTCAATAAGTATGGAATATGAAAACGCCTTTAAGAATTGCGTATAAATTACAGAAAATCTTGATAATACCTTTTATAAGGTTTATTATATTACCATGATGAATATACGGCCTAATTCTTTAAATAGAAGTGTTTTAGAAGTTGTAGAACGTATTAAAGAAGGGCCGCAACGTTTGGCTGAATTGGGACCAGAACTTCTTCGTGATGCACAGCAATTAATCCAACCCTCAAAATTTCCGATTGACCACTCAGCTTTGGTAGAGAAATTAAATCAAACATTGATAGAACCTTCAATAGATATAAAGGCATTAGGGAAGTTACGTGGTGATTTAAGTACAGCTTTACTAGCATTGGGTAATCAGCAAGAGAGGCAAGGAAAATTAGAAGCTTTGTATACTTCAATGGAGGAAAGAATAGAAACTTTTGGAACATGGTTGAGAGACTTGTCTGAAGATCTGATTCAGATTGGTCCAGTGTTAACTGCCATATCTCAATTAGGAACTTTATTTCAGGGAGGCAATACATTCCCAGCTACTACAAAAAACGAAGCGTCTATCTCTACGGCGTCTCCAGATACAGGAAAAAAATCAATAGCATCAATCTTAGAGACTGTTTTAAGAGAAAAAAAATCCCAAGGATGTGATCTTAATTCTCTGAAAGTATTTGATTTCCTTAATTCTATATCTATTTCTGTAGACCTTCCTCAAGGAACACACTCTTCTTTTGCTGGAATGAAACGTCTCTTTCAGGACAAGGGTTCCTCCGCCTTTGATCTGACTATTGGTGATTTTGTAACGGATAACAAGAAGTGTAGTGTAGTTTTAAAAGTTCATAGGCCTGAGAATGGATCTTTTGCATTATTAACTAAGATATTTAATTCTATTGTGAATAATCAGCCAATGAATAGTCAAAGATCACCATTAGGTGAATTACTCAAATCTCATTTAAGCACGATCCCTGTCTCAAATCCGCAAACTAAAGTTTATGATATTTTGAATAGTATAGAGGTTGCTGCTTGTAGCAAACAACAAAAAACTTCTCTTACATATGCAAAACAACTGTTTTGTGGTGCAAATCAGCGACAAGCGAGGGAGCTTACTATTGAAGATTTTTATTGTAATCAAGCCAAAGTTTATATTAGCTTAGGTATTCAAACAGACCGAACACCAAATGAGGTTTTTCGTGCTTTGAGAGATGTTTTAAAAACATACTATGCTGAACGTTGGCAAACACAAGCTAGTTAACTTTACAAATACTCTTTCTGTAACGCTTGAGCTATAACGATTATAAGATTTTGCTTGCTAAATACAGCGGATATTTACGTACTTTAGGTTTGATCTCGGTGTTAGCTCCGCTAAGAATAATTCCATATTCAGGATCATATTTATTGATATAAGAAGCAAGGCTTTTAGCTTTGGTGCGTGAACCAGATTTGACTTCTATTGGAACTAGCTTGCCATCTATATCACAAAGAAATTCTATTTCTGCTGTATTCTCCTGCCAGGAAAAAAATCTCTCGCGTCCAGCTGTCTGATAAATGAATTCTTGTAGAACAAAATTTTCTACTAAATAACCTTTATATGACCCGAAATCATAATTAAGAATTTGTATTGGATCTATTGAACTTAAAGTTCGTAATAAACCAACATCAAAAATAAAAAGCTTGAAAAAATTTTCTTTTTTATAAGCAATAAGTGGAGTTGCTGCAGTGTGGGCTAAATATATTTTATGAATTAAGCCAGCAGCTTCAAGCCAATCAATACTACCAATAAGTTCTTTATATTGTTTTTTCTTAGGAATAATTCCTTGGAACTTGAATCTTGATGATGATTCGCTTTGCTCTCTAGAAAGTTGTTCGGGAATATTTTCAAAAATTCTTCGTATATGCATTGAATTTTCTTTACCGCAGTGTTTACCAATATCTGCGTAGTAAGTTTCTAATATAGATTCTTGTACCTTTGTTACTTGTTCATAGGCTTGGTTGAGATCATTTTTATGCTTAAAGAAAGTATTTACAGCCTTGGGCATACCGCCTACTATAAGATAGCTTTTAAATAACTCCCAAAACAAATCATGAGCTGTAGCAGAAATTTCTCCTTCTTTGAGATTAAGGTTTTGCCAAATTTTTATTAATTGTTTGTGATCATTTGCATACAAGAACTCTTCAAATGACATTGGTTGCATATGGAGTATTTCTACTTTACCAACTGGATAGGAGACTTCTCCAAGTTTCACTCCTAGAAGTGATCCTGCTGCAATTACTCTTAGCTCATTAAGATTTTCACAAAAGTATTTGAGGCTGGTAATAGCGTTCGGACATTCTTGTATCTCATCAAATATGATTAAATCAGTTTTACTATCGATAGAGATTTCCTTTTTTAAACTAATTTCAGCAATTATTTTTTTGGGTTCCAGATTGCCTGCAAAAAAATTCTGAGCATCTTTTTCTTTTTCAAAATTGATATAAATGTAATTCTTGAATTCTTTTTCAGCAAACTCTAACAAACTATGAGTTTTGCCTATCTGTCTCGCTCCATAAAGCATAAGTGGCATACGATCAGATTTGTTAGACCATTTAATCAGTTTATTTGTGATAGTTCTATACATTTACATATGAAATTGTAGCATATTTTCTACTTTTACCTATGAATAAGTAGTAAATTCCCTACTTTTACCTATGAATAAGTATGATGCCCCTGTAATTAAAGGATATTTGAAGACATCTTAATTTTTATAAATACTCTTTCTGTAACGCTTTCGCTATAACGATTCTCTGAATTTCAGAAGTACCTTCGTAGATCTCAGTAATTTTTGCGTCGCGCATATAACGTTCGACGTTATACTCTGTGGTGTAACCATAACCACCATGGATCTGAATCGCTTGGATAGTATGTTTCATTGCCATCTCTGAAGCAAATACCTTCGCTTGGGCTGCTTGCCTAGTGAAAGGCTCACCGCGATCATGTGCAGTAGCTGCCATATAAGTAAGTAAGCGAGCGGCTTCTATGTCGGTGGACATATCAGCTAGCTTGAATTGAATAGCCTGGAAGTCTATAATCTTCTGCCCGAAAGCTTCGCGCACATTAGCGTACTTAATAGACTCTTCAAATGCAGCACGAGCAATACCAATAGCCTGAGACGCCATGCCTATGCGCCCTCCATCAAGAGTCTTCATTGCTATCTTAAAACCATCTCCAAGCTTGCTTAGAATATTTGCTTTAGGCACACGGCAATTATCAAAGTGTAATTGAGTAGTAGAGCTTCCTCTAATACCGAGCTTGTCTTCTGGCTTGCCGAAACTAAATCCAGGAGTGCCTTTTTCTACTAAGAAGGCTGTTACGCCTTTATGCTTAGCAGCTCTGTCAGTTTGCGCTAGAACTAAGTAGATATCGGCTTCTGCACCATTAGAGATCCAAGCTTTAGAACCATTAAGTATATAATCATGACCATCTAATTTAGCTTCAGTACGCATACCTGCAGCGTCTGAACCGTTACCAGGCTCAGAGAGTGCAAATGCTCCGAGTTTTTTGCCAGTAGCAAGTGGTCTTAAGAATTTTTCTTTTTGTTCTGGTGTACCCCAGTCATTGATTGGCATACCACAGAGTGATAAATGCGCGGACATGATAGTACCAGTCGCTGCACAAACGCTCGATAACTCTTCCATAGCAATGGAGTAACAAATATAATCCATGCCACCACCACCATAAGCCGGATCTAGAGTGATTCCCATCAGCCCAGCTTCTGCCATCATCTCAACATTCTCGCGCGGGAAACGATGAGTTTTATCGATCTCTTTAGCGCGCTCTGCAAATTCCTTAGTCGCTATATCGCGTACCATTTTTTGCAGCATTTTCTGATCGTCCGTGTAGGTAAAGTCCATAATTGCAATATGCCCAAGATTACTTTACCTTGTAAAGTGCTGTCTTATCCAGCATTTTGCAAGGTAAAATGTTGTTTAAGACAACAAATTGCATGGTGCATACTCTTATAAAGGTAATGGCGAGCTTGGTTTTTTAAATAATCTGCCGTTCTTACTATATAAGGTCCTATTAAGACCTTATATAGAATAAAAACTTTGGTTCAGATAGTCTAGGCTGATTAGTTTAGACCTAGCTTGGGCCCTGGTTATTGTTCTATCTATATACGATGAATAAAAAAATCATAAGCCTAATTATGATCTTAATGTTGTTGGCGTTATCCGTTGATATTAAGGAAGCGCGTGCGTTTTTACCAGCTAATGCAACTCTAACAAATCAGTGTGATGATATAGTGCCAGGAGAAATTATAATCCAATTTAAACAAGAGCGGCTGCAATACCAGTCTAGCAAAGCGCGCGGCTATCTTAAGCAGGTCACTCAATACCGTAAAGCTAGAGCATCTGGGCATCTTAAAACTAAGCTGAAGAACTTTAATATTAAATCGCTTACTTCGGCATTAGATATAGAAAGTTCTGAGGAGATATATGGCAGAGAAGTAATTCAAGCGAAGAAGGTGCTTGATCGTCGAGCATATATCGATGAGTTGAGCTTGGCTAATAGTCTTACAGATGTCTATCTGATGTCACTTGAGACCGTACCAAACCCGCTGCTAGATTGGACTAAAGCTAAGAAGATCGATAATAAACCAGATTGTGTAAGCTTGATGAATGTAATTAAAGAACTCAAGAATGATCCTAATATAGCTTTAGTAGAACCTAATTACAAATTAACTCTTCAAAGCTTATCAGGTGATGCAGAGGTAGCTGCAAGTATTAGTGATTGGAATTTTAGTTATGATGCTCTATGGGGATTAGAGAGAATTAGAGCCCAGCAAGCTTGGACTAAGACTCAGGGACAAGATGTCGTAGTCGCTGTCATAGACACTGGTATAGATTATAACCATAAAGATCTCTGGGATAATGTGTGGGTTAACCCTGGTGTCATTGGTGATCGTAATCGCGATGGCAGGATTGACCTAGATGATGCTGATATTAACTCTAATCACATACTAGAAGATAAAGAAATACTTCCAGGAATGATTGGTTATGATTTTGCAGATGCTGATTATAATACCTTTGACGATAAGATTGGTCATGGCACTCATGTCTCGGGTATCATCGCAGCTAAGGCTAATAATAATCAGGGCATTGTAGGATCTGCTCCTAGAGCAAGAATCATGCCTATTAAGATTTTTGATAGTGGTGGTAATACTAGTGTCCAGACTTTATCTAAGGCGGTACTTTACGCTGCTAAGATGGGAGCAGATGTAGCGAATATGTCTATTACGGGAACTCAGTATAGTCAGTTATTAGCGAAGGTCTTCACTACTACTTCTAGTAATATGATTAGTGTTGCTGCTGCTGGTAATTCTGCTAAAGATGTCTCTGGAATCAGTAGTAGCTCGCTTGCCTATCCAGCTAACTTCCCTGAAGTTATTTCGGTAGCAGCTAGTACTGATGCTGATACTAAAGCCAGCTTTTCTAATTATGGTTTCACTATTGATGTGGTAGCACCAGGAGGATCAGCAAATGGTAAGCCTAATATATTGTCTACTGATCGCACTAGCTCTGGTTATAAAGTACGTGCTGGAACTTCTATGGCAGCACCGTATGTAACAGGCTTAGTTGCATTACTTAAATCACAAAATCCTCATCTTAAGTTAGATGATGTAAGAAATATTATTCGCCTCTCTGCTAAGAAACTTAGCACTAGTTATAATCTAGGAGCGGGTTTGATACAAGCCGATAAAGCAATGCTGATTAAGAATTCTATTCCAAGAACTTCTCTAAAAATTCTAGAGTACCAATACCCTGCTCTTAATGAGACAAGTGGAATTATAAGTATTCAAGGTTCAGTCATAGGATCAGATATAGTATCTTATGAGCTTTCTATTGCCTCTGGTACTAATCCAACTGACTGGGATCTAATCGCTCATTACAATACTAATTTTATGAAGAAGGGTGTTCTACACAGAGCTTACGATACTCATGATCATGCTAATGGTATTTATACTCTCCGACTAGCTGCTAAAAACAGTCAGGGGGATATTAGCTACGATGATGCGTTGATTAAGATAGTGAATTAGAGTGACGGGGGTGATGAGTGGCAGCGCCCTCTCATCTATTTTGATTCAAAATAATTTGTTAATATCTATTATTTAGAGCTTATTCTTATTAGCACCTTATCAACTTTCAAAAGTAACTAATCTATACTGATTTTAGAGACTAGTGT
>CAZELI010000051.1:0-8119 GCA_964512985.1 uncultured Gammaproteobacteria bacterium | reverse complement strand
GGTACTCCTGGGTATGTTTGGGGCTTTGATTATCAGAAATAAGATTAATGACAATCTACTTAAAAAGATTTTTGCAATATTGCTGATATTAATTGGTATGTATATACTGTTCAAAAAATATACTTAATGAAAATTAGAAATTCCACTTTAAAGATCTATTGATATATTCTCATTCTATGAAATTTTGTGAGAATATATAATTAATATAGGAGATTTATGCATAACCAACATACAAAAACATTAGAGAAACTTTTTAGTCATCCCATGAATATGAATTTAGAATGGAATGAAGTGAAACATATGTTAGAAAGCATGGGAGCAAATGTTGATACCACTAATCATGGTCACGTGAAAGTAACTCTTGGCAGCGATGTGAAAACTTTTAAAACTTTTCACAAGATGCTTGGTGATAAGCATGAAATAGTTGAATTGCAGCATATGTTAACAAATGCTGGATTGGCACCTACAGTTTAATGTCATTGGCTATTGTTATCGTAGTCATTCACATATTCGCGTTACCATATACCCAATGCCCCTCCCCCTCATCCACCACCGCGGCTTCCATAATTGGTCTAGAGAAGGAAACTGTCCTCTAGGCAATTCTCTACCTAGTTGTGCAGAGAATGGATTACTTGCTTTCAAGAAAGCAGCAGCAGATCCTAATGCTTTAGGCATGGAGTTTGATGTTCAGTTATGTAAGAACGATGCTGGAGATCCTGAACTATGCATCTTTCATGATGAAACGATGGAAGCGATAGATGGTAGCAATGACAAAGTTGCAGACTTGAGTCTAAGAGAAATCTCCACCAGAGTATCGAAGACTAATAATAGAAGATTCTGGGATGGCAGTCAGTCAATGTCCTCTGTGCCAAGTTTTAAAGAAATGATGCAAACACTCGCTGACTATAGAGGTACCTTGTCTATTGAGCTTAAAAGAAACGTATTAGATTTAGAAATTTACCTTGTAACGTTGATGAAGAATCTTCCATATTTACCTAAGCAAGCTAACTTGATCTTTCATTCTTTTAGTACTGAAATGTTGCAAACTATTATTGAACCAATTCACCAGGAATTACCTAATGCTAAATTTGGATGGAATTTTTCTGAATGGAATCATGATCCTGACTTGTTTGTAAGAATAAATTACTTTTATCCAGATTATGAATTATTGAAATACAATATCGAAAATAATAATAGAAGTCAAATCTTAGATTCAGCTAGAAACTATAATAAGCTTATAATTCCATGGAATGTTAACACGCTTGAGGATTACAAAGACTTGGAACTTATTAATGAACCAAGAACTAAATTGATTTATGCTTTCATAAGCGATAATGCAAAATTAAACAAATGAATGCTACTCAACACTCTCTTATATTCAATATCGAATACTTAATAGCATTGATAACGGCTTCAGTCTTACTCTTAGAATCAAGTTTTTTGAGAATATTATTAACGTAGTTTTTAACACTATCTATATGAAGAGCTAAGACTTCTACGATGTCAGTTTCTTTCATACCTTGAGATATGAGTTTTAAAATTTCTATCTCTTTTTCAGTTAAGCTATGTGACATAATAATTACATTTTAATCCTTTTAATGAATAGAAAGATATACTAAGAATGCTTATTATTATAATACTTATAGGGTTTTTCTTCCAGTTTCCTGGATTTTTAATTTAAGGAATATATCAAGCTAAGCCTTGTGGAAAAGAAGCAAATTAGAAGAAATGTTGGTCAATACATTAGAAAACTGCGTCTAGAGCAGAGAATGTCGCTTAATGAAGTAGTAGCTTATTTATCACTTTATCGTATTGACTGTTCTAAATCTAACCTGAACAGAATTGAAATCGAAGATTCTCCTATTAGAAGTGATATATTGGCTGGTTTAGCTTTAATATTTGATATTAGTACTGATAGTATTGTTTATAGACAAGGTAAGGGGAAAGACTAAATATTTGCAAGGAAAGCTTGACAGATAATATGCCAAGGATGTAAGCTTATCTTTTATTATGTTTAATATTAATGATCTCAGTGTGCAATCACAAACTCTTCAAGTAGTAGCTCCAAGAGCTTTAGTAGCATCTTCGAGACGTCATCTAATGCCAATGAAAAAGCTACGGTACTTGCGATCTCCTATCGATACAGTAACATTAGGTGGGCTAACAAAAGAACAAGTATCTGGAATTATCAACGCAAATAACATATCTAAGAAATCTAAGGAAAAACCTCACACGGAAGTAAGCAGCAGCGTTCTTCCTGCGACCATTGATAGAGACAATGAAACACTTTCTCTAAGCCACTTGATAAAATACAATAAATCATTATCAGAAGAAGATTTTTCTAAAATGATTGCAGAATTATCAGCAGAAGAATTAAAGCTTCTTGAACAAGAAAGAATAGAACCAGAATCCAAAGATGCTTATAAGGCTGCAGTTTCTCATGCAAGTGATCTGGGCTTAAATGTACTTGATTATTCAGGGATAACTGATAAAGATACTCGCCCAACATTGCGTTATTCTCCTAGATATATAAGTCGAGTCTTGGAGAAATAGTTTTAATAAATAGCCTAATCCTCTAAATGAAACCTACAAGTACTCACTTCTTATCTCTGAATAAGTCCAGATACTCCCATAGTTCAAAAATCTGATTACGTTCTCCACCTGTTTTTTCTTTAAATATATTAAGTTTGAGGTAATCTTGAGTAATATTACTTGCTGTCTGAAAAGTTACATTCAGCATTTGTGCTATCTCATTGATATTTACAGCTGGCTTAGAGAATAATTTAAGCAGTAATTCTCGACCAGATTTTTGACGAATTTTTCCTATTCCGTTGGCGATGCGGTCTTCATAATCATGTCTAAGCTCTATAATTTTTTTCAGAACAAGCTTAGAATCTTTTGCTGTAATGATTACTCCTTCTAAAAAGAACCTTAACCAATAATCCATATTGTTTTGAGTTCTAACATAGGTTAATGCATCATAGTAGTCTGATCTATAGTTGTCAAAATATGTAGATAAATAAAGTGCTGGTTTGGTCAATAATCCAAAATTAATCAAATGAAGAATAATCAATAATCTTCCAGTTCGTCCATTACCATCTAAGAAGGGATGAATAGTTTCAAATTGATAATGTGATATTGCTGCTTTAATTAAATGTGGAATATTGAGGTCATCATTATGCCAGAATTTTTCTAAGTCTGAAAGTAAGTCTGGGACATCGCCTGGATGTGGTGGTACAAAGTATGCATTTTTGAGAGTCGCGCCTCCTATCCAATTCTGAGATCTACGAATTTCGCCCGGGAGTTTATGCTTACCTCTAACTCCTGATAGTATGATTTGATGAGAACCTTTGAGGAGCCGCATGGAGAGAGGAATATTTTTCAATTCTTCTACTGACCAATTAAGGGCATTAATATAATTTATAACTTCTGCTCTATCATCTCTGCGTTCAATAGAGATATCTTCCTCATTGATAAAAATTTCGTCTATTTCTGTTTTAGTTCCTTCAATTTTGGAAGAGCTTGTAGCCTCTTTAGCTATGTGCATTTGAAGAAAGAAATCTATATCTGGGACTAATTGCGCAAATGCATTGAGTTCACCAAGGTGTACCAATGCTTCTTCAAGTAATGTAGAAATGCGAGGATCCTTCCAATCAAAATACTGATTATTCAGTAAGCTTGGATAAAAGCTTTTATAGCCACCTTGCTCTCTATAGACTCCTGCTTGATAATTACATTCTGTATCCATAATTAATCTACTTTGAATAAGCCTTAACCTTATTCAAAATAAATCAATTTTATTTGAATAAGAGCGTGCCTTATTCAAAGTATACCAATTCTATTTGAATAAGCCTCAACCTTATTCAAAATTTACATTAAATTGCTTTAATAAACACTAGTCCTCTAAATGAAACCTACAAGTACTCACTATGGTGTTCTTGCGGAATCTAAGTAGGGCTTTAAGAAGTATTGCGGTTTGGTTGTGCAGGAAATTATGCCAAAGCTTCTTAGTGACAAACTCAGGGACGATGATGGTAATCCAGTGAGGTTCAGGCATCTCATTCAGTTCATCTATGTATTTTAATAAAGGACCAGTGATAGAGCGATAAGGCGAAGGTAGAATTTTAAGGGGTACTTTGTCTTCGTGTTTACTCCATTCTGCTTGCAGCTTAGCAGTAGCTTGGGGATTAAGTTCTACGTGAATAGCCTCAGCATCTCCTGACATACTCTTAGCGTAAGCTAATGATGAGAGCGTTACTTTACCAAGGTTAGAGACAAGCACTAAGACTTTATGCTTACTAGGAATAGTGATATGAAAATCATCAGTGAGTTGAAGCTGCTTGACGATTGACTTATAGTGGGCATTGATCTTAGAGAATAATAATACTAAGAGAGGAATTAAGAATAAAACTATCCAAGCTCCAGAATAGAATTTTTGTACAGCGATTACTAGAGTGACGATTAAAGTTACAGTCCCTCCAAAGCCATTAATCAAAACTCCTCGCCAAGCTGTTTTAGACTTGCTGTTAAGGTGATGAACCACCATCCCGAATTGAGATATAGTGAAGCATATAAATACTCCTACGGCATACAGTGGAATTAATAAGTGAGTATCACCTTTATAAATCCAAAGCAAGAAGATTGACATTACGCCAAGAAATATTATTCCGTTATTGAATACTAAGCGGTCTCCAATGTTCATCAGTTGACGCGGTAAATATCCATCGATAGCAAGTAGGTTTGCCATACGTGGAAACCCCGCAAAAGCCGTATTGGCAGCAAGTATCAGCAGTATCATGGTAGTAAATTGAATTAAATAATATAAGAAAGTTCCATCGCCAAAGACCCTGGTAGCTACTTGGGACATGATAGTTTCATGTGGATTAGGGGTGACATTATAAATACTTGCAAGTAGAGTAATACCAAGGAAAATAGTAGCAAGTAAGATCCCCATGATCATCATCACCGTGGTAGCTTTCTTGACAGCATTTCCTTTAAAAGCATTGACACCATTAGCTACCGCTTCAATACCCGTAAGACCAGCACAGCCATGTGAGAAGGCTCTGAGCATAATTGCAACGAATCCTAAATTAGCTAAAGAGAATTCGGGATTCGAAAAGAATGCTTCATTTTTGGCGGAGACAAGATCACTAATATTTGTTGTAGTGAAGAATTCGCCAAAGCCATAAGCAAACAAAATAAACATACTGACTATAAATAAATAAGCAGGAAACGCAAATACCAAGCCAGATTCACGTAAGCCACGTAGATTTACTAGAGTGATGATAATGGTAAAAATTACGCAAAAGATTACTGTATAATGATGCTTAATTAAACCAGTAGAAGTCAGGGCTGCTACTCCAGCACTAATACTCACTACTACCGTTAATAAATAGTCTATTAATAAAGCAGCACCTGCTATGAGGCTCATGGAACGTCCAAGGTTTTCTTTGGCAACTATATAGGCACCACCTTCATTCTGATAGACCTTAATAATTTGAATATAAGAAATAACTACTACACCTATCAAGCTTGCAATCGCGATTGCAATAGGGAAAGAAAGTAGGTTGGTGTAACTGGCGTAGGCGCCCACGGCAAGCGCCAAGAAAATTTCATCCGTCGCATAAGCTGTGGAAGAGAGAGCATCTACTGCAAATACAGCCAGTCCAAGTACAACTCCTAATTTCTCGTCACCAGCAAGTTTGCTAGGCAATGGCTTACCGATAATAATATTCCGAACTAATTCTAGAAGAGGCACGAGCTTAACTATAATACTAGAATTCTTTTAATCAAGCCAACACTAGACCTCTTTCGAAACGTAGTTTCGATTAGAGGTCTATGAAAAAGGTAGCGACCGTGCGGAAACGCACGTGTCGCCCTAAGTAAATTTTAATATTTGGAAGGAAGTTTAATTGTTGATTAAATATATGTAAATAATGTTGATTTTGATCAGAAACCTGATCATTAGCGCTGCTACAATACATTAAGCATGCATTTTGGATATATAGCTTTAGTTTTGATTTTTTCTTTGGTAATGAGTTCTTGTACTACTAATAAAGAAATTGCTACTGGTAATGATTCTCCTTTAAAACAATATGACACTTCTAAGCTTGCTCCTGGCCATCTAGTTTATCAAGCACCTGAGACTTGGGAGAAGATTAGTCCCACTAATGAGATGAGATTGGACGAGTATGTAATTGATGCTCCAACTAATACTGTTGCTTCTGTGTATTTCTTCGATGGTATGCGTGGTGCTTTAGAAGCTAATCTACAGCGTTGGAAGAGTCAATTTAAAGATGATGACACTCGTGTATTGCTACAGAAGAAACAATACAACAGAAAAGATTTAGCTCTAACGATTTATCATTTAACAGGTACTTACTTAGAGAAACTCGATCCGATGGATCCACAATCTACGATCAAGGAAATTAAAGATTATGCCTTACTTGCAGCTGTAGTAGAAATGAAAAAAGGTACTTGGTTCTTTAAGATACTTGGTCCAGAAAGCACTGTAGCTGAGAGTCGCAATGATTTTGATGAGTTAGTTGATAGCTTTGATCATATTAAGAAAGTGAAAGTTTAGAGATTTAGAGGGTTCCGTCATCCTGAGGAGGAGCCGTAGGCGACGACGTCAGGATCCACTCTTATTAATAGACTATTCGTAGTAGTGGATCCTTACGTCGCCTGCTTTGCAGGCTCCTCAGGATGACGAGAGAGAGTGCTATTATAGTAAATATGCTTCTCACTATACTTTCTTCATTAACCATAGTCTTATTAATCGTAATTGCTGCCCTTGTTTTGAGTAGGATGGCAGGTCTTAATAAAAGAATAGAAGAACTAGAGAAGAAGCATAGTTCAGATATTACGGCTATTTTAACGAGACATGATGGTATAAGTTCTGGTCAAGAACGCGGTGAACGTAGCTTCCGAGAGGAGATCGCGAAGAATCGTGAAGAGCTTGGGGTTTCACTGAAAAATACTACTGAGTTGATTGTTATTAATCTGCGCAATATTGGTGAGGCTAGTCGTCATGATCTCACACAGATGCGCCAGACTATAGAGACTAATCTCAAAGTTCTCCAGGAAGATAATGCTAAGCGTCTTGAAGAGATGCGCGTTACTGTCGATGAGAAACTACAGTCTACATTAGAGAAACGTCTCACAGCTTCATTCCTGCAAGTAAGCGAACGTCTAGAACAAGTTCATAAGGGACTTGGTGAAATGCAAAACCTCGCTATAGGAGTGGGTGACTTAAAGAAAGTTCTTACTAATGTGAAGAGTCGTGGTACTTGGGGTGAAATACAGTTGGGGAGCCTGCTTGAACAAGTACTGTCCAGCGAGCAGTATGAGGCTAATGTACAAACCAAACCTAAGACTCAGGAGCGTGTAGACTTTGCAATCAAGCTTCCGGGAGGCAATGATACAGAGGGTCCTGTGTGGTTACCGATAGATTCTAAGTTCCCGCAAGAAGATTATCAGCGTCTAGTGGAAGCGCAAGAGCAGGCTAGTCCTGAGCTTGCAGATCAGGCTATGAAACAGTTAGAGAACCGTATTAAACTTGAAGCTAAGTCTATTCGTGATAAATATATCGAGCCTCCTTACACTACTGACTTTGCGTTGATGTTCTTGCCGACTGAAGGTTTATATGCAGAAGTGATTCGTAGACCTGGTTTGGTTGATAGGATACAGAAAGATTTTCGTGTGAATGTCGTTGGTCCAACTACGCTAGCAGCTCTGCTGAACGCTCTGCAAATGGGCTTCCGTACTCTTACTATACAGAAACGCTCTAGTGAAGTTTGGTCTTACTTAGCAGATGTGAAGAAACACTTCGGTGCTTTCGGTGATTTGCTTGCTAAAGCCCATGAACGCGTGAAACAGGCTAGTGATGTGATAGAAGATGCTGGTCGCCGTTCTCGTACTATAGAAACTAAGCTTAAGAAGTTTGAAGACTTGCCGGGTACTACCGTTGCTCCTACTGAAGCTTTGATTGAGCAGATTGTGAATAATTAACAATATTCGATTCGTAATAGTAGATTGCATTAATTAAGAGAAGCGGTACCCGTTATCCGTCATTTAATCGTTAGTAAAATAGTAAATGGTTAAGCAGTTTGTACTATCG
>CAZELI010000050.1:0-8784 GCA_964512985.1 uncultured Gammaproteobacteria bacterium | reverse complement strand
ATTCAAACATCCTCAAGCACATAGTTACATAATGCCAGCAATAAGATTCTTGTAACTTTTATTCAATCACACTACTAATATATCTTTTCTCAGACAAGGTCACATCTTCTAAGGAGTAAATCCACTTAAGATAGGTTTCATGGGTTTTAATTACTATTTCACCCCTATATTTACCTTGTTTATATCTAATATCACCATCAACCAAACCAAACCATTTACCGATGATAGAGGTGTCTCCTACTGTGAGTTCTTCAATGCGCTTAGCATCTTGAACGAATAACTCAGTATAAAGTTCTTTTTGTCTATCTAGTACTTCTTTGGTCGCTCTAATATCATTGATAGCACTATGGGCGCCGATGATTTCTTTCCCAGTGTAGAAGTAGTAAGCATTAGCAAGATTATGCGGAAACATTTTACGGAAGATCTTATAAGGATCAATAAACACAAAGTCACTTTCTTTTAGTTCATAGAGTACTGTTCTATAAAGTTCGTTTTGCAGGAATTGAAAATCAAAAGTAAAATTATAAGCGACAAAAATATTAGCCTCTTCAAGTCCATTGATTAATTCTTCAGCTACATCTTCAAGCTTAGGAGCGGTTTGAACCATCTTGTCATTAATGCCATGAACCGCAGTCACTGCAGGTGGTATAGGGATCATCGGATTGATCAATGTATTAATTTCTTTACCAGTAGGTAGTATAACTCCTAACTGACAAATCCTATCTTGGCTAGGATTGAGACCCGTAGTCTCCAAATCTATGAAAATATATTTATCGTTGGGGTTCATAGTGTTTTAATCCCTTCAATTAATCTACTAATCTCTTCTTCACTGTGTTTTGCACTAATACAGACTCTCAGGCGTGGAGTTGGGACAGTGGGTGGTCTAATCGGTAGAACTAATAACCCCTTAGCTTTAAGTTGCTCAGAGGCTTTAATGGTTTGCTCAATATCTCCTAACTCTATAGAAAATATCGCAGTATCTTCATTACTCCATTTAAGACTAGGATTGGCTTTCAAACAGTTCTGGAAAAATAATATATTATTCTTTAGCTTATCTCGTAAAATATTATTCTCTTTGATAATTTTGAGATTCTCTAGAACTTTATTGAGAATTATAGGAGAGCTGGCAGTAGAATAAACGAAAGTTCTAGCTTTGTTTTTTAAGAAATCTATTAGCTCCTTAGAACCAGCTATATAAGCACCTTCTAGCCCTACAGCTTTAGAGAAAGTTCCCATTTGAATTTCTATATCACTATAATTAATTTGTCCTTGGCTTACTAATTCTTCTACTAAGCCTGCTGCGGTAGGACCTAGGACACCAGTGGCATGAGCTTCGTCGACATACATAGTACACTCGAAGCTTTTACTTAGTTGAGTTAGTTCTTTTAATTTAGCTCTGTCTCCATCCATGCTAAATACAGTGTCAGTGACTATGATGGCTTTTGCGAATGAGCCACGGTGCTTGCTAAGTAAGTCTTGAAGATGCTCTGTATCATTATGGCTGTATATAAATTTCTTAGCACCACTGAGTCTGATACCATCAAAAATACAGGAGTGATTGTATTGGTCGGTGAATACTACATCACGAGGATTAAGTAAGGCTGATAAAGTTCCTAGATTGGCAAGATAGCCACTGCCAAAAACTAAGGCAGCTTCTGTTTGTTTCCAATTAGCAATAAATCTTTCTAATATTTCATGAATCTCGTGAGAGCCAGTCGTTAAGCGAGATCCAGTGCTGCCATACTGCATGGTATGGATTTGTGGAGTGGGTTCTAGATCTTGTTTGAATAGAGAACCTTGTGAGAAATGATTGTCAAGGCTAGCTTCCCCAGAAAATATATCTAATTTACCAGCTATGATTGATTTTTGTATTTCTAAATTATGATAGAAATCAGAAGCATTAATAATCTTAGAACCCAGTCCCAGATAATCATTGGAACTAAAATTAATTATCCCAGGATTAAGCTTCAAATGATTCGTAGCTTTTCTGTATAAATTTTTAGCCTTAAGTTCATTAAGTTCTTCTGCAAGAAAAGTTTGAAGGTTTTGTTTACTGCTAGTAATTTCACTATTCATTGATGAATATCCCTAAGTCTTTCGCCAAGTAAGTTTAATATCATTGGCGTAGTGTTAGGTTTGCTTCTGATGATTTTATAGAAATCTTCGCTCTCGATCTCTAGAGTTTCTACTTTAGACTCAGCTTCTAGAGTGTATCTGCGGTTTCCAGGATTGAGTAGAGAGTCTATACCAAAGAACCCGCCCGCTTTATATTTGTGTTGATTGATTTTAGTAATACCATTGGTGATGATATGTAAACTGGAGCCCGCTTCATTCTCCCTAAAAATATTTTCACCAGCTTTAAATACATTATATTTTAGGACTCCGAGATAAGGCTCTATGAGTTTTTCATCAAGCTTTATATTAAACCTACTAGCAAGTTGTTTGAGTTGTAAATAGATCCTAGGGTCCTTGTAATCTTTACCAAAGACTTCCCTTAATTTTGATCTGTCAATCTTGGTTTCATGACAGTTTCTTGCAAGTGGTGACCCGATAAGAGATAGATAGTAATAGTCTTGTGCTAAGAGTAGCATTGGTACTAAACTGAGACCTTCTGTGTTGTACCCTGCCTTGGCATATTGACAGTAACCTAATTGCTCGAAATATTCTTGTAAGTTTGTAGGAACAAGAATTAGATTAATCTCGATATTGTTCTCAATTAATTTCTTATGGTTTTCTATTAGTAAGCTCAATATAGTTCGGCGTTCTCTACTAGTATTAAAGATGATGAGTTTAGAGCTGTAGCTAATGCACTCGGGTCTACTCAAAAGCAAACACTGATTTAGTTTCATTAATTCAGGGTTGAAATCGATCTGATTGTTACTTAGCAATAATGCATTACCATAATTGGTTTCAATGCTACTTGTTAGTTTATTGTTGTTTTCAAGACTGTAAAGAATAAAACCTGATTCTAATTTAGCAATATTCAATTCTAAGTTAGTGCGTAAGAGATTTAGCTCGGTAAGCTCATCTTCAGCAGTTACAGTTTGAATATTAATACTCATAAATTACACTAGAGCAGCAGTTTTCGGTGCAGTCCATCTCAAGAACATTTCGTTTTCTATTCCTAACACATCTAAAGCTTTACCCAACACAAAATTAATTTGATCTTGTATAGATTGTGGCTTGTGATAGAAGCCTGGCGCAGCTGGAACTATTATCGCGCCCATCTCACTAAGAGTGAGCATGTTACGTAAGTGAATAGTATTCAGTGGAGTTTCACGAGCAAGCAGAATTAATTTACGTCTTTCTTTTAATGTTACATCAGCAGCGCGGGCAATAAGATTATTAGACGTACCAGCAGCGATATTAGCAATAGTGCCCATGCTACATGGCGCAATAACCATGCCTTGAGTTTTATAAGACCCACTAGAGATACTAGCTGCAACATTATCAGGAGACCAAATATTCAATGTCGAAGGTTCAATACTTAATTTAGTAAGAATTTTTTGTTTAACATTATCTAAGCTAAGACCTTCTAATTCCAAATCTAATTCTTGCTTAGCTACTTTAAGAGCATTATCAGACAGTACCAAATCAACTTTATATCCTGAGTCAAGAAAAAACTTAAGCAAGGAGAATCCATATATAGCACCACTTGCTCCTGTGATACCTAGAACAATGGGTTTGGATTTATCTGATAGGCTATCCATTGTTAATATTATAGCTTCATGAAACTTGCGCTGCGCGCGGCTTAATATAATGATTTATTTAGCAGTCCGCAGGACAAACGCGCCGAAGGCGCGTAATTACAACATAAAATGAGATTTAGATAGATTAACAATTATTTGATGAGGTGAGTAATTACTGAAATCAGATATACATATCATAATGGGAATACATTTATGGTGCTAACATAAAATTCACCGGTGCAAAGAATCAATCCCCAAGACCTAATAAAAATTGGTGCCATAACAGTAGTTGGCTTAGTGGCCTTGTTTGTTTTTATTTTTTGGCTTAAGGGTCATAAAATTCATCACTACGATAAATTTAGTTTCTATTTTAGAAATGTTAATGGACTTGAAGAAGGTGCAGCATTGCGCTGGAATGGTTTGAAGATAGGGGTAGTAGAGTCCATTAAACCCGTTACTGAAACCTTTGATCAGGATCCGCTCCCTGCCGATGTTTTGTTGGATTTAGGTAAGAGACATTTAGAGAAAGCAACGCATTTTTTGACGATTGGTAATATGGAAGATTTAGTCATTGCTCGTGAAGCAGTTAATAAAGCTCAATTAGAGATTGCTTTAGGGAAGAGTAGTAATTTACAGACAACGGTGACTGCTGGTGATTTTGTTCAAGTGGATGTAGTTGTAACTTTACCCAAAGTTCCTATCGGACCCCTGAACCAAGTAACCATAGTTCCATCAGGGCTAATTGGTGAGCAGTATGTAGACATCACCACTATAGATGTGGATAAAGATTATAGGAATCAGTTTGATACCTCTATACCTAAGTTTGTGGTATTAGAACCTGTTCGCCTAGATACTTTAGTGAGGGTTAATGCTGAATCTGCTGAAGCTGTTGCTAATCTTAGTAACCGTCTCAATGCACTCTTTAGTGAACAAGATGCTGAGAATATTCGTAAGCTGGTAGCATCTACGGCACAGATTGCTGGTGATCCTAAGTTCCGTAGAGACGTGCGTGAAAGCGCTGCTAATATCAATAAGCTAACGAAAGACTTTAAGATTTGGAAGTTGTTATAAAGAAATGGTCAGTGGAAACTGCCTAAAATTCACTAATAATATTTTGGATCAAATAAAGTATCAAGAGTAATGATTTGATCAAAATAGGCTTGGTGTTCTAAGCTTGGACTAATGCCGTTAGCGCTAATTAATACTTTATGAATCGACTTTTTATCCTTAGGTAAAAACTGAAGTTTCTTCTCAAAGCTCTGTATTATAGAAGTGTCTATGGGGTTTGCAGAATATTTAATTTCACAGACCGTAAGCACTTTATCATCTCTATCAAATACAAGATCGATTTGATATCCTGGATCAAGATTAATACTACCTTTGCTGAAATAAGCACCATAGCGATAATTAATCATATTAAATCCTAAAATTTTTGCAATTAGATTATGTTTTTTGCGACACAGTCTTTCAAATGAATAACCAAGCCACTTAGCATAATCACTGGTTTTAAGGGCTTGACTAGGATTGTGATTGAAATCTCCACTGTTAATTCTTTTAAGCTTGGGTTTAATAAATGCATAGAAAAATTGCAAATATTCATCACTGATTGTGTATCTTACTAAAGTGCTGTTTTCCTTTAAATTATATGGTGTATATTTTTCAATAAAATTACAGATTGCTAAATCTTCTAGAATATTAGAAATAGTACCGCCAGGGCTGATATTTAAATGTTGTGCAATATCTTCACGGCTGGCAAAGCGTTTTTTTGCAAGATATTCTATGATTTTTTGGTAATACTTACTACCAGCTAGACTACTGGTGAAAATTCGCTCAAATTCATTTACAAAGAAACCATTCTGTCTAAATGAATTTTTGCATAAACTAAGAAAAACAGATGACGAACTTCCTTTAATTAACTTTAGATATTCAGGTATGCCACCAATGCTTAGATATGCATCCATAACTTCTGAGTTTGATTTATTTTTGAGAAATAGTTTCGTTTCGAGTAAATTAAAAGGCTCAACACAAAGTTGATATTGAGATCTGTTGTAGAGAGCTTTGGAATGCAATATCTTATTAACAATAAAAGAAGGAGAGGAGCCGCAGAGTATTAGGATTAATTCTTTATTGTGCCGGAACTCATTGTCCCAGAGGTATTTTAATTCAGCTATAAAATTAGTTTTATAACTTGCAAGCCATTGTATCTCTTCAAAGTATATCGTCCATTTTCCTTTTTGACATAGTGAGCTGAGTAATCTAAAAAACTCTGTCCAAGTTTTAAATTTCAATTTTGCGTGATTAGGATCTTGTGTATAAATTGATAGTTGCTCTAAAGCATTTGCAATTTGTTTAGATTGAGGTGACCCTTCTATTCCTTCGAATTTGAGAATATTTCTGTTATAAAAAAACTGTTCAAGAAGTTCCGTTTTACCCACTCGTCTTCTGCCAAAGACAACAAGAATGGAGGATTGTTTTCTTTGAGAGATTTCTTCTAAATATTCAAGCTCATAATCTCGTCCTAAGAATTCTTTGTTTCTATTGATCTTTTTACCCTGCATGACTTAATTATACAGCCATCCGGGACTTTTTAAACCCTAGTTGGCTATAATTTGATTTTCAAAAAACAGCCATCTAGGACTTTTTAAACCCTAGTTGGCTATAATTTAATTTTTGAAAAACAGCCATCTAGGACCTTTTTAGTCAGAATCTATGAAATCGTTTATTTATCTTGAAAAGTGAACGATGGAGATGCGGCCCTATTCTATTTAGTTGAAATCGTGATATTTTTTATAAATACCCCTCCAAAATCCTATTAGTATCCAGCATTTCTTCGTAGATAAATTCTATGAAAGCGCCTTCTTGTTTGGTTTGTGCATAGTAGAGAGTATCGTAATAAATTAATTTCTTGACGTCGTGAATAATCACAGGTGGTAAATCTAATGATAGGCACTGCATCACCATTAATAAACGTCCTACTCTACCATTACCATCCCCAAAGGGATGTATAAGTTCAAAATCTACATGAAATTTGGCGATGTCTTTTAGCGTTTTAGTCTTGATTGCATTAAATTCTTTAATTAGACGAGTCATCTCATCAGGAATGTCTTTCGGGTGACAGAGGCTAAGATCCAGTCCTCGTATAGCTCTATGATGTTTAGAATATTTTCCAGCATCTTCCCTGATCCCCTGCATTAATTTATAATGCAGGCTCTTTATCAGTTCCTCGTTGACTTTTACTGGATAACTAAGATTTAAAACTTCCTTCAAAACATTTGAGTGATTAACTAGCTCAAGATGTTCTGTAAGGTTTTTTCCTTTGATGGTTTGATTATTAAAGAGTACCGCTTCTGTTTCACGCTTAGTGAAGGTCGAACCTTCGATAGTATTAGAGTTATAAGTATGCTCTAGTATTAGTTCTTCTTGTAATCCAATATTGTTTTGAATTTGCTTCCAGAGCTGTTTTCGTTTTAATGCTTTGCTATCTTGAATGAATTGTTTGATAGCCTTGTTGTCTAACTTCGGATAGGCTATAAGTTCTTTATATAGTTTGTTGATTAGAACCAGATTAGACTTATGCGGCTCTGCATGTCCATTAACCCATCTGTTCAGAGCTGGAAAACTCACTGATAGCCTTTCTGCTAGCTCTTCTTGAGTTAGATTCTCTAATAATTCCTTAAGTTGCTTTATATAGTTTGATGGCATTTCTTATAAACTATATAGTAAACTATATAAAGGGGAAATCGCCTATTTATTCTTGGTAAGTACTAGTCCAAGATTTTTCATAACAACATCAAAGAATTCTGAGTGATTAACGACACCACCCTTATAAACTTTATAAGGATAGATTGCAGCAGCGGCCAATCTTTCCCATACATTATTTGTAACTTTTACACCACATTCTTTAAGTATTCCTATTAGTCCTTCAACTATCTCTGCTTTAAATAAAGAACCGTGATGTTCTCGATCCGAGGGTTGTTGCAGGATTGTGTGAAGACGAGCTGATAAATCTTCAGCTTTCATCCCCTTTGTAGCAGCAGCGTGACCTATGGTTGCGCCTAATAAAAGAGGACCCATTTGGTTTATTTTTAATGAATCATATTGAGTTAGATATTTAGGTTTCTCAAGACCAGGATCATTCCAAGTTTTTAAAAATACACTTTCCATACAAAAATAATATCACGCTCTTATCTTGGTAGCTAATTTTATGTTATTTTACTTTGTTCCTAGAACATTATCAAAACCATAAGATAGCTATGGAGCTTGCAAAGCAGGTTCTTGGTTAACTGGTGAAGCAAACAAATGCATTTTTATAGTCTCAAAAACAATTCTGAAAATAGATTCGAACATAGATATTCCGTCGTCATCTTTGATTTTTAAAGCGAAACAACCTCTTCCTGGGTTTCTACTAATTTCGTCATCCAAAGATCTATTTAGAGACTCATCTAAAAATCTTACGACAGGGGGATTAACCTCTTGATCGAGTATGATCCTACGATTCCTATTAGTAAAAAGAGCATCTGTTGACCCAGGTAAGCGTGCAATGTTTTCTACAAAAGTTAAAATAGGCTTGTAAGAGTCGTTATATGTTTGCAGATCCTTAATGGATTCATTACTAATGAGCTCCTGAATAACTTCTGTAGTTCTACGAATTCCTATCTGAATGAAGTCTCTTAAATTATCATTAAACCTTGGAAGGGCGTAACATGCTTCATAACAATTTTCACTAGCTAAAGAAGATTGCAGTAATCTAGCTGACTCTGCACGTCTAGCTTCCTCAGTGATTTCTTTAGCACGTTGACCAAGTGGGTTTACTAGAGAAAGCATATGCTCAGCAAATACGGGTACTAAATAAGAGGGAGATTGTAAATCGTAATCACTCATTGAATCTACATAATACTAGCCCATTTCTGTTAGAAAGTTGAAAGTAAAGTATCTTTCAACTTTAAATTTTATTAAAAGTTAATAGTTTGATGGTAAACCTTATAAAAACCCTAAGATAGGGCTCTGGAGCTTGCAAAGCATTGATTTTGGGTAGCCACGCGCTTATAATTTAGTATTTCATGATGGGTGTTTTATTGCCCTTCATGAAAAAGGC
>CAZELI010000049.1:0-9039 GCA_964512985.1 uncultured Gammaproteobacteria bacterium | reverse complement strand
ATAGTAAGAGGCACACCACCACTACCAAGGTTTTGTACACCTGATAATGATTGGATGTTAGGTTGTGACGAGCTACCAGAATTAATTAACCCTGATAAATTACCCGAGAAAGTAGTTGCACTGATAGTGTTAGCAGAGAAATTACCTGAGCCATCTCTCTTCACTAATCTTCCAGGAGTGCTTGCGTCTGTAGCGTTAGCTAGGATTAAAGCATCTGCTTGTTCGTTAGCGTCGAGTTTAGCAATAGCACCTTGAATAGTGTCACCAAGTGCGACTACACCAACAGCTGGAGTATAAGTACCGTTAAGTATTTTACTTGTAACTACTGAGTTAGCAATAACTGTTGCAGACTGAGTTCCAGTAACATCACCAGAAAGTGAACCAGTGAAAGTAGCTGCACTACCTGTAATATCACCAGTAAGGTTACCTACAACTGGACCAGTATGAGTACCAGCAGTATTACCAGTAACATCACCAGTTACGTTACCTACAACGGCGCCAGTATGAGTACCAGCAGTGTTACCAGTCACGTCTCCAGTTACATTACCTGTAAGAGGTCCACTAAATGTAGTTGCAGTGATAGTCCCAGCTGCAAAATTACCAGAAGCATCTCTCTTAACTATTTGATTAGCAGTGTTAGCTGCTGTTGGAGTACCTAACGTAACGTTAAGACCATTAGAAAAAGTAACGTTATCTTGCAAAGTACCATCAAGTTTAGCGATAGCTCCTTGAATAGAGTCACCAAGAGCTACTACACCAGCCGCAGGTGTATAAGTACCATTAAGTACTTTACCTGTGACTACTGAGTTAGCAATAACTGTAGCTGACATAGGTCCAGTAACATCACCCGCAAGGTTGCCAGTGAAGATTACAGATGAGGCTACATCGCCGATTATATTAGATCCAGGGTAGTTTGCTGGTACGGGACCTACAGGACCTGCTGGCCCTGGTGTACCATCGGTTCCTTTAGGACCTGCTGGACCTGCCGGACCTGCTGGACCTGCTGGACCTTGTAAACTGTCTTGAATGATTCCAGAGATAGTAGTAGCTGGTAATGATGGTGGAGTACCTGCTATATTGCCGTCGCCGGTGAATCCCTCTGGTTTCTTAGCTAAAATTCTTGCGAATTCTTGTGGCGCACTTGTACTCACGTCGCCACCAGAGACTTTAAGCGTTACTTGAAGCAAGCTATCTACTGAATCAGGAATGCTCGGTAATTGAATTTGAGCTGTAGTTTTGTTAGTTATAACTATTGGTAGAGTCGTTACTACTCCATCAGCTGTTACAAGGCTCACCTTTAAAGGGTTTGTTTTGCTAGTTAGATTTTTAGATTTAAGAGTAAGAACAGTTTCTTCTGTTAGTATTGCGGGTATCTGAGTTGAAACTACTTGCGCACTGACACTAGTGCTGAGCAAGAGGGCTCCTATCAGAGTTAGTATAGAACTTTTCATTTTTAAACTTCTCCTATGAAACCAAAATAATACTCTTAAATTACAATAATAAGATAAATCATTTCAGTTCTAATAATGATACTAATTTGTAAATGTCTTACTATATTAATTTCTTTTAATTTGGGGGAACCGGGCCAACAAGTTACGTCAATGTATTAAGGGTTTACCTATAAATGAATATTCCATTAGATTTTCTCACCATACAAGTAGTATTAACGTTTTTCTTAGCTTTCACTAGGATCGCTGGGTTTATGGTGACCGCTCCACTTCTATCGCGTAGTGGTATTCCTATACTCATTAAAGTAGGCATAGGCGGAGTTTTTGTTCTTGCTATTTATTCAACAATACTAGACGGTTCTAAGAACTTGATACTTGCTGACCCTGTTAATTTGTCTATTGGTTTGTTTCATGAATTTATGGTTGGTATTTGTATGGGTTTCATTATGAATTTGTTTTTTGATGCCATTGTGACCTTCTCGCATTTAGCAGGTGTGCAGATGGGACAAAGTGCATCTAATATTTTCAACCCAGCTACTGAGTCTAGTACCAGTCCAACAGCGACTTTCGTAGCTAATACTGCAATGATGTTCTTTATTATGATGAATGGTTTTTATCATTTGCTCTTCCTTATTAAGAAGAGCTTCATGATTATTCCACTTGCAAGCTACAGCATAGATCTCACTATTTTTACAGAGAGTTATTTAAGTGTGTTTAATGCGATTTTTATTACTACTTTGAAGATTGTTTTGCCTTTACTTGCAATTATGTCTATTATGGATATTTTCGTAGCGCTGTTCGCCAAGATCATGCCTCAAGCCAATATGTTCTTCTTATTAATGCCAGCTAAATTGGTTCTTGGTGTTTTCATTTTGGCTTTGATGTTAGAAAGCGTTGGCTTGCAGACCGAAGAGTTCTTTACTAATGAGATCTGGGAACATTTTGATAAGTTGTTTATGGGGTGAGTAGGAGTACTCACAATCCGTCATCCTGAGGGAGGGCGAAGCCCGACCGTAAGGATCCACTTATTAAGAAATGTAATGCGAGTGGATCTTTACGTCGCAACCTACGGTTGCTCCTCAAGATGACGATCATTAATAATCCAAATTTTCACCTATACAGACTAGGTATTCTCGCCTAGGGTACTGGGTAGATAGTCTGTATGCCAGAGGCGGATAAACACTCTAAGACGGAACAGGCGTCCCATCATAAGTTACGCAAGAGTCGTGAGCAGGGTCAAGTAGCGTCATCTAAGGATTTATCAAGTACAGTTTCTTTAATACTTGGCATGATTATGTTTGCAGTCATGCTACCTAGCATATGTAAAGGTTTCCAAGAATTATTTTATACCATTGTCAATGATTTTGATTATGGTTTAGTTGCCCCGAATGGCGTTAACTATATTGTTGCCTATACTTTTAAGAGTTTTATTAGATTAGGATTGCCAATAATTGTGGTTACTTGGCTTGCGGCTTTATTGACTACTATTGCTCAAGTAGGTTTTCATTTCTCGGTCAAACCTTTAGAACCGAGTCTGGATAAACTCAATCCTATAAAGGGTTTTCAGAGATTGTTCTCTACTCGTGGCTTAATCAATATGCTTACTTCTCTTGCCAAGATGATAGTCGTTGCCTGTGTAACCAGCTCAGTGATTATGAATAGAGAGAACACATTAGTTCTCTTAAACTTGAATGATATTTCTTATGTTCTGAATAAATCAGGAGCCATGATCTGGGAACTTGCTTGGAAGGCTTCATTCGTTCTTTTAGTTTTAGCGATAATTGATTTTGTTTACCAGAAGTGGCAATTTAACGAAGATCAGAAAATGACGAAACAAGAAGTGAAGGATGAATCGAAGCAGCATGAAGGTAATCCTGAGATCAAAGGTAGGATCAGATCTATTCAGAGATCTGCGGCGCAGAAGCGTGGACTCAGAGAGACTGTTGCTGAGGCTGATGTTATAGTTACTAACCCATTCCATATAGCGGTAGCGATTAAATACGATAGAGAAGGTGGTCAAGCAGCACCACGAGTGATAGCTAAGGGGGCTCGCTTGCTGGCACAGAGAATAAGAGGCTTTGCGCAAGATTCTGGTATAGAGATCATTCAGAATATTCCTCTGGCACGTGCGCTTTATAAACAAGTTAAGGTAGGATTTGAAATTCCTCCAGAATTATATATTGCAGTTGCAGAAGTGTTAGCGATTGTATTTAGAAAGAAAGGGAAGTTATAGTGACTACTCACTTATATTTTATTTAAGAATCGCTATTCAGGATGGGGAGTGGGTTCCACCGCTGCGCGGTGGTTGCGCTGCGCGCGGCTAATTAGCAGTCCGCAGGACGAACCGCGCCGAAGGCGCGGAACCACAACAAATGAGATTTAGAAATAATATTATTTAATGAGTTGAATAGTTACAAGCTCTAAAAGTAGTAGACTTAAGCATAGCTTGAGCCTACTACTACGAATTATAATTATTTTAGCGATAACTTTTTGGTTTACTAAAGTTGATTTAAAGCCAGAGATTTCTAGTGATTATTTTTTCTCTGCTGCTGATCCTATATATCAGCAGTATCAAAAAATAACCGCAACATTCACACCAAGGGAATCATTGATTGTGATTGTTAAGTCTAAGGATTATTCAATACAGTCTAATTCATACTATCGGGAAATCTTCAAGTTAACTAATAAAATTCGCATGTTAAAGGGGGTGGAAACTGTATATAGCCTGAGTTCTGGTCCTAAAGATCCTATAGAAGCTAATGAGAATTTTATATGGAAAGAACTTATTTTTGGAGAATCAAATATACCTGGTCCAAATAGCTCTACCTTGATTACTAGTAGGATAAATAAAAAAACCAATCCTAATGTAATAAAGGATTTTGAAAAATTAATAGTAGCAAATAAATCAAAGTCGTTTGAAATTAGATTGTCTGGCACACCTTATATTGTTGAAATGATTAAGCGTTATTTCTATAAAGATCTCAAGGTCTTGGTTCTAGCTACTTTAGTAAGCTCGCTAATCATGCTACTTGTACTCTTTAGGTCTTGGCGAATATTAATAGGAGCTTTACTCACATCGATTACTGCTGTTGTATTATCGCTTATATTAATGCAGTTTTTTAAAATACCATTTGGTATTCTTTCTCCTAATCTTTTAATAGTAATATTCTTGCTTACTCAATCTCATATTATTTTTTTGACAACAAATTATTTCCATATAGGTAATCTGGATGCTGCATTGAAAAGAACTTTTCCTGCTTCGTTGTGGAGTATGATTGCAGTGTTTGCAGGGTTTATGGGCTTGAGTATGGTTCAAGCCAAACCCTTACTAGGATTTGGTTTGGGCGGAATGATAGGCAGCTTTATTGCAATAGTTTTTGCTTATTTGCTTTATCCAGTTACCTTACAATTTATTCATCCTCCCATTCAACAAGAACCTAATGCCTTAACTCGTAAGTCGACAATCACTATTAATAAACCGAGGTATTTAAGTTGTTTAATTATTTCTAGTTTATGTGTAGTTTTAGGATTCGGTATTTTTCAATTCAATAGTGATCCAAGCATAATCAATTATTTCTCTAAGGGTAGTGAAGCAAGGAAGAGCATGCTGGCTTTAGATGAGAATGGTGGTAGCAGCACCTTGCGATTAATTGTTTCAAATCCTTACTTAGTATATTTAGATAACGATGAAGCTTATCATGCGTTGAGTTCCTTACATAATGAGCTTGCTAACCATAAAGACGTCGGTTCAGTAATGTCTCTGGCGCTAGTAATGAAAGAGGCTAAGAGACACTGGATGGGGAAGGTCTTACCTTGGGGTGTATTAGTAAATATTCTATCTGGTGATTCTTACCAAAATATCATAAGTCGCTTTATGACCCATGATAGACGGCAAGCTTTATTCATCTTAAGGATGAAAGAATCTGAGCATAATAAACCTAAGGCAGAAATTATACAGAGCATTGAGAAGATTGTTCATAAACATGGCTTCTGGATTAACTATAGAGGCGGTCCATATTCATTACAACATAGACTATCTATCCTGGTGAAATCCAGTCTATATCAGAGTTTGCTCTATTTATTAGTTTCTTTTTCAATAGTCGTAATTTTTGTTTCGCTTAACATGATAACTAGTGTTGCTGTGATCTTAAGTGTAGCTTTGATTATGCTAGGAGCATTAGGAAGTATTTGCTTGACCGGCACAGCTATCGATATAATCTCGTCTGCTGCACTCATTGCTTATCTTCTATTAGCGATTGATATTATTATTCACAATGTAGTAGCGATAAAAGAAGCTGATTTAGAAGAACAATTAAGACCAGCAATCTTTGCTATTTTAATGGTGAGTATAAGTTTTGTGAGTTTATATTTCTCTGAGTTTATGCCGATGAAGCATTTTAGTTTATTTATACTCATAGGCATGGTTCTAGCAGGATTAATTATTATGATAGTTATTCCGAGTATAAGCTTCTTGAGAAGGTCGTTAGCTTCTAAAGAAGTAACTTAATTTCGTCATCCTGAGGGAGGGCGAAGCCCGACCGTAAGGATCCACTACTAAGAGAATATGAGTGGATCCTTACGTCGTCGCCTTCGGCTCCTCCTCAGGATGACGAGATTTTGGCTTAAGTTGACGCATATGGTTGCAATGCGAACGGGTACTGGTCCTCTTAATTGATGGGCTAATAGTATTTAGCTTGCCTAATAGTTTTAATAATGTATCAACGAAAACACATCTACACCAGCGTCTTCCAGTTTCTGCCTACCGTTGAGGAAATCTAGTTCAATCAAACATGCTAAGCCTGCGGTTTTGCCGCCTGCTTTCTCTATGAGTTCAGTCGTAGCAAGCGCGCTGCCACCAGTGGCGATTAGATCATCGACTATGAGTACCTTGGCGTTAGTCTTACCAGCGAAGGCATCTGCATGAATAGCAAGGGTGTCTTCGCCGTATTCAAGTGCATAAGAGACTTGTATCGTTTTAGCTGGAAGTTTGTTAGGTTTGCGAATAAGAGTCAAACCTACTCCTAGAGCGACTGACACTGGCGCACCAAAAATAAATCCACGCGACTCTGGGCAAGCGATGAAATCTATGCCGCTATTCTTGTACTTCTCTACAATTAAATCTATAGAGATCTTGAAAGCCTTAGGGTCAGAAAGTAAAGTAGTAATATCCTTAAAAATTATTCCGGCTTTCGGGAAATCAGGAATGTCTCTGATGGATTTCTTGAGATAGTCTATAGCTTCAATACTGGCTTGCATAACGAAAGTATTCTAGCAGGTTACATAATATGTATTACGCCCTTTGGGCAATAATACATATTCCTTTTCTTCCTAAATATAGTATGATACGTATAGCTAATCACATTAATGTCATTATTTGTTAAACAGCTTGAAAATTCAGATAAGCGGGAGTTCTACTCCAAGAATATTTTTCATGAAAGACAAATGAACTCTTGTCCTATTGGCTGTCAGGGTTGTGCAGTGGCTGCTAGCACTACGGCAAAAGGGACCATGAGCTATGCAGATTTGTTTGGTTTTTATAAAGATGCGCATGACCATCGTGCAAGCTTAAGTCTCACTAAGGTAGAGGGTTATGACCCAGTTTTTGTGAATTATAGCGAGAGTAATGATGTACCGTTTGCTAGATCTGTTCAGGATGCTATAGACCTAGGACACCAAGTAATCACGCCTGTCTGCACTACAGGTGCTTGGAAATCCGACAAAACTAAGTGGCAGCTTGAAGAATTAGGTAAATTATCCAATAAATATCGTTATTTCCGCTATCCATCTGGCAATGATGGAGTGGGTTTCGTGCTATCTGTGCCGCGTGAAATTAGGCCTTATGCTGATGGGCGTTACAACTATGATGAGCATATAGAGAAGATTATAGAAGATATTCAATTACTAACTATTAATGGTGATATAGAAGTATTGGTTTATTACAACAGTCATCGAGAATCAGACTACGATGCTGCGATAATGATTAAGTCTAACGTTGCTGTGCGTCTCTCTGAACAAGCGCGTTCTAGAGCTAAGTTCTTAATCACTAATTTTAATAGTGATACTTTACCAGAATCTTGTTATAGATATCCTAATAGTGTTTTACTTTGTAATTCTGGGTTCTATAAGATTAACCCTAAGACTATGAACTGGGATGATGAACCGCCTATGTTTAATAGTCAGAGTGAATTAATTGATAAATTAGTTGCCGCTAAAGTTTTATGAAATTATCGACCTATCTTAAGCAAGTCACCACTGACACTAGATCTGCTATACGTAAACCCCATGAGACTTTTGTACGTATAATTAGCAGTGGTGAGATCAAAGCCACTCGCCTAGACATTCTCTTCATACTTCTCTTACATACTTACTATATCTTTATTCCATCGTATTTGATCATGATCAATATCCTTGCAATTTTGTTTTTCTTTCTGCTTGTTGGATTCATGTATTATTTCATGCAAGAGTGTTTGATTATTTATAAGGAGAATAATTCGCAGGATGTAGACGACGACAGGTTTCTGTATACTATTGCTTATTGTTTTGCGATAGCGAATGTACCAGCTTTCATTTTAAATTTAATCAATAATCTAGTCTCTATTGTTCTTTCTGATAATCTTCTTGTGGGAATATTCTGGGCAGTATTGATTAACATTCCTATTGCTATCGTGGCTCTGTATTATCCACTTCAATTATTTAAGGTTATAACCAATCGCGATTATAATCTAACTATATTCTTCGAAGTAGGTCTGCGCAGCTTTATCACCACCTGCCGTCAAGCACTTGGTTTGCAGGCAGTGCGAGATATTGCTATTGATTGGCAGGAGAGTCTATCCTAGAAGCCCCATCTGCTGTGTTGTGCTCGTCCCTCGGACTGCTCATTTATGTGTAATAAACTCCGCGTCCTCGGGACTTGCACGCCTTGCATCTGGGAGCTTCTAGAATAGACTCTTGACGTTAGATTTATGCCTTTATACCTAGTGTTTTAGGTCAAAAATATAAATGTAACTAATATTTAGTTGCATTTTAATCTTATATTGGTATAGGATATTTGAGATGAGCAACATGATGAGATATAAGGGGTATTATGGATCTGTAAATTTTAGTGCAGAAGATAAAATTTTCTATGGCAAGCTTGAATTTATTAACAGTGCGATCATGTTTGAAGGAACTGATATTAAATCACTTGAAAAAGATTTCAAAGAAGCAGTTAACGACTATATTGAAATGTGCAAGAAAAAAGGTTTAGAACCGCAAAAACCATTTAAGGGAAGTTTTAATGTAAGGACTGGATCTGAATTGCATAGAAGAGCGGTTGTTTATGCTCAAGAACAAAATTCTAATTTGAACAAAGTTATTATAGAAGCGTTAGAACATTACCTACCTTCAAAGGCTGCGTAATTAAAAAACTGACAGATGTGTAATGGCTAGTGACCCCAATCCCCAATAGTTAGAATACTTTTAGCGATTCTTAAAAGTTAAGGAATTTGCGCTGTGACGATCTACCCTTATGATATTATTTTACTTGCAATGGTTAATGCACCTTATCAACTTTCAAAAGTAACTAATCTATACTGATTTTAGAGACTAGTGT
>CAZELI010000048.1:0-9867 GCA_964512985.1 uncultured Gammaproteobacteria bacterium | reverse complement strand
GCAAGGTATAAAGCTTATTCTTGATGCTTGCATACAGAGCTTTGGCTGAGCCGCTCTGGAAATCAGTTCTTCCGGTACCACGAATAAACAGCGCATCACCAGTAAAGACCTTGTCTTCAACCAAATAGGACATGCAAGTATTGGTATGTCCCGGGGTATAAATCGCCCTAAGCTGATGCTTACCGAAACTTAGAACTTCAGCGTCCTTGATCAATATATCCGCGCATGGCACTTCTGAAGTCCAAGGTGCTACGGTCTTGGCTCCAGTGCGCTCGCCGATCTGCTTGCTAGCGGTTATATGATCCGCGTGTATATGGGTTTCTAAGCTATAAAGTAATTTGATCTCGAGTTCATTAATCAAGCGTAAGTCTCTTTCGAGGTTTTCTTTAACACTGTCGATGATTACGCCTTCTTTGGTCTCTGCATCGGCCAACAGATAAGTATAGGTGGAAGATTCCACGTCGTACAGTTGTTTGAAAATCATTTATTAAATCTCCTAAGTATATTCTAGCTGCTTAAAGAAGCAGGCTACTAAATACCCCATTTCTAACCTTAAGAATAACTTAAAGGATGGTTCGTCCATCAGTGGTATTCAGGTATCTTTATATTTAAACAAATGATTTGATGGCAAATCAAAAGGAGAAAATATGAACAAAGATACAGTAAAGGAAATATCAAATAAAAGGAGCCTTAAATGCTTAGATTAGCAATTGTATTTTTTATAATATCAGTTATTGCAGCGTTTTTTGGTTTTAGTGGAATTTCATCTGCGACGGCTGGTATTTCTACATTGTTTTTTGGGGTGTTTTTTGTAGTGTTTATTGTAGCCTTGGTTCTCGGACTTTTGGGTTCAAAGAGAAACGGGATTTAGTTTTCATCAATACAAGAAAGGAGTTAAAATGAGAAAAGACGACCACATTTTTACACGATTTTTACGCGACAATTCTAAGCATTGTTGCGAGAATCAAGTAGGTAATTCGAATCATGAATTCTTACGACTTATTACAGCTTGGATTTTTCATAATAGCGCTGATATTATTAACGCCTTTATTCGGTCGTTATATGGCTATTGTTTTTGAAGATGCTGACCACCTCATTAAAAAACCCTTTATCTGGCTTGAAAATCTAATTTATAGAATCTGTCAAATTAACCCTAAGTCATCTTACGATTGGAAGATTTATTCTTGGCAATTACTCACTTTTAATATTCTTGGATTTTTGTTCTTATTTTTCTTACAGATGTTTCAGGGTAATTTAATTTTAAATCCTAATCATTTACCTAATATTTCTTGGCATTCAGCTTTTAATACGACAGTAAGTTTTGTAACTAATACTAATTGGCAGTCTTATGCAGGCGAAGCTACCATGAGTTATTTGACAGATATTTTAGGTTTAACGGTTCAAAATTTTTTAAGTGCTGCTACTGGAATAGCAGTCTTGTTAGTTTTACTGCGAGGTATTAGAAATCAGAATATAAACGAGATTGGTAATTTCTGGGTTGATCTCACGAGATCTATTGTTTATGTTTTGTTGCCACTATCTTTACTTCTATCTGTGTTTTTAATGCAACAAGGAGTGATACAAAACTTATCAACCAATCAAACAGCTTATACCTTAGAAACTAGCTCCCCGCAAGTTCTGCCAATGGGACCTGCCGCCTCACAGATTGCAATTAAACAGCTAGGAAGTAATGGTGGTGGCTTCTTTAACACTAATAGCGCGCATCCATTTGAGAATCCTAGTCCTTTGAGTAATTTTGCTGAGATGCTAGCACTGCTATTATTAGCATCTTCTTTAGTCTATATGAGCGGTCTAATGCTTAAATCACGCAAACAAGGCTTAGTTATTTTAATTGCTATGTTTATTCTTTTATTAGCTGGACTTGCTCTATCTTCGTATTCAGAATTTAGCTCAGGAGCAATTTTCAATACTATGGAAGGCAAAGAAACTCGCTTCGGTGTTGTTAATAGTGTCATTTGGAGCGTTGCTACTACAGCAGCTTCTAACGGCTCTGTGAATTGCATGCATTCTTCTTTAAGCCCACTTAGTGGTGGAGTTGCATTATTTAATATCATGCTCGGTGAAGTAATTTTTGGTGGAGTAGGAGCTGGCATGTATGGCATGTTTATGTTTATATTTCTCACAGTATTTATTGCTGGATTAATGGTGGGCAGAACACCAGAGTTTATGGGTAAAAAAATCGAAGCCAAAGAAATAATATTTGTTATGGTAGCTCTTCTTATCCCCAATATTTTGATATTAATCGGTTCAGCCAGTTCAGTTATATTGCCTCAAGGACTTACAAGTATCTTAAATAAAGGACCTCATGGGCTTACTGAAATTCTTTATGCTTTTAGTTCAGCTGCTGGAAATAACGGTAGTGCTTTTGCGGGACTCAATGCAAATACTCCTTACTATAATGTTTTCTTAGGGATAACAATGCTACTGGGACGTTTTGGAGTAATTATTCCGGCATTGGCTATTGCAGGTAGTTTGAGTAATAAAAAGATAGTCCCATTCTCTAGTGGTACTTTTCCTACTGACTCAGTTTTATTTATCATCCTTTTGATCTCAGTAATCATAATTATTGGAGGACTAACTTTCTTGCCAGCTTTGGTCTTAGGACCAATTCTAGAGCACTTGTTAATGCTTAGAGGGAGCTTGTTTTAAATGAATTCAAAAACTATCATAGAGCCTAAAATTTTATTTCCAGCTTTGATCAAAGCTTTTACTAAACTTGATCCAATAACTCAAGTCACTAATCCAGTTATTTTTCTGACTTATATTTGTTCAATCATAACCACTGTTTATGCGTTTCAAGCTTCTCAAACACCTTCCAATCAAAGCTTTGTAAGCCAGATAGCAATGTGGCTTTGGTTTACTGTGTTATTTGCTAACTTTGCGGAAGCCCTTGCTGAAAGCCGCGGCAAAGCTCAAGCTGATGCGCTTAAAAAAACTAAAACCAATACCATTGCAAGAAAATTAGTAGGCAATCAAGAGCTTAAAGTTTCAGCATCTGAATTGAGACTTGGCGATCTAATTATTTGCGAAGCTGGAGACCTTATTCCTTCTGACGGGGAAGTAATAGAAGGGATTGCTACTGTAGATGAATCTGCGATTACCGGGGAATCTGCTCCTGTAATTCGCGAGAGTGGTGGTGATAGAAGCGCTGTAACTGGAGGCACTAAAGTTATTAGCGATAAAATCATTATCAAAATTACCAGTGAGCCAGGTCATAATTTTATAGATAAAATGATATCGCTAGTGGAGGGTGCTAAGCGTCAAAAAACACCAAATGAAATTGCTCTTAATATTGTTTTAGTTGCATTGACTCTAATTTTTGTTTTAGTCGTTATCACACTTAAAGCATTTACTAACTATAGTGAAGTGGCTTCGGCGCAGGATCTTAGTCATATCATCACGATACCTGTACTAATAGCTCTACTTGTTTGTCTTATCCCTACTACTATTGGAGCGTTAATTAGTGCAATTGGTATTAGTGGTATGGACAGACTGATTAAGCGTAATGTCATCGCTATGAGTGGTAGAGCAGTTGAAGCGGCTGGTGATATAGATATCTTGTTACTCGATAAAACAGGTACTATAACCTTAGGAAACCGTATGGCAACAGAGTTAATCACTGCTCCTAATATTGATGGCTTAAGACTAGCCAAAGCAGCACAGTTAGCATCACTGGCTGATGAGACTCCAGAAGGTAGATCAATAGTAGTTCTTGTCAAAAAGCAATTTAATCTAAGAGCAGAAGAATTTTCTCCAGAGACTATTTCGTTTGTGCCTTTCTCTGCTCAAACAAGAATGAGTGGAGTTAATATCAAGGAAGCTAATGGCATTGTAGAGCTACGCAAAGGTGCTATTGATGCGATTCAGGCTTATATCAAAAATCAAGGAGGAGATTTCCCGCAAGCCATCATAGAAGCAGCTGAAAAAATATCCAAGATGGGCGGGACACCACTAGTAGTAGCAGAAGGAAAGGAAGTTTTAGGAGTAATTTATCTTAAAGATATAGTCAAAGGCGGAATTAAAGAAAGATTTGCAGAATTACGCAGAATGGGAATTAAAACTATTATGATTACTGGTGACAATCCGCTTACTGCTGCTGCGATTGCCGCTGAAGCTGGGGTGGATGATTTTATTGCGCTTGCTACACCTGAAATGAAACTGAAAAGAATTCGCGAAGATCAGAGTAAGGGATACTTAGTAGCTATGACTGGAGATGGTACTAATGATGCGCCGGCTCTGGCACAAGCGGATGTGGGAGTAGCAATGAATACTGGCACTCAAGCCGCCAGGGAAGCCGGTAATATGGTGGATCTGGATAGCAATCCTACTAAAATAATTGAAATCGTAGAAGTAGGCAAACAATTATTAATGACAAGAGGTGCACTGACTACTTTTAGTATTGCTAATGATGTGGCTAAATATTTTGCGATTTTGCCAGCAATTTTTGCAACTTTATATCTACAACATCCAGAGACTAAAGGTCCATTAGAGGTTTTAAATCTTATGCATTTATATTCACCACAAAGTGCTATTTTAAGTTCTGTAATTTTCAATGCTCTTATAATTGTTATACTCATTCCTCTTGCCTTACGTGGAGTGCCTTATAAAGCACTACCAGCTCAAGAGCTATTACAAAGAAATATTCTTATTTATGGATTTGGAGGTTTAGTAGCTCCATTTATAGGAATTAAACTTATCGATATTCTGATCACTCAAATAGGACTAATCTCATGATGCATAAATTAACCAGTGAATTTATAACTTCCATTAAAATTTTTATTTTATTAGTTTTAATTACAGGTGTAATTTACACTGGCACGGTGACATTAGTAGGAAATTTATTATTCCCTGAGCAGATCAATGGTTCTCTTATAATTAAAGATCAAAAAATAATTGGCTCTAAATTAATTGCTCAGAAATTTTCTAGTGATAAGTATTTTTTGGCGAGACCTTCGGCTAGTGACTATAATGCAGTACCGTCTTCAGGATCCAATCTAGGGCCAACGAGTAAGGACTTGAAGTCTATTAGCTCTTCAGCCAGCGGACTAGATCCAGACATATCGCCAGGTTCTGCTTTTAATCAGGTTCCGAGGATAGCTAAAGCGAGATCACTTAGTTCAGAGCAAACTGAAAGGCTGAATAAATTGATTAGAGAACATATCCAAGCAAGAGATTTGGGATTTTTAGGTGAGCGAAGAATTAATGTACTGGAATTAAATCTAGCACTAGATGAGACAAATCTATGAACGAGCCAATCAACAAAGCTGATCAACTTTTAAACTCTGTTCAAAAAGCAGAGATTAAAAAATCTCAAGCCAAATTAAGAGTTTTTTTTGGTATGTCAGCTGGTGTGGGTAAGACCTATGCCATGCTTGAAGCAGCTCACCGAGCTAAAAATGAAGGTAAGGATATTGTAGTGGGTGTAGCAGAATCTCACGGCAGAGTTGAAACCAGCCAATTATTTCAAGGACTAGAATTTATTCCCCTAAAGAAAATTCATTATAGAGACAAGGATTTTGAAGAATTAGATATCGATGCGATACTTGCACGCAAGCCAGAGATTGTAGTTATTGACGAGCTGGCTCATAGCAATATTCCAGGGTCTCGGCATAATAAACGTTATCAAGATTTACTAGAAATATTGGATGCTGGAATAAGTGTTTATACCGCAATCAATGTACAACATATAGAGAGTCGCAAAGATAGTGTTGAAAAGATTACGGGGATTACTATTCAAGAAACTGTCCCTGATTCCATAATTGAAAGAGCAGATTTAATTGAATTAATTGATATCCCGCCAAGTGAATTATTAAAACGACTTAGAGAAGGAAAAGTTTATCTAGGTGATAAAGCCGTGAATGCTCAGCAGAATTTTTTCCAAGAAGCTCCTTTGAGCGCACTACGCGAGACATCTTTAAGATTAGTTGCCGAAAGAGTTGATCGTGATATTCAAGAGATGACCGAAATGGGAGAGATTAAAGGTCCTCTTAATACTAATGAACGCTTGATGGTGGCAATAAGTCATAGTCCTTATTCAGAAAAACTTATTAGATCAGCCCGGCGAATCGCTTATAACCTGGGAGCACCATGGATTGCGGTAAATGTGGACACTGGACTTAGACTTTCAGATAAAGATGAATTGCAACGCAATAAAAATATTGAGCTTGCTATTGAACTTGGAGCCAAAGTTACTACCATTACAGACACTAATCTAGCTCAAGCTTTAAGCACCATAGCTAGACAGTATAATGTATCCCAAATTATGATAGGAAGACCGACCAGAAGATCTATGAAAGATTTTTTTGAAGGAGGTTCCTTTTTAGATCAATTAATTAAAGAAGCTAGAGATATAGACATTCATGTTATTAAACAAGAAGATGACTATAAGATGATACGAAAATTCACTTGGACTGGGCTTAATAGTCCGTTTATCCATTATTGTTATAGTTTTGCCCTAGTATCTTTTATAACTTTGATTGGTTACTTTATACAAAGTTTTATTGGTTATCATGCGGTAGGTTTTATTTTTCTTTTAGGGGTATTGGGTATTAGTTTAATATTCAATTTAGGGCCTATCTTATTTACCGCTTTGATTAGCGCTACAGCCTGGGATCTACTGTTTATCCCTCCATTTGGGACTCTATATATATCAGCACCTGAAGACATAATGATGTGCATAGCTTTTTTTATTGCAGCAGCTAGCACTGGTATTCTCACCAGTAGAATTAGAAAGCAGAAAAAAAATCTCAAAGATAGAAGCGAGAAAAGTCAATTGCTTTATGAAATATCGCGATGTCTAGTCAGTGAAAGGAATTTAACACTAGCTTTAACTACAGTTCTTCAAGAATTAGAAAAATCCTTTAAGGGAAAGTTCTTTATTATCAGAGCACAAGATGGCTTACTTGATTTAGATTCCATAATAGGCTCTACGCAATTAATTAACGACCATGAATTCGGTGTAGCTAAATGGGTTTATGAAAAAGGCGGTTCAGCTGGCTGGTCAACAGACACATTACCTGCTAGTAAAGGGCTCTATATTGCGCTTAAGACTTCTCAATTCAATGTGGGAGTTTTAGCTTATATACCAGAAAATAAAATACTATATCGAGAACAGTCTGACCTTTTACATATTATTAGCAGAGAAATAGCTCTAGTGCTAGAAAGAGATATATTTGAAAAGAAAGCTAAGGAAGTTGAAAAACTTGAAGCTTGCGATAAGCTACACCAAGCATTGTTAAGCTCGATATCACATGAGATTAAAACCCCTCTGACTACTATTATTGGTACCGCTACTACCATTATTGATTTAAAGGAAAACTCTGATTCCAAATTAATGAAAGATCTTCTAGATGAATTGCTGGATTCTGCTGAGAAGCTAAAATATATTGTTGAAAATTTACTTGATATGACCAGGATTCAATCACAGTCATTGGTTCTGAAGAAAGAATGGTACGATATTCGCGATATTATAAATTCAATAATTAATAAGAACAAAAGGCTTCTCAAAAATTTTTGTATCAATTATGAATTTCAAGAAGATTTACCTTTGATTTTTGTTGATTATAAATTGCTTGAACAGGCTCTTGCCAATGTAATTTTAAATGCAGCTAATTATTCAGCTTCAGACACAACGATTATCATAGGAATTATTGCAGATACTCATAATTTAATTATAAGTATCAATGACCAAGGTCCAGGAATTGCTATCCCCGAAAGGAGCAAGATCTTTGATAAATTTTATAGAATAGCTGGCAGTACCAATAGTGGTACTGGTTTGGGACTGTATATAAGCAAAGAAATTCTGGATTTGCACGGTGCTAGTATTCAAGTAGAGAACGGAGATAACAATATAGGAACTAAGTTTATAATAGCTTTGCCTTTAGCTCATGGATAACGAAGTTAAAATTTTAATTGTTGATGATGATAGCTCTATCAGAAGATTCCTTGAGTTAAGTCTTGAGAATTCTGGCTATAAAATTCTTACTGCTCTAGATGGTAAGCAAGCTTTCTCTATAGTGAAAGATCAAAAACCTAATATAATTATTCTTGATCTCAATCTTCCAGATATTTCAGGCTATGAAGTTCTGCAACAAATTAGAAAAGACTCTTCAGTGCCAGTAATCATGCTTACTATAGAAGATAATGATGATGAGAAAGTTAGGTTACTAGATGCAGGTGCAGATGATTATTTAACTAAGCCTTTTAGCATACAAGAACTACTTGCAAGAATAAGAGTAATAATCAGACATCATCTAGTTAAATCAGAAAAGACTGTTTTTAGTTCAGGTGACGTCATCATTGATTTGAACCTTAGAACTGTAACTAAGAATGATAAACCTATAAAATTAACTGCAACAGAATATGAAATTCTCTCCCAGCTAGCACAAAACGCTGGAAAAGTAGTTACCCAACAGCAATTACTCAAAAGCATTTGGGGACCGACTTTAATGGAGCAAACTCATTATCTAAGAATCTATATAGCTCAACTAAGGAAAAAGATCGAAACTAATCCCAGTCAACCTCAAGTAATTATCACTGAAACTGGGATTGGTTATCGGCTTAAAAGGAATTGAAATTGTGCATAGTATTTGTTTAGCGTTAGTTGTATTTTGCTTCTTGAATTTGGCAGCTTTTGCCGAATCAACTGAGATTACTACTTTTGAGCTTGGTGGAGCAAGTAATTCCCCAGGTATCTCCAATAAAGGTGAGTTAATCATAGAAGAGGACTTGTTTCATTATCAAGATACATTCTCTGGCAAGAATTCTTATAACTTCCAATTGATGCAGACTAAATTGCGTTATGGACTTATCCAAAAAAGACTTGAGGCGCGTATGACCAGTGCTGGATTAGCTCTTAATCCTATAGATTCGGGTTTCTCTAATATTTCCTTAGGAACTAAAATTCGTCTGCTGGATGAATCTAAATATTTACCTAGTACAGAAATAATTGGTGACTGGGAAATTCCAGTAGGAGATCTAGATCTGCGCAATCCTGGTTTTGATCATAATTATATGCTTCTGCTTGGCAAGGCTTGGACTAAAAAGTTTGGCAGCATAGTCAATCTTAGCCTGGACTTCGCTAGCTTCAGGTCAGATACTGGAATTGGTGGCATAGTCTCAGCACCTATGGTTTTCAATATTAATTATTATTTCAAACCAGAGTTAAATGTTTTCTCGCATATTTATGGCACTCATTACTTTACTGGAGGTATTGATGATCCTTTATCAGTGGATTTGGGTTTCAGCTATGCTCTTACTAAAGATTTTGTTTTGATCTCGTGGGTAAGTAAGGGACTTAATGATGCTGCTCAAGACATGACTGTAGATATGGGTTTTGTTTATAGGCCTTAAGCAGCAACTGCAAAAGCTGAAGCCATGCGATCACATTCACTTTTTGACAAGCCAAAATTAGATGCTACTTTGCGCCATTGCTTAACTGCACTGGCTACTTCTTTAATAATTTGAATCGCCTCATCATTGCTGAGCCTAAACTCCTTAATAACTCTCATTGCGGTTTCGATGGAAGCAGTTCTATCTTCATAGTCAATAGCTGTGGTTAAAATGCGTGGCTTGATCTCTATAGGAGTAGGGTTAATATCATAGACAGGAGACAATCTCCATCCTTTATATCGTTCATAAATAAAACCATGATTTCTTAAGTGATCGTCTGTATTTGAGATCATAATACTAAAAACGATGCGTCTCCATAATTCTGACAAGTCATCAACTGGAGCTGCGCCGTTTTGGATTATTGCATAGGCAATATCTAGGTAACTATGCTCTTCATTGTCTTTCCTAATTCCCCCTAATTCCTTACCCCTTCACCTTGATTTAGCTGAAAAGCTG
>CAZELI010000047.1:0-10262 GCA_964512985.1 uncultured Gammaproteobacteria bacterium | reverse complement strand
TCTTTTATTAATTTGTATTAATCTTGAAGATTCTTGTTGACAGGGTTATTGCGAGCGAAACGAAGTGGAGCGAAGCAATCCACTCTAAAGCCTTAATCACACTCACAGTAGAGTGGATTGCTTCGTCGCGCTACGCGCTCCTCGCAATGACGGCAACGGGTACTAGTCTGCTTTAAGATAAGATTGCGTAGCGGAACTTTCAAGTAATAAACAGCAACTTATAATAAACATTCAGTCGAAAAACTAGGATAGATCAAACAACCTAGATACTAGTACAAAGGACCTGGGCCCAAGATAAATATGGATTACATCGCAATCAATCAACCGCATGGAGTTTTCTATAACTCAAAAGATAAAATTAGCGGTGGTGTTCGTTACTACGAAGCCGAGAAAAAAATCGTACAAATTAAAACAGAAAATGGTCAAGAAAAAACTGTAGTGTATATAGACCCGATCAAACACCAAGAAGGTAAAACAACACAGCTTCAAGAGGAGCTTGCTTCAAAGCCAATAACTCCAATAGAACCCAAAGTAGAACAAATTAAACCAGAGAGTTTAACCGAGAATCTAGCGGAAGACTATAACGATGTAGAAAGCAGAAAACGCATTCTTGCTGAACGCTTAAAAGAAATAGAAACTACTCTTAGTAATACCAACCAAGAGTACCGTTATCAAGAACAAGAATTAACTATACAACCTAATCAGAGAGCAAGGGCTATAGTTGCAGCTACTGAAGCGGCGGAAGATGAATATATAATCAATATAGCTGGTACAGCAGTAAACTTCTCAAAGCTCGGCATAGAAAAACCTTATCTAAACCCAGAAAACAAACGCTGGCTTATTAAAGCTCAAAACTACTTTATTAAAGCTAAGGAAGAAGGGCGCGCTATTGGTAGCGCAGAAGAATATACTAGTATCGATATCTTAGAAGGACTTTGGTCTGTAGCAGAATCGGAAGGAGTAGATCCTAAACGATTTATAGTACAGATCTATAATGAATCGCGTTTTAATCCTTTTGCGAAAGGTGATGCTGGAGAACGTGGTATCGGTCAATTCAAGAAGTCAACAGCGATGCATTATGGTTATAACTGGGATACTATGACCGCTGGCATAGAAACTTATGCTTATCAAGCTAAAGCTGCAGCTCAGTTCGTTCGTGCTGTAGGAGAGATAGCATACAACGGCGGCGGCGAGCAAGCAGAAAGATATCAAGACCTCATAGATGATAGATTACAAAACATCGTTAAATCACCAAGTGACTGTGTGATGAGCAACATTGCATATTGCAACTCAAGCGACTCATAGAGTTTTATCGTCATCCTGAGGGAGGGCGAAGCCCGACCGTCAGGATCCACTACTACTGACAATCTAATCTAATACGGGTGGATCCTGACGTCGCCTGCTTCGCAGGCTCCTCAGGATGACGGCGAACGGGTATCGGTTCTCTTAAATTGACACTGATATGCAGTTTAAGGAATTAACTTATACTGTAACTTTCGCTTCAACCTTACTAACTATAGTCTTAGCAATCTCTGCAAACGCTTTAGACACAGGATGTTCAGGCTCAGTAATAGTAATAGGTTGACCTTCGTCACTACCTACTCGGATTTTAAGCTCTATAGGAATAGCACCAAGGAAATCAATTCCCAACTTCTCAGCGGCTGCTTTACCACCACCATGTGAAAATATATCTGTAATTGTATGGCAACTAGGACACTCAAAGAAACTCATATTCTCTACTAATCCTAAAATAGGCACGCCCATCTTCTGGAACATCATTAAACCTTTACGTGCGTCTAATAGAGCTACATCCTGAGGTGTAGAAATAATCACAGTACCTGATAGCGCAACGTTTTGGCAGATAGTTAATTGAGCATCACTAGTACCAGGTGGTAAATCTACCACTAAGTAATCAAGCTCACCCCACTCCACTTCTCTTAGAAACTGCTTAATGACACCATCTAACATAGGACCACGCCAGATGGTGGGTTTGTCAGCGTCTGTGAGAGTGCCCATAGATATAAGTCTAATGCCATGCGCTGCAAGCGACATGACCTTCTTGTCTTCAGTAGCATGCGGTTTCTCAGTAGTACCAAGCATTAGATGTACATTAGGACCAGTGATATCTGCATCCATAAGTCCAACTTTAAACCCAAGCTTAGAGAGCGATATAGCAATATTCACTGAGCAAGTAGTCTTGCCAACTCCACCCTTACCACTGTTAATCGCAATAATATGCTTGATCCCAGGTACAGGAGACTTAGGGGCAATAGTACCCCTATCAATAGTACCGCCTATAGGACGATGCCCGCCACCCGCCTTTGCTTCGCTATGCTCAGCTCCGCCGGGTAAACCTGCTGACTTAGTAGTATAAACATCTAACTCTGTAAAACCTACGGCTTTGAGCTTAGACTCAAGTTCTTGAATAATTTTTTGTTTAGCAGTTTGGTCACTAGGATTATCAAGTAATAAATTAAAAACTACTTTCTTACCACCTTGCACAGAGACGTCTTTAAACTGAGATTCTTGCAATACTGAAGCTATAACTTTCGTTGCTTTTTTAACCGTGTCTTTTTCTTTATCAAAACCAAACATGGAAATGATTATAGCACTTGAGCTTAGATGTTTAAGTATTCTGAGAGTCTCGTCATCCTGAGGAGCAACCGTAGGTTGCGACGTAAGGATCCACTACTACGAATAGTTTATTAATAAAAGTGGATCCTGACGGTCGGGCTTCGCCCTCCCTCAGGATGACGGGATTAGAATAATGGTAAAAGCAATATTACTTCCGTTGATACAAAGTATGCTCAGTTTCTAAAAGCTTGATATAAAGTAATTTAACTTCCTCAACCCATTTCTCCATGGTCATGCTTACACCTAATTTACCTAAGTATTCATAAGCCTTATCCCAAGTCGCATGTGGACCTGATTTCTTGTTAGCAAGTGAGTTATTAATATACTCTGCAAACCTCATCAGTATAATCGCCTTAAAATTAGCATCATTAGCTTCAGCTGGACTGTAATTAGATTTAATCACACTAACTATATGATTCGGCAAATTCCATTCTTCTAATTTCTTAGTCGCAAGCTCGCCTAAATCAAATCCAAGAATAGTAAGCTCAGATGTCTTAGCTTCCATACCTTTAGCTTTCATAGCTGCTAATTCTTTATAAGCACGAGGATCTCTGAGTGCGAGAATAGTTTCACCGATATAATAATTCAAACCAGCACAAAACGAAACCGCTGTCTCATTAGACTTAATCATTACTGCAAGCTCACGTGCCACGAAAGCCAGTCTAATAGACTTTTTCACAAGGGCTTTCACTTCTTCATCATTAGTCTGGAAGTAAACTTTAGTATAAGCTTTAGCTAAGCTCATTTGCGCTTCGTTATGCACAAAGCCATAGCCTAATCGTTTAATTGATTGTCTTAATTGAGAAGCGGTAATATTAGCTCTACTAAATTTCGCACTGAGTCTTGCCTTCTCAACAATTAAAGCAGCTAGTTCTCTATCCTCTGATAAATAATTAACTAACTCAGTATCAAAGGTGTTGACATCATTAGTAAGTTTCATTAAGTTATAAATCAATAATTGATGGACTGGAAACTCTTTAGTATCTGCAATCATTTGTTGCATTCTTTTAAGAGTATTAGGAGTTTTATCGAGGAAGGAGTCGATTTTCTTGGTTTGCGGAGAATCTAACATGTACAAGTATCTCGGTTATTTGGGGCTTAGCTCCATAGACCGTTTAGAGGATGTACCGATATTAAGGACGAAAAGCTAGACGGATAAAGGCTTTATTGGAATTTAAGAGTTTCTTTAGCTTACCTCTAAGGGTAGTTTTTGCTAGAATTGTTGCCCTGTGGAAGAAGTTAACAAGCTATCTTAACGCAGTTTTAACGCAGGAACATAAATCATGGCCAAAAAGAAAGGTGACGTAGTAGTAGCAATTTTAGAATGCTCAGAATCAAGAGCAGCGGGTGTAACACCATCACGCTATTACACTCTTAAAAACAAGAAGAAACATCCTGACAAGCTTGAAATGAAAAAATACAACCGTTATATGCAGAAGGTTACTGTCCATAAGGAAGTTAAGTGACAATAGTGCGAAGCACTATGTCATCCTGAGGAGCCGAAGGCGACGTGAGGATCCCACAGCTGCTAACTAAAAACTTTTCTCCCTTCATCCTAGAAGATTTATATAATCAACTGGAACCCAAGATCAAGCATGATCTTAGTTCTGCTACGCTACCAGCCATGTCACTAAGTGAGCTGTTAAGTTACTATGATGATAACCAGAATTCCGTCATTGCGAGGAGCGAAGCGACGAAGCAATCCACTCTTATTAACGAACTACTAAACACTAAACTAGGTTACTCAGAGCAATACGGTTCACTAACTGCAAGAGCAAGTATTAGCAAACTATATTCTAATATTCAAGCTTCTAATATACTCCTCACTAGCGGTGCCTCAGAAGCTATATTCCTAGTCATGTCTACTATGTTTAAGACTGGTGACTCTATCATAGTCCAGCAACCTATTTACCAATCTCTATATCAAGTAGCAGCTGATCATGGTGTGAGCATCATAGATTGGAACCTGAACACTCGTCATTGCGAGCCGCCGCAGGCGGCGTGGCAATCCCATTGGAGCATAAGTGAACTAGCCGAACTAATTAAAGCTAACCCTCAAGCGAAAGCCCTTGTCATCAATAACCCAAACAACCCTACAGGACTAGGTTTCAAGAGAGAAGAATTAAAACAAATCGCCGCATTGCTAGATGGAAGATATTTAATTAGCGATGAGGTGTTTCTCTTCATCTCTCAGAGCCAATTACCATCAGCATTAGATGTTTATGACAATAGTATCGTTATCTCTGATCTCAGTAAGAGTTTTAATATGCCTGGGTTACGCTTAGGCTGGATCGCGATTAACCCGTCATTGCGAGGACAGGTCGAAGCGCAGCGTAGACCTGGACGTAGCAATCCAGAACTTCTAGAATCTTTTAGCTCCCTAAAAAATTACCTCTCACTAAGAACCAACACACTGTCTGAAACAATCGCCCCCTGGGTTTTAGAGAAACATCAAGAAATCACAGCTAAGAACCGCTCTCTACTTCAAGCTAATATAGAACATTTATACTCTCTCCATCCTGATCAATTAATTTTTGACCTAAGTCAAATACCGAAAGAAGCTATTGAAGGACTTTGTATTTTTCCTAAACTTAAACCAGAACATAGGGACTTTGACTTCCAAAAACTCTTAAATGAGCAAGGGGTGTTTGTGGCTACAGGAGGGTGTTTTGGGGAGAGCTGGGGGAAATATTTAAGGATTGGAATTCATCAAATCAAAAAAGCCTCTGTTGTCCTTGCTCTTTTATAATGTCTTGGTCAAGATTCTGCTTCGCTTCTTGTAACCATTTCAGAGGTAAATATTCATCAGCAAGACCAAGATAGACTGTCTTGCCATCTTTAGATTGTTCTTTGATAACATTATTTTCTTTAAGGGTTTTTAAATAGTATCCTGAGACATTAGATTGAGCTTTGTTTAATTTATCTGATATTTGTTTCACCGACAAAGGTTCATGTGACTCAATAAAAAGTTGCAAAACTTCTTTTTGTTCTGGAGTTAGGTTAACTGTTAAATCAAGTCTTTCCCAACGATTCTTAGCTAGTAAGATTTTGGCTTCGTCCAATTTAAGAGTTTTAGCTAATTTATCGCTATATTGACTGAGTATATCCAATAAGCTTGCCATGATTGAACGAATATCCCCCTCATAGATATCATATAAATAGTAGATGACGTCGTTCTCTACAGGCTTAATGTAGTTATTAACATCTTCTGATTTTAACAGCTCCATTCTTTTGTCTAAAGCTTTGATGATTTCTTGTTTACTAAGTGCATTAATCATTAAAGAAGATTGATGGAATATACTTTTTACTCTTTGTTGAGTACTAATTATTTCCTTAAAAAAAGTCCTTGGGCCAAGAAAGAAATAATAGCAATCTTCAATTTGCATAAGATCTCTAATTTCATTAAAGAAATTAATTACTCTGTTTTTATTTTTTTCGTCATTAAGGACCACATCAAAATTATTTACATGAATAATTATTCCAGAATATTCTTGCTTATTAATTTTATTGTTTCGTATAAAATTTAGTAGAGAGCAGAAATATTCCTCAAGTATTGCTGTAGACAGCGTTAGAGGCTGAGATGTATTTTTATTCTGATCAAGGTTTAATCCAAATCCTGCAAATGAAGCTCCTCCTGAAATAGATAAACTTTGGGTTATATCTACTATTTGGCTTAGTTTATTTAGCAAATCATTTTTAAAAAGGTTTTCGTCCAATAACCGTATCTCTCTTAAAATTGAACCAATAATTTCAAGTAAGAAATTTTTCTTATTTAATAAATCTTCGCAAGCTTCTATCTCTCTACGAAATGAAAATAATTTTTTGTTAGTATGGGTATGCTTAGCTGCATGTTTAATAAAATTAACCAAGCTAGTTTTACCAACCCCCACATTGCCACAAATAGTAAGGCATAACCTAGATGTTGAATTACATAAATCATTTAGATATTTAACTTCCTTCTCTCTCCCAACAAAAGCATGTTCAATGGCAATATCCCCACCCTCAATAAGAGGTAAGGTGTCAAAGGGATTTTTCTTCAGTCCATATTGTTGCCAACTAATCATATATATAAGAATTTTTCTTCTATATATATAGTAACATTATAAGAATTCTATATGTTATTTATCCTTTGTTTATAAGGATTTTTCTGATAAATTAAGACTTAAGCCAAACGGTCTTTTTTCTATATATATAAATTAGACTCAACATTTCATCCTGCCACAACCGTATAATTTCATAAATTTTATCCTGTTGGAACAGGGTATTTAATTCTGCAATAAACTAACTAGATACAAAGGATATTTATGCACCCTGCCTTTATCTTGATAATTTTGTCCTGAAAGAATGATTCCTAATTTTGGATTGTATCTGTCAATGTAGGATTTAAGACTTTTAGAATTTGTGACCCAGCCTGATTTTACTTCGATTGGAGTTAAATCTCCATCTAGATCTTTGATAAATTCAATTTCTGCAATACCTTCATGCCATGCGTAAAGTTTTTGGTTTAACTCTCCATAAGCTTTTAACTCTTGTGCCACAAAATTCTCAGCAAAATATCCTTTATAAGTTCCATAATCATAATCTAAAATATCTTTGGGTTTAAGTTCACTCATTGCACCCAGTATCCCAACATCAAAAACAAATAGTTTAAAAAAGTTTTCTTTAGTATAAGCTGAAATTGGCTTAGCAATCTTGTGAGCAATTTTAACTTTTAATATCAGACCCGTTGCTTCAAGCCAATCAATTACTCCAGCCATTCTGGTATAAGTTTTAATTTTAGGTAAGACTCCTTTAAAGGTAAATTTAGGTGCAGATGAATCTTGTTCTTGAGCCAATTGATTAGGGATTTCTTTCCATAAACGCTCTATATGCATTGCATTAACTTTGCCACAATGCTTAGTCATATCATCAAAATAACTGGAGATGATTTCTTGCTGTAATCCTCTCACTGATTGTAACTTACTAAACAGATCATCCTCTGAATCTTTATAGTGCTTCACCACTTCTGGAAGCCCACCAACTATAAAATAAATTTTCAGTTTTTCCCATAATTTATCATGTAAGATTTCAGAGAAGTTTTTCGATTTTATAGATTTTTCTAATTCATCTATGAGTAATTTATTACTGGTATTTTCTAAGAACTCTAAAAAGGTCATAGGAAACATTTCCAAGTAATTTACTTTACCAACAGGGAAAGAAATATCATTTAGCTTTAACCCCAATAAAGATCCCGCAGCACAAAGGTGAAGTTCGGGTAAATCTTCACAAAAATATTTCAAGGAACTTAATGCTTCCCCACAGGATTGAATTTCATCAAAAATTATTAGATCTTCCTTAGGGTTAATTGTGGTTTCAAGCTCAGTTGATAATTTATCAATAATTAGTTTTGGCTCCAAGCTACTGGTAAACGCTTTGTGGAAATTTTTATTCTTTTCAAAATTTATATAGTGATAGTTTTTATAGTTTTTCTCGGCAAATTCTAGAAGAGAGAAAGTTTTACCAACTTGCCTTGCACCTTTAAGGATTAAAGGCTTACGATTTTTAGATATCTTCCAATCTTGAAGTTGTTTTTCAATGTTTCTTTTCATTACTTGTAATTAAATCATACCAAAAAAATACATTTTTGTAACTTTTTCATAGGAGTTTTGTGCAAAATACGGTACTTTTTGGTAGGACTTTTAATTTTCTGCCATATATCCTAGTAAAATACCATTTTTAATTATCAAGATTATATTTTATTAGCCATTGTATAAGTGTTATTTTGATATGATTTAACAAAGCGCCTAGCGCCTGTATGTTCGATTTTTATGGCAGAATTAGGTACAACTTTAAGATTTTGGCCAAAACCTCATGATTTCTCTCAGAGGAAAGAAAAGTCACAAAAAAAATCAGAAGAAACTGCTAATGATTCTAAAACTACAACAAAATCTAAACCTGATCCAATCACTGTAAAACCACAAACTACAGAATTAGTTGAAATTGATAATCCAATTAATTCCACTCAAGCAACTAATATCATAGCGGTTCAAGCTCCTACTCCAATCACAGCAAATATCGAACCTGATTTTTCTTTAGATTTAAATAGAGAGCAAAAAAATTTAAGGCCGTATCAACGTTTTGCTTTATCTAGATTATATAGGTCAGATCCTCAACCACAAACTATTTCAGCTTATACAGCATGTATGAAAGGATTTACTTTAGCTGATCTAATAAGTTCACGTTCTCCGCACAGACCATTTAGTTCTGAAACAAGATCTAAAACCAATATAGAATTCTCTAGTGCTTCACTTACAGGACTCTCTGGTAGAGGTTTAACAACAGTACTTGCTAATAGAGCTTTAACTAATATGCAAAGAGAGCAAACGAGTATAATACTTGCAGATTCTAAGTATCATAGACATAATATCGCGCAAACAATTCTTGATTTTGCAGCGCGTGAACAACGACAAACTCTAGCTGAAAGAATTATAGTAATCAATAGTATAGAAGATTTAAACCAACTCAGGCAAGCAAACTTCAATGCTAATAACATAACTTATATACTCAGCACGGACGTACTCAAAGACTTCTATACAACAAATCAAAGTTTTCAACAATTAGACAATAATCTTTCGAATTTTACTTCAGAACATAGAAGATTAAACGATTACATACCTCTTGCAGATGTCAAAGAAATATTAATTGATGATGTTCATGAATATACTGGATTTGCTAATGAAGGATATACCAAAATCCTCTTAAGCTTGCTTAGAGAGACTAATTCACATGCTGCTGACCCTAGTACTTTAATAGGTTTTAGCTCTACTCCATACCATAGGAGAAATGGTGTTACAACAAACGCAGATACATTAGTTAATTTTACAGATTTATTCTCTGAATTAAATCAAATTATAATACCTGGCGATTACAAGAATTCAGAAGGTTCTTTAAAAACAATACATCCTAATCTTATTAATTTAATCGGTACCGATAGCAGCCTTGCTCCTATAGCAATGGCTCTTATAGGAGCTGATAAACATGATTTATTGAAAGTTGACGTCAATGGAAGAGTACAAGCCAGCAGTATTAACGCACAACTTATTAAACATATTAGATCTCAATATAGAGCTGGACAAAAATGGAGAATTATTGCCGATAGTGCTGAACATGCCAAACTCATCTGTCAATTATTACAAGCTAATCTACCTCAAGCTAATCCTAAAATATTTATAGGAGAATTAAAAGGAGCCTATCAATTAGACACTTCAGTAACAACAATTCCAATAATTCCTATATATGGGGCTGATGGTTCAGAAACTAGTCAAATAGCTTTGCGAGCAAAACGTGAATCTGAGTTGGATATATTGAATAGTTTTGAATCCACTAACCCTAATACTTGCGATATTCTTGTAGAATTAGAGACTTCACAAAAATATCATAATCCACAAGTTACTCATGTAGTACATGCCAACCTAAATGATTCAGATTCTGCTTTGCTTCGTTCTTTGGGACACGCTTGCACTAAAGATTCTAATGGTGGCAATATTGAATTCCAATTTCTAACCCAGCAGCGATTAGCTCAATGTCAAAACTATTCCTAATTCCCCCTAATTCCTTACATAAATAAGGACTTCGTGCTATACTTACAT
>CAZELI010000046.1:0-10287 GCA_964512985.1 uncultured Gammaproteobacteria bacterium | reverse complement strand
AATCTTTTCAATGTAAGGTTCAAAAATCTTTTCTACTTCATGTTTGGTTAGCATTCTTGGTAATTCTTATTAAATAGGTAATAGCGTGATTTATTATGCCAAGTCGATACAACTATCTCTATTATAGGGATTGCATCTTATAAGCCTACAGGCAGTTTTTATAAGTGCTTTCCAAAAAGAATATTTCTTAAAGCAGCCTGAAGCATATTCAGAACAAGTGGGATGGAATCTACAGCAAACCCACTTTGAAACTATTGGTGAAATAAATATTTTGTAAATCCTCAGTAGATTTAACACATGTTGATTAATTGAGAACATGTTCAATCTCCTCTTTTTTAATTAAGGCAGAATTGCAGTTTGGGCATTTATCCAAATCTCTCGCTTGTTGATCAGGGATCAACGGTGCAATAAGAACTCCTAAACAACAACAGCTCACATCTTTACAAGTCTTCTGGTTCTCAGCACGTCGGGAATCGTTGATTTCTTTCTCTCCGTAGTAAGATACCTGCCCACAGGTAAGGCATGTAACTTTGGTTTCTTTTATAATTCTTTTTAAATCCCTTTGGGTGGAGTTCTCTAAAATTTCCCTTTCTACTTTTTCTCCCTCTTTTGATACTTTTATAAAAAAAATCACCAAAATAGCTAGTGTAAGAATAAGTTCCATAACCTTCTTTATAGTTGAGTATTCATCAAAGAATATATGGCATAGTATAAAAAGTCCACAAAGATATATGACTGAACGTTGCATTAAGTGAGGCCAAAGTTTATCCCTGGTCCAGGGAATACCTTGTTCGGTTATAAAGCTTTTAGTTTTACTTATTTGATTCTTAAAATTCATTGCTGTGATCCTTTATTTGACTTAATGTTCATTAATAAAATATGCCATGAGGATTTTCACGTTTGATACGTTCACCGGCTTCTGTCCATTTTTGCTTCTGACTTTTACCATCAAACATTGCTCGAAAATCAGCATCAATTTTATCCAATACAACCTGCTCACCTTCTAGAGAATAAATATATTTAAAACAACGCATAGCTGCTGGACGTTCAAAACAATAGGCTGGATACATTTTGTCGATGTTTAATTTTACGTTATGTTTTTCTACTAATTTAACCATCTCGTCATAGTCAATATCAAATTGCTTGTATTCTCTTCTAATACGTTCTGCATATGCAGGTAGACTTGCTATCAACACTAACAATAAACAAACTAATCTTTTCATCTTGAAGCTCCTTTTTCACACCTAAAATATAAATAACAGCACCAAAAGTATTCAACCAATCGTTCTGTTATTTCTACAAAGCAAAAATCCCTCCATTTGGAGAGATTTTTAAGTTACTTGTAAAAGTAACCGGGAGTTTATCAATCGCTAAACAACGACTACTGACGTCTTTAAGCCCGAAAGCTCTGAACATGCACTACAGTCTCCCGGTTATAAAACCGGGAGATGCGTTTTAACGATCAGCATCTCTGTGACCGTGTTTAGAGAGGCGATAAAACCCCAGAGCAATATCAGATGACATCGCTCCACTAATTAATTTACAAGGTTTAGCTCGTAATTGGCAAGTTAAATTTCAAACATGTTAATACTTAGCTATTTACACCAAGGATTTGATTGGCGATTATTCTCGTAATAAACAGCTAATTTGGCCTTTATGAGGGCATCTGCGAGGCTTTCTCCATCAATAGTGACATCAGCCAGGATTCTTCCATATTTCTCGTAGCCTAGAGGCTTGAACCTAACTTTCTTAGCTTTAGTGATTAAGTCATTAGTAAAATCTTTTGCTTTAATTGCTAATAGTCGTTCTTGTTCACACTGAGCTTTTGAATCTAATTCAGGAGTATCAATTTTGGCAACTCTTATAGTGGTCTCTCTTAGAGTCTCAGGAAAGCTTTCTATGTAAACTTTAATGCTGTCTCCATCGATAACCCTGATGACATCAAACTTATATAACTTATCTTTTTGATTCTTCCAAGGCAAAGAGGCGGTACATGCTGAATTAATGCAAAGTGATAGCAGAAGAACTATAATTGGAAATATCATAGTGTTTAGAATTATACTCGCTTACCTGTTTATAGCTACCTCAGTAGTGCAAGCTAGCCAATGCAGAAAAATCGATAACACTTATAACTGTGGAAGCAAGGGTATTTATAGACGTATAGGTAATAGAGTTTTTGGACCGAATAATGAGCAGTACCTTATCCAAGGTAAAAGGATCTATGCTCCGAATAATGTTACCTATACTAGAATTGGTAATAGAGTTTTTAAAGACAATCAAACTTCATTTACGAAGCAAGGTAGTTTTATTCAACGTAATGATGGTAAGAACATTGTTGTAAATGATAAGTTGTTTCTTGGTGAGATTGATGGGGACTTCGTACCAGTTGAGATTTTGTTGGATAAGTAAGAAATGGGATTTGGTAAAGAAACAAAAGAACAAGCTTTAGTCGCATCTGCTAGACATTGTTGTGTTTGTCATAAATATAAAGGATTAAAAGTTGAGGTTCATCATATAATCCCTCAGCATAAAGGTGGTGCAAATTCTTATGATAATGCAATTGCATTATGTTTTGATTGTCATTGTGATGCAGGACATTATAATGATCAACATCCAAGAGGTATTAAGTTTTCACCTAATGAATTGAGAAAACATAGAGATAGTTGGTATGAATTGGTTAGAGAAAATAGAATAGAACCTGCTGATCAAAACCAACTACATACTAGATATTTAATGTGTGAAGATTTAGATGCTGTTAAAGAAGTCTTGAGTGGAGATTTCTCAAATTTTCCTATTAAGGATCTTTATCTTGTGAGTAATAATGTTTCGATTTTCTTTCAAAGATTAGTTGAATTGCAAAAGTTTAGAGTTAAAGCTATTCCTTATAGAGAGTTTGAAACTTATGAGGATTATAAACAGTCTGAGCCAAATCATTCTTTGATACCAAATGATGATGATAATTTCCCTTGCTACCAAACAACACGTAATATTAAACCAGATGAAATCAATGAAATCATTGATCAATTAGACTGTATCTCTAACCACCTTGTTAAAACAAAACAGATTACTTTAGAGAAAATGATTAAAATTCTTGGCTATTTAGAACGATGTGCTACTTCAAGGTATTGTGAAAATATAAATGTTAGACCTTTATATTTTACATTCTTGTGTGTGACCAATATGTCTGAAGAATTAGTTACTTTTAAGCATATAGATGGACTTGGTAATAATTCGAAATCAAACTCTGTGTCTTTGCCTCAAGCTCCTATTCAACCTGGCTCTAGTATTTTAATCCCTCTTCATGCATTATTATCCAATCATCCAGGAGTTGACATTATGGATAGTACTTTGATTTCATCATCCTCTACTGCATCTGCCCAAGAACAAGAAATGAAACATGTAACGATTAAAGATCAAGATTTAATTACATTGACTCCTAATTTCATTCCTCAAAACATTGCTTTTTCTATTTCAAATATTAATTTTCAAGAAGCGGTACATGATTTTGATCCATCAAATCTATATATTATAAACAGATATTGGAGGGCGGGTTCTTGCCCACATATTTTCTTCAAAAGCAAGGATTTGTGGACCTATAATGGTGAACTATTTAATGAAGCCAATACTTGGTCTATAAAAAGGCTTTTAATACCTACGGATGTTTCAAAAGTTATCATTGCAGAAATAGAAGATGAAGAAACTCATATTGAATATATAAAACAAGCTGACAAATTTCTATGCACTAATATCACCATTAAGAAAGGAGATCATATTAATATTCCAGTAGAATCAAACCAATTCATAGAGATTAAAGGGATGTATAAGTTAGCTGATCATGCACTAGAGGTTACTGATAATTGGCTGAAAAATTATAGAGTAAAAGAACGTCTTCGTACTCAAAACAAAAATGAAGAGATTTATGTTCGCAGCGTGATATGAAATTATCTAGCCTCATGCTATTCTTACTAATATCATGTCTGATAATCCAGAGGTTGTAGTCTTCGATAAATTCAGTTGGAGACAATATCCTGATGTAATAGATCAGTTAGAAACATATTTAAAGCAAGGAGGTGATTCTTTGAAATTCTTTGTGATTTTACAACTGGATACCTTAGTAGAACTATATTTTTTCGATATATTAAAAGTTATTATCAGTAAGAAAAAAATTTCGGATGCAATTTTAAAAGGGCTTTTAAAAGAATCAAAACTTACTCCTGATTTGCTACTTTCATTAAATAGGGAGACAATTTCTTTTGCAGATCTCGTTATAAAAGGAATTAAACTTTCAAGCCTGGATTCAATTATAAGTCTTTTTGATGAAATAACTGAAAAAACTTTTAGTAAATATCTCAAAGAAAATACTAGTGACTATGATTCTGTATGCAGTTCCATTTCGAAGATGTTTGTTCTGAGAAATAAGTTATCTCATTCATTAATGGAATTAAGTGAGATTGGACTTTTAGATACAACTAATATGTTTGAACATGTGAAGAAATTTCTTTCAACTTGTGATAGTTTTTTCATTGACAGTTTTAATATTAACCGTGGTCAAACTATGTGTGATATTAATACGGATTGCTATTCAATAGTGCAAGAAAAGAAACAAAAATTAGACAAGTTTTTTCAAATGCTTATTGAAAACGATGACATTGTATTTGATGGTTATAAAATTGGGGGAGAATCTGGATTTAAAGTAGTAAGAGATCACGTTGATAATTTTATTGATAGTATGTCCTCCCTTATATCGAGTCGATACGAGGGAGGGTCGATACAACCCTTAATTGATGGTGAGGCAAGAATACTTTTGACTGATGACTGTATCGGCCTCTTGAAACATCTTTTTCATGAACATTATGGATGTTTTACAAAAGAATTTTAAGATACTATGAAATCGTCCCTTCAATCAATTAAATATAAATTAACTAAGTGTGCAATATGAGAATAACTAATTATTGATTTTAAACTTGGTCCTAACAATAAAACCAGAATAGATTGGCTTGAAGTATTCTTGCAGCAAAATGGCTATAATAATATTGTTTCAAAATCAAAAATACCTTATCGCCTAAAATAGTTCTACGAAATTAAACGATTACATTATGGAGCCGCTTACATCATTAACTGTTGGATATGTCACCGGAAAAGGTTTTGATTTAATTTTAGACAAGTTTGGGGATAGCTTTAGGGTAAATGTTATTGATCGATGGTCTAAATATAGAGCTAGAAACTTTTTTGAAAGTTTTTGCCAAGCAATACATGAAGATCAGATTAATGGGTTTGATCCAGCTAAAGTTGAATTAATGCTAGATGAAATTTTAAAAGATGAAGCAAAAAGCGAAATCCTTTTTGATGCTTATCGAATGGTTTGTTTAGCGAGGTCAAAAGAAATTGGACCTAGAATAATTGCTTGTTTAACCGCAAAAATAATAAAAGAAAATCGCATAGCTACCGATGACGAAGAGATTATTTTCTATGCAGCAGAATCATTGAATGATTCTGAGTTAGCGGCCTTTGCCAATTTTGTTGAAAAATATCAAATTAGTATCAAAGAAGATAAACCTATTGATCGTGCAACAATCACAAATCATGGAGACATGATGATTAGATTTAGTGATTATCAAGAGTGCTCAAATACAAGTGATTGGCGTCCAAATGGTATGGGAACGGATATTGGTCCTTTAGATATGACCGTTTCCATTGGTATTTGGGCAAATAAATTAAAGAACATTGGAATATTAAATGAAGAGATTCGTGAAAAGCGCTGGATAGAAAGAGAAGACTCTGAACGTCATATTGATGAGGATGTTGAAGTACGAGAATTGGTTTGGATAATTAATATTAGAAAACCCTTTTTAGAATTTGCGAACTTAATTGATAGATTTACACCAATAAACTTAACAAAGTAGAAACTATTTATTTCTCCAATATGTTTATAAGCCTTACCAGTATAAGCAATGGACTATTTACAGTCTCCTAAAAGCTGTTTAACCATAGTAAGATCTACTTCAAATTCAGCTTCATAATTGCTGAAATAGTCCACTAGTTTGGTAGAAAGTGTTATTTATTACAAAGATAGATAAAATATGAAATATCGAAGTATGATCATAAATTATAATGTCTATCTAGGATGTAAGATTCAATAAAGCTAATTTCTTGCTATAGAATCTATCATAATGATCATCGAAACAACGATTTAGCTCAATTCATGAATGAAAATTTTCAAATCTACGGTGAATGGTGGTTACCTAATAATGAAGAGAATAGAATCTCTGGAATACTATCTTATGATACTAAGACAGGGATTAAACTTGACCTAATAGGTAGTTTTATTGAAGAGATTTCAGACTGGAGGGTTGAGAGAGAAGTCATAATTGGGGTTACGGATGAATTCTCAAGAGTGTATTTGTATGAATCTTATGAAATCCAAAGTCAACTAAGATCAACAAGCGATATGGTTACAAGGTCGTATATTAAACCAAAATATATTATTCTTGATAAATATGGAAACATGGAATTAGGTGATGATGCAACTCTTGATATTCAAGAAATTGAATATCATCCTAAATATTTATCAAATTGGGTAGGATCAGTAAACTTTACTCACAATTCTAATGGTGAAAATCGTAGTATCGAATACAGATTTCCTCCAGACATTCAAATCTTGAATTCAAGTTCATTGAGTTTAGCGATTAGCTTTAATAATACAGATTCGATATCTTCATTCAATCGAAGGGTAATAATACAATCAACACCTTTTGTAAAGCTTACTAGAGAAGAGCCTCAAAGCCCTAATTGGTTTTTAGGTCAGATCTGTAGAATACATTGGTTTTTTAACTATATATGGAAAATAAAAATACCTTGTCTCAAAATTATGATAATTAAGGATGGTAGAAGTTTTCCTCTATATACAAATATTTGGTCTTTACTTCAAGAGAATGAACAAGAAAGGTCGGGTCCTTTCTCTGTCCAATTTGATGACTTTGAACTTGTAAATCTGCAAAACATAGTTAGAAATTGGTTTACTTACTTTGATAACCAAGAATTTGCGAAGCTCTTTGATATGTACCTTCACGAAGAGATCTTAAATACTCAAAAAATGTTTATTTCACTTTTTGCAACTCACGTCAAGATTCTAGAATTTATTTCAAGAGAGTGGTGTAATGATCAAGAATATACACTTCCAATTGATGTACAAGAATTTCGGACAGAACTGATTAATTTTTTTAATGAGTACGATAGTTCGAGTACTCGAATTAATAACTATCAAGAAGATTTTCTTAGAACATTTAATAGAAGAAGTTTCAGGAATCTACTAAGAACAAGTTTAGAAAATTTAGATGGCATATTATCTATTTCTCGAAGTAACTTGAATAGAATTGTTGCGAATAGAAACTTCTATACTCATTATCAATTGCATCCAGGTGAAGAAGAACTTGTTTGTGATGGAGAAGATTTATATGAATTAGCTTTTATAGCAAAAAACATAAGTACATTATTATTGCTAAAGAGATTAGGTTTCAGAGATGAGCTTTTAAATAGGATGATATCGCTTTAATTTGAGGTGATATCACGTTCTATTAGTATTTAACAACTTCTCAACTTGAGCAATACCTATCTGAAACTCCCCTTCAAAGTTGCTGAAATAGTCCACTAAGGGCTGCAAGATGTACCAAAAACTGTATTCCAATTACCGGAGGAGAAGCTTTACAAAAAGGTGTGCTGGGTAAGGTTTGTGGTAGGTAAAAGTAAGTTTGAAATAGAACGACCAGAAATGCTAGAATCTTGTCTATGAATAATTTTCAAAATTTGGTCTGGGGTGACGTTGAGTCCCTTAATGGAGCGGTGGATGCACTAGCTAAGCTTGTAACGAAATCAGCTGAAGCTTTAAACAAAATGGAGCCCGATACTTCTGCGGACCAGAAATATTATACGGAAAATCTAAAAATAGCAGCAGATGGATTAGGCAAAATTTTAAATGGCTAAATTAGTTGCTGGTCTTTTTTTTATTACCTTAGTATTTTAAAATCGATCTAGTTCATATAGTTGTATATGAAATCCTTTATTAAAGCTCCTCTATAAACCTAACCAACTCATAAGGATCTCTAGGTCTACACTCAGATGTTCTTAGAATAAGCAAAGCTGCATACTTACCCGCTAATTCTTGAAAGTGTACTAATGGCAAGCTACAAGTATATTTTTTCAGATTCAGATTCTCTGATAATTTATAATCAAAACCTTCTAATGTTCCATCAGTTGCAAGAGCTACATTCCATACTATCCATTTATTCTTTTTCATGATCACCCCCTCATAGCTTCCAAAACTTCATCTTCACTGGTTTGACTAAGGCCTATTAAAGAAATAAAAAAACAAATGACTTAACTATCATAAATCATGGTAATTAAGATGTAAGAAGAGGCATACTTCAAAAGCAATTATCCACATTTGTTTTAATACAGCCACTATTTCAATTGTCAATATTGAAGATGGATATTGCTCACTATGATTAACAAAGGATGAACTTAGATATGCAGGTAGAAAATGATTGTATATAAAGGAAATCAAAAATAACAATAAACATGGTGAAATCAAATAGAGAATTTTTTTAAAAGTCTGAGCCTTTAACAGACCAAAACTTTTAAAAATTGAATCAAACTTCTTCGTATTGAGATAAACATAGGTAAAGATTGGAAAACTTATAAAAAATGTATCGGAAAAACATTTTATGGGAGTCTCAATTATTAACCAAATTGGGGTCAGATATAGAAGATAGGGAAATAAGGCTGCAGTCCGGAAGAAATCCATACTAATGGCCATCAGAGTTCCATCTAACATACATTTGAGAAGGAAGGTTCGTAATATCACCATCATAATTTCACGGTAATAATCTTTTATAAATTGAAAACTATCTGTAATTTTATTGGAGTGATCAAGAGCGGATCTTATTAAATGAATTGCAACTAATGATGATGATAAAAATTGTAAGAACGCACCTAGATATTCTATCTTTACCTTGAAGCTTATATAAATGATCGCACCTAAAATTAACAGATCAAATGCTTTTTTGAAAAAGAAAGCAATGCTAAATAAAAGCAAAGAAAAATAGTTTTGCTTTTTGAGCCTTAACCTTTCCAGCATCTTTCAATTATAAATGAAAACTACTTTTGTAGGTATTAGAAAGGCAGGCAGGGAATTGTTTGTCACAGGACTTTCTATGGAAAATTCTCAACTATAGTAAATATTCACCTCAAACCTCCCTTCAAAATTGCTGAAATAGTCAACTAAGGGCTACCAACATCATAATCACCACCCTCTCATGGCTTCTATTACTTCACTCTCCGTCGTCATGATATAGCTCTGAGTCGTGCTCAAATCAGCGTGTCCGAGAGCTATACGAAGGTGATTCAGAGGCTTTCCACTAGCTGAATATAAACTTGCAAAGGTTCTTCTAAGTCCATGAGGTGTGACATCTAAGCCAGCACTCCTAGATAGTCGCTTGACCTTTCTTGCAATTACATCATTGTTGAATGGAGCACCATCCTTATTGAGGAAGAAGTTGTCATGCTCTGAGTCTTTATGTGTTTTTAAGCGAGCTTTAAGGTATTTAGCCAGCTTCTGATGAAGATGATTTGGGATACCTACCTTCCTATTCTTGTTACCCTTACCAAGGTTGATATGAATCACTCTTGATTCTAAGTCAACTTCATGCAGCTTTAAGTTACATGCTTCAGAATTACGTAAGCCACAACCAACAAAGAATTCAATTAGTGTTTTAGTTGTTATTAAGTCATAGTCACTATAAGAAGTTACCAAATCAGCTTGCTTCAATAACATCTCTACTTTGGGTTTGGTCAAAGAAGTTTTTCTGGGTGGTAAGAAGCGTCTAGGTTTAAGTTTCTTTAGCTTATCTCTAAATTCTTCTTCAAACAGTCCTTTCTCAACTAAGAATTTACTGAAGGATCTCATTGCATCATAGATGTTACGCCTTGTAGTAAAGCTCTCAATTGGTAACAACCCTAAGACGGTTCTAATGTTATCAATTGAAACGATTGGCTTGGGTGCTCTTGGGCCGAGCTTTTTGAGAAAGAGCTTAAATGAACCCATGTAAATCTCTGTAGTTCGTTTAGCTAATGGTTTACCTGTAAGCTTACCAGTGAGACACCATTCAATCCATTCATCAGCGTAGCCTAGAACCTCTCCAGTAAGTAATTCTTTAGTGGCATTAGTATATTTGTTAATTTGACCTCTTTTAAGTCCTGAGAAGTGCTTAGACTTCCAATCTAAGTAATCAT
>CAZELI010000045.1:0-12359 GCA_964512985.1 uncultured Gammaproteobacteria bacterium | reverse complement strand
AAAAAAAGTGGCCGTAAGACATATTGTTTATGAGATTACCGCGTAACTCCTGTATAGTTTATTCTAGATCGTCATCCTGAGGGAGGGCGAAGCCCGACCGTAAGGATCCACTTCATTAATAGACTATTCGTAGTAGTGGATCCTTACGTCGTCGCCTTCGGCTCCTCCTCAGGATGACGAACTACAAAATCATTTAAATTATTTGTAATAAACTAGTCCAAATAAAACATCGTAACTACTTTACTAGAACTATGTGCAAAGTTGATTGCGTCGAGTAGAGTATTAGAATCTCTATACAGGAAGCAAATAAGTTGTTGACACTCGTTAACTATTTCACGGTTACAAAGTCTGCTAGCGTCAGAGAGTAACATTTGTTCTCTTTCTGGATGCTCGATGATGTTCTTTACACCGATTAATTGATCTTGAACTTCTTTGATTTGTTGGGAGATGGTCTGCGGAAGTATAACTTTAAGCTTCTCAGGATTCGCTCTAAGAGCGCCTTTGATAGTGGCATAGTTAGTACCACAGTAACCGCCGCTGGTAATAATCGTATTACCGCAAGATGCTAAACCAAATGCAATCATCTCTATGATCTTAATCTGGCTCATAGATAGGTCTTTACTGCCAATCATGCCGATAGCATGATTACCTTGGTCCATGATATTCTTAAATTCTTCATTCAGGTCTTGAGTAGAGGGTACATCTAATCTATCTTTGAATGCTGTTCCAGCAGCTCCAGGAGTAACACCTTCCATAAAAAATAATGGTTCTGGTCTTAAGTTTGTCTCTACAGTTAAAGATCTGTTCATGTTAAGATTCCTATTAGTCATTGACTAATAAGATGTATATCATAGCAGAAAGGTCCCTAAAAATTGGAAAGTTCGGTCATTACAGATGAGAAAATTTTAGAGGGGCTTAACCCTGCTCAGCAGCAAGCCGTGACTCATCTAGGCTCGCCACTATTAGTCTTAGCTGGTGCTGGTAGCGGTAAGACCAAGGTTCTGACGCATCGTATTGCTTATTTTATTTCGCGTGGAGCTCATTCTGCTAGCATTCTTTCTGTTACTTTTACTAATAAAGCGGCTAAAGAAATGAAAGAACGAGTAACCAAACTCGTTTCTGAAGAAAATATTAAGTACGCTTGGATTGGAACTTTCCATTCGGTTTGTTCAAGAATTCTTAGGCAAGATATCGAGAAGCTAGAGCTTGAAGCTCCGAATGGTTCTAAGCATAGATGGACTAAGAATTTTACTATTTTTGATGAAGCCGATTCTATTAATGCAGTGAAAGAAGCAATTAAAGCTCTTGATTTAGATCCTAAGATTTATGTACCTAAGACGATTAGATATCGTATCAGTGAAGCTAAGAACCAGAAGAAATTTGCTAAGGATTTTATTGCAGGCGCGGTGAACTTTCGTGAAGAGAAGATCGCTAATGTATTCTCTAAATACGAAGAGATCATGAGTCGTAATAATGCTCTAGATTTTGATGATTTATTACTGCTTTCAGTATTATTGCTGAGAACTAATCCAGAGATATGTAGGTATTATAGCGAGCGCTTTAAGCATATTCTAGTAGATGAGTATCAGGATACTAACCATGCTCAGTATGAGCTGATTACTTTATTAGCTTCTTCTAGTCCTAGTGCTGCGATGGAATTCCAAACTGGAACTCGTACTCTGACAGTGGTTGGTGATGTGGATCAGAGTATCTATTCTTGGCGTGGTGCTGATTATAAGATTATTCTTGGTTTCCAGAAAGATTATCCTCAAGCTGAGATTGTTAAACTGGAACAGAATTATAGATCTACCGCTAATATTCTTAGTGTTGCAGATAGCATCATCGCTAATAATTCAGAGCGCATTGAGAAGAGCCTCATTCCCACTAAACATGCTGGTGAGAAGATTATAGTGTTTGAGGCGCAGGATGAATTAGAAGAGGCGCAATATATTAGTGCTGAAGTTCAGCGTATGGTTTCTGACGGACGTAGATTAAATCACTTCGCAGTCTTGTATCGTACTAACGTGCAGTCACGTGCCATAGAGGAAGCTTTACTCAGAAGAAATATTCCATATGTAATAGTTGGTGGATTTAGATTCTATGACCGTAAAGAGATCAAGGATATTATTTCTTATTTAAAAGTTATCCAAAATCCTGCTGATGCTCAAAGCGTGAAACGTGTTATTAATGAGCCTCGTAGAGGTATTGGAGCTACTACTGTAAGTAAGATGGAAGAATATGCTGATAGATTTGGTTATAGTCTTTATCGCACTATGGTGGAGATAGATGAAGTCGACGATATCGGAGATGCTGCTAAGAAGAAGATTAAGGGTTTTGTGGATCTTATTGAAGACCTTAGACTAAAGGAAAAATCTCTTGGTCTGGGTGATTTAGTCGATGAAGTAACTGAGTGTACTGGTTATCAAGCTATGTTACGTGCTTCTGGTGATGCGGAAGCTGAATCTCGCGTGGAGAACGTGCAGGAATTAATTGGTGTGGCAACAGACTTTGAGCTAAATGCAGAAGAGAATGATCTTTCTGCGTTCTTAGCAGAGATCTCTCTTCTCAGTGAACAGGAGAATACTAAAGGTGAGAGGGTTTCAAGTATAACCTTAATGACCTTACATGCCGCTAAGGGACTGGAGTTCCCAGTAGTGTTTCTTGCTGGTCTAGAAGAAGGAGTATTCCCGCATAAACGTAGTCTTGATGCTAAAGATGCTACTCAGTTAGAAGAAGAGCGTAGGTTAATGTATGTGGGTGTTACTAGGGCAGAAGAGAAGCTCTATATGACGCATGCCCGTCGCCGTAGGGTCTTTGGGCAGACAGAGTTCTCATCCCCTAGTAGATTTCTGGAAGAAGCTCCTAGAGAGCTTTTAGTTGGTTATTACGGGCAGTCTAATTCTAATGATATGCATTCTGTGTTTGAGGATGATTTCACTAATGATTCATCTTGGGCAGGTTCTAAAGCTCCAGAGACCCAACAAAAAGGCTATCAACGTGAGACTTTTATGGACGATGCCGCTCCCCGCGCTGGCTTCCAAACGTCATCTCAATTCTATGATAAGGGGCGTTCTATGGACGCAAGAGCTAGAGCCATTGGTTCATCATTTAAGATAGAGTTTAAAAACGGTGACAGAGTGAAACACGCTAAGTTTGGTGAAGGTAAAATACTTCAAGTGCTTGGTAGTGGTGAGAAGTTACTTTATAATGTGGACTTTAATGGACTTAAGAAGTTACTTGACCCTAAGTTTGCGAAACTGATTAAGATTAGCTAGATATCGAAGTTAATGAGAACACCTAATTTCTCAAATAAGCTTGACATTTGTCAATACATGATATTACGATAATACTCAATGACAATTCCTAATTCATTTCATCGTGTACATATGCCTCATATTGATCAGAGCAATGGTGCTATACCAACGCTTAGTTTACATGATCCTGAAAATAGAAATGGAGATGGAAAAAGAAGTAATAAATTAACTTACTGTGCTCCGGTAGTTGCAGCTCAGACTTTAATCGGACGAGTTCTTGCAGAGCCTAAACTCCAAAGTCTTTTACCATCACAAGGTAGTAAAACTGAAGCTCATTATAAATCTGGATTAATTGATGATCTGGCTAAAGCAATGGGGACTTCTAATGATCTCAGTGACCCGAATGTAGGGACTACACCGCAACAATTTATGCATGGTTTAGAAAGGTTTGCTGGTGACAGAAACTTTAAGTTCACTAATGATTCTAAATGGCTTGGCGGATGGGGAGCTGGTGAAGTTAATTCTCAATTAAGTGCTCCTCCTCCTGATAAGAGAAGTCTTGCTGCTCATATTGCTCGTCCTGATATGGATGTGACTGGTCATGTTGGCTGGTATCAAGATCCTGAGAGTGGTTTGTATCAAAGAAAGGGAGGACATTTTGTTGCCTTTGAAGGAGTGGATGCTGCGAATAGTGCTAATCCAAAGTTCACTCTTCAAGACCCTTCGCCGAGAAGTCTGAGACAGATTACACGAGTAGCACCACGAGAAATAAGTAATGGTACTCTGGTAAATGGTGATAAGAGTACACCAGCTAATAACTACTTAAAGCTAGAGGGTATCCATTCAAAAGTAGTCGAAGGTAAACCTACAAAAGGTATATTAGATGGTGCTTTTGCATTTGGTCTTGAAAGAAAATAAGGATATTGTTTATCTATTATTTCTTGAGTATTTGATAATTTATTTTTGCACTAAGTTTCTTAGGTAGAACGCTTGCGATGAAGGTCAGTAACTGATTGCGTTTGCCAGTAACAATTAATTCTTGTCCCTTTATAAGATCTTTATAGGTTATTTCTGCAACTCTGGTAGAGGACATCGGTAAACGAAAAGCAGAACTTTGTTTGGCGCGAGCTCTCTCCCCGAACTTACTATGTGTAGGTCCCGGACAGCAAACACTAACCTGTACCTGATAGGGTCTTAACTCTTCTGCAAGGGCATAACTAAAGCTCAATACATAAGCCTTGGTCGCGTAATAGGTTGCCATCATTGGTCCTGGTAAGAAACTCGCTACTGAAGCGATATTTAAGATACGACCAGAACGCTTAGCTGCCATGCGTTTAGCATAAATATGAGTGAGATAGGTTAAAGCAGAGATGTTTAGATTAATCATTTCTATCTGAGTATCTGGATCAAGATTAATCAATTCGCCATAATCCCCAAAGCCAGCATTGTTCACTAATACATCGATATCACTAATTTGATTACAAAGTTCTTTTACTTGATTAGTATCTGAGAGATCTTTAGCGATGCAGAGTGTAGGAGTTTTAAGATCTTTAGCTATAGTTTCTAAGCTTGCCAGGTTTCTTGAAACAAGAATTAATTCATAACCGTTCCTTGCAAAAATCTTTGCGAATTCTAGTCCTATGCCTGTACTGGCACCTGTAATTAAAGCTTTAGGCATAGCCTGTATTCTAACACCGGACTTGTCCATAAATCGCCCATAACATAGAGAGCTTATTTTATGCGAAAATATTAGACTATGAGCAATGAGCTTGATAATTTAACTCTTCTAGGTGCAGGTCAGACTGTGTATCCAACTAGTCCAGAAGATGCTCGTCTAGAAGCGATTCCTAATCAGTGGCAGGATAATGACTATATAGTGAATCTTGATTGTCTTGAGTTTACTTGTTTATGTCCTAAGACTGGACAGCCAGACTTCGCGCAGATATTTATCTCATATATTCCAGGTGAGTCCTTGATTGAGTCTAAGGCACTTAAGCTTTATTTATTTAGTTATCGTAATCATGGAATATTTCATGAGTTTGTAATTAATAAGATTGCGCGTGATTTGAATAATGCTATTCAAGCGAAATATATTAAGGTAGTGGGTAAGTTTATGCCGCGTGGTGGTATTTCGATTAATCCAGTAGTGCAGCTGGGGGATTTAAAGTTGTATGAAACTTTATCTAATAATGAATAAATTTAACCGATACCCGTTAGCCGTCATCGCGAGGAGTCCCGCAGGGACGACGTGGCGATCCACTCCGACGTGGGAATGGATTGCTTCGTCACTCACTACGTTCGTTCCTCGCAATGACGGATTACGGGTATCGGTTGATTACGAAACACTGTTATGCAATTAAACAATCACAAAGCTCTAGTCGTCTTTTCGGGTGGACAAGACAGTACTACCTGTCTATATTGGGCTAAGAGAAAGTGGTCTGAAGTTCATACTGTTACCTTTGATTATGGGCAGAAGCATGGAATTGAGTTAGATGCGGCATGTAAAATTTGTAAGTTTGCTGGAGTTGAGTTTGATTTGGTGAAAGTGCCTCAAGTATTGCGTTCTACTAGCCCACTGACAGATCATACTCAAGACTTAGATAAATATGAAAGTGTTTCTGAATTCAAACCCGGTGTGCAAGCGACTTTTGTCCCAGGACGAAATATTTTATTCTTGACTATTGCAGCGAATATAGCTGTGTCTCGTGGTTGCAAGCATCTGGTGATAGGGGTTTGTGAGGAAGACTATGGTGGTTACTATGACTGTCGCAGTGAGTTCATCGAAGCAATGCAAAAATCTCTTAATCAAGGACTCTTCGGTAGTGATGAAGGTATAGTGATTCATACTCCATTAATGCACCTTACTAAAGCTGAGACAGTGAAACTTGCTCTAGATCTAGGTAAGGAATGTATGCAAGCACTCTCTTATTCACATACTTGCTATGCAGGGACCTATCCACCTTGCGGTAAATGCCACGCTTGTCTATTGCGGGAGAGAGGTTTTAAAGAAGCTGGAGTACATGACCCTTTGTTATCAAACCAGTCATGCTAAAATTAGCTCCGTCCTATGACAATATTGCACCAAAACGCTGATACCCAACCAGAGATAGTAGAGACTATTCAGGGTGAGGGTTTGCATGCGGGAACTCCATCGTTCTTTGTGCGTTTTCAAGGTTGTAATGTACATTGTTTCTTCTGCGATGAGAAAGAAACCTGGATGAAACGTGAAAGTAATTCAGTGGAGATGGAACCTAGTGAAATTATTGCTCAATTAGAAGAAATCAATCCCTTGCTTAAACGTGTAGTGATTACTGGAGGGGAGCCCACAGAGCAGGATCTAGCAGCTCTCATAGAAGCGTTAATAGATAAATCATATAGAGTTTCGATAGAGACTGCTGCTACAGGAGAGTTTATTGGTGATTTATTTAAGGACTATGATGAGGATATTTTCATTACTTTTAGTCCGAAAGAAATCTATTCTAAAAGCTCAAAGATAAGTGACGAACGGATTTGGCAGAGAGCTGATGAACTTAAATTCGTGATAGCTAATGACGAAGGCATAGAATATTTACTTACTACTATAATTGTGAAACTGAAACAAGCTAATAATGAATGTCCAATATTTCTCGTGCCTGATTGGTATAACCAAGATGCTACTAAGGCTAAGGTCCTTGAACTTTGTCGCCAATATCCTGGAAGGTTAAGGATGGGGTGGCAACTTCACAAGCTTATAGATATGCCTTAAAGGAAAAGTGTCCAGTTAGGGCCGGGGGCAAACTGGACACTTCTAGATAATTTTGATCAAAAAATATGCAAAAATGATCGAATTTTTGATCGTTCTTAATCTTTTCATAAAATTAGCTATAAAATTCTAGTTTATTTTGGATTTGTATATATGGAATATGTCTACAGAACTCAAAATAGAGATAAAAATCCCAGGGTTGGTTACTAAAATAACCAAAGGTGAAGAGCTGTATAAAGCTGCTTTTCAATCTGTTTTTGAATTTATTGAAAGTACTGGAAAACTAACTTTGGAAAATCATGAAGAAGTTACTACTGCTGCTAACAATCACGCTCAAGCTATTTTTATGGCGAAGATGGGAATGAAAGAGGGAGTAAGTACTAATGAAACTAGAAGCACACTTTATCAGTTACTAGGTATTAATGGCAATCCAGAGAAGAGTGGAGAATTAGACAGGTTGTTTGGTGACTCTGCAGATAAAATTAAAACCTTTAAAGCTCTGGTTGATAGTCCTGAAGCGATCTTGTTGCAAGGGTTTAATAGTATTCCTGATTCCCATAAAGAGTCTTTATTACCTTTGATACATATGACTGCGGCTATATTAGATCAATTGCCGACGGCTGAAAGTAAAGATCTTAGTTTAGAAGCTAAAATTGAAAGAAATACTAAGATTACCGAAGCTGTTTTTGAAGCGATTATAAAGACTCGAAATGATAGTACTTCATTACTTAACATCAATCCAAATTATAATTACTCTGGAGATTTAATTAATAATCTTAATGCGATCTTGAATAAAGAGAATGGGGTAGGAGCTTTGACAAATAAAGAGAAAGTAGATCTCGTGAATATTATAAAAGAGAAATTCGCTTCTACTGAAAAAGCAGAAGAGTCGCATCATCAATTGCAAGAATTTTTACAAACTTATGGAAAATGGCTTGTAATGCTGTTTCCAGTGATAGCAGCTCCACTTGCAAATATTTTTAGTTATGTACCGATAATTGGTACACCTCTAAATGCTTTACTTGGCTGTGTTGGTAGTAATGCCCCTACTATTCTTGCGGTGGTGGGTAGTTCAATGTTAAATGGAGCCAATGCTAGGCAAGCAGCTCCAGCTCGTGATCCTAAATTAGATCCTCAATTTGCTACTGCAGCGTAATTCCTATCAAAAACCCTTTATAACCAGCTTTGTACTAGTGTTAAGGACTAGTTAAATGAGTACCGTTACAAACAATCCACTACACATGCTCGAAGCTCACTTTAAGGGAAGGCTTGAAGCTGGTGTTAACACAAGTAGTGTTGATGAACTCGTATCCTATATAGGAAAGTTTATCAAGGAAGGAGCTACTTGGGTTAATGAGGGTGTTAAACACGAATTTAGTCCCCAGATGATTTTAGAAGCTGCAAAAAATGCCTTCATGGCTAAGCAAGGGAAGACTGAAGATGCTCAACAAAAAGCTCTCTTAATGAAAGGATTAAACACTTTAGAAAAAGCATTTGCTGACAAAAATCTCGCAAATGTTTTGCAGCTTTCATTAGAAGCTTCTGCCGAAAGCTATGGAATTATAAGAGATAGCCTTATTGAAATTCATTCTCGTGTTTCACAAGATAAAGAAGGCAGTCCTAGTGTGGAGCAGCAACGATCTCTAATGCAAGGCTTGATAAATCAAGCAGAGATAGCAGCTCATAATTATGAAACTAAAACAACTGATCCAGAGATCTTTGCACGGGAATTATCAAAGTCATTAAATGAGAATATATCGAAGCTAACACATGGTGGTGTAAAAGCTATGAAAGAATCGATCGATTCTTTAGGCTTAGCTGTAAATTCTTTTGCTTTGTTTGAAGCGTTGCCTAATTCGCAAAATATTTCTGGACATTTAAAGTATGGGGACCAAGTAAATGGCAAAGCTTATGAAGCTGAGTTTAAGCAAGGTGATTTTCATAGTATTAAATTAGGAGAGAGGAAGGAAGTATTCAACATTTTTCAAGACATTGTCGCTAATTATGAGGCAAATATTAGTTCAGGTAAAATGACTGAAGAGCAAGCACTTGCACAAGCTCATAGTAAGCTTTTGCCGCAATTGGGTAGCTTGAAGGATGAACAAATAGCTTACTTTAAACATTTAAGTTCTCAATATACTGAATTAAAAACAAAACAACCAGATGAATGGCTTTCACATTTAACTCAATCTCTTCCAGGTCTTGTTTTGCCTAGTATCATGGGTGCTGTCATAGCTTATGTTTTTGGATTGTCTGCAGAGCTTGGTGCAATTGGTTTTGCTGCCTTATCTTTCTTAAGTGGTCAGTCATCTTCTGATCAAATAACAACTGCTAAACCACCGAGGAGGGGAACTTATGAAGCTTCCGATAAATTAGCAACAGCTGCAGCTTGAAAGTTCCCGCATCTGTCAAGTTTAATTTTTATTTTCATTTGTACAGAAATAAATTTTATTTAACTGAACTATTTGCAAAAATTGTCATTTTTGGCTTTACAAAACGCCAAATTGTTATAGATTAGACTATACCGTGGTGATTAGCGTACAATTTCAAAATTTAGGACAAGCTAACTCAGAAATACTTAAAGCCTTCAATTCAGCAACTTCTGCTAAGGCTTTAGAAGCGTATCAGCCTCTTTCTACTAAAGAGCGTAAACGTGAGAAGCTGAAAGCCCTACAGATTCTTAAAGAGTCCTCTGCATCTGAGACTCTTGCTGATATCTCCCTTCCTACAGATTCTTTAGCTATTGCTCTGCAGAAGGCTGAAGGAGCGACTTTACAGGCCATGCTTAACTTGCTCTCAGCTAAGATGATTGAGCAGAATAAATATACTTACTTTGATCAAGAGAAACAAGTAGACCTGAAGAAGAAGGTTCAAGCTAAGTTAGATGAAATTAAAGAGGAAAAAGACAAGGATAATCAAGAACAGGCTAAGAAAGAACAAGAAGAAACTAAGCCAGAAAAAATAACTGCTGTTGACAAATTAGTACAAGCTGCTACTACTTACTTTAAAGAATTACAAGAAGATCTTATAGAAAGATATTCTAAGGCTCTTTCATATGTATCGCTGGAGAATTTACGTAAGGCCTTAGATGAGAGCATGAAGCTTATAGTTCGTTATACTTACGAAGTTCCGGCTGAGTCGTTTAAAGAGTATGTAATTGAACCTATTAATGAGTTTGCTGCTAAGGTTTCTGAGTATCTTGATGAAGGTTTGAAGAATGGCTTCAACTCTAAATCTAAGAAAACATTCAATCATAAGGAAATCCGTTCAATGCTGCAGCAGAGTCTCTCCGCTGAACGTGAAGAGAAGCTTGAAAGTTCAGTATTAATGCTAGATAGATCTCTAAGAGCTAGAACCCAGATGCATATTGCTAAGCAAAAATTCACAAAAGACGAGATTAAGCTTGCTTTACACAAGTAATCTAGCTCGTCATCCTGAGGAGCAGCGAAGCTGCGACGTCAGGATCCAGTATTTTAATTTCTATATTTTAAGAATGAATATTTTGCATTAATCCATGCTAAACGTAATCCTATAGTGCTATTCAAGAATCCTAGTCTGAAGATAAATTTATTAATAAAGCTATAGACTCCATTAATGATTGCAACAACCAAGTTTGGCTTTTTGTTTGAGAGCTTGGCAAATTTGATATAAGCCTGCTCCATATCTGTTATAGAAGTATATGAATAATGATTCAAAGGATACTTTAATAAAGGGCAGTTATGGCGAGACTTAGTGTAGGATTGAGTTTTAGGGTCTAGTAATTCAACGCTCTCATGTACTTGGCTGTTACAAAATCTCCCAAGTGGCTTCTTGAATAATCGTAATTGATAATCAGGATAGAATCCTCCCCAACGAATGAACTTCTCTCCTATGTAGAGTTTACGAGCTATTTGATAGCCATTAGCTTGCAAGTCAAGAGTTTTAATTTCATCTATTAGCTCATCTGTTAAAACTTCATCAGCATCAAGACTTAAGACCCAATCATTAGTGCAATAAGAAAGGGCAATGTTCTTCTGTGCTCCATAGCCAAGCCAATCTTGATGATAAATTTGGTCAGTATACTTGCTTGCGATTTCTAAAGTTTTATCAGTGCTACCCGAGTCTACGATAATTATTTCACTAGCAAGCTTAGCTGCCTGCTTTAAACAAGACTCTATGATTCTTTCTTCATTGAGACAAATAATGAAGATGCTGATTTGGCACTCCTTTGGCATGGACTATAGTTTATAATACACAATGCTAAGGACTATAGCCAATAGAATTGCCTTTTAGGTGATATTTTTGTGGAGAGGTGTCCGAGTGGTTGATGGTGCATCCTTGGAAAGGATGTGTAGAGCGATCTACCGTAGGTTCGAATCCTATCCTCTCTGCCATTATCTTGAACACCGGTCTCTGACTGGGTTTAAAGGCAGAAAAGTCCCGCAACTTGCGGGGCTTTTTGATTATTGATGCACCAGAGAGCTGCTGAAACAAGCTCGGAGAGACCGATTTAAGGCAATGCTCTCTTCTCAGGAAAATGGGGCAGTTAATGGACTACCTATATAAACTTATCTCCAATTAGTTTTAAATCACTCCATGCTTTTTCAAAATCAAACTGTTTATAATCACCCTCTCTAAGTACTGGTCTTAATTGGGATTCAAGTTGTGATTTCAATATTTGTTTCTTACTATCTGAAAGGTTAATCTCCAATAGCTCAGGCTTAATTAACTTGACTTTTGCTAATTCTTGAAACTCTTTATCATTAATATTTATGATCTTGTGACGTATGGCATAGTCTAGATCGAATAAATCTCTGATAGCTGGTTGCTTTCTAGTGAATGCAGCTCTTAGCTTCTCTGCATAAGCTTCAGTTCTAGTCAGGCATTGAACAGGATAAGGGTCTATAAGAAAGGAGTTGTTGAAAGGATCTTGGACTAAAGTACTTGCATTAAGTGTAACTGGTGGAACTAATATTTCTTCTCTCAGACCAATTTCAAATAAAATAGTACCTTCCAAATCAGAAAGACACGAGTTATATCTCAATGAAGCATTGTACTGAGAAGAATTATTACGACCCTGAAATGTACTCTCAAAAGACAAGCCTTCAAAATTAGCTTCAAGTTCTGATATAAGTTTTTTAATTGGTTGCATTAAAGCACTTTTCTCGTTTCTTGATTTATCAGCTCTAATTGAAATTGAAAAGTCCAAATCTTCACTTAAACGATAAAAACCAACGTGAACCTTGTTTAATAAAGTCCCTCCCTTGAACACTAGATTATGAGAAGAGTTTGAAAATATTGCTTTAAGTACAACAGAACAAAAATAATCTTTCAGGAGTTACGCGGTAATCTCATAAACAATATGTCTTACGGCCACTTTTTTT
>CAZELI010000044.1:0-13211 GCA_964512985.1 uncultured Gammaproteobacteria bacterium | reverse complement strand
ATTTAGAAAAAATCCTGGCTTTAGGTTTGCTTAATCATTAGTGAAATCGCCCTGAGAAAGGAAGCTTATTCTGAGGATAAAAGATCTCCGCTAAGAGTAATTCATTTGCTTGATATTTCTGGCAGTATGAGCAATCCTTCTGATCCTAATTCTAGTGATATGAAGATTCCTACTAAGTTACAGTTAGTAGAAAATACTATTATGCGTTTAGCAGAAAAATGTCCTGAAAATGTTGAACACATATTGATTCCTTATACTGATGAGTTGCATAAAATTAGACGTTTTAATAATGTAAAAGAACTTGGTGAGGCTATTCAAGGATTAACTCCTTGGGGAAATACAGATATAGGGCTCCCTATCGACAAAGCTTTAGCATTGATTAAAAAAACTCCTAAGAATACTGAAGGAATAGAATATAGAAACCTTATCAATCTTATTTCTGATGGACAAGCTGATTCGGAGCGGCCTCTAAAGCTTGCTTCACAGTACGAAGCTCATAACGCTGCGGCTTTTAGTCTTGGAGTAGGTACTGGCTATAAAGAAGATTTAATGCATGGAATTTTTAAGAATTCTGGTTTTGGTGGCTTTGCTCATATTCCGCAAACTGGAAAGGATAAACCAATAGATGTATTTGGCAAAATTTTACCAGAATTTATGTCACAAATAATTTCTGCTCCTTATTACCCAATAATAACTTTGAGTCGTTGGTTTCATTCAGTTATTAATATGACCCCGAGTACTAGAGAAGCTAATCTAGCTGACGATTATAGTTGCTGGCAAGCAGCCATTGGTTATCAGAATAGAGGTTTTGTGGTTGGCTTTATTGATGAAAGTGACTTGAATAAAGCAGAGATTAAATTAAAACTGAAAGAAAGTGCCTCAGCAAAAACTCCTCTTAAAACTGAAGAGATAGTAATTGAAGATTTTGATAGTTTAGGTTTAGATCCAAGTGATATAGAGTTATTACATCAAGCTCCACTTGATGCACTTAAGATGCAAATCTTGAAGGAACGTAAACCAGAGAATATACGAGAATTTTTGGAAAATAATGCGTATGTTGATGAAGCTTTTAGAAAGCAACTTGAAGATTTGGCTACTAAGCTTGAAAAATATGCAAGACATGGTGATGAGAATGCAAGTAGGACTGTTACTAGTGATGCTTCAGCAAGTTTTACACAAGCTACCATGATGCATAGTAATCCTTTTGTTTCAGCAATAGTGAATCCACCTTCATATAATGGAGATACTATTAGTGGTAATAGAGAAGCAGGTACAGTAAAAGAGCCAAGTGTATTTTTCCCAAAAGATCTCTCTGCAACTGGTCCTATTGGTAAATCTAATCCTAGTTCTCAAGCAATAACTTTTACATTTATTCCAATAAATTCTTCTATAAAAATGGGAGCCAATGAATTTTCTATAGAACCAGGTCAGGAATTGAGTTTTGGGCGCAGTTCTAGCAATAATATAGTCTTAAAGGGATCAGATTATATTAGTAAAAATCATGGAAACTTCATTTTAAACAATGGAAAATTATATATTAGAGACAGCGGTTCACGGAATGGCATCAAACTTAATGGTTCAAAAATAAATCCTATTGAGTTATATGAAATTAAACCAACGGATATAATTGACATAGCAGACAATAAATTTAGTATTAGTTTTTAATCACAACCAATAATTATCCACCGCAAACTCAAACTGTTCTATAAAGAGTTGTTTGAAATAACTGATATTGTTTTGTTCATAGAAAAGTACTATAGCTTTTTTATATTCCATTTCATTTAAATTTGCATAAGATATAGGGCAATAATCATGAGCAAGTAAAATTGCATTAGCTGTAACTCGACTACTGCGCTTATTTCCATCTTCAAAAGCTTGTAAATAAGCAATCAAAACCGAGGCTAAGATAGCCTTTGTAATAGGATGAGAGGCTTTGTTGATTATATGACATGTTTTTACTAATGCCTCCTCTATTTGAAAAGAATTATCAAGTGGCTTATATTTGCTTCCACTAATAATCACAAGTCTTTTTCTGATACCAGAGTATATATTTAATTCTTTGGTAAGAATGTTGTGTAATTCAAAAAGTTTTTTGGGATTAATATCAGTAAAATATTTTGGATTTTCAAATATATAATCCATAGCAGCTTTATGATTAAGTAACATTACAGCATCGTCTTTGGTTTTGCCTCCTGCTGTTCTCCCAGTTTTAATGAGGGTTTCAGCTTCAAAAATATCATATGCATTCCCTTCAATTTTTGATGACATCCAAGCAAAGTCAATAGAAAAATTCTCCGTACTTTTTCTATTTAAAGTTTCACTCTGTTCAGATTTAGCCAACTGATATTTTTTGTTTAAAGTATCAAATATAGTCATTTCTGATTCATTTAGAACATCATTTGGATTTTCAAAAAGTAAATCTAAAATTTTGAGATTAAAGTGTTCAATAATTTTTCTTTGTTTAGCTTCTTCTGTAAAATATTTTTTGATATCAATTTCTTTTAGAAGATTAGTTAACTGAGTTGAACTATATTTTGTGGCTTTAGCTTTACCAGTTCTTTTAATTAAGTTTTTTTCTAGTAATTTTCCTAGATCTCTTTTTAAGGTTGCACGTGATATAGTGAGATCTTGTTTCTTTAGTACAATTAGAATTTCTTCCAAGCTATATTCGGACTTACTTAGAATATTTAAAATTAGATCTAATCGGCTCATAAAATCGTGAGATATACTTCAATTTTACCCTAAAATGAGCCGATTCAAGCAGTGAGATGAGCTGATTAGGGTTAACCCTTGCTGTCTGACTAATTCTTTAAAAACTTAATGTACACTATTGATGTACATTATGGTATAGTATTAGTGTACAAATATGTCCATTGATAAATCACCATTTGCTTATAATGATAAAGTGTTAGATGAACTTTTTATTGGTAGAGAAGATGCAATAAAAAATCTAAGTGCTAATATTTTTGCAGTTCACGATACCACTATTTATGGTCAGAGGAAGGTGGGCAAAAGTTCTTTAGTCTCTGAAACGCTTAGGCAGTTTTATAAAAAATATAAAAAACATTTATTTCTCAACGTTGATATTTCGCAATGTGCTAGTGTTGAAGAATTTATAACTTTGCTGTGCAGAGAAATTGATCAATTGATCAAATCATCTAAACCATTACAACATAGCTTTAATGAATTAAGTAACTTCATTGTATCTATCCGTCCCAATATATCTATTAATCCTGTAACTGGTAATCCAGAGACGAGCTTTGATTTTATTGGATCCAAGCGCAATATTAATAAAACTATTGATGAAGTTTTTGATATTTTAGAAACAATTGCTAAAAACAATAAACTTACTGTAATTCTTGATGAGTTTCAATCAGTCATTAATTGGCAAGGAAGTGATAAGTTTCTTTGGCAGTTAAGATCTAGAATTCAGACTCCTAATAATATAAACTTTGTGTTTTTAGGAAGCTCTACTAGGCTGATCTCTCAGTTATTTCTTGAATCCAAAAGCGCTTTTTATAAATCTACTAATTTAATTTATTTAGAGAACTATTTAGATTGGAATTTGTTATTTCCTTGGATAAAGAAACAATTCGCAAAAGCAAATTTGAAAATAGAGAATGAACTCATAAAAGAAATTACCGATTATACGAGAATGCATCCATACTATACACAAAAACTCTGTTACTTTTTATGGAGAAATAATTGGAAATCCGATGCAAGAAAATTTTATTCTCTGAATTTTGATGATTTGAAGAAGGCCTTAGCATTATTACTAAAAGAAGAATCTATGATTTTTCAAGAACGTTTTGATCGATTAACTAATAATCAAAAACTAATTCTCAAAGCTCTTGCTAATAAAACAACCAATCAATCAATTGTAAGCAAAAGTATAAAAGAGAAATTTAATTTGCCTAATAGAAGCGGAGTCTATGCTTCTATCAAAGCTCTAGAAAAGGAAATCTATCCACTGATTTATAAACAGGATGGAGATTATATTTTTGAAGATCCTTTTTTTGAACTATGGTTGAAGATGTGATCATAAACTGATATCAAAACTATCCCAGCTCTTTAGATCTATCACAAGCAGCCTTAAGAGCTTGATAAACAGTATCTCTAAAACCATCTCTCTCAAAGCTTTCTATCGCAGCTTGAGTAGTGCCGTTAGGGCTGGTTACTTGGGCACGTAATTCTTTAGCGGATTTACCAGATTCTACTACTAGGCAAGCAGCACCATAGACAGTCTCTCTAGCTAGCGCTCTACTAGAAGCTTCATCTAGACCGAGTTTCATGCCAGCATCTCCCATCGCTTCTATCAGTAAGAATACATAAGCTGGTCCAGAACCAGAGAGCGCGGTAACTGCATCTAATTTATCCTCGTCAAGTACTATAGCCAATCCCATGCTAGCGAATATTTTTTGTATCTTTTCTACTTGCTCTGGAGAGCATTTAGAGTTAGGAGCCAATACTGAAGCACCTTTCGCGATTTGCGCTGGAGTATTAGGCATAACTCTAATAATAGGATTCTCTGGAAAGAACTGTTCAAACTTAGCGATCTTAGTGCCAGCACAAATAGACACTATGATCACATCCTTACGTAGTTGGTGGATTTCCTTTAAAAGATCATCAATATTCTGTGGTTTAACTGCAATGAGTAAAACCCCGTCACTGACTATGTTGGCAACCAAATGATCAAGGGTTTCACAAGTAGAGAACTCTTGCGCTTTAAGCGATTCTAATACTTCTTTCCTGAGGTCAAACAGCGCTATCTCTTTAGACGCATATAGTCCAGCTGCCGCTAATCCCTTAGCGATAGCTTGCCCCATAGCTCCTGCACCAATGATTCCTAACTTTGTCATTTATATTAATTACGCTGCAGCTTTAGTTTTAAGATCAAGTATAGTTTTACCAGCTTTAGCATTCTCAAAGTTCTTAGCAACTGCTTGCCAGTTAATGAGATTATAAAAAGTCTCTATCCATCTTGGTCTAAGGTTCTGGTGTTCTAGGTAGTATGCATGCTCCCAAACATCCATAGTAAGGATTGGTTTGCGCTTAGAGTTCATTAGACAATTATCCTGGTTAGCAGATTTCTCTACCACTAGTTTTTTGTTCTCAGGACACCAAGTAAGCCAAGCCCAACCACTACCAAACTGAGTTGTACCAGCAGCAGTGAAAGCTTCTTTGAACTTATCAAAGCTACCAAAGTCTTTATCTATTTGACTAGCCAGTTCGCCTGTAGGTTTACCACCAGCATTAGGTCCCATCACGAACCAGAATAAAGTGTGATTATAATGACCACCACCGTTGTTTATAACTGGCTGTCTTTTCTCTTGAGGAATCTCGTTAACTTTAAGCATTAATTCTTCGATAGGAAGATTAGCGAAAGCATCTAGTCCTTCTAATGCTTTGTTTAAATTAGTAACGTAAGCGTTATGGTGCTTAGCGTAATGAAATTCAAGAGTGCTTTTAAGATAGTTAGGCTCTAAAGCGTCTAATGCCCATGGTAGTTCTGGTAGTGTGTGTGTCATAAAATTCTCCTTTGTAGACTTGTTCCGAAATCGCCCATAACTGTGTTATGCTCGTCCCTCGCCATCCTCATTTACGTCTAGTAAACTCCGGTGGCTCGGGACTCGCATGCCTTGTTCTGGACGATTTCAAAACAAGTCTAATACGCGTGTTCTAATTTTAGCAAATTAGATTGATATCCTGCATTGTATTTCATTAAGCCGCGCGCAGCGCAACCGCCGCGGAGCGGCGGAACCTCTTCCCATCGCGGTTTAAGGGATTTTAATATATAAAATAATATTAAAAAACCCCAAACTAATTTAGCCTGGGGTTTTTTATTTTAGTTATCGATATAGATTATATTTCTAATTATCTAGTACAAGCAGCAGGCTCATTGAAATATTCTTTCAAACCTTTCTCGTTAGGCTTCATACCTTTAGAACCTTCGTTCCAGTTAGCTGGGCAAACTTCACCGTTCTTCTCGAAGAACTGAAGAGCTTTAACCATACGCACAGCTTCTTCAACATTACGTCCAAGAGGTAGATTGTTTACTACTTGGTGTTGAACGATTCCGTTTTTGTCGATTAGGAATAAACCTCTGTAAGCGATTCCCGCGCCACAAACTTCTACGTCATAATCTTTAGTGATCTGTTTGTTTAGGTCAGATACTAATGGGTATTTAACTCCTTGGATACCACCTTGTCCTTTAGGAGTGTTTAACCAAGCGAAGTGTGAGAACTTAGAATCTACGCTTACGCCGATTACTTCTGTGTTAAGTGCTGAGAATTCTGAAAGTTGGTCTTGAAAAGCATGAAGCTCTGTTGGACAAACGAAAGTGAAATCTAAAGGATAGAAAAATAAAACTACATATTTTTTACCTTTGTAATCGCTTAAACTTATTTGTTTAAATTCCGTGCCGTTTATTACTGCATCTGCTGTGAAATTTGGTGCTTCTTTTCCTACTAAGACTGACATAATATTACCTCCTTGCGCTCTGAGCTAATTTTTCCAATTACTTCGTCATCGTCGCTTTTTGACATCCTCATTTAGGCTTAACTAAACTCCGGTGTCAAAAAGCTCCTCTTCCTCGTACTTGAAAAAATTATCATCATCGCTTAAATAATTTTTAACCTGTACTCCGCTAATTATAGAAAATAACATTAGATCAATGTTGATATAGTTGGCATTTAATTATAGTTTCAGTTTCCCGTATGCTAATATAACGTGATACACAATGAATCACTTTAATCACGACCAAGAAATCTTCAATAAGAACATCGGTAAAATCGAGGCCCTTTCTACGCCTTTGAGCTTAAGACAGGCTATCCCTTTATCTAATAAAGTAGCAGAGTTGATTGTTAAGGCGCGTAATGAAGTGCGAGACATAATCTGGCATAGAGATGATCGTCTTCTTGCGATAGTAGGTCCTTGTTCTATTCATAACACAGATCAGGCTTTGGCTTATGCTGAGAAGTTAGCTAAGCTTCATGACGAAGTTAAGGATCAGATCTGTATAGTGATGCGTGTTTACTTTGAGAAGCCACGTACTGTATCTGGATGGAAGGGATTAATTTATGATCCACATCTTGATGATAGTTTCGATATGCTCACTGGTTTACAGAAAGCGCGTAAATTACTTCTAGATATTAATGAAATGGGCTTGCCTTGCGCGACAGAGATGTTAGATCCTCTGGTTCCGCAGTATATCGCTGATCTAGTGTCCTGGACTGCGATTGGTGCACGTACTACTGAATCACAAACTCACAGACAAATGGCATCTGGTTTATCTATGCCGGTTGGTTTTAAAAATTCTACTAATGGTGACTTTGCTGTAGCGATCAATGCTGCTAAGGCAGCACGTTTACCACAAAGCTTTCTTGGTATTAATCAAGACGAAGGTAAGATTTGTATTTTTCATACTAATGGTAATCCTGACACACACTTGATCTTGCGTGGTGGTAGTGATGGTCCGAACTATAGTTCTGAGTATGTTGCTATGGCAGAGGTAGTCTTAGAGAAGGCGGGTTTAGAGAAATCAATAATGATTGATTGTAATCATGCTAACTCTGGTAAAGATCCTTATAAGCAACCAGAAGTACTTGAAGATATAGTGAAACAAAAACTCGATGGAAACAAGTCTATCATTGGGTTTATGGTGGAGAGTCATTTACATGGTGGCGCTCAGAATATACCTAAAGATTTATCTCAATTAAAATACGGAGTGTCTATTACTGATGCTTGTATAGATTTCCAGGCTACAGAAACTATGTTCAAAGATGCTGCTAGTAAGCTTGCAAGAGTTTTAGTGAAGTAGAGGTAAGGATTGTTAACACAAACCACCATTTCAAAGATCGTTTTAGCGCAGCCGCGAGGTTTCTGTGCAGGTGTTAATCGCGCTATTGAGATAGTTGATATCGCACTTAGATTATATGGAACGCCTCTCTATGTGCGTCATGAGATAGTACATAATCATCATGTTGTTAATGATTTTAAAAATCGTGGAGTGATATTTGTTGAGACCTTGGATGAGGTGCCAGATGCTGCGCGTTTGATTTTCTCTGCACATGGTACCAGCCCTGAGGTGCTAGAACGTGCTCGTAGACGCGGTTTGCAGTTTATAGATGCAGTATGTCCGCTAGTGACTAAAGTACATATAGAAATAGATAAAGCTATCAAATCTGGCAAGAAGGTGATTTATATCGGTCATCGTGGTCATCAAGAGGTCTTAGGAGCGATGGGTTATGCTCATCATAATTTAGATAAGGGTAATAAAGAAACTTTTAGAGATAATCTTAAACCTAGTCAGGATATATATTTAGTAGAGACCGTAAATGATGTAGAAGCATTAATCCCATTGCTTAAACATGAAGCTTTAGTTGTTGCTACTCAGACAACCTTGTCGCTAGATGATACGGCACAAGTAGTGAATAAGCTTAAAACTAGTTTCACTAATATAGAGTTTCCTAAGTCTGATGATATTTGCTATGCTACGCAGAATCGCCAAGATGCCGTCAAGGAGCTAGTTAAAGTAGCTGATCATATTCTCATTATCGGCAGCCAAAACTCTTCTAATACTTTAAGGTTACTTGAACTTGCAGAGAAACTTGGTAAGCCTGCAGAGCTGGTACCTAATCCTGACGAGTTTCAATTAAGACCAGAGTTTCACGGAAAGGTTATTGGCATTAGTTCTGGTGCTTCTGCGCCAGAGTTCTTAGTAGAGACCTTAGTTAAAAAACTAAATGATAATCAAAGTTTAGATAACGTTGAAATTCTTAATTTCAAGGAAGAACACATTGAATTCCCCTTACCAAGAGAGTTACGTGAGATTAAGAACAATTAATTTAAAACTTTTGCGGGCAACTACGTTTTTCAAAATAATTCCAATGTGTAGTTTTGTATAATCTGGTCTCAGGAGAATTCCTATGAAACTTTGGAATGAAATCTTTGCCAAATTCTTACTTGATATAGCAAAAATAGTGTTTACGACATTAATTCTAGGCAGGATTATTAGTCCCCAATTAGTAAGCGAGCAAATGTTTGTATTGGGTATAATGTCTGTAGTGGGTTTACTTTTATATAGCGAATATAATTGTAAAGCTAAAGGAGATAAATAATGGATCAATTAGAAATTTTATTTATTTTTACAATAGTTTTCTTTGGTTTGATGACTTATAAAAATGCTAGAGATAACAAAAAAGCAACTAAACTAAAAAAATAATCAGTCTTAAACCTTAGCTTCTTTCTTACGTTGTTTACCGTCTAATGATTTTTTACGTAATCTGATGTTTTGAGGAGTGATTTCTACTAACTCGTCTTCATTAATATAAGTAAGAGCTTCTTCTAATATAACCCTCTTAGGGACTTTGAGCTGTATTAGATCGTCAGATCCGGCAGCACGCATATTCGTTAATTGCTTTTCGCGAGTTAGATTTAATTCTATATCTTGCGGACGTGTAGCTTCACCGACTATCATGCCTTGATAAATCTTAGTTCCAGGCTCCACAAAGAAGATACCTCTATCATAGAAGTTTTCTAGTGAGTAAGGAGTGGCTACTCCGTTTTCTAGATTTACCAGTACTCCAGAACGTAAGCGACTAATATCACCAGCGAAAGGCTTGTAGTCAAGGAAGGAATGATTTAATATACCAGTACCTTTAGTCATACGCACAAACTCATTAGCAAAGCCAATCAGCCCGCGAGTAGGAACTATGAATTTTAATAGGGTTCTACCATGCTCCGAGTTCATATATTGCATTTCACCACGACGTTTATTAATAGCATCGATGCAAGTACCTGAGAATTCATCTTCTATATCTAGAACTAACTCTTCAAACGGCTCATGCTTCTGTCCATTGATCTCTTTAATAATTACTTGTGGTTTAGATACTTGAAGCTCGTAACCCTCTCTACGCATGGTTTCTAGTAATATACCTAAGTGTAATTCACCGCGTCCTGAAACCTTAAATGAATCTGTTCTATCGGTTTCTTCTACTCTTAAGGCTACGTTGGTTTGCAATTCTTTAAACAAACGATCTCTTACTTGTCTTGAAGTAACAAATTTACCTTCTAGTCCAGCAAATGGACTGTCATTAACTGAGAAGACCATCTCTAAAGTAGGCTCATCCACTTTAATGGCTGGTAATTTCTCGGTTAAACTTAAGTCACAGACTGTATCTCCAATATTTCCTTCCGGCAAACCGGCTATTATTATTATCATCCCTGCTGTTGCTGTTTCTAATTCAATCTTCTCTAGTCCAAGGAAACCATAGATACGAGCGACTTTCTTTTTGATAATAGAACCATCTTCTGCGTTGATCAAATTCACTTGTTCATTAACCTTAAGTGTACCGTTTAAAACTCTACCTACTAGCATACGTCCCATATACTCACTAGCGTCTAAGCTAACAGTTTGGAATAAGAATGGTGCATTGATGTCACCGAGCGGTGCAGGTACAGTATTAATCACCGTATCTAGCACAGGGTTAATATTAGCTTCTTTATCAGCTATAGATTTAAGAGCAGTTTCTAAATCTAATTGTGCAATCCCATTAACACCAGAAGCGTAAATAATAGGGAAGTCTATTTGTGTATCATCTGCACCGAGGTCTATGAACAATGAATAAACTTCATCTATAACTTTAGGGATGTCAGCATTAATTTTATCTACTTTATTGATAACTAATATTGGTTTGAGCCCTTTCTCGAAAGCCTTACGCAACACGAATCTAGTTTGTGGCATTGGTCCTTCGAAGGCATCGACTAGTAATAGGCAACCTTGCACCATACCGAGTACGCGTTCTACTTCACCACCAAAGTCCGAGTGACCTGGAGTGTCAACGATATTAATAGTGTAATCTTGATATTTAACAGAAGTATTTTTAGCAAGTATGGTGATACCGCGCTCGCGCTCAAGAGGATTAGAATCCATAACACAAACTTCTCGCTCCTTGTGTTTAGCGAAACAATTAGTTTGGTCTAATATTGCATCAAGCAGAGTTGTCTTACCATGGTCAACGTGAGCGATGATAGCAATGTTACGAATTTTACTTATATCTTGGGACATTTTTTGGAACCTTGCCCTTAAGCTTAAACCAAACTTGTATCAGGTCTATACTTTTTTAACCTTTTATCAATAGTCTTAGCATTTTGACCTAATAATTCGCTTAATTTAGCCCAAAATCGCGGTGAATGGTTCTTATGGATGGTATGAGTGAGTTCATGGAGTATAACGTAGTCTATAAGCTCATCGGGGAGTTTCATCAGATGAATACAGAGATTAATGTTGTTTTCGTGAGAACAACTGCCCCAGCGGGTTCTAGTGTTACGAATAGAGAGCTTCTTATATTTTAATCCGTGTTGAGTTGCAAGTTCCTCTAATCTTCCTGGTAAATAAGCACGGGCTCTTGTTCTGAATGATGCTTCTAGAGCTGCTTTCACACCTGGATCAACTTTAGGCTTCACCATTTTAGTCATTTGCTCTTTCACCCAATCTCGTTTACTAACAAGAAAACGCAGAGCCTCATCATATGCAATGAAATAAGGTAACGAAACTGATACTTTAGAATCTTCTTTAACCCTGATCCTAATATTTTTTGCGCCTTTATACTTAGTAAGTTTAATTACACCGAGTTCTGGATCTGGAATGGTTTTCGTGGCGGGCATTTAATTATTAAACTTAAACTCTATAACATCGCCATCTTGCACTATGTATTCTTTACCTTCCTGGCGAGCCTTACCAACTTCACGAGCTTTACTTCTACTACCGATTTCTACGAAGTCAGCGTAGCCAATAGTTTCTGCTTTAATAAACCCTTTCTCAAAGTCTGTATGGATGACGCCTGCAGCGCGGGGAGCTTTATCGCCGGCATGAATAGTCCAGGCGCGCACTTCCTTTACTCCTGCGGTGAAATAAGTACGTAAGCCTAATAATTCATAAGCTTTACGAATAAGCTGATTGAGTCCAGTTTCCTGTACACCCATTTCACTTAGGAATTCTTTCTTCTCGTCGTCTGTCATTCCGACTAACTGTGCTTCAGCAGCGGCACTAATCACTACTACTCCAGCACCTTCTTTCGCGGCATAGTCTTGAACTTTCTTCACATAGTCGTTAGTTCCTGCTGCCATATCACTTTCAGCGATATTAGCTGCATAAATCAATTTCTTTAAACTAATCAGTCCGTAGGATTTAATCAGGAATAATTCTTCTTCGTTAAGATCCGCTAGGCGAGCGGCTTTACCTTCTTCCAGTAAAGGTTGAATCTTCTCAAATACTTTATCCACGGCAATCGCTTCCTTATCATTAGCACGAGTTTTTTTACCGAGACGTTCGCGGGATTTTTGTACTTGTTCCAGGTCGGAGAGAATTAGCTCAGTGTTAATAGTATCTATGTCATCTAAAGGGTCAATAGTGCCACTAACGTGAATTACATTAGGATCTTCAAAGCATCTAACTACGTGGACTATTAAATCGCATTCACGAATATTCGCTAGAAATTTATTTCCCAAACCCTCTCCTTGAGAGGCCCCTTTCACCAATCCAGCGATATCCATAAACTCTATTGCTGCTGCTACTACTACATCGGTGCTGACAAACTTCTGTAAAACTGAAAGTCTGGAGTCAGGTACATTGACGATGGCGGAGTTTGGTTCAATAGTACAAAAAGGATAATTAGCAGCTTCAGCAATATAATTATTACTAAGCGCATTAAACAGTGTTGATTTACCTACGTTTGGGAGTCCTACTATTCCAGCTTTGAGCATGATTAGTATTGTAAACGCTTAGATCTTAAAGAATGTTCAAATAATTAGGGATTTTGTCGTATATTGCTGTAAATTGCTGATATAAACTAATATTTAAAGATAGTCTATCCCGAATCTAGACGCTAATCTCGGGATGAATCCCGAAATCAGACGCTAAATTCGTAGTACATTCCGAAAATAGCGTATGATTTCGGAGTGCTGTCTATTTTTATAAGTTAGTAGTATCCGTCTATTGACATGACATAATTGGTAAGTATCCCTTGACAGCACGTAAGTATAATTAAGGTGTGGAAAAGCCTTTAACCAAGCAAATATTTAAAAATTTAATCAAGCAAGCTTCGCAGCCTTTGAAATCAGAGTTGGAAAAATATGAAATTCAGAACCACGATGGCAGGGCGATTTCACTAATGATTAAGCAAACCTAAAGCCAGGATTTTTTCTAAATA
>CAZELI010000043.1:0-13523 GCA_964512985.1 uncultured Gammaproteobacteria bacterium | reverse complement strand
TATTAGTGAATCAGTTTTATTCTCATCTGCTTTAGTAATACCTAAGATTTGAAGACGTAACTCTGGCTCAAAATGACTTATTGCCCATGCTCCTTCACCAACAGGCATATTAGGCAGGTAATAAAGTATGAATACCCGTTTGTATTGAGAATATTTATTTCTAAAGTAATAAGCGATTCTTCTAATATCTTCTTCGTCTAAGATTTCATAAACTCGTAGATCAAAGGCAATTTTTTCATTTGCAGTTTCTAATGTAGTTTCTAGGATGTCAAACCTTGGTAAGTTTGTAGAAGAAGAGTTACCTTGAGATTGAAGAGTATCTTTGCCTGACCCTGATGATGGTTTTAGTAGATGTATCCAATTCGTAAAATTTGGTACAACAAGTATAGCCAAAACAAGTATTACTGAAAAAATTAAAATGATAGTTCTCTTATATTTATGCACTGACAAACTCCTTTTAAAGTAAACTATTCAGGAATTCTCTATCTGACATTGAGAAGATAGAGAGAGCTTCAAAGAAAGAAATTATTCCTGGAATAAATGTCCAGCAAAACAGCAAGTATAAAATTCCCCACCCGGCTTGATTGAGATAGAACTTGTGGAGACCTAAAGCTCCAAGAAATAAAGCTAAAAAACCAGCAACCATTTTATTCTTATAATTACTTTGTACACCATTACACTTTGGGCATATGGATGCTTCAAGCTTTATGGTTTCACCACAGCTTGTACATGGCTTCTCAGTTTTTATTATAGGTTCAGGAAGAGTATGCTGCTTAAATCCACATTCAGGACAATATTTGGGGCAGTAAGCAGTTTCTATCGATATTTTTTTGTGACAATTTTGACATTTCTCAAATATTACTATCACTAGAATTGTTTTAAAAAAGCGTAGGCATTTAAGACACAAATCCAAAAGAGTCCTGGTTAATTTGTTGATATCACTACTTTCCATTGTTTCACATTGCACTTGAAATTTAGGAGCAGATGAGTTTTCAGATTGTTTAAATCCACACTTATGACAGTATGTTGATTTGGTTGATATTTTTTTACTACAGTTTTCGCACTGTTTCTTTTCGTCAATAGTCGGCATGTTAGAACTCCCTTTATCGCTAAAAAGCAAAAATCTCTCAGTGTTGAGAGATTTTTTGAGTTGCTCATCATGATGCAACCGGGAGTTTATCAATCGCTATAGAACGACTACTGTAGTCTTTAAGCTCGGAAGCTCTGGACAGACACCACAATCTCCCGGTATTAAAAACCGGGAGATGTCGTATTTAACGGTCAGACATCTCTGAGACCGTCTATAGAGAGGCGATAAAACCCCAGAGCAATATCAGGTGATATAGCTCCATTAACTAATTTACAAGGTTTAGCTCATAATTAGCAAGTTAAATTTCAAACGTGTTAATACTTGGCTACTTACACCAAGGGTTTACTTTATGATCATTGTCATAATAAACAGCTAGATTTGCCTCTAAGAGGGCATCTGCCAAGTTCTTTCCATCAATAGAGACATCTGCCAGTATTCTTCCGTATTTCTCGTACCCAAGAGGCTTAAACCTAACTTTCTTAGCTTTAGTGATTAAGTCATTAGTAAAATCCTTTGCTTTAATTGCGAGTAATCGCTCTTGCTGACATTGAGCTTGTGAATCCAATTCAGGAGTATCAATTTGGGCAACCCTTATGGTCGTCTCTCTCAAGTTCTCAGGAAAACTTTCTATGTAGACTTTAATGCTGTCACCATCAATAACCCTTATGACCTCAAACTTATATAACTTATCTTTTTGATTTTTCCAAGGCAGGGAAGCAGTACATGCTGTATTAATGCAAAGTGATAGTAGAAGAACTATAATTGGAAATATCATAGTGTTTAGAATTATACTCGCTTGCATGTTTATAGCTACTACCTCTGTAGTGCAAGCTAGTCAATGCAGAAAAATTGATAATGCTTATAACTGTGGGAGCAAAGGTATTTATAGACGTATTGGTAATAGAGTGTTTGGACCGAAGAATGAACAATACCTGATTCAAGGTAAAAGGATTTATGGTCCGAATAATGTCACTTATACTAGAATCGGTAATAGGGTTTTCAAAGACAATAAGACTTCATTTACTAAGCAAGGTAGTTTTATTCAACGTAATGATGGTAAGAACATTGTTGTAAATGATAAGTTGTTTCTTGGTGAGATTGATGGAGACTTTGTACCAGTAGAGGTTTTGTTGGATTGAGGTGATAGTAATACTCATCTAGGAAACATTAACTGAGGAAAAACCACTATTTGTATTACTTCTTGGAATATGATGTGTTAGTATTTAGCTTTTATTAAATTATTATGCAGCTAAAGATTTCACCAATACTTAATTATGAAGTTTTTTCTCTTGTTGGAATAAAACTAACTGTTCTCGTTTTTGTATATTTTGCTCTGATTGCATTCTATTTCTTGATTGTTCATGAAAAAAGAAGGAAATCAGTAAAAGGTTCTATCGAAACTCTTAAGGGTTTCTGTGAATTTTTAAATGATAATAGTGGAGATCTCGATATAAAGAATAAACTCGATGCTTTTTTTGAATCTAAGAGTGAGACAGATCATTCCGAAACTTTTAAATCACTTAATTTGACATGGCAAGAATTCTCAGAAGGTGTAATTGAGTACAATAGCTCTTGGCGAAATGTATATCAAGCTGAAGAGTTTTTTACGGAAGAGATACTAGTTCAACCGGCATTAAAAAAGATAAGTCATGTTCCAAGTCTATCTTCTGGCTTTGGGCTTTTATTTACTTTTATTGCATTAACGGCTGGTTTAAGTGAGTTGTACTATAACGAAACAACTAAAATTATTGATCACGGGTTAGGAGATTTTATTAATGCTTTATCAGCAAAATTTATAACAAGTATTATTGGATTAGGTTTAGCTCTTATAATTGACTCTCAACAAGTACGGAAATATGAAAGTGAATTGAATCATAATTTGCAGAATATAGTCTTTGAACTTAACAAAAACTTCAAAAGATTAACTACTCAGCATATGCTTTTAACTCTAAATAAAGATGTACATGAGATTCCTGGAGAAATCTCAAAGTTCTTTGATAGTAATTCTGGAAATAGTACAGTCTTGAAGAATCTTGAGAAATCAATTACAGAAGGGGTTAAAAACGCTGTTGGTGATATGAAAGAGGAAATTACAAAAGTAGCTACTTCGATGAAAGATTTTAGTGCAGCTGGTTTAAATGGTATGTCTGAACAACTAACTTCCATAGGTAAAGAAATGCGTCAAGGGCTTACTGAAGGCTTAAGTCAAGATCTGAATTCTCTAAAGAATACTATGGAAAAATTACCAGAAATCATTTCATCAACTTTGCAAAGCATGGAGAATTCAACATCTCAAATGAAAATTAAAATAGCAGATTCCCAAAAAGAGATGTCGGAATTGATAAATAAGATTTTTGCTGAAATTCAATCTAGGCAAGGAGATAATCTGAATCAACTCCTAAATAATTTGATTTCAAAAAATAATGAAATCACTGAGAGATTAACTAATCAACAGGAAAATATGCAAAGAAAGCATGAAGAAAGTATGGAGCTGATAACTCGGAAACTCTTTGAGAATAATGAATCTTCTTCAAGTCAACTAATGAATTTATTAGAGCAAATGAAGAATACATTTGAAACTTCAAGTAGTCAATTCAAAGATAATCTATCTAGCCAACACGCTCAAATGCAAGAGTTAACTGAAAAACTGCTTGAAACATTTGGACAAAAAACACATGGTCTAACTCAAAACTTAGAACAGTCTACAAGGAATTTATCTGAAGATTACTCTCGTTTCCAAGAACAGTCAAAGGAATTACAAAATGGACATATATCAAGCCTTCAAACTAATTATGAAAATAGTTTTAATCAACTTGTTGATTCCCAAGAACAATTTAAGAACCATATGGAAGAAATGTTGAGTAAGAACAAGTCTATGTTTGAACCTATTCTGATTGAGTTAAAGGCAAATGTTCTTGAATTAAGTAAACAGACTTCTACTCTACCCAATGAATTAAATAAGGCAAGTATTAATTTAAATATTGCTTTTGAAAAAATTCAAGGTTTATTGAATAATGAAATTCAAGAATTTATTAGAACTCAAAATGATTTAAATAGTTCTCAAAGAAAGTCTTTAAATGAATTAAGTGACTATTTAAATAGAATTGCTCATCTTCAGAATGAGTCTAAGAATTTACAGAATTTAATGGATAAACTTGTTAGTATGCAAGAGAAAATTGTTGATGCAAGCGAAAGAAAGGACTCTGATTTCAAAGATCAATTAGAAATGTTAAGAGTAGCTATGGAACAACAAAGAACATTGCTAGACACTCATCAAGCTTCCACAAGTAGACTTCATCTGGAGTATCAAAATATTAATGAATTAGTCTATAAGCTTGCTGATAATTTTGGTGGTGTTGGTGATTCACTTGCAAATTCGATTATCCAAATCAAAGATGCAAGTTATGGATATTTTGATGGTTTTAGTAAACATCATACAGAAGCAGTTAGTCAATTGAAAAATCTTATTGATGATATGAGCAGTGCAATTAGTGATTCTCAGTTTCAGGTAACGAAATAAATTTAAAAGATGGCACTTAAACTTGAATCTTCTATAACTGATTTAATGACATCCCTGGCAGTTGTTTTTATTCTATTAATGCTTGCTCTTGTTAATAGTCAAGGTAGTGCAGGAAAGGGAGATATACAAAATATACAAGATCAAATAAAACAAAAGCTCATTAAAGAGAAGTTGGAATGTAAAAACAATACAGATCGTGGAGATCCTTTATCTTGTACGATAACTTTGCCTCAGGATAAATTAAAATTTATTCCAGGATTAGCAAATATAGATTATAAAGGACAGCAATTTTTATTTTCAATTTTCCCCGACATTATGTCCGTCTTAATTGATGATGATATTAAGGATACTGTTGAAGGAGTCTATATCGAAGGATTTACTGATGATGAAGGTGACGACGACTATAATTTAAGTTTAAGCCAAGAAAGAGCGTTTAGCGTAGGTAGATTTTTGATAGTAGAAGTATTTCCCAATAGAGAGGACTCTGAAAGAGAGCACCTTTTAAAATGGCTTTATTTAAATGGAAGAGGAGAGCAAGACCTCAAATATTTTGAAAAGAATTCAACTGAAGAGATGGCAGCTGTTAATAAAGAAGCAAGTCGACGAGTAGAAGTCACTATTAGAGTGAAATCATTACAACAGAAAAATGCTTCTCAGTTAGCCGTTCTAAAAAAGGGAAACGTAAGTAGTGGAAAAGCAAGCTAATTTAAATAAAATACATTTAAATCTGGATAGTCTTTCACAAACAGTTAAGGATTACTTGGAATTTTCAGGATCTTTTTTTAAGAATCCATCAAGCTTAGTTAAAACTCATTTCAATCCTTTATTCAACTCTTTTAACAAAAGACTTAATCTAAAACAAGCTACGAGTAAAACTGAAATAAAAGAAAGTCTATTAGAAGAGTGGATCTTATTTTTGAATCAAGTAGATGCTTCCAACGCTCAATTCAAAAAAATTATTAGGCTTGGATTGTCTTCTATTGGTCTAGAGTATAATCAAGAATTTCAGAAATTGATTGCAAGACAAAGTCCACAAATCATTCTTTATAAATGGCTTTATACGTATGTTGTTAAATTCCAAATTCTAAACCCTGAGTTTGATCATGAAGAAAGGTTTTGGTTGGATCTACTGTTATACTGGACAGCTGATCTCAAGAAGAATCCTGATTTTCAGCTGAAGATCAGGAACATGTCTTTGCGCGAAGCTGTGATTGAAGAATTTAAAACTTTTACCATTATTGATGGTAAAAAATATTCAGAATATATAGAGAGTAAAGTTCAATTTATACTTAATGAATTATATGAAGATAAATTTGAAACTCTGGATATTAGTTCTAGGCTAATAAGTATTTTAAATCAAGAATTTCAGATCAATTTCTATTCTTCTGATTTTTTCTATCAAAATTGCTTAATTTCGTTATTTGAAAAAAGTTTGCATGATTATTTATCCAATAGAGGAAGTTTGAGAAAATTAGATGATATATTGTCAATTTTTTGTTTGTTTAATCATAAAGAAGGACTTGATAGATTTATTGTTTTATTTCAAAATATTTTCAGTGAAATAAATTCTTCAGAGAAAGAGTTAATTAAAAATTTCTTGAAAAACCAATTAGGAGATCCTAGAGTATCAAAACAAAATTGGCAATCTTTCAAAGATAAAGATGAGACTGTATATAAGAAAATATTATTCTGGTTTAATGAAGCAGACTTTGAATTGTTTTTTGAATATGTTTTTTCTGGTCAACCAGACGAACATGGTAGACAAGAATGTTGGAAAAGATATTTACCTTATGCAGATGATATAAGAATATTTTTGCCAAATAAATCGAGGATTGAAGATTTCAAGAATCTTGCAAAGGAAAATAATAGAGAATCTATCTTAGAGCCTATTGAAAACTGGTCAAGACAAACATCCTTTATTATTAAAATTGATAAAGTCATGATTTTTGAAACTGTGGAAACTGGCAATGCCTCCTATGTATATGATTTATCTTCAGCTGACTTTAATAACCCTAAAAATTATTCTAGTCAAAAAGCAGTTCTAGGATTTTATGATTTGATTTTTAATACTGATAATTATCGGCAACAAGCTATTAGTACAACAGAAGGTCTGGCTTTTACGGATCTTGCACCCAATGGAAGCGGAGTATCTTCTTTTTTCACTAATAGACATTGGAGATTTACGCATGATAGGAACTATAAATGGCATGATTCAGTAAGAAATATGATGAAACAAGTTCACCGTTTAAGTCCTTATAAGGAAATACAAAATGATTAATAGCCTTAAAAATATTCTTAATACATTCAAGAAAGAAAAATTTGGGAAAAAATCCAATCCAAAACCTTCTGTAGCTCCTGTTTTTAAAGTTTGTTCTAACTTTGACTTTTTAACTCTAAGTCCCATAGCTTCAATATCAGAAGAAGTTTATTCAATTTTAGATAGGAATTTTGTAAATAATGAAAAAGGCTATTCTATTGATTGGAAAACTTTTGTAGAAAAGTTCTACTCAGAAGAAAAAGCTAATAAATTATCCAATATTATTTCTAGCTTTTTAACCACTACAGTTGAGACTGATTTTGATAACTTAAATTATGGAGAGGGTTTATTAGATTTTAATGATCATAATGAAGAAGGCATTGAGCTTTTAAGTTATTTTCCTCGAATTGATTTTCATTCACGGTTTAAAGTAGAGGTAACTATTTTTGGTTTTAACGAACTCGATATTAATGTTTTTCTGCTTGAAAAAGAAAAGATCTTTAATATCACTGACAAACTGAAATCTCAAGGTCTAATCATGAACCTTAGTTCAGCGAACTCTAAACAACAAAAGCTTATAGGCATACCCTATTGGATTTATCAAGTTTTTGATAGTTATTTGAATCAAAAAGATTTTTGGAATTTTAGTAATAAAGCACTTTTATCAAGTCTTCAATCCATCCAAGAATGGCTGCTTGAAAATGATTCACTAGATTCCTTTGTTTTGAATGATATAAGGTTGTCTGGTAAGAAAGTTATATATCTTAATTCTTTTGATTTATTTGCTTCAAGATCTCTAGAGTCAGGTGAGAAAGAGAACTTTGCTTCCTTAATACCAAGTTGTCTTGAGCTTGAAGAGGCATTAGGATATGAGAATCAAGAAGATCTTCTCAATTCTATTCAAAGATCAATTCGAAATTGGAATGTAAGTGAAAATATTTTAGATATACAGACTCATAATAATGAAATTGTTTCTCTTGCTTTAAGTAAAAAATCACAACAGGCTATGAAATTGCTTAAAGAGGAATTCTTCAATAAAGATAGCACTGCCATTATTGAAGCTCTCAGATATCACTCAGATCTTTCTATTTTGAAACAATATCCTGAATTTGTTCGAGTATTTAACTTAGATGTAAACCATTACGGAAGAAGAGTTATTGGTATCGGTGAACCAATTATAATTCCTGGTCAATTTGGTGGAAATCAATTCAAATCTCTTTTAGGTGATATTGATGAACTGGAAAAACAAGAAGATATCTCTGAGCTGAAATTAGACCAGATTAATGGTAAAGACGTAATTGCTTTAAAATTTCCAGATATGCAATATGGAGAGGTAACCCTGCATGCTTATACAGAAGATCTAGAGCAAATAAAAAGTGATATTAAGGCTGCTCACAATACGAATACATTATTTTCAATCAAAGATCAGAAAACTGGCAAGAATATAAATCTTGATTTAAGTACCAAAGACAGTTTCAATTTTGTAGATAGAAAGTTGAAAGAAGCTATCGTGAAAAGTAAAGATCCTCACATATATAATTCAAAAGAAGCTTCCTCTAAAATTAAAGATGAAATTAAAGCTCTTCAAATTGATACAAGTCATTCCAATCTTTTATATGAAGAAATGAGTAATATTAAAGAAGAACAGAGTCTATTTTCATTAGATATAACTTCTCTTGGTTTAAAGTCTGATAAAAGTCTTTTTGACTATCAAGAGCAATGCGTGGGTTGGCTTGCTCGCTGTTTCCTCAATAACTACTCTGGTGTCCTTTTGGCTGATGATATGGGGCTTGGTAAAACTTTGCAGGCAATGTGTTTTATTCGATTATTAAGAAATGACCTATGGAATAAACGATTTGATAATGCGTTTGAACCAGTATTAATAATTGTACCTCCTATTCTCTTAGATAATTTTGAGGAACAGGCTAAAGAATTCTTTGATAAGCCAACCGATTTCGATTTTTCTGTTTTACATGGTAAAACAATCAAAGATTTTTATAGAAGCGATCTTGAAATTAAAGGAAAAGAGATCAAGACTGGTAAAAGCTTTCTCGATGATGAGAAGCTTCGTTCAAAAGGTTGTATTATAACGACTTATGAAACATTGTGTATGTATGAGCATTCTTTTGCCAAAATACCTTGGAGTCTTTTGTTGTGTGATGAAGTTCAAAAAGCAAAATCAATTAATACGAATATTTCCAGGGTTTTAAAAGCTGTAGCATCTAAATCTAATTTTAAAATTTTAATGAGTGGTACTCCAATTGAAAACAGTATGTATGAATTCTGGAATATTGTTGATACTTGTACGCCTGGTCTTCTAGGAGCTTTGGTTGATTTCAAGCGAGAATATAAATCTTTTTTTAAAGAAGCTTCTGAAAAGGAAAAACAAGAAGATTTTAGAACATTACTTAAGAGGATTCAGTTTGGAGATTTTGAAAAAGGTTTTGTTAATGGTCGATTGAAAGAAGAAGTAGGTAAAAATCTACCTGAGAAAATTGAAGAAGATATTAGTTTTGATTTAGAAGTTGAGACTATTGAAGCTATTAAAAAAATAAAAAAATCTTCTGACAAGGCTATAAGTAAAGTTAGACAGATAAAGCAAGTTTCCATTCATAAGTTTTTACTCAATCCTTGTGGTGAACAAAGTCGGAAAAATTGGTTTGAAAATAATAACCGCCTTAGTAAACTGCAAAAACTTATAAGCTCTATTAAATCTAGAAATGAAAAGATTTTGATATTTTGTGAATTTCATCCTTATCAAGCTTTTGTACAAAACTTTATAAACCATGAATATGGTTTTGATTATAAGCCTATTAACAGTCTTTTAGATGAGGTCCAAAAGAAAAGTATATTAGGCAAGTTTCAGAAGAATAGTGGTTTTGGTGCATTGGTTTTATCACCGAGATGTGCAGGAATGGGTTTGAATTTACAAGAGGCAAATCATGTTATTCATCTTACAAGATGGTGGAATCCAGCTGTTGAAGATCAAGCGACATGTAGAGCTTATAGAACTGGACAGAAGAAAAATGTACATATTTATTATTTTGTTGCGAATCATTTCTTTGAAGAAGCTTTGAATGAAAGATTAAAAGAAAAAAGAAAAATGAGAAAGAATCTTTTTGATTTAGATTATACGCAAGATATTTCTGGTCTTGATCTTTTGAATGATGATAATTTACTTGAAGGTTCTTTTAAAAGCTTATATCAAATGGATCATATTGAAGCTAACAATACGAGAGAACAAGGCTCTATTTTTGAACAAGATATAAAGAGTCTTTATGAGCATTTGGGATTCAATGTTAGAAAGCCTAAAGATATTGGACTGGATTTCATTTTTATAGATCAAAATGAAAACGAAATTGGAGTTCAAGTAAAACATGTTAATGGAGGTGGTGAATATAATGGCTACAACTCTATAAAGGGCTTTGAAAGGAGCTTGAAGCAGTATAATCTTCAAAAAGGTTTATTTATTACGAATGGCTCGTATAAGTCAAGTCATCTACAACTTCTAAATCAAATCTCTAATGAATTTGATATTGAATGGATTGATAGAAGAGATTTATCAAAACTTATTGATCAAGTTACTTCAAATGCTAGTTCATAAAAGGATATTGTTCTTAAGGATTGAACAAAAAGAAGTTTTTCTAGGCTTAGAGGAAATAGCCTTAATAAGTAATAGAGAAATGCTGAGAATCTCCAAAAGTGTCAATATCTTAGTTTGAAAAAGATATAATTACTTAGTGCGTTTGAAAAGTTTTCAAATAAGGAATTATAGATCAGCTGAGAATATTAAGCTTTCATTTCCTGACAAAAAACCAGTGGTACTTTTTGGTCCAAACAATGTTGGTAAATCTAATATTTTGAAAGCATTAGATGTCATGTTTGGTGAAAAGTACACTACTTATTATGACTTTCAAGACAGTGATTATTTTTCTAGAGACAAAGATCTATTTCCAATTATTAACTACATAGCTGAATTTGACGAAGAGATATACGCTGGCAATAATTATAATTCTTCAACAAATACTATATGTTTTTCGACAAATTATCCTAATGCTGAAGGCGGTAAAGAACACCAATACCATTATTCTTCAGGCAAGAAAATTTTTCTAAAAAATGATGATAGAGAAAAATGTCAGTTTATTTTGATAGATGCTACTCGGGATATTCATAAGCATTTTAGTTATGGAAGCCAGTATAGTATTTTAAGTAAAATGTCTAAGAAAATGCATGAAGCCTTAATTTCTAGCAGCAAAGACAAATTAACTGAACAGTTTGAAAATATAAAAGAAATCTTTGAAGGTGTTCCTGAATATAGAAACTTCTATTCAAGCCTGAAGGAATCCTTTGCAAAGAATATTGATGGTTTTGAACATGCATTGGAAATAGATTTCTCGGCATACGATCCTAATAATTATTTCCGTGCTTTGAGAATTGTTGCTAAAGATGGCAATGAAATAAGAGCTTTTGATGAATTTGGAACTGGGGAACAGCAGATCCTTCTTCTATCTTTTATGCAAGCATACGCAAAAACTTTCAAAGGTGGGAATTTTATTTTAGGAATCGAAGAGCCTGAAGCTCACTTACACCCATTAGCTCAGAGATGGCTTGCTCGCCACATTCAGGAATTAGCATATTCTGGAATTCAAGTAATTATAACAACTCATTCTCCTGAATTTTTAAATATAGATGGGCTCGAAGGTTTTATAAAAGTTTATAAGAATAAACATATCACACAAACAGTTCAGCACAATGCAGACTCTCTAACGAATCACTGCTTATCTCTTAATTCTCATCCAGAAAAAACTAATTCAAATTCAATTTTTAATTTTTACAAGGTTAATACTTTTTATGATCAATTGGCAGGTTTTTTTGCTAGAAAAATTATTTTAGTTGAAGGTGAAACTGAATTCTTTGCATTTTATTTGCTTTTTAGAAATAGTAACTTTGATTTAATTAAAAGTGGAATTGAACTTGTTAACTGCAGGGGTAAACAAAGTCTTGCAAGGAATTATAGGCTTTTTACAGCCTATAAAATACCTTGCTATTGTGTGTTTGACGCTGATGGAAAGATTTCAACTGAAAATGAAGAATTAGCTGCGTTATTTGATTTCAACCAATCAGAAATAAGCTTTGATCAATCTTCATATAATGAAGGTAAACATTATGGATGCTTTGGTCATAATTTTGAACAATATTTAAGGGCAAATTATTCTTCTTATGCTGCATCTGAGCAACAATTAGAAGGAATGACCAAGGTTATGAAAGCAAAAGTTATAATTGAAGCTAATAGTGAGCTTAAACCTGAATTTATAAAAAAGATTGCTATGTCTCTTGCCATAGAAGAATTAAAACAAACAGAAAATATAGTATGAAGATGTTAGCTTAAATTAAATGTAATTAATTAGAATTCACTGAAGGATATTCATTATTAAAGCTCATTTATAAACCTCACTAACTCATAAGGGTCTCTAGGTCTACACTCAGATGTCCTTAGTATATGCAAAGCTCCATACTTATCTGCTAATTCTTGAAAGTGAACTAGGGGCAAACTACAAGTGTATTTTTTCGTATTAGGTTTACCTGCTAACTGATAATCAAAACTCTCTAATGTCCCATCAAGTGCTAAAGCTACATTCCATAGTATCCATTTATTCTTTTTCATAATTACCACCTCCTCATTGCTTCTACTACTTCACTTTCAGTCGTCATAATATAGCTCTGAGTCGTACTCAAATCAGAGTGTCCTAGGGCTATACGAAGGTGATTCAGAGGCTTTCCACTAGCTGAATATAAACTTGCAAAGGTTCTTCTAAGTCCATGAGGTGTGACATCTAAGCCAGCACTCCTAGATAGTCGCTTGACCTTTCTTGCAATTACATCATTGTTGAATGGAGCACCATCCTTATTGAGGAAGAAGTTGTCATGCTCTGAGTCTTTATGTGTTTTTAAGCGAGCTTTAAGGTATTTAGCCAGCTTCTGATGAAGATGATTTGGGATACCTACCTTCCTATTCTTGTTACCCTTACCAAGGTTGATATGAATCACTCTTGATTCTAAGTCAACTTCATGCAGCTTTAAGTTACATGCTTCAGAATTACGTAAGCCACAACCAACAAAGAATTCAATTAGTGTTTTTGTTGTGATTAGATCATAGTCACTATAAGAAGTTACCAAATCAGCTTGCTTCAATAATATATCTAGCTTGGGTTTAGTCAAAGAAGTTTTTCTAGGTGGCAGGAAACGTCTGGGTTTAAGTTTCTTTAGCTTGTCTCTAAACTCTTCATCAAACAGTTCTTTCTCAACCAAGAATTTACTGAAGGATCTCATCGCATCATAGATGTTACGCCTTGTAGTAAAGCTTTCTATTGGTAACAACCCTAAGACGGTTCTAATGTTATCAATTGAAACGATTGGCTTAGGTGCTCTTGGTCCAAGCTTTTTGAGGAAGAGCTTAAATGAACCCATGTAGATCTCTGTGGTTCGTTTAGCTAATGGTTTACCTGTGAGCTTACCAGTGAGACACCATTCAATCCATTCATCAGCATAGTCTAGAACCTCTCCAGTAAGTAATTCTTTGGTGGCATTAGTATATTTGTTGATTTGACCTCTTTTAAGTCCTGAGAAGTGCTTAGACTTCCAATCTAAGTAATCAT
>CAZELI010000042.1:0-14018 GCA_964512985.1 uncultured Gammaproteobacteria bacterium | reverse complement strand
TTCTATCTAAACCAACGTTCAGTGAATTCTTTAAACGGATAATTAATACTACTAGCCCAGCGGGTTACTTGCTTTGCAAGGTTATCAATGTGAGACTTAATGTTCTTAGCATTAGATTCATTGCCTTGATTATCAATCATGCCAAAGAAACTCAGTGCTTTATCCAATAACCCTTCTTCGTTCTGATAAATAGCATTGTCTGGATCTAAACGATCTTCATCCTTACTATAGAATAAGCGCTTAAGACCACTAGCAATAGCACTTGCAACTACAGAACCTAAATGCACAGCATTGTTCATCAGTTTGCTAGCTGAAGCAGCGGGGTCTTTCAGTGCATTAGCAATCTGGGAGAAGCTTTGATTAATAGCAATTCCTAAATTAGCCATAACAGGATTATTCATGAATTCTGAAACAGCTTCTTGAACACCTGCAATAAAATTATTTACTGGAGCAGTAGCATTGAGAACGCCTTGATCAAGAGCTTTCTGTAAAGCCTCGTAAGCCTCACGCATAGCATCGTTAATCATTCTCATACTATAAAGCACGAACAAAGTAGGACTACTGAATCTCACTCCACCACCGCCTCCGCCGCCTTGTTTCTTCAATTCTTCCTCTAAGGAGATTCTTGCAAGTAAGGCTGGGTCCATCTGGTTAGTAACTTGCGGACTAGGACTAGATAAAGGCTCTCTTGCTGCAAGTATCCTTGCGCTTAAACTAAAGACTTGATTAGATGCTGGCTGGCTAGCATTTGGAGCTGCAGCGGGAGCGCTGCTTGCAGCAGAATTAACAGCTGGCGCAGCTGAATTAATTGTGCCTGTTGCTCCTAAATCAACCATGATGTTTCCTGAAGTGGGTATAATTACCCAGTGGAAAATGGCCAAGCATCTCTTTTCTCTGACCAATACCTAGTCATGAAAAAAATATAAATGCTAGGATAAGGTTAATTATCCTATATTTACACACATTTTGTCCAGTTAGGGCCAGGGGCAAAGTGGATACTTTATTATCTAGAGGCTTTTGGAGAAAACTTGATGCCCTTTCTCTGACCTAATATAAGTATCAAAAACTGAAGCAATATTTCTTACAAAGTAACGACCAAGCTCAGTCACTTCCAGGGTTATCAAGTCTGGATTAGTTAAATCAACATAGCTCCAATTAAGCAAATCATCTTTAACAAACTCTTGCATTTGTTCAATTTCATGAGCATATCTAGTCTGGTTTATGACAGCAAAATTATTACACATAATTTGTTTGATTATTTCGCGCCTCTCCCTGTCATCATCAGAACAGATCATAAATTTATCCGCCGCAAAAATCGTCTCATAATATTTATTCAGTTTCTTAGGGCTCTGCTTATAAACACCCTGTACATCACTAATAGAAGTAATGCCCATACCAAACAGATCACAACCAGCATGAGTAGTATAGCCCTGAAAATTACGATAGAGAGTTTTATTTCTTTGTGCGATAGCAAGCCCGTCATTAGGCTTAGCAAAGTGGTCTATACCGATAAATTCATAACCAAACTGGGTAAGCTCTTCCACCGCCTCATTAAAAATATTGAGTTTGGTTTCAGCATTTGGCATAGTAGCTTCATCAATATATTTCTTCTGAAACGCAAACACTGACGGTATATGAGCATAGTTAAACAAAGCAATGCGCTCTGGATTGATCTGCTTAACCTTATTAATAGTGTCCACAAAAGTATCCACAGTCTGGTATGGCAAACCATAAATCAAATCAAAATTAATACTTGTGAATCCAATCTTACGCGCTTCAGAAACTATAGTCTCTACTAACTCAAAACTCTGATGACGATTAATAGTCTCTTGAGTCTTAGGATTAAAATCCTGAATCCCCATACTTAATCGATTAAACCCGCACTCATAAAGGGCTTGAAGATGCTCAACAGAAGTCACCCTAGGATCGATTTCTATAGAATATTCATGTTCACTGAAGATAGTATTGTCATCAAGTAAGTTGTTTCCAGCTTTGGCAAGCTCAGACATAGAGTCTTGTTTACTTGAATATAGACTAAAATATTTTCGTATATGCCCATATAAATCATGTATTTGATCTGGGGTTAAGAAGGTCGGCGTGCCTCCACCCCATGCCATCTGACTCACTCGGCGAGCTGGATCTATATGCTCTCCATAATATCTAAGTTCATTTTTCAACTGAGTGAGATATTGTTCTTCGATACCATGCTCTGGACTAATCACCACATTACAAGCACAGTAGTAACATTGAGATTCACAGAAAGGAATATGCAGATAGAGCGAGTAATCTTGACCTGTTTTATTAGACCTCTCTATCGCTTGCTCAAATGCTTCCTTCGAATAATCGTGTTTCCATTCTGGAGCAGTAGGATAACTGGTATAGCGCGGCACAGAGACACCATACTTCTCTATAAGCCTCTGGAGTTTGTTTTTGTCTTGAATGAGGACAGACATAGTGTTATTTTAGCAATTTTTAATCTATGGTATTGACAAATGAACTCAAGGCGTGTTATTTTAAATATGGAGGTCAAAAATGCTTCAAATATCAAATAAATATATTAATATCGATCAAAATCATACAGGATCAACAGCCAATAGGTTTACTTTTGATAAAAAGGATTTCAATCCAAGGCTTGCTGAAATATTACATCCTTTCAAAGGTAAATCACCCAATTATATATTGAACACAGTATTCCAAGATGCTCAATTAGGTTTGAAAAATGAATTAGTAAGTATGGCTCTACTTTTTGCTCGTGGAAGAGCTTCACAAGCATTAGAAGGAGCTAAAGTAGATTTATCATTTTCTCAAGATGATGTAACCAAAAGCAAAATGAAATTACAATGGACTAGTCCTATGGTTCGGCAAGGTTTAAAAGCTAATTTAGAAGATAATCTTAAAGCTTTGAATGCAGCCTTTAAAGATATTAAAGCTAAGCTTCCTTCAAAAGGAGAAACTTTAGGTGCCGTACTTATAGCTGAGGAGCAAGCAAAGAGATTTTTAATAATTGAAACTCTTAAAAATTTACCTGACGCAAATCAGAATTAAATAACGCAATAATTCTTCACCGTCTCTATAAATGCCCTAGCATTCTCTACTGGTACCATTGGTAAAATCCCATGCCCAAGATTCGCTATATAACCAGGTTCTAAGCCAGCAGACTCAAGCATACGCTTAGTAGCATCTATTACTTGTTGCTTAGACCCCAGAAGTTTACATGGATCAAAGTTACCTTGTATCGCAAGCTTGCGACCTGCGGTGTACTCACGCACATCAGAGAGATTGGCGCGCCAGTCTATGCTAAGGCAATTAGCACCGCTCTCTATCATATAGTCTAAAACATTCGCAACACCATTCACATAGAGAGTAATACTTGCATCAGGATACTTAGAGCGGATATTAGCAATGATTTTTTGTTGATAAGGTAAAGCAAACTCTTTATAATCTTCTTGAGAAAGTATAGAAGCCCAAGTGTCGAATAATTGAACAGCATCAGCACCATGCTTAAGCTTAAGAATTAAATATTCAGAGATAGTCTCTGAGAGCTTCTCAAGCAAGCTATGCATAGCCTTAGTTTCAAGATACATAAACTTCTTAATCTCAGCAAACTCCTTAGAACCACCACCTTCTATCATATAGCTAGCGAGTGTCCAAGGTGCTCCGGCAAACCCTAAGACTGGGACTTCATTATTAATACGCGACTTAATTTCATGAATAGTTTCATAAACAAAACTACATTTCTCTTCAAGTTCATCTGCAGTTAGTGAGCGTAAAGCAATCACATCAGCAAAACTTCTTACTGGTGCCTTGAACTCAGGCTTACCTGAATCAAAACTTACAGCAGAACCCATAGGCTCAAGCGGCACCAATATATCTGAGAACATTATAATCGCATCGACACCAAGAATCTCATAAGGTTGAATACTTACTTCTGCTGCTTTCTTAGGGTTCTTGCAAAGATCCAGGAAACTCATCTGCGAGCGTATCTTCATATATTCTGGAAGATATCTACCCGCCTGACGCATCATCCACACTGGAACTCTATCAGTAGGCTCACAGCGCAAAGCTTTAAGAAGCAGATCGTTTTTGATTGCTGTTTTGAAAGACATAGAGCTATATTATAGACTATTGATACTATTATCTAATGACGCTTCTTAACCTAATCTTATACGTACAAGTGGTATAATGTACGTACGATGAACAGAAAACTGACATTAAGTATTAACGGAGATGTTATTGATGCAGCCAAAGAAAAGGCTACGGAGATGGAACTGAGTCTCTCTTCTTGGATTACAGAACTTCTTCTACAAGCAATTAATAAAGATACTCCAAAAAATAAGAAAAGAAAAAAGCATTCAAAAATCATTGAGGAATTGGCTGGCTGTCTAGATTTAAATCACCCCAATATTAAAAATGATGAATACGCACAGTACCTTTTAAGGAAGCACCGTTAATATGATCAACATTTTTATTGACTGTGATGTAGCTTATGATTTATTAAACAAAAGGGATCCTCATTTTGAACCAGCTGCAGATGTTTTTGATATGTTCAGCGACAAAAAAGCAATTGGATTTATTTCTTCATTAAGTTACTCAAACTTACATTACCTGCTAACAAAACTATATAAAACTTCATCGATACTAGTATTACTTAAAAAGCTCAGAGAAGTTACTAAAGTATCCGAAGTAGATCAAACTGTAATTGACCAAGCACTAAATTCTAATTTCAGTGATTTTGAAGATGCCATTCAATATTACTCAGCAATAACAGTTAAAGCAGACTATATAATCACCCGAAACAAGAAGGATTTCAAAGAATCCAAAATTAAAGTACTAACGCCCAAAGAGTTTCTTTCTACGCTTCCGCAATAAGCCCAAAGCTCGATATAAGCAAAATACAAAGAAATACAATTACATAAAAAACTATATTATCAAAGAGTACATCTACATCAGTTTTAACCTTAGTTTCTGTTGCCATTATGCTTTCACTCCCTCTTTTTGAAGCTCTTCTGTTACTTCTGCTTGAAACTCTCTTACTCTATCCTTGAAAGTATCTACTTGAACTTCAGACATCCATAAACCTTTAAGTCTTTTCTTCGGCACGGTCTTCTTGATAAGCGGAGGACGAAGTCCTAGTAATCTTTCACGACAAAATTTATTACCTTCACGGAAATGACAGTCACCGATCTGGCAGCCCATAGCGATAACACCTTGAGCGCCACTGTTGAAGGCTGACTCTATCATACGCGGTTGAATAATCCCTGAACATGGAACTCTCACTACGTAAGCATTATCAACGCCTTTAAGATTAGACTTAGATGCTCCTTCAAGCTCCTTATCTAAGTTCACACTGCGCTCACAAGCTATTACTATTACTTTAGGATTGTTTGACATTATACAGCAGCTCCTTCTAACGTGACTCTGATCTCGTCCATTACTTTATGAGAATGAACTGCAGGTAATTCGATAGCATCAAAGTTACAAGCACCTACACAAAGCCCACACTCAGCACATCTTGCATCGATAACTATTGCAATCTCTTTAAACTTACTACCATCGGTTCTAGGTGCCATATAGATAGCCTCGTAAGGACAATCTACAGAGCAAAGCTTACAGCCAACACACTTGTCTTTATTTACAGTAGCAGGCTCGTCATCACGCTTTGAAACAAAGTTAGGCAAGAGTACTACAGCAGTGATAAGTACTATTAAGAATAACCAAGTACCTAAATAACCAATCTGATCCATAACTGGGAATACCCATAGATAGAACCAATCCATATCAAAGTAAGTTGGTGTATGGGTTAGCACAGCTTCTGGTCCAGATGTTGCAGGGTACAAACCGGCACAAAGCAAAGTGATACCACCAAGTAAACAACCCAATGCCCAAGTAACATTCACTACTGGTCTAGAGATACGCATATAGTGTATCCATAGCATCACTAATAAACTGAATGAAGTTCCAGTATGTATAAAGAAAGACATTGACATGGTGTAATTCGAAATTACATCGTCATTGATAAATGCATGTGACCATGTTGGTCCCCAAATAGGGAAGGCAGCAAGGAATTCACTAAGCTTCATTACTATTTGGTAAGATCTTTCATCCCAAACTAGAATATATCCAGAGATGCCAATAAGAGTCATCATGAATATTAAAGCGATACCAGAGTACCAAGCAATAATTCTATATTCTCTATAACGATCAGTGAAATATACTCTAAGAGCGTGTAAGAGTACTGTGATTAACATTGCATCAGCAGCATAACGATGAATACCACGAATCATATCTCCAAAAGGAATTTTCTGAGTAATGTATTCTACAGACTGATACGCACCTTCAAGTGTTGGCATATAATATACAAACAGAAGTAATCCTGAAAGGAAAAGAATCCACATGAAGAAGTTTGGCATCGCACCGTGATAATAAAGTACGTTTTGCTCAGAAGAGAAAATCTTATTGAGGAAATCTTCTATCCTCAAAAACACTAGCTGACCTGCTCTAACTATTCGTGTAAACATTAATTATCACCTCTATTTTGCATCAGTAACCTCATAAAACTCATTAGATCTTCTATTAGCAACAATTATAGTTAAACCACTCATCGCAAACGCAATCCCAAAGGCAACTGCATATTCTAATGTAGAAACTTTATGCTGAGTCGTAGGATCTACATGAAAACCAAATAACCCTATAACATTATTGATATATCTAATATTATTGATAGTGCCATCATCGAAGTAAGCTGGATCTGCACCCATAAGCTCAAAGTAGTTCATCGCCATAAACAATGCACCAAAAATTGCAATATTAGCTAAAGCAAATAATATTTGAATTGTTAGTCCAATATCAATATTTTTGTTATTAGGGCAACACTTATCCTTCATGAGTTAATTCTCCTTTGTTGGTCCATTGATAAATAACATCAAATGGAGCAAAGCTTATACGTAAATTATTTCTTTTTTTCTCTTCGCTATAGATCTTATAAGCCATATAAAACATCGAGCTTACAAAGATCAAAAGCCATGCAGCGTTGATAAGATACCCCATAAACTCTCCATGAGCTTGAAAGTATCTATAACCACCAAAGAACTGGGTAATAGAGTAAGTAGCGATAGCAAATACTAGCCAGTACATCTACTTCGTCTCCTTTTTAGCAAGAATTTTGTTTTCCCAAAGATACATCAAAACCAGAGCTATAAAGAATCCTCCATAGAATATCCACTTACGTCCCCAAGGACAATCTTTAAACCAAGTACCATCTAGCACTTCAAGCGGTAATCCAAAATAAGGCATAGTATGAACCCTAGCAAGATAGAAAAACATAAACACTACATAGAGCGTTAAGAGTCTCCATCTGTTGATTCCAGCGTATTGTAGCTGTGAGAAATATATTCCTAAAGCCACAATCATAGTAGAACCAAAAATCCAATACGGAGGATCATTATTAATGTTAGCGATATTTAGAATGATTAAAGTAGAGAAAGCTATGGTATTAGTTGCACCCAATACACAAAGTGCCAAAATTAATGGACGCTTACCAATACTCTTCTCCTTACCTCTATCAAAGAAAGGTATGAGAAGAACAGTTGCAGGTATAAGCATAGTAACGAAAGTAGCAAGTACAGGCTCGATATACTTATACATTTGATATAAAGCAAGGAAGTACCAATCTGAAAGTATTGGTAATGGTGTAACAGAAGGATTAGCTCTAGCACCATACTCCGCAGGGAATATTAGAGCAGCAGCAGCCACCATAAATATCACTAAGAAACCCTCACTCCAAGGGAGATTGAAGCGTTTCTTTTTATTACTATAGAAGTATAATTCTGTAACCATTAAACCAATAGTAGAAAGTGCCATATGCATTGAATAGAATCTAGTAATAGTTGCTTGTCCAATAGCACTACCACCAAGTAGTATCTGCTGTGTCACCATACCAAGGTTAAGGTTAACGTAGGTATTAAGTAATTTCATGTCTAGAAGTATGCCAGCACCGTCAGCCACTGACTTGCCTGGAAGAGAAGTAGGAACACCCCACTCTAATAATTTATTAACTACACCTTCTCCAAGAAACGCTAAGTTAAGACCAAACTGATCCATGTAACCAGGGAATGTAGCAAATACCTTAGTAGCCCAGAACGCTCTCTGGTTCCAGATTAAAAGATATCCAGAAAGACCTGAATAAAAACCAAGTAGCATTAAAAAGAAACAAATCCATAAGTTAAGTTCACGATTACCTTTGTAATCTGCGCAAATAAACATACGATACATCTTTAATGTACATATAACTATGAAAGCATCAGCACCATACTTATGCATACCTCTAATAAGCCAGCCAAAAGGTATATGCTCTTGGATAACCATAATACTGTCATAGGCTTGCTCTGCAGTAGGAATATAAAACATCACCAAAAGAGCGCCAGTAACAATAGTAACTATCCATGTCAACCACTGTAAGGGACCGAGTTTGTACCAAACGTTTTCTCTTTGCTTATCAACGAAAGTTTCGTCGAAGAAATCAACATTCTTAAGACGATCATTTACCGACTTAAGTGCGCTATCAACAGTAACTGAAGGCAGTTTACTCATTACGAAATACCTCCTGATTCAAGACTTCTAACTACGATCTGGTCACCTTTAACTTCAAAGTTAAACTTGAATGGTGATCTAGGTGCAGGACCAGAAACTACTTTACCTCTACCTTTAGAATCCACTTGCATTGGATCATAAACTGAAAGGTGACAAGGACAAGCAAAAACTTTTTGTCCAGCATTTGGAGTGTAGTTATAGCCACGAGCTACCTCATCTTCAACTGGAACGAAGTTGAACACACAACCTAAATGTGGACAAACTCTACTGAAGACTACAAACTCAGCAAGTCCGCCATCAGTAGGAGTTCTTACAACTGCTCCTGGAATGGTTTTAATTTGTTCTCCAACGGAAGTATATTCTCTATTAGCTTCCTGAAACATAAAATACTTAAAAGACCAAGGTGTCGGAAAATCATTTACAGAGAATGAAACTTCAGTTACTGGAGATGGTTTGTCTGGTCTCTTGAATATCTCCATTGTTGCAAGTGGTCCAGAGCTAGGCTTAAGGTATCTAACAAAAGGTGATAATAGAAGACTAGCGATTCCTCCAATTACGGGTATCGCTAATAATGCTTTAATAAAATCTCTTCTTTCAAATTTCATAGTTACTTTTTCTCAACCTCTCCTACTGATTCTTTATACTTCTCAAGCTTCTGGCGTCCAATATCTAGACGATCTACTTCTTGAGAGTATGCAAAACTTCTAACATAATTTACAAGGTTCCAAATTAACTCTGGCGTAAAATCTTCTTGCTTATCAAAGTCATGTCTATCTTTCCAAGCTGGCATACCTGTCCAGGGAATCCCATATGAGATCTCATTAAACAATCTCTCATCGGAGCGAGTATAAAGTCTCTGGTACATATTAAAGTTAGCAGGTGGTGGCAATAGCATCTTATGTAAGTTACCATCACCCTGTCCTCTGGTACCGTGACAGATAGCACAGTTACCACCAAAGGTCGCATCCATCTTAGCAGCTTCTGGAGAACCAGCAGGGAAGTAACCTAGGATCTGAGTTCTCATATAGAATAGTGAATCCCATCTATCATCAATAGTGAGAGTCTTAGCAAAGTTATGCTTTCCTCCACAGATAGTCTCGAATTGTTTCTCTGGACTGCTCTTACGCATGAAACTTACAGCTTCATCGCTCTTCACAGGAGGAGTACCATGACAACTAGCACAGTTAGCTTTATAGATAGTCTCACCAGTAACTATAGATGGTTTATGAGAAGGATAGCGAAAATCAGGACAGTTAGCCCTGTTAACTTCTGAATGCCACTCCTTGATTAAGCTTGAAGACAAACCGGTCTGAGTAACAGCATAAGCTGGCATTGCCAGAACTAGTAATAAAAATAATGTCAATTTCTTCATCTGCATTTTAATATCCATAAAAAGGTATCCAACTAATCGCGCACCAAAGTACAACCGTTACATAGAGAACTATCAAAAATAGAGGCGGTTTATTGTGTCCAACTCTATATTCAGAAGTCGGTGTAACCAATGAGCGAGATAGTGCTGGAGATATCGGAGACATCTCGTCCATTATAAGTTCACTTGTTTTATTCTCTTCGTTCTCTGCCATATTCTTAAACTCCTGAAGCTTCCATTTCTCCATCCATCATTTCGTACTTAGCTTCTTCAATATTAATAAATTCGCCACTTTTCCATGCCCAGAAAGCTAAACAACAAGCTATTAGAAAGAATCCTGCGCAAGACACTACAAATATTGCAATGCCCTCTTTATTACAAGTAGCCAAAATCCAATCATGTAGAGTTACTAATCTAGTGTCCACTCTTAGCTCCTTCGTTTAACTCTGTACCTGTAAGTCCACCAGGATTAGGTTTAAAACTACCATCCAGTTTAGCTGCACCAATTTGCTTTTGTTTAGCAATAAGCTGTTCCGGTAAAACTGATTGTGTTTCCCAATCCATATCATCGATAGTTTGATAAGGCTGGATGATTTCACCAGTGTCTTGAGGAAGAGTTTTTAAGTAAGCAACCAAGTACCACATTTGTTCAGGCTTGAGAACCAGCTTCCAGCGCGGCATACGTGTTCCTGGTACACCTTCAGCTACTTTATAATACCAAGTCTTATCAGAGTAAGATTTATAGAAAGGTCTTGAGAAGTTAGCTGGCTTCTTGTTCATGGCAAGCGCGTTTGGTCCATTCCCTAAACCATTAGTACCATGACAGACAGCACAGTTTTGTCTAAATATTCCAGCACCACCATTAGCAGCAGCAGCACTATCTACGTTAGGTTTATGATGTTCTGATGCTATCCAGAATGCATCATCAGCTTCAGGATAGAAAGCTTCATATATATGTCTGTTCTTAGCATCATCAAAACGCTTACGTCCTAATGATTGTAAGTAAGCAACAAGATTTAATTTATCTTCTTCATTCAAGAAACTAAACGAAGGCATGATTGATCCAGGAGTATAAGCTCTAGGATTATCTAGGTGACCTATATGCCAAGCATCAGGCATCTTACCACCTTCATTACTCAGATCAGGACCAGTTCTAGAAGTACCTAGAACATTAGGAGTTTCATTAACGTAATCACCAGCATGAACCTTAGATCCAAAGTCTCGATCTTGTGGTCTAACAAACTGTGAGTGGCAATAGAAACAACCTTCTCTAACATAGACAGCTCTACCACGACCAGCAGCATTAAGTTTAGGCTTACCATGCTCATCTAGAATAGCTTTACCATTAGCATCATGCTCAACGTATTCCATGGCATATTGACTAGGTTTGATATTAACCATAGTCATATCTGGTATTAATACCACAACAGTATAGATAGTTATAAATGAAAACGCCACTACTAAAGCAGGGAGTATATATCCTTTAGGTCCTTCAGCCATTTATTTGCCCTCCACTGGAACTGCCAGATCAAGTTCGTCAGAACTAGAATCTGACTTAGTATGCATTGTCATATAAATATTGTAAGCAAATAAACAACTACTGATGAACATAAAAGTACCACCAATCGATCTTACCAACCACATTGGCATGAGAGTTAAAGACCACTGATTCACAGGGTAACCAAGAGCCCAACCTACAGACTGTTGCAAGCCTGCAATAGTTAAACTTAAAAAGAATAAAGCAAAGCCTATTGTAATCAACCAATAATGCCATTTAACTAAACGCACACTATAGATCCTTCTGCCTGTAAGTCTTTGGATTCCATAATATAACGCACCAATTACAAAGAAAGTAAAGGTACCAAGTAATGCTGCGTGAGCGTGTCCTACAACCCATTGAGTGAAATGGATGTACCAATTAATACCTCTAGTCGCTTGGAAAGGACCTTGAATACAAACAATGAAATACCAGAAAGCACCAGTCATAACGAAACGAAGTGGCATATTCGTAGTTATCATCCACCAAGAACCTTTCATGGTCATATAGAAATTAGTTAATACCGTAATCACTGGTATTAATAAAGCAGCTGAGAAAATTACCGCAAGTGCTTTAAGCCACTCAGGAACAGGTGACTGTAATAAATGGTGAGTACCAGTAGGTGCATAGAAGAATGCAATAGTCCAGAAGCCAAGCATTGATAAACTATGACTCCAGATAGGCTTACCACTCATCTTAGGAAGCATATAGTAAGCGATTCCTACGCCAAGAACAGTAAACCAAAGACCTAAAATATTATGTCCATAGAACCAATTCAAAATACCATCATTAAGACCACTCATAGCAACGAAAGTTCTATTACCAACTAAATACACTAACGGCATCCAGAAAAACGCACCCATAATATACCAAACTGATACATAGAGTTTTTTGACGTTCCTATTAAGTACTGTCCTAAATAAATTATAAGAAAGAGAGAATAAACCTATAAGAACTAAAATATCAAACGGTTCTCTGAATTCAGCATATTCACGCCCTTCTGTGTAACCGTTGAGTAGTCCCCAACAACCAGCAGCAACAACAAAATTCCAAACATAGCAAACAAAATTCGCAAATTTCTCTGAATAAAGTTTAGTTTTACATAAAGCAGGAATGATATATAAAGCTGAACCAATATTGGCCATGGATAACCAACCAAAAGCCACCATGTTTACGTGTGCAGGTCTTAAATGCGTGAATGCCAATTGAGATACACCCTTAGTCAAATCTGGAAATGAGAATTCTAAAGCACCAAGCAAGCCCATGCCCATACCTATAACGAGCCAGACTATAGCAGAGAACATAAAGAACTTTGCCGAACTACCCTCTTCTGAACTTAAAATTTTTGCAACCATTTAATATCCTTAACACCCGCATTCAATAATATATAAGAAAGGCAAAGCCGTCTAGTGTTTCTTGTAATTTAATCGAACCTTAATTTAGAACTGTTATTCTCTCTTTGGCGGACACAACAACAAAATGACCCAGATAACACCCAAAAGAGAGATCGGTAAAGTCATTAATAATAATGGTGCCGTGCAACTTATAGGTTCTGGTAAAGCTATACAGTTTAAAGATGGTTCTATTATTGCAGGACAAAGAAATCCTGATGGTAGTTCAGAGAATTTTAAATTAGCCCAAAGTCTTAGAAATATTATCCAATATACAGCGCTTCAGAATAATGCCAACAAAGCAACTCTTAGTATTATAGAAAATAGCAAAGCATTAATTGACTTACAGCGCAGCGTTAACGATCCAGCTCATATAACTCTAAGTTTAAAAAGCAACGCTAAAGCAGAATTTAAAACAAGCCCAGAAGGTTTAAAAAACATCGTTATATTAAACGAATTTGCCGCAGGTGCTGAATTAGAAATAGACTATGCTCAGCAAGTAGTATTTTTAAGACCAAGTGGTGCTAAATATTATTTCCTAGACAAAAAAACTCAAGGTCATCAAGGTAGATATAGAGCTAAGTCTAAGGGCAAAGATTTTGAAGTATTTATTGACGATGCGACCTCTGGTACTTATGAAGAGCAATGGGGGAGTGCTGGAGCGAATTTAATTTAACCATTCGTCATCCTGAGGGAGGGCAAAGCCCGACCGTAAGGATCCACTCTTACTTAATAGACTATTCGTAGCAGTGGATCCTTACGTCGCAACCTACGGTTGCTCCTCAGGATGACGGCGGCGGGTATCGGTTCACTTAAATTTCATGTGCTTCTATAAGCTTCCTATAAACACCATGCTTCTGCATTAACTCATCATGAGTTCCAGACTCCACTATCTGACCAGAGTCTAAACAAAGAATCACATCACAGTTACGAATAGTCTCTAGTCTATGAGCAATAATTATCGCTGTTTTATTACGCAAAAATTCTTTCATTGCCTTCTGGATTTTTCTTTCTGTTTTCAGATCTATCTTAGCAGTCGCCTCGTCCATAATAAGGATTGGTGGATCGGTTATCACCGCACGAGCAAAATTTAAAACCTGCTCTTCACCTGAAGAAATATTACCTCCACGCT
>CAZELI010000041.1:0-14517 GCA_964512985.1 uncultured Gammaproteobacteria bacterium | reverse complement strand
GGGTTTCACTATTTTTTTGTTCCTATCTATTTTCCTTTATTTGAGGTAGAGCCTATCACGCCTCTCACTTACGCCCTTTCTGAGGGCTCGGCTCGCTACGCTCGCCTCGCACAGCTCACCGCTTCGCGGTTCGCTGACAGCGGATACGCAGGAAGCGTCCAAGCTTCGCTTGTCCTTCTTCCTGCTTGTCCCGCTCTGTATCTGAGTTTCCAGAATTTTATTATTTAGGTTTTCATCTGGGATGCTGCTGCTCTTAGGCTGGGAGTGAATTTCACTCAAAAAATTAAACGGTCTAATGAAATCCATTTTAAGCTTTTGGCTTACCATAACCTGGTTCAACCCAACTTTTTTAAGTATGCGATTCATCTCATGGAAGTTTTGATCTAAAACGCTGAGATGTGCTTGATGACCAGTTTCTATAAATTGCTTTAGTGGTTCAACCCAAATTTGCCCTTGCTCTGAAATTTTGCTTATTTGATACTCAAGATCAGATTTTTTATTTACTAAATTATTCTTCTTATTTCTGTATTCTTCAGAACTAATATCTCCTTCAAGCTCTAGATCGAGTAATCTTTCTAGTTTAAGATTTATGGCTTCTCGTTCTGTTTTTAATGCTCTAGCTTGCTTCTGAGCCTCTCTAGTCTCGTTTTTAACCCATACATCTATTTGCGAGGCAAATTTTTCATACCATTCTGTAGGGATTGAGACTTGAGAGACTAAGTTCTCTACTTGTGGCATTAGATCTTTCTCGTTGATAGCTTTTTCTTTGCAAGTACAGGTTTTGGACTTACGGCTACAACGATAATATTTGAAAACTTTTCCAGATTTTTTCTTATGCCATTCCTTGGTTACTGCATAGCCACAGAAGCCACAGCTAGCCAAGCCTCGAAAGTAAAAGTCCTTCTTTTCATTCTTATGGTTATGAAAATTTATTTTTTGTGGATTTTTTTCTAGTCTTCTTTGGATCTTGTTAAAAGTCTCCTTAGTTATCATGGCTTGATGAGTGCCTTGGTAAAGTTCTTCTTTGAGTCTAAAGACACCATAATAAAACGGATTCTTAAGCATATGACTAATGCTAAAGAAGCTAGGCTTATTTCCATTCCTTGTCCTAAAGCCAGCTTGATACATTTCTTCTCTGATTTGAGCCTGGCTGATCTCTCCTTCTGCAAATCTTTCTAGAAGTGATTTTATGAATTCAAAGTGAGTTGGGTTTGCTTCTATCTTTCTTGTTTTAGGGTGATTAAAGTAACCAAGCGTAGCCTTACCAGGGAATTCACCTCGACGAATCTTCTCTCTGATACCTCGCTTCACATCTTCAGAAAGCCTATCTACATACATCTTGCTGAATCCAAAAGCAATAGAAAGATTGAACTTACCATGAGGAGTATTCTCGAAATAGTAACTAGGGAATTTTAGGTCTTTAATTATGCCTTGATCGATTAAGTAAATAATCTTTCCACCGTCTACACTGTTACGACTGAGTCTGTCAGGTTGCCAAGCTAGTATGCCATCAGCTTTTCCAGCTTCTATTTCTAGAAGTAATTTATTGAAAATCTCTCTGCCAGGCTTCTTTGCAGATTTGCTCTCAATGTACTCTTTGATTATTGTCAAACCTTGCCTAGAAGCGTATTCTCTGAGTTCTTGAAGTTGAGATTCAATAGATAAAGCTTGTCTCTCCTCTTCTTCGGAGGACTTGCGGCAGTAGATGAAGTATTGCATGAATTAATTTTACAAAAAGAATACAAAAATGGCCAGTCATTTCTTGCCCTCTGAGTAAATCTGAAAGAGAATTGATATTACGAAGCGGTCTTTCAACAGTTTTAATTTCATAAGCCATATTTTCCTGTCCTTCTGGGGAAAGCTCCGTAAAACTATTCCACTCATTGTCAATATTTTTAAGCTCTAATATCGATAATTCAACAACCATAACTATATGGCCGTTTAATTTCAAGATTTTATTCCTAAGCTGAATTAAAACTTTTTTGTCTCTACCAATAAACCAACCTAGCGCTTATAGTGATAAAACCCCAGAGCTAGCAATAGCTTCATTTATACACATCTATCAAGTATTTACCCATAAATATCGTTAATTCTTGCCCTGTGAAGCTATTACAATTACAATCTATGTATCGTAGTGTTGTAATTTGGTGATTATCGAGCACGGCGGCAATTTCTATGTCACAGGATATGAGCTTAGATGAAAATGTGGCTCTTAAATAATTTGGGAACAATCAATGCCAAAAATATATGACAATATAGAGAATCATTTATCCAAAGGGCTTAAAGAGACTCTAGAACTCTCTCAAAGAGCAGACTTTTGCGTGGGCTATTTTAACCTCAGAGGCTGGAAAGAGGTCGCGGAGAAGATAGAATCCTTAACTGGTAAGACTATATTTGAAGGAAAGAATGAGGTTCATCGCCATTGTAGATTACTTGTTGGTATGCAAAAAATGCCGATAGAACTACTTCGAGAGCACTTTAATGAAGATACAGTGCCAGAGCTTGAACGAAACAATATCAACATTGATAATAAAAAAGCTATAGAGTTAAAAAGAAAATTAGCATTGGAATTTAAGGAGCAATTGACTATTGGGACTCCAACAGAAGCTGACGAAAGGGCTCTAAGACAATTAAGCAATCAATTAAAACAAGGTAAAGTCGTCGTAAAACTACATCTCAAACATCCATTGCACGCAAAGCTATATCTTGCATACAGTGATGATATAAGAGTTCCTATTGTTGGTTTTTTGGGTAGCAGTAATCTTACATTTGCTGGTTTATCAAAGCAGGGTGAACTAAATGTGGATGTATTGGAGCAGGATGCCGCAATAAAATTAGAGCACTGGTTTAATGACCGCTGGAATGATCGCTGGTGCATAGATATAACAAACGAACTAATTGAAGTAATAGACAATAGCTGGGCGGCTGATAAGTTGTACCACCCTTATCATATATACCTAAAGATTGCCTATCATTTGTCAAGGGAAGCTAGAGCAGGAATCAATGAATTTAAATTACCCAAAATGTTCCAGAGGGAATTATTAGATTTTCAGCAAAAAGCAGTTTTAATAGCCGCACACCATTTGCATAAACGCAACGGAGTTATGATTGGTGATGTAGTTGGTCTTGGTAAAACCATTACAGCAACTGCATTAGCAAAAATTTTTGAAGATGATTTCTTCTTAGAAACTCTGATAATATGCCCACCGCACTTGATAGATATGTGGGAGCATTATGCTCATAAATATCAACTTAGAGCAAAAATTATTTCAGAGTCAAGTGTACAAAATACATTGAAAGATTTAAGGCGTTATAGGTTACTCGTTATAGATGAAAGTCATAACCTGCGTAATGATCAAGCCGTTAGATATAGGGCGATTAAATCGTATATAGAGGAGAATGAATCTAAAGTAATACTTTTAACAGCTACTCCTTATAATAAATCATTTGTAGATTTATCAAACCAGTTAAGGCTGTTTATTTCAGATGATTTTGACCTAGGTATTAGTCCTGAGAACTATATTCATGCGCTTGGTGGTCCAATTGCATTTACTGCGGAACACACCGAAACTTTTATTAGAAGTATAAAAGCATTTGAAAAAAGTAACTTTGCTGATGACTGGCGTGAATTAATGAGGCTCTATCTTGTAAGACGAACAAGGAGCTTTATAAAAAATAATTATGCTAAGAAAGACCCCGATAACAACAGATATTATTTGACTTTTGCAGATGGTACTAAATCATACATGCCTACGCGCTCACCCAAGAAAGTAGAGTTTGAGTTTGACGAAAATGATCAGGAAGATCAATATGCCAAACTATACTCTGCAAGAGTTGTTGATGCTATTAATCATCTAGAATTACCCCGCTACGGATTAGGTAACTTTGTTGATGATAAGCCAAAAATTAAGCCAACAGATAAAGAAGAACAAATATTCTCAAATTTATCACGAGCAGGCAGAAGATTAATGGGGTTTTGTCGTACTAACTTGTTTAAGAGACTAGAAAGTAGTGGTTATTCATTCCTGTTATCACTGAGTAGGCATATTCTAAGAAATTATATTTTTCTATATGCAATACAAAACAAACTGGAATTACCCATCGGCAAAAATTTGTCTCAGAATTTAGATGAATTTTTAGATGATAGTGATTTAGATGATAATTCAAATACCAATAACCTCTTGTCATTAAGTTTAGATGAAAACTTCTATCTACAACAAGCACAGAAAATTTATGAAGAATTCTCCTCTTCAAACAATCGTATCCGTTTTGATTGGATTAGAAGCGATTTCTTCTCAGAGAATTTACAGAAGAATTTAATCAATGATAGCCGAGAAATATTGGATATATTAGCCATTGGCAACAATTGGAATCCGCATGAAGACAGAAAAATAAATGCCTTGCACGCCCTCGTTTCTAAAGTGCATCCGAAAGAAAAAGTTTTACTATTTACGCAATTTGCCGATACTGCACAGTATATAACTGAACAACTTAAAGAGAGGGGAGTTAAATCATTAGCTTGTATCACTGGCGCAAGTAAAGAGCTGAGCGAAACAGTTGGTCGCTTTAGTCCAAAGAGTAATGATCAAAGCTTGCTGTCCTCAGATAGAGAGTTGAGATTACTAATAGCAACTGATGTACTGAGTGAAGGTCAAAATCTTCAAGATGCTCATATCGTAGTTAATTATGATTTACCCTGGGCTATCATTCGTTTAATTCAAAGAGCTGGTCGTATCGACAGGATAGGACAAAAATCAGAGAAGATTTTATGTTATTCATTCTTACCAGAAGATGGGATAGAGCAGATCATAGGACTCCGAAGAAGATTAGTAAATCGTATCCAAGAAAATGCAGAAGTAGTTGGTTCAGATGAGACATTCTTTGATGGCGATCCAGTAAACATTCATGATCTTTACAATGAACGCAGTGGAATATTGGACGAAGATGAAGATTCTGAGGTTGACTTAGCCTCTTATGCTTTTCAGATATGGAATAATGCTATTGAACAAGACAAAAGTTTACAGAAACTTATTCCTGATTTACCAAATGTTGTATATGCAACAAAAAATAATTTAAATCATCCTGATAGACAAGGTGTTATTGTTTATGCACGAACTTCTGAAGATCATGATTCTTTAGCATGGATGAATACTCAAGGTGCCATTATCACCCAATCACAGCTATCGATATTAAAAGCCGCAGAATGTAGACCTATCACTGAGCCTAAATATAAAATTGAGCGACATCATGAACTGGTCCAAAAAGCAATCAAACATATACGAGAAGAGGAGATTAAAAATACAGAAGGTACTTTAGGCAAGAAATCTGGAGTTAAATATCGAGTTTATATGAGATTAGATAGATATTGCCAAGAAAAAGACGGTACTCTTTTTGTTAATGATGAACTCAAAAAAGCTATAAATGACATCTATAAATATCCCTTGAAAGACTTTGCTAGAGAGACTTTAAGCCGACAACTCAAAGCAGGCATCTCAGACCATGAATTAGGGGCTCTTGTTACTTCACTTAGAGAGGATGATAAGTTGTGTATTATAAGTGAGGACGAACAAAAACATAGAGAGCCACAAGTTATATGTTCGATGGGTTTAGTTAATAGCAAATGAGTATTGAGAAAAAAATCTTTGAAGAGTATATTAAAAATTTCCAATTCCGGGATCTGTTTAATGAGATGGGTTGGGATAACGATGCTGTTAATCATTCTATTGTCGTAGATGATACCTCATATAAAATTAATTCTGTAGCCACCAAGGAGGGTTTCAGGATTTTAGTCTGCGATCATGATAATGAAGGTCAGATTCCTCCGCTCCATGTTAGAAAAAAGATTGGAATAAGAATCTCTAAGTTTTTCCATGAAAATCTGCTTATATTTCAGGATGAATCTAAATATGAGCAAATTTGGCAATTAGTAATAAGAAGTCATGATAAACCAAGTAAGATTTCTTGGTTGAGGTACAATGTCAACCAAAGCCCAGATCTTCTTTACCAAAAGGCTTCTGGATTATTTTTCAGATTAGAAGAAGAAGGTAATGTCACTATTGTAGATGTTAAAAAAAGAATATCTGAGAACTATAATCAAAACAACGAAAAAGTTACAAAACAATTTTATGAAAAATTTAAGAAAGAGCACAATGCTTTTCTATCATTTATTAAAGGTATTAATAATCAAGTAAATTGTGAGTGGTATGCATCTCTAATGCTCAATCGCTTAATGTTTTGTTACTTTATCCAGAAGAAGGGGTACTTGGATGATAACAAAAACTATCTTCGAGACAAATTAAAAGAATGCCAAGCTAAGCAAGGGAAAAATAAATTTTACTCATTCTACAGAAACTTTTTATTGGAATTATTTCATCAAGGACTAGGATCTTCTAAGCGTAATAAGGAGTTGGAAATCCAAATAGGCAAAGTCCCATATCTTAATGGTGGATTATTCGATGAACATGAATTAGAAAAAACATATCAAGGTATTGATATTACAGACAAGGCGTTTGAGGCAATCTTTGATTTCTTTGACGAGTATGAATGGCATTTAGATACTCGCACGACAGCATCAGGCAAGGATATTAATCCTGATGTAGTTGGATATATTTTTGAGAAGTATATAAACGATAGGGCGCAAATGGGTGCTTATTATACTAAAGAAGATATAACTGAATATATTAGTAAGAACACTATTTTGCCATATCTATACAGTGAAGTTCAAAGACAGTATCCAATTGCACTTGAATCTAATTCTGAGATCTGGAAATTACTACAATCCAGCTGTGATGAGTATATTTATCCAGCTATCAAGCATGGAGTGGATGAAACATTGCCTGATGAAATTGCCAAAGGAATTAAAGATGTCAATCAAAGGACTGAATGGAACAAAGCAGCACCAGATACACATGCCTTGCCGACAGAGATATGGCGTGAAGTGATAGATCGCAGAAATCGCTATGAAGATATCAAAAGGAAAATCACTAATGGTGAAATAAACCAAATTAATGACTTTATTACTTATAATTTAAATATAAGGCAATTTACTCAAGATCTCCTAGAAACCACTGAAGATGCAGAGTTAATACAATACTTCTATAAATCTTTAGTAAATATTACTATCTTAGATCCTACATGTGGTTCTGGGGCTTTTCTTTTTGCGGCAATGAATATACTTGAACCCTTATATGAAACTTGTATTAAGCGTATGCAGGATTTTATAGAGCTTGGAGGCAAAAGAAAATATAAATATTTTGATGAAGTATTAGAGCAAGTACATTCAGTGCATCATCCTAATCTTGAATACTTCATATATAAGACAATAATTCTGCGTAATCTTTATGGTGTGGATATCATGAAGGAAGCTGTGGAAATAGCCAAATTAAGACTTTTTCTTAAGCTAGTAGCGACAGTAGATGTTGACCGTGCTAAAGCTAATTTAGGCTTAGAGCCTTTACCAGATATTGATTTCAATATTCGTTCAGGAAATACACTCATAGGTTTCATAAACAAGGAAGAGATTCAAGAAGCTATTAATAAGAGAGTTGATAGTCAAAATATTCAAATGGGTTTCATCTTTGATGATAAAGCAAAAAAATTAGAGCATATTAATGAGCAAGCTGAAATTGTAGCAAAAGCCTTTGACCACTATAAAACAATACAATTGAGCTGGGGTGAAGATCCTCATTCTTTTGCTAAAGCAAAAGGCGATTTACAAACAAGACTCAATGATCTTAAAAAGATCCTTGATGAATACCTAGCCCTAACTTATAACATAGACGCCAAAGCGAAGCCGAAAGAATATGAAGTGTTCATTGAGACCCACCAACCCTTTCATTGGTTTGCGGAATTTTATGAAATGATACAGCTAAGAAATGGATTTGATGTAATTATAGGAAATCCACCGTACGTTGAAATAAAAAAAATCTCTTATAAATTGAATAATTATAAAACTATTGCTTGCGGTAATTTGTATGCATTAGTGATTGAACGATATTTTAATTTTATAAGCAACAAAGGTAGGTCTGGTATGATCATTCCTCATTCATCAATCTGCACTGACCGAATGGAATCACTGCAAGAGCTTCTTAGTAAAGTAGGGGCTTGGTATTCAACTTACGATATAAGACCCTCCAAACTATTTAATGGAGTTGATCAACGACTTTTGATTTACCTGACCGACTTTTCTTTCAACGGCTTCATCACTTCGAAATATTACAGATGGAGTAGTGAGTTTAGAGAATTTTTGTTTAAGAATATCGAATATGTTTCTGGTATTAAGGGTCTTATACTAAATTCAATTATTAAAGCTGGTAAAAATATTGAAAACAGTATCTATAGGAAGTTAATTTATAACAGTCCTATTAACAAACTGATAGTAACTCAAAAGGAAACCCTGTTTTATCATAATGCGCCAAGATATTTTATCCGTTTCATGGGTAATGCTCCGTATTTCTATAACGATAAGAAAGGGGAAATCCAATCCAATCACGTAAAGAAGCTGTATTTTGGTAACAATTGCTCTTTAATTGGAGCAATACTCAATTCTAATTTATATTATTGGTACTTTATCAAATTCTCTAATTGTAGAGATTTGGTAGAAAGAGATATATTAAGTTTTCCATTCTCCTTAGAGGGGCTAAAAGAAAATATTAGAGATAATTTAGAAAAACTATATTATACATTAGGTCAAGATTATGAAAAAAATAAAGTTAGAAAAAAAACTTACTACAAAAGCACAGGAAACGTTGTTTACGACGAATACTATCCCAAAAAGTCAAAACACATTATTGATGAAATCGATAGAATATTAGCCAAGCATTACGGTTTCACCGAAGAAGAAACTGATTTCATTATTAACTACGATATAAAATATCGTATGGGTAAAGAACTTGAGGATGATAATGATGAAGATTAAAATTCAAGAACTAATAGGTGATAAAAAATTACTTAAACAACCTAAAACAGCTTTCTTGTGTAGCAGAAAAATTCCTGCAACAGCAGTATTGAAATCATACGACTGGGCACTTGAGCAAAGAGAGGCTGGAAATTGCGTAATTAGTGGCTTTCATAGCACTATAGAAAAAGATGTGCTTCATTATTTACTCAAGGGTACTCAACCTATTATATTGGTGCTAGCAAGAGGAATTAAAAAACGCTTAGAGCCTGAATTACGTAAGCCCTTGGAAGAAGGTCGACTCTTAATAATTAGTCCTTTTGACGAAACAATTATTAGACCAAGCGAAGATACAGCTGAAGTGCGCAATAAGCTTATGCTACAACTAGCAGATCGAATAGTTATTGGACACGCTAGTGCTGGTGGGAATCTGGAAAAGCTTATCAACTCGTACCGAGGTAGAAAAAAGATCAAGTTTTTAGTGAAAGGCTAATAGATGACACCCAGCGAAAGACTCAATTGTTATAAAGCATTCCTTGATTCCGAGTATATTAGAAAAACAAAACTTAAAAATATTGATCGATATAAACTTCTACTTGAATCAATTGCCAAGAATGGACCAAGTACTATTAACTCTATAATCAGCACATTAGATCAATCTAAATTCAAATATCCATTATTACATATCAATAAACTACCATCAAAATTAAAATTATGGAAAATATTAGTTGCTACTGGAAAATCAGGCAGAGAAGAAATCTTGGATTTTAACCAAGATACGCAGTCATACTTTGATGCAAAACCACTAAATAATCGCCTCCAGCAAAATAAAGTTACAGACTTCACCTGGGCTGATTCTAATGATTATAAGAAGATTTTCAAATTTCATTCAACACTTACAAATAGGCTTGTCACAAGAGAGGATGATTGGATTGAATTCAAAGAGTCTTTCAATTGGAACTCAAAAGATAAATATGCAAAAAGTATTGCAGGGATGTCAAATAACTATGGCGGCTATATTATATTTGGAGTTAAAGATCAGCCTAAAGATTTAGTTGGCTTAAAAAATGACAATTTTGATTTATTAGATGAGGAGAAAGTTACTGAATTTTTAAACGATGCTTTTTCTCCTGAAATTAAATATGAAAAATTTACAATCCAAATCAACAAACTATCCATTGGCATAATAAAAATTCATGAAAGCTCCTCAAAGCCAATAGTTGCAATCAAAAATCATGGCGACATTCAAGAAGCTTGTATATATTATCGATATAGCGGAAGAACTGACAAAATTAAATACCCTGAGCTAGTTGCATTATTAGAAAAAGTTAAAACAGAAGAGAGGTCTATTTGGAGACGTTTCTTTGAAAAAATGCTAAAAACAGATCCTTCAAATATTGCAATTATGGATATAGTAAAAGGTGATATAACGGGCAGTAGTCAGACTCTTTTAATTGATGATCAACTTGCAAGTAAACTAAAATTTATTCAAGAAGGTACCTTTAAGGAAGGAGGGGAACCTGTACTAAAATTGGTAGGAGAAGTCAAGCCAATGTATATAACGAATAACGAGAGCCCTCTTTCAGAGACAAGGAACTTTCAGATTACAGATGATCCATCAGCACCAAGATTTCAATTAAGTGATAATGAAATCAAAAAAACACATCCATTAGATTTTCAATCTCTAACAAAAATTTTACAAGAGAGATACTCCAATTTTAAATACAACCAACAATATCATGAGCTTAGAAAAAAGATAAGCGAAGATACACAGTTTTGCCTGAGACGGTATTTAGATCCAGACAATCTTCGCAGTTCAAAAAAAGATTTCTATAGTGAAGCGATCATTAAACAATTTGATAAACACTACAAGAAAAAAAAGAAATAGCTCAATGTCCATCTCTAAATCCCAATACCTAAAAGGTCTCCAATGCCAAAAAGCACTCTGGCTACTTAAGAATAAGTCGAAGCTTAAATCCAAAGTCACAGAAGCTACGCAAGCGATTTTTGATAGAGGTACTGAGGTAGGCAAGCTTGCGCAGAAGCTCTTCCCTAATGGGATTGAGATAGAATTTGATCCTAAGAATTTTACTGGTATGATTGCCCAAACACGAGAGCTATTAGATACTAATCCAACTATAACTATCTACGAAGCTACGTTTGATTATGATGGCTGTTTTGCAATGCTGGATATTTTGCTTAAGACCCCAGAGGGGCTAGAAATATACGAGGTCAAAAGCTCTACCGGAGCCAAAGACGTGTACTTAGAAGATCTATCATTTCAAGTCTATATATTGCAAAGCCTCGGCTATAAAGTTACTAAAGCATCTCTCATCAATATTAATAACGAATATATTTACGATGGCGTAGAACTCAAGCTGGAAGAGCTTTTTAAGATAGAGAATTTTACACAAGAGTTATTCACCAAAGCTAAGCATGTACCTAATCTGGTCTCTAAGATGCAATCAGCATTAGCTGGTAATGAACCAGATATCGAGATTGGAATGCATTGTGATAGACCCTATGAATGTGATTTTAAGAGCTATTGCTGGTCCCATATCCCTGAAGTATCGGTATTTAGTCTAAGCAATGCACGTGGCAAAGACTGGGATCTATACAATCAAGGATATATCAAGTTAGAAGACATACCACTTACCAAATCAGTACTCTCTCAAATCAGTAATAAGCACATACAGCAGATAGAGAGCTATGTGCAGAACAAGACGCACATCAATCAGGAAGCCATTACTAAAGAACTTGCTAAGTTAAAATTCCCTCTAGCATTTTTGGATTTTGAGACTTATCAAGATGCCATACCCCAGCATGCCAGTACTAGACCCTTTGAGCAGATACCGTTTCAGTATTCTTTGCATATACTAAAGTCCGCAGATGTAGAACTAGAACATAGAGAGTTTCTTGCTGACCCTAAGCAGGACCCAAGACGAGATTTTATAGCTTCTCTAATGGCTGACTTACCAGCTTCTGGCAGCGTGATAGTCTATAACAGAAGCTTTGAAGCTGGAGTATTAGAAAAATTAGCAGGATATTTTCCAGAGCTAGAGCCGAGTATTCGAGATGTTTTGGATAGATTCTTTGATCTGATGTTACCCTTCCAGAGACGCGATTACTATCATCCAGAAATGCAAGGTAGTTATTCCATTAAGAAGGTTTTACCGGCATTGGTTCCAGAGCTTAGACATAGTGATCTGGCTATCCCTGATGGCGGTAGCGCATCCAAAGCTTTTGTTAATCTTAGAAACCTTAAAGATCTGAATGAGATAGAGAGTATTAGGGCTAATCTGCTTGCTTACTGTAAGCTTGATACTTTGGCGATGGTGGAGATATGGAAGAAAATAAGTTATTAAGAAAATTACTTTATAAGCGAGAGTCCCAAATTAGGTCTTGGAGAGTTTTCTTACTATATAAGGTAGTACGTTTGTTGAAGAAAGCTCTACGAAATATTCTTTGTTACTGGATAATGCCAGCTTTAACAGTTGTTTTCATTTGGCTAATGTTCAAAAGTAGCGATGAACCATTGATAGAGTCCCTATCTGACACCATATTAGAACCATTATTCGTTAGGTTCTCCACAGGTAATCCAATAATTTTTGATCTGTCACTTGCTTTTTTAGCAAGCGTAATATTTTTTATTATTAATGTATGGATACCAAAAACTTTTAAGCGAGCTTATTTAAGGCGTCATTTAAATAATCAGTTGAAAAATTTCAAGATACGCTGTATAGAGATTTTCTTCGATGCGATGGATGCACATTATGATTATGATTTAATCAATCAGCTTACTCAAGAGAAGGCATTTAAAGAATTTTTCTCTCAGGCTAGCACTAAATACAATGGAGGTCTTTGGTACGATGTCATTAATGAGTTTGATGAGGCTAAATACATTGAATTACTCCATGCTTTTGAGTCTTTCGCTGCCGAAATTGGACTAATTTGGGGACAAATTGAGATTCTAGATGATGAGGTATTTAATGGACTAAGATGGATGCAAACATTTGCATCTAGTATCAGAAATATGATTGACCAGGAAGATTTAATTGGTACCGATAACGTAAAATATGTATTTAGGGAACTATGGGAAATTTTTACTGGATGGGATTTTATAGAAGGACAGAAAAAAGTATCGTTCGTAACAAAAATAGTCAGAAAAATATAATCTATCCATTGGAAAGTATTGTCTTTGTCACAGACATCAAAAAATAACTGTTAATTATGAAGAATCCTGATATACCTGTAAACAGCCAATTTATTGTTTTAGGACAAGATACTGAAATAATTCAAGAGGAATCTTGGTTAAACCAGAAACGAGTTATAACTGACTGTGATAATTGCTATGTTGCATTTCTTGATATATTAGGATTTAGAGAACTGTTGGATACAAAAAATAAAACAGCTAAACCTTTAAAGAAAATTCTTGAGCTATTCACTGAATATGCCGGGAAATCAATCTATAAAAGGCGTAATCATGCAGATGAATTAAGTCGTCATGGACATAGCAGCCCAACTAAACCTACTCAAATCTTGATGATTTCTGATTCTATCGTTGTTAAAACTAGAGATGCCAGCTATGATTCATTGGCGGCAATTATAGATACCGCTATCGATTTAGTCTGGGCAGGTTTTATTGCTGGTGTGCCTTTGCGAGGATGCATAACAAAGAATTGCCTACTAGACTGCAATTTACATGACGATAACCTAGATCTTAAAATGAATATATATTGGAGCCAAGGCATCATTGATACTTTTACTTTTGAAAAGAAAATGCAAATCGCAGGATGCATGTTACTAGATGAAGTTAAAAGTCAAATACCTGGGTTTTTAAAATCAAACTCGCAGTATGCTTCTAAGCTTATAAATTACTCAATTCCAATGAAGGAGAATATCGTACATGAAGGTTTCATGCTTAACTGGACACAGAGTCCTTTTTTTGCAACAACAATGGGCAATCCAGATGGCACAAAAGATTCTGTAATGGAATTTGTTAGACAAGCTTTCTTACGTGGTAGAGACTCCCTTGAAGAACCTTCGGTTAAAGAAAAATTAGAGAATACTATGGCTTTCTATCTTGCAATGAAAAATTGAAAGTTTGTCTAAATTAAATAAACTTCATTCAAGACAATTAACTTCGCTATCCTTTGAATACTAGCGCGCCACTGCGTGGCTTGCTTCCATTTAATTTTTATGGGTTCAGTTTCACTGGTCTGCCTAAGAGCAGCAGCATCCCAGATGAAACTGAACCCATAAAAATTCTTTAAACTCAGATTCAGAGCTGGACTCCGCTGTCCGCGAACCGCGAAGCGGTGAGCTGTGCGAGGCGAGCGTAGCGAGCCGAGCCCTCAGAAAGGGCGTAAGTGAGAGGCGTGATACGGAATGGTGGGGACTTTTGCGCCGCGCTCGAACATATCAGACGTCGTATCTTCGGGCTAAAGCCCTCGATACTCCTTTCAAGGATTCTGTCTAGACTTAGATTGCTTCGTCGCGATGCTCCTCGCAATGACGTCTAGATAGGATTATTCTCAAAATATGTTCGAGCGCGGCGCAAAAGTCCCCACCATCTTAAAATTTAAACATAAGGGACTTGAACCGTGACCGGGTCACGTCAT
>CAZELI010000040.1:0-15368 GCA_964512985.1 uncultured Gammaproteobacteria bacterium | reverse complement strand
CCCGATTCGAGATAAATCCCATTAAACCGTCTTAATGATTAGTGAAATCGCCCTGCTTCCTTTCTTTTAGGGCCTTCTGTTTCTCTATCCCTGCCCACTAGATCTCCACCCTGATCAAGCATCACTACAACTGGAACTTGAGCTTCAGTTCTTCCTGGAAGTCTATATCTTTCGGGCATTGCAAAAGCTCTTACATCAACTTTATTCATTTTCTAAATTTTCCTTTTGAAATTCTTCATTGAAATTCAAGCAATTATAAAGAAAATCTTAACAGGAAGCTTCTTAAAACAATAGATATTTACTGTTTGAAATTACTAACCTCTCCCCACCGCAGGGACGTCCATCTCAGTTCCGATAGTCTCCATTACTTGGATATTAAAGTCTGGTGATAACTCAGCGTAACTCAGTATATGCACATGCGGATCGAATTGTTCTATTAGCCTAAACAATGGTAAACGCAACGATGGTCCGCAGATCAATATAGGACGGCGTTCTACTTGTTCTAGTATTCTACGAGACGCGTTAGAAATCATAGTAACAAGATTCTGTATCTGTTTAGGTTCAAGTATAAGTACCATATTGTTATCGACTTTTTGTAAGCTTTGCTCCAAGCGAGTTTCCCAGCTCGGATGGAATGCCATAGCTGGAAGCTGTCTATCAGGCGTAGAGAACTCTAAACAAATCTGACGACCAAGCGCTACGCGTAGCTTCTCTGAAAGCTGGTCAGGATCTTTAATAGCAACAGTGAGATCTTCAAGACGCTCTAAAATATAATGAATATCTCTTATAGACACACGTTCCTTGAGTAAGTTTACAAACACTCTACGTAAGTCACCAAGCGATAAAGCACCTGGTACTAAATTATCTACTAGCTGCGAGTCGTATTGCTTCACTTGATCTAGTACACGACGTACGTCGGCTTTCTCTAATAGATCGTCTATATTCTTACGTACTACTTCTGCCAAGTGCGCTGTGATCACACGCACTGCTGGTGCTGCTGGTCTGTCCCAGTCTATCTGTTCAAGGTACTCAGGATCCACCCAGTAAGCAGCCTCCTGCAATGCTGGCTCCCAACCAGGAAGTGATCCAGGTGGTGGTTCCGAATAAATATTATCCCAATCTTCACGCAATATGAGCATCTTGTCAGCATAGACTTCTGCTGAAGCTACGGTCGTATCGCGGATCACTACACGATATTCGTTTGGTGAAAGTGAAGGCGCGTCCATAATACGCACAGAAGGAAGTATATAACCCAGGTTTAGAGTTAACTGGTGACGCAATGAAGCTATCTCAGGGACTAGGGTTCCGTTACGTGCTGGATCAGCTATATCTAAGAGACCAGACCCAACCCAAACAGCAAGCTTATCTACTTCAAGCAGAGAGTACATCATCTCTGGAGTAGCACGCGGCGCGCCGCTTTGATCTACGCGTTCATCTATCTCTACATCAGTATCCAATGCAGCGGCAGCAGATTTTTTCTTTTGTTGGGATAGGAAGAAAACAAACGCTACTAAACCAGAACCAAGAATAAAAAGTACTATCTTCGGCATGCCTGGTAACACCGCAAAAATAAAGAGCAAAGCAGCACCTACAATGAAGGCACTCGGACGAGCAATTAACTGAGCAGATAAATCTTGTCCAAAAGAATCAGCCGTAGAACCTGCACGGGTAACTATAATACCAGTAGCTATCGATAAAATTAAGGATGGGAGGATCGCAGCAATCGCATCTCCTATCGTAAGAATAATATATTTCTGAGCTGCAACTTCAAATGGTAAGCCCCTTTGAGCCATACCAATAGTTAAACCAGCAACAATATTGATAATGGTAATGATGATACCCGCCATGGAATCACCCTTAACGAATTTAGAAGCACCATCCATGGAACCGAAGAAGGCAGACTCTCGCTCTACTTCTTGACGCTTAGCTTTCGCTTGTTCACTAGTGATCAAACCCGCATTAAAGTCGGCATCGATACTCATCTGTTTACCAGGCATAGCATCTAAAGCGAAACGCGCAGACACCTCTGCAACACGCTCAGCACCCTTAGTAATAACCATGAACTGCACAACGGTAATAATCACAAAGATGATAATACCTACGACGATATTACCTCCAGCAACGAAATTACCCATCGCTTCAATCAATTCACCACCATCAGCGTAAAGTAAAATTGCACGCGTTGTCGAAATATTCAATGACAAGCGAAACATAGTCGTTAATAATAGGAAGGTCGGTAATGCTGAGAAGTCTAATGGTTTAGAAATATAAAGAGAAATACCAATCGCAATTACAGATAAAGTAAGGTTCAAGGATATATAAATATCCAGAAGCATTGGTGGCAAAGGAATGATGATAATCAGGATGATTCCAAAAACCAGCGCGCCAACTAAAAGTTCACTTATTTTAACGTTAGGCATTTAACTTTTCACATAGAGTAACAAATTTTACTTAAGGAGACTTTAATATTAGACCCTAAATACGGCTTTCATTCCTACTAAAAATACTGGAAAATAAGCATAAATCACATTTTATTGTAGTTCCGCGCCTTCGGCGCGGTTCGTCCTGCGGACTGCTGAATAATTTAATTAAGCCGCGCGCAGCGCAACCGCCGCGCAGCGGCGGAACCCCCACCCCATCCTGGTTCTAGGGATAAAATAGAAATATATACATAAAAACTTGAATAGTCACTTATAATCCGACTGGTCAATATAATATTCACATCTTCAAGGAGCAATATATTATTTTATGATTTATAGGTAATTTATCGCTTAAAATGGTCTAAGTTATGCAAGTAAATAGTGTTAAACATGGTAAAAACTGGTTCATCTTCTCAGCAATTCTAACGGTAGCCAGCCTGATATTTATATTGCAATCGACCATTCAGTTAGGAGCGCCAGTTAAACTTGGTTTAGACTTCACAGGTGGTACTAGGCTTGAATATAAGTTTGATACTAAAAACACTTCTAAACCAATTAATTCTGAAGAAGTAAACCAGATTCTAAATGATATTGGTCTTACTAATAGTTACGCTGCTGTCACTCAAGGCAATGAACCTCTGCTTATAATTAGAACTCAGGCTATCTCTGAAGATCCAGCCCTAGACAAGCTCAATAACAAGCTTACAGAGACATATGGTCCGTTTCAGATTAGTTCTCTTGATACCGTTAACCCCATAGTAGGTCCTGAATTATTGCAGAACGGTCTCGTAGCCTTATTCTTCACTATGATTGGTATTATTCTTTATATCTCTTCTCGATTCAAGCGAGACTATGCTATCGCTGCTATCACAGCGCTATTTCATGACGTGATAGTTCTTATCGGTTTATTTGCTTTCTTGGGAATTTATTATGGTATCGAAGTTAATAGTTTGTTTATTACTGCAGTACTCACTACCTTTGGTTTCTCGGTACATGACACCATCGTAGTCTTTGACCGCATTCGCGAGAATCAGAAATTACAAACAGCAAAATTTAAATTCTATGATGTTGCTAATCTTAGTGTTAATCAAGTAGCTGGACGTTCGCTAAATACATCTATCGCTACTCTTAGTACACTTGCAACTTTATTTTTCTTTGGCGGTAGCTCTACACAACTCTTCGTCGGCGCATTATTCATCGGCTTAGCTGTAGGAACCTATTCTAGTATTTTCTTAGCTAGCCCGTTACTAGTTTGGCTTAGAGAGAAAGCGAAGATATAGTTCTCCATTAACACCATTGCCACTGTATTTGCGGATAGAATTAGCTATTTAGCTATCCGCAAAGATGAGCGTTTGTATTTGCGGATAGCTGCTATAATATTCCTATCCGCAAATACAGATGTTCATAGGAGAAGTCAAGAATTAAAAACCTTAGAAGAGAAATTCCACTCCAATAGATCCGAATTGGTTGTAATTTATGGACGTAGGCGTGTTGGTAAAAGTTTCTTAATTGATCATTTTATACAGAACAAAAAATATAAACTAGTTTTTGAAGGGATAGAGAATGAAAGCAGCCGAAAACAAATAGAAAAATTCAGACTGATATTAGCAGAACAATTTGGTACTAAAATAGAAATACCAAAACGATTTAAAAATTGGGATGAATTATTCATATTTATTACAAAAAATATTTTTATACGACAAAATAAATTTGTTTTGGTTATTGATGAATTACAGTGGGCAGCTTGCGGAAAGAGTACCCTAATAAGTCTTCTTAAGTATTACTGGGATAATCACTGGAAACAAAAAAATATAATGCTTATACTTTGCGGTTCTGTTGCGTCATTCATGGTGAAAAAAGTTATCAAATCAACAGCATTATATGGGAGAATAAATACACAAATTTTATTAAAACCTCTTGAACCAAATGAAGCCATTCAAATGTTCAAAAACAAAAAAAGCAAAGAAGAAGTGCTGCAATATCTCTTAGTATGTGGCGGCATTCCAAAATATCTTGAAGAAATCGATCTATCCAAATCGTTCAAACAAAACATCAATGCTCTTTGCTTTAGCCCTGAAGGATTTTTATTCAACGAAGCAGATGCAATCTTTTATAAACAGTTTAAAGAATCACAAACTTATTTAAAAATCACCAAACTGCTTAATCAAGGGCCATTAAGCTTAGAGTTAATCAGTCAAAAGCTAAATCTGGAATCTGGCGGAGGTCTAAAATCATATTTAAATAATTTGGAATTAGCAGGAATTGTAAAATCTTATAATTCATTTGGTACTAAAGAAAATTCTAAATACAAGAAATACAAGATTGTAGATGAGTTTTTGATATTCTATTTTAAATTTATTACTGAACATGCAAATCAAATTAAAAATTCCAAGCCTAAAGATTATTTTTCATTACTAGTCAAACCCGTGTATGAAGCCTGGTTTGGGATTGCTTTTGAGAGGTTTTGTTTCAGGAATGCTGACTATCTTGCCGCAAAAATGGGTTTTGCAGATGAAGTTTTATCAGTGAGCCCATTCTTCACTAAGGGAGATGATCAATTCCAAATTGATATGATTTTTACACGAGCAGACAAGACCTTAGTAATAACAGAAGTTAAGTATCATAATAAAGAAATTCAGCCTCAAATCATTACTGAAATGGAAAGAAAAATTAATCTATTAAAAATACCAACAGGTTATAGTGTACAAAAAGCTCTTATCAGCTTACGAGGTCCTAATAAAATTCTTAAAGCCTCTGGGTATTTTGATCATAATTTACAATTAGAGGACTTATTTTAATAACTACTCACCCTCTTTAAATAATCGTCAATTTTCTAAAACTCATTTTATGTTGTTGTTCCGCGCCTTCGGCGCGGTTCGTCCTGCGGACTGCATAATAAAATTATTTATTTACTTGTTTTAGACAAAAAAAATAGAGCCCCATACGAAGCTCTATTTAAAATTTCGAGTAAAGCAATCCCAATAGTAATCCCAAATCAATCACGTAAAATGAAAATGATTTAAAGTGAATTATCTTTCTGAACCTACAAGCTCTCTAGCTGTAGTTACTTCTTGAGATTGTTCGATATCGATATTACCGGTACCTTTGAACTGTCTGGCCCATCTTTCAAGCACTTCTGCTTGACTTAAGCTCTCTCTATCAGCAAGGGTCTTGATGATAGCTAGCGCTTCAGGACTGAGACGGAAGGACACCATCTTTTTGGCTTCACCATAAAGTGGTTTCGGGCCCGTTTTTTTTCTTGTTTTTGTTTCCATCATTCTTGGATTACTCCTCTTTTGTTTTACACTTTACACTATAAATCTGTATTATGTAATTATAACATAGGTCACTGGATCTCGTATAACAAGATCCAAACCAGATGAAATTGTATAACATATATGTGGTAAAGTAAAGTGCTATTACTCTGATTTAACGATTATTTCATAAATAATATAAAAATTATTAAAACTAAAGCAATTTAGAAGGGGTTTTCACCTATTAAATTATTCGTTTTTAAATTCTAAATCACATTTACTGGAAGTTCCGCGCCTTCGGCGCGGTTTGTCCTGCCACTGGGTTAATTGGTAAGAACGAGTACCCGTTGCCGTCATCCTGAGACCGCGAAGCGGTCGTAAGGATCCACTATTCATAAGGTTTTTAGTAGTGGATCCTTACGTCGTCGCCTTCGGCTCCTCCTCAGGATGACGAGATTTTCGGCTTAAGTTGACACCTACTCCTCGCAATGACGGCGACAGGTACTGGTTTGCTTTAAGTTAATTCCTTTAATAACTCCTCCACTTGGGATTCTAGATATGCCAAATCAGAAGAATTATCAAGAACATAATTTGATTTAACGGCTTTTTCGTCTTGTGGCATTTGGGAATGGATTCTCTTAAATATGTCTTCCTCACTAAGATGCGGATGTCTTTTCTTCAGCCTGGCTAACTGATCTTTCTCGGGACATATTATGGTAACGATGTAATCGTACCTAGATTCTAAGCCAGCCTCAAAAATCAATGGAACTAGATTAAATAACAAAGGAGATGAATTATGCGTCTTAATCCATTCCCTAAGCTTAGTATCTACTGCAGGATGAATTATTTCTTCGAGTAACTTCCTTTTCGCTTTAGCTTCCTTATTATCTCCAAAAACCTGCTTAGCAATCTCACTGCGATCTAATGTTCCAAACGCTGCTTCAATAGCTGCTTGTACTTTGGAATCATGAGCATAAAGATCATGCACAACCAAATCACTGTCAAGCACTGGAATACCATGAGCTTCCAAAATTTTACCCACTGCTGATTTACCGCAAGCTATATTTCCTGTTAATCCAATTACTTTTGGCATACATAAACTAGTCTATAATGATTTTGTGAGACTGCGTAATCATCACGGCTACACTTTAATTGAACTAATGGTCTCTATTAGTATACTTGCTGTAGTATTAACGCTAATTTATACCAATTATAGTAGAGGAATGGTGCTGTTTAATAAATCTTTGCAATTTGGTAGGCTACAAACCAATGCTAGAGCATCATTGGAACAAATCGTTAACAATATTAAACTTGCAAGCCGAGACATGATTTATGTTGGTGATTCTTTTAATTCAAACGTGCCCCTACCTGATGACTATGCTTTTGGTAAACCATATATTTACTTTGCGATCCCTCAAAAAATAAAATCCCAGACAAACGATAAGACTAATGATGAAATCCCACCTTATGATTACTATCTTTACTATATTGCTTACGCTAAAAATTATGACGGTGATTTTGTAAGAGATCGAGCTAAGCTCAGGTTATTTAAGATCCTTAAACAAGATGGTCTCTATACTGTTAACAATCTCTCACACTGGCCAGTTATGCCCCCAAGCCTGCTTGGTCAAGCTAACTATGCAGCCGAAGCAGATACTATGAGAATTGGTTTTGCTAATGATGTAGAATACGGGGATCTATCAGATGAGTTCTCTCTCTATCAATCTGAATTCGCTTATTTTTATTACAACAGTAATTACGAACACCTATTCAAGATTAAAGTGAAAATGGTCGATCCTCAAAGCAATACCCATATGGAGTTTGAAACTGCGGTAACTCCTAGAAACTGATGAAAATTATTGCAAACAAGACCCCGTTAGCCGTCATTGCGAGCGAACGAAGTGAGCGAAGCAATCCACTTTTAAATATTATTGCTGCAACAATAGCCCTAGTAATATGTTTACTTTTATCTTCTTGTTCCAAAGCCAGTCACCAAGATACTTTGCGCATGAATCTTGGGACCGAACCTCCTAGCTTAGATTGGAATATCGCCCAAGACTATAGCTCCTTTGAAATTATTAGTAATATTATGGTAGGGCTTACACGCTTTGCTAATGATAGTAATGGTGAGGCTATCTCTACACCAGGCTGCGCTAAGTCCTGGGAGGTCAGTAATGATGGGCTGACTTATATATTTCATATTGATCCACAAGCACATTGGACCGATGGTAAAGCAGTCATCGCTCAAGATTTTATAGACTCATTTAACCGCTTACTAGATCCAAGTACAGCTGCTCCTTACGCTGAACTGCTCTCTATGATTGATCTTCAGCAGACTAACGCAATCAATGATCAAACACTACAAGTGAAACTTAAATACCCTGCTAGTTACTTTATTTATTTAACTTCATTTGGCATAACTTATCCTATAAGATTAGATCTAATAAGCAAGTATGGTAATAATTGGACCGAGCCTAAGAACTTAATTACTAATGGACCCTTTAAGCTTAAAGAATGGCAACATGAATATAAGATCCTACTTGAACGCAATGATAGTTTTTTCCAAAAACCTGCTCATATTAAATACCTGAAATATTTTATGGTCGCAGAGCAAGCATCTGCATTCACTCTTTACCAAAACAATCAGTTTGATTGGATAGACAATCGCTCAATCCCAGTCAGTGAACATAGAAAACTAGGATTAACTGCTAAACGCTTCTTATTACTGCGCAATAATTTCATTGGTTTTAATATACGCAAAAAACCTTTCGATGATAAACGAGTGCGGCAAGCATTCTCGTTTGCTATTAATCGCCAAGCACTTAGTCAGATACGCAGTAAAGGTGATGAAGCTAATTGCACTTGGATCCCTCCTAGTCTCTCTAAATTTCTTAATTATGAAACGTTGGCTCAAGGCTTTAAAAGCCAATTTGGAGAAGGGTTTGAGCTGAATGGTTATCATCCTGAGCTTGCACGTAGATTACTTAAGGAAGCTGGTTACAAGAATGGTGTTAATTTTCCTGAAGTAGAATTTTTAATTCCAAGTCGCGAAGATATTAAATTACAAGCCGAAACTTTACAAGCAATGTGGGCTAAAGAATTAAATATCAATGTAAAGATTAATGCTATGGAATGGAAAGTATTTCTTGATACTTTAAAGAAAAATCCTCCACATTTATTCAGATCCAGTTGGGGAGCTGATTATCCAGATCCAGATTCGTTTATGCAATTATTTGTTAGCACTAATGCTTTTAATGAAGGCCACTTCGTTAATCCTCAATATGATGCACTCATAAATAAAGCAGCTCGCTTGCAAGATCTAGCAGCTAGACGCCAACTATATACCAGAGCGGAACAGATATTGAGCCAAGATGAAGCTGCAATAATACCCTTATATATTGATAAACAAACTATACTGAAAAAACCCTGGGTTAAGAATCTTGTGTTTAATCCTATGGATTTAGTGTTTCTTGATCATGTGCTAATATATAAGAAATGAATTTAAGCGCTATAAAAGACAAAATAAAACAAGGTATCAGCTCGGGCACTGATAGGATTCTTTCTGCCAAGATGAAAGACGAATTGGGTTTTAATAAGCCTACTCTTGATACTTTACAGATACTAAGCCAAAGCCCTAACCTTGATAGTGATCTTAATTCTTTCTTCCAACCAGTTAATTCCACCTTCCTTAGCAGTAAAGATTATAAAAACATCCAAAACTGGGCATTAATCTTCATTGGTGTAATATTAGCAGCCCTAATTCTTCTATTCTTCTCACTAATATCACCGCATAAGAATTACTCTAATGCTCTCAAAGATTCTCAAGTCATAGTTAAAGGTTCTGATGTCAATGAACCTAAAACTACTCAACAACACAATAAGATCGTCACAGCTGATAACAAAGCTACTGCCGATGAAGATTTAACCGTAGAAAATATTGTTCTGGAGAAAACCGCAGCAGAAGATCTAGCCCAGAATTCTCCATTACTCCAATCTGAAAATGTCACCATTATCGATTACCAAATCAAAACTGGAGACACATTAGAAACTATAGCTAAAAGATTCTATGGATCAAATAGATACGAAAACATTCAAAAAATAAAAGCTGCTAATAAAATTAGCAACACTAAACTATTACGAGTAGGCCAAAAGATCATGGTTCCTATGTAAGCTAGATAGCAGAAGACCTAGAATCATGCATAGCTTTTAATGGGTCATATTGATTCGTATACTCAGAAGCAAGTACAACAGAGGCATTCTGAGCTAAGGTCCTTTCTATTTCATCCAAATAGTCATCCATTAATTCTTTATATAAAAGGCTATTTTCATCTTCTTTGTTGCGCAGTTGCATTTTTTCCATCAAGATAGTTTCTTTTAAAGCTTCCAACCTATCAAGCACTTCATAGTATCTTGGATTATTTTTTTTCATATCTCCAATAGACTGGATGGTTTTAACAACGAACTTAGGATCATTACGTAAAATCTCTGGTTGATGTTCCAAAATCATTTTCAAACCCATCAATGGATCTTTCATAGTGCCACTAGTCGGATCTTTTTTAATTTCTCGTCCTAGAGTTGATGCCATATATAAAAATAAGAAAGCAGGTATTCCAAAAATTATTCCTAGGATTTTAATATTGAAGAATAATATTGAGACAATAGCAGCACTCCCACTTAGATAACCACCTGCAAGACAGAGACTCCTGCCAAGTTTCTTGATGCCATTCCAGCCTGACTCTATAATATTCAATCCTCTTAATCTATCTTTAGACGATAACAACTCTGTAGCTCTAGAATTAATTCCTGACTCAGCTAATCGTGATGCTCTGCTTCTGGCTAAATCTGTTTCAATTTCATTAGAAAAATTAGCTGTGTCTCTACTTGTCACCGGCGAATTATAATTAGCCTGATCTATTCCAGGGCCTGGGTTGAATACTTGGTTGTTAATAGGAATATCCATTATTTATTTACATCACATAAATACGCAATTACATATTATAACACGTATGACGTAATTTTAGTAGAAATTCAGGCTTTTATTAGCTTTCTAGGTGTATTTACCTGCAATAAACTTGAGTCCGTAAATACAAAGATTTCTTAACTTTTTGCACTAGCGTAGATAAAACTTTACTGATACTATTAGCGTACTCTTAGGCCGAGTGGCCATGAGGGAAGGTAATCAATGCACAACAACTACGGTTAGCGTGAATATAGGAGAAAATAAATAATGTTTGGACCACATTTAATGATGGAAGCATCTGGATGCAGTTACGAGAAACTAACGGATATCAATTTATTAACACAACTCCTAGATCGATTACCTGAGCAAATGAAAATGACCAAGATTATGGCTCCTTACGTTTTCGAGTATAGGGGTGAAGTTCCTGAAGATTGGGGAGTAAGTGGTATTGTCATAATTGCCGAAAGCCATTTAGCAATTCATACTTTTCCTGATAAAGGTTTTGTTACTATAGATATTTTTAGTTGTAAGGAATTTGATGTACGTGAAGCTGTAAGTGAAATCGTGAAAACTTATGAGCCTCAGTCTTGGGATGAACAATTAATCCAAAGAGGCAGAGAGTTCCCACGTTCTATGACCAAAGCAGCAATGATACTTGAAAGCGACCGCAAGCAACAATTCGGTCAATTAGCAGCAGTATAATCATAAACATTAGGTCAAAAGTTGACTCGTCATCCTGAGGGAGGGCGAAGCCCGACCGTAAGGATCCACTTTTAAGAGACTATTTTAATTAGTGGATCCTTACGTCGCCTGCTTCGCAGGCTCCTCAGGATGACGAGCTATCCATACTAAAATATATTTAAATGTATTCTGATCCAGAACAATTCTTCTCCCAACTTCCCTCAATGAGTGAAGAAGAATTACTTACATTTATCGATCACTCGCAAAGCTTCACGGTCATTGATCTGCAAAACTTCTTAGATTATATTCTAGAGCAAGCTCCTGCCCTGGATCTTAATCTAGAACTATTCGACTGCTGCGGTACTGGGGGAGATCAAGCCAACACCTTTAATATCTCTACTGCTTCAGCGATAGTCGCCGCTGCTTGTGGAGTGAAACTATGTAAGAATGGTGGTCGTTCTAGTAGCAGCACTACTGGTTCAGTAGATGTACTAGAAGCTCTAGGACTCAATCTAGCAGCCAGCCTTGAAACCAAAATAACTGGTCTAGCAAATTTTAACTTAGCATTTTATTCTAGCCCAATATCAGCAGAACTACTTGCACCTATAAAACAAATATGCCGCAAATATAAACGCACAAGTTTTCTTTCACTAATCGCTCCACTAGCAAGTCCAGTGAAACTTTATGGACAAGTAATAGGTTGCGGGAAAACAGAATGGTTAACCACTCTTAGTGAATTAGAAAAACAACTTATCAAACACAATCACAGACATAATGCCCTAATCATTCACTCAGAATTTTTTGAAGATAATTCTAAACTTGATGAATTGAGTGTTTGTAGTAAATCTCAAATTATCGAGCTTAGCAAAAATCATCAGCAAGTATTCAATTTTGATCCACGCGATTTAGGCTTGGAACTTAGACTTAAAAATGAACTGAGAGGTGGGCTAGATCATCAGGCTAATGCGGAGATACTCAACGAGATACTTAACGTTTCCAGCTTCGCCATGGCTTCGCTGGACAAGCAAACAAAAATTAATACTGTTGCACTTAATTCCGCTGCCATCTTATATATTGCTAATAAAGAACAATCAGAAAATTACAAGCAATTTTTGGAGAAGCTAAATAAGTATTACAAGCTCTCATTAGACTCTATCACTAGTGGAAAAGCCCTAGGGAATTTTAATGCTTTACCAGTGTTATATTCGACTAGTTAACCCCTATTGACTATAGACAAGTTATAGTATAATAATTTCATGATGAAAAAACTTTTGTTGTTCGTTTTAGCGTTATTATTTTCAATTAGCTCGGTTAATCTAGCTATGGCTGAGGATCCGCAAAGCTACGCTTTAGATAAGTTAGCAAATGCGCAAGCACAATTAGAAAGACTCAAGGCACAGAAAATTGCTCTAAACAAGCTTACTCGTGCAGTGAAGCAAGATCTTAAAGCCGCTAAAATAAGAGCTAAAGCTGAAAGATTACAAATCAGCGCTGACACTGAAAGACAAGATGCAGCTTTACTTGTCGAGCAAACAGGTGTAGCAGTGGACCTTCCTAATCTCATGGCTACTAAAGGCGTTACGGCAGGTGTAATGGAATACAATGCTGATCAAGAAGATATCGATCTAATGTTTAAGGATAAAACTAAACAAAAAGCCGTGTTCTTTCCTGGTGGTGATGCTGGACGTAAAATCCAACCTAGTAATAGCAAAGTCGCTGGTATAGAGAGTGATACCACAAGCTCTAGCTATATTAAATGAACGAGGGTTTAACTCAGAAAAATATCAAAGTACTAATTTTTTGTTTAGTAGTAATTAATCTACAGACCGCTCTCCTGAGCAGTTTCGTGGCTTTACCGTTTAACCTAGGGTTTGTAACTATTCTGGTAATGGCAACTACGCTTAGTCTCTACGAGAATATTATTGCTGCAACTATACTGTGTGTGGTTTCATCATTGCTCGTTTATGATCAGCATATTTTTTGGTTATATCCTCTGATCGCATTTATCGCTCATAAAATTAATCCTCCACAAATTGCAGACAAGCTTTTGATTTGTATAATTTATAATCTCTTATTCACCGCTCTAATAGAATTAATGCACCCTAGTACCAACTACGTCGCTCAAATCCTGACAGCGACTCTAACCAATCTACTATGCTCTATACCACTATTCTTTATAGTTAAATTTTTCTTCTCAAATCATTCTAGAACCTTATATATTAAAACTCGATGACAAGCAACTACTCAGTTTATGTTTTATTTAAAAATTCCTATTCAGGATGGGAAGTGGTTCCGCCGCGAAGCGGCGGTTGCGCTGCGCGCGGCTTAATAAAAATGAGGTGAAAGTACTATGACAAGCGCAACACAAAGTAACTTAGAACAAAAACTTGGCAAAGCATGGGCTCATGAATTAGAAGCTGAATTCCAGAAGCAGTATATGTTACAGCTTAAATCATTTCTGGATCAAGAAATTAAAGCTTATACTATTTATCCAAGTAGCGAAAATACTTTTAATGCTTTTAAACTCTGTCCCTTAGACAAACTTCAAGTAGTAATACTTGGACAAGATCCTTACCACGGTCCCAATCAAGCTCATGGACTATGTTTCTCAGTGCAGAAGGGAATCGACAAACCTCCTTCCTTACTAAATATTTTTAAAGAATTAAAAGATGACCTAGATGTACCAATCGCTAAAGATGGTGATCTAAGTGGTTGGGCAAGGCAAGGTGTGTTCTTACTTAACACTTCCCTTAGCGTACGCGCTCATCAAGCTGGTTCACATTTCAATCAAGGTTGGGAAGAGTTCACTGATAAAGTGATTCAAGTAATTAATGAGAAGAAAGAGCATGTAGTATTTATGCTCTGGGGTTCACCTGCCCGCCGCAAAGCTGAAATGATAGACAAGAGCAAACATCTAGTATTAGAAGCCCCTCATCCTTCCCCCCTCTCCGCCCACAGAGGCTTTCTTGGCTGCAAGCATTTCTCACAAGCTAATGAGTATCTTAGGAAGCATGGCTTAGAAGAAATTGATTGGTCAAAAATTTAATTAAAGATAACTTGTCAATATCTTTTCTTTAGAATTCGTAGGTGTTATGATGCTTGTTATTATGACAAGCATTCCATCAACAGTAGATACCGATTATAGATGCCCTGGAGCTACTTGTTTATATTCCTATGATGATTCTACTCCCCTTTCAGATAATGTGATTATCGCTTCAAGAATTGATCCTAATGAACCTTCTGGAGAAGGTCCTGTTCCTACTAGGGATAGAGATAGCCTAGACTTGCAACAACTAAACGCAGCGCCAGAAAGCAATTTACCCACTTCGAATGGCAAACCTTCTGATAGTGTTGATACTCCTAATTAACGATTTTAATTTAGCTAGTTTGATTTTTTTTAGTTAAATCCAAAAGTGTTCTTAAATTCCTAGTAGTAAAATTTATTATTTGCCTCTTTAACAATTCACCAATTTGAACTTCAAATGCTGGAAAGTTTGCTAAAGGATATATTTTATTTCCCGGATTATTATTCTTGCCACTTCTTAATATCCAAGGTTCTGTATGATTAGGATCAATAATTCTAACTTCAATATCATCATTGCCAAAAGGAGCGATTTGTAACCCGTATCCACCTAAGTCCACTTTTGGGGGAAGGATTTTAATTTCAAAATTGCTAGGTACACCCTGCTCAAAATCAAAAAAATCTCTTGGATTATCATCTAAAGCGTTTATTGAAATGATGGGATTACTAGATTCGACTAGTCCCTCAGTTACTGCTTTTACCACGAGGGGAAGATCTGGATCGAAAGTTATTATTGGTGGTGGTAAACTCGCAGCGATTGCTTGTTTTCTAGCGGCTTCTGCAGCAGCTTCTGCTTCTTGTTGTTTCCGTGATTCATCCAGTCTTAGGAGATACCAACTCGGCCCATCATATTCTGGCCTTGTTGCTGGTGTTATTGGAGATTTTATTGGCTCGGACATAGATTATAGAGAAATTCTGGCCTTATAAAGGACCAAAGGTAACTACGCTATACGGATAGCTTAAAATCAAAT
>CAZELI010000039.1:0-15430 GCA_964512985.1 uncultured Gammaproteobacteria bacterium | reverse complement strand
TCATAAACAACATCTTACATTAATAAGTACGTGCTGTCAAGGGATACTTACCTTAGACATATTCCTCGAATTGCTTATAGTAACTCTGAAACTAATTCAGCTGGAACTCAGAGTGGACAAGATCCAAAACCTCCTTATGATCAAATCCAGCCAGGGACTTTACTTCAACATCCTGATAACAAGAAAGAACTTTTGACAATAGTAATACCAGGTTATCAGTTCCCTGCTTTAACTGGTCCTCTCGTAATCAGCTACCATCCAAGTGAGAGAGAAAGAAATAAAGTTGGCTATGGATATTTAAAAGAATTAAAATATAATAATCCATTGATAACAGCTGCAAGAATAAAATCCGATCAACAAAAGGAAGTTATATATGTTCTTAAAGAAGCAGTGAGACAACTAAAATTATGTTTTAATGGAGATCTTACACCGTTTATGATTATGTCTATCCCAAAAATTCTTCAAAATAATCGTGCTGAAAATGAGAAAGCTATCGCAGCTATAGAAGAAACAGTAAAATCTATAAGAAGTCAAAAATAAGCTAGATCTTACTTAATAATTTCTCAAACAGTAATTTAGTATCCTTAAGTCCAAAGGGTTTTTCGATATAGTCAATTACTGATTTAAAATTTTTGACCCTTTCTTGATCTTCATTTCTGGTAGAGCTAGTGAGCATTATAACTGGTGTAGAACAAGTAACAGTATCTTCAAATTGTTTCAAAAAATCAAAGCCATCCAAGCCTGGCATATTTACATCCAAAAAAATCAAATCGGGGCAACCTTCCTGTTTGATTAGATCTAGCGCTTCAACAGCACTAGAACAAATTCTAATTTCTAGGGTCTTGTCCAATTCTTCTAAAATTTCTTGATTAATATAGTTAAACGATTCATCGTTATCGATTAAGAACAAAACTTTCGGCATTGATTTCTCCTTTTAAATTCTCTTCATTACTTAATAAAATTTCAAATCTTGTCCCTTTGTCAATTTCACTTGAGACTTCTATAGATCCGTTATAAGACTGCACTATCGAATTAACTAAATGTAAGCCTATACCAGTTCCTTCAACATCTTGGCTAAACCGTTGGAAAAGTCCAAAAAGCTTATCACAATTGGATTCTAAATCTATTCCCTTACCGTTGTCCTCTATTATTAAATATATTTGATTTCGTTCTTTTTTAGTTTGAATTTTTATAACAGGCTTAACTTCAATTTTCCTATATTTAATAGAATTACTAATTAGATTCTGCATAATGCTGGTAAGGTGTATTTTAGGATAGTTAATTCTTGGACATTGAGAAAAATCAACTCTAAATTCAACATTATTCTTTTCGATTTCACCTGCTAAAGACAACTTCATATCGTTAAGAATATCTGCAAACTCTATTCTTTCTTTTTGTATATTCAAGGTTTTTCTAAATGAAATAACTTTATTTAAGCTAGTAAGGGTATCTCGAGCTTGCAGAACAGAGCTTTTGACAAGATTAAATTGCTTTTGGAAGCCATCCTTGATAGCATCTTTAGCTTCTAAAATATCAATCATATTATTAATGCTGATTAAAGGTGATTTCATATCATGTGCGCTAATATAAGCAAACTCTTCAAGACGAATATTAGCCTCAAGTAAGTCTTTCTTTTGTTTCTCTAATTCAGCTTGCGTATAAGCAGTTTCTTTCATTTCACTGATACTTTGATTGACAAGTTTAAAGAGAAATATATTTTCAAAAATCACCCAAGCTGCATGCTCTAACCATCTCCATTGTTCAGCTGCAAAAACTCCAAAAACAGATTGCGGGTACCAAATGCCTCTAACCAAATGGTCAATAGCAACGATCCCTGATGCTAAAACCAAAACTTTCCAATCTCTATAAAAAGCCAAAAACGCCAGTGAACCAAAAACATGGAAATGAGTTTCGATTCTTCCACCTGTTAAATGGATTAGTAAAATTGAAAAAAATATTTGTGATACTGCAACGACATACTTAGTAATGTTTAAACCCGGTCTAGCAAAGGCAAGTACGACAGGAGGAAGTGCGATTATCAATCCTAAAAATATTGCCATATAAACATGAAGATGAAGATAGCTGGTAGTCCCGATCCAGGTTCTAGGAGAAATTACTAAAGCAAAAATTATTCCAGCAATCCATTGGAAAATCATTAAATAAGCAAAAACACGATCTGTTTTTGCATAAATTAATTGCTGTTTATGTAGAAAAACTTCATCCGCTCTTTTGGGGATATTTAGTTGAGTTGTCATGGCTGTATTTATTTGGGTGGATTCAGTAAAATTATAACTTCAATTATTACTACGTGGTTAAGTCTTTTGAGTTATTTTTGGACAGTAGGGTTGTAAATAGTCACCTGTGATACAATTTATTGCATTGAGCTAATATGGAGCGTAGTTTTGACATAATTGTGATTGGGGGCGGGCATGCAGGGTCTGAAGCGGCGCATGCGGCGGCGAAGCTTGGTCTCAATACTTTATTACTAACTAATAATATCGATGGGATAGCTACTATGCCTTGTAACCCTGCTATCGGTGGTCCAGCTAAATCTCACCTGGTTAAAGAAATCGACGCCATGGGGGGGATTATGGGGCTGGCTGCAGACGCTACTTACCTGCAAATGAAGACTCTCAATTCTTCCAAGGGACCAGCAGTAAGAGCTTTGCGCGCTCAGTCCGATAAGCGTGAATATGCTGCCTGGGTGCGCCAATACTTAGAAGCCACGCCAAATTTAACCATTTACCAAAGCGGCGCTAAAACTTTGATCTTTGATAAAACACAAAAAACCGAATGCGAAACCGAAACAAAGATCATCGGGGTAGAGACTAACCTTGAAGAGAAGATCTACGCTAAAGCAGTGGTGCTTACTGCAGGCACTTTCCTTGAAGGTAGAATCTTTAGTGGGGATAAGTTCGAGTCTGCTGGTAGAGCAGGGGAGAAACCTTCTCTAGGACTAAGTCCTAAGCTTAGGGATTTGGGTTTAAATACTGGACGTCTTAAGACTGGTACGCCTCCGCGCTTAGATCGTAAGACTATAGACTTCTCTAATTTAGAAATCGCTCCTGGAGACCCTGAGCTAGAGTGGTTTTCATTCCTTCCGCATCGCCCAGTACGCCCGCAATACCCTTGCCATATTACTCGCACTAACGCCCGCACTCACGAGATCATTATGGAGAATCTCGATAAGTCTCCAATGTATTCTGGTCTAGTGCAAGCGAGTGGACCGCGCTATTGTCCTTCAATCGAGGACAAGGTTGTAAGGTTCTCGCATAATCCTTCGCATCATTTCTTCTTAGAGCCAGAAGGGCTCAGTACTAATGAGATATACCTTCAAGGTTGTAGTACTTCCCTTCCTGTAGAAGTGCAATGGCAATTAGTGAGAAGCTTGCCAGGCTTAGAGAACGCAGTAATTACTAGACCTGCTTATGCAGTGGAGTATGATTACTTTCCTGGTATTCAATTTAAACATAACTTTGAATCGAAGACCATAGATGGTTTGTTTGTGGCAGGGCAAGTGCTAGGTACTAGTGGCTATGAAGAGGCTGCTGCACAGGGTTTGATGGCAGGGATTAATGCAGCTCATTATGTACTTGGGCGCGAACCTTTAATACTTGATAGATCTTCTAGCTATATCGCGACTCTCGTAGATGATCTAGTGACTAAGGAGATTAATGATCCTTATCGTATGCTTACTTCTCGCTCTGAGTATAGATTAATATTGCGCCAGGATAATGCTGATCTAAGACTTACGCCTATTGGTAGAGAGATTGGGCTAGTAGATGATTATAGATGGAGATGTTTTATAGAGAAGCAAGAGCATATTAGTAATGAAGTTAAGTTTGTGAAGAATGTTCGTGTGAATGTTGCTGATATTAATGAAACTCTTGCTAGTAAAGGGCTTGAAACTATAACCTACAAGTCTGGTGACAAGATACTCTTAGCTGATTTGTTTAAACGAGATGATATTGATTATAGGATTTTGGATATCAAATCCATGATTGATGAAGATGATCGAGAAGTGAGACGCTTGAGAGAACAAGGTATTCAATTAGACAGCTTGGTCTATGGTTATGAAGTAGAGACTCAAGTAAAATACGAAGGTTATATAGTAAGGCAAGAATCTCAGATCGAAGAGATGAAAAAGTTTGATAGCGTGAAAATTCCTCAGGGATTTAGTTTCAAGGATTGTGAGTATATTAGTCTAGAAGCCAGAGACAAATTAGAGAAAGTTAGACCTCTAACCCTTGGGCAGGCTAGTCGCGTGGGTGGAGTGACACCGAATGATGTTAGTGTTCTTAGTGTGATGTTGTCAGCGAAGAGTAAAGAATACTCAGTAAAAGGTTAGTTCTAATGCAAACCAGTGCCCGTTTGCCGTCATTGCTCCACTGCGTTCCGCTCGCGATGACGGATTACGGGTGTCGGTCCTCTAAATTACACCACGTCCAGCACTATATCTCTTTCCATTAACGTCACTGCTTGCTGAGCAAGTGATTGAATGGTCTTGTCAACATTAGGTGCTTTAGAGATTTGCTTAGACACATCGAGGGTTCTTCTGATACCTCTAAGTACATCGCCTTCGTCCATTAATGTGGTTTTGATAAGTTCTTCCCAAGTGATGCCTTCAGCCCAACGCTCTACTAGTCCGGAGATATTAGGGTTGACATCTACGCTCTTGTCGATGCCAAACTTTCTCTGTGACTTGATTACATGTCTAGTGATGTTTTGGATTGATTTATCTTGTCTGAAATAAGCTTTAGAGATATCTGTATAAGATCTGTCTCTGTTGCGGCTTTCACCAATCACGAAACATGATACTAATCCAGCTAACTCTTTAGAGTCTATATTAGTAAATATATTAGATTTAACCAATTCAGTAATAAAGTATGAATTATCAGATCTAAGTGCAGCGCAAGTCTTACCCAATTCAGTTGCACGGTAATTAGCATCTAAGTATTTTTCTTCTTTCAATAGTTCTACTACTTGACTGAAGTTCTGCCATAGATCCTCTTTAGCAGATGCTATATGGCTTTCAAGAGCTTTCGCTTGCTTGCGGTAACGCTTGATCTTGTCCATTTGCTTACTGCAAGGTTTTTGCTTAGGACAACCATTGCAAGGATAGCCCTTAGCTTCCATTGTTAACATCTCGAGAGAAGCTTCTATCTCATCGATTGCTGAGTCTAGATTTTTCTCCATGATTTTCTTTTGCTTGCGAGTTTTGTCTAATTTATCCTGCATTTCCATGTAGTGATTTAAGTCACCTAGCTCACCAGGACATAGAGGATGCTGTAAATCTTGAATTTCACTCTCTAGTTTTTTAAGTTCCTCATTCTCTTGGATAAGTTCTTTACAAAGCATAGATTGTCCAAAGCTCTTGTCAATTAAGGTTCTTACTTCAGCGTAACTATGTCCTTGAAGTAGGTTTAAGACCATCTCGTAGCTTGCGCTGAAATGACTTATAACATCTTCTGGTTTAGAGCTTGCTAATAATGCTACTTCGCCAGCTGAATAATTACCGTTCTTTACAGTTATGACATAGCCAGCTTCGTCCATACCTCTACGACCAGCTCTACCAGACATTTGTAAGAACTCTGATGCTGTAAGTGAACGGAAGCCACTATCGCTAGCTTTAGAGATACTGTTAATTACCGTAGATCTTGCTGGCATGTTTATTCCTGCTGCAAGTGTTTCTGTAGAGAATACTACTTTCACTAAAGCTCTAGTGAAAAGCTCTTCTATAAGAGATTTGATCTGAGGTAATAACCCTGCGTGATGTGCAGCAATACCCTTTCTGAGCAATTCGATCTGCCCAAAGTTACCAATATGTGGTGTATGAGCTATCGCAATATCGATCTCTTGGTTTAATTGTTTTTCTTCTTCTCTAGTTAAGAGTATAAGTCGTCTGCATTCTTCTACTGCTTTGTCACAACCTTTACGACTGAACACAAAGTAAATAGCAGGAAGCATGTCTCTCTTGTGAAGCTCTTCTACTACCTTAGCAATAGATGCTTTATTGTCAGAACCTTGTCCCCGACCTCTATTAAACTTGCCATTACGCTGTTTACCGAATCTATTGTCTTCGTGTTCTTTAAGTTTAGGATTGAGCTTGCCATTAGTTGTAAGTAATGGTTGTAACTGTTCATCCTTGAAGAAATAATGATGTAGCGGTACTGGACGCTTGTCGGTTTGTATTAATTTACAATCGCCATGTATCTCTTTAACCCAGTCTACTAGATCGTTAGGGTTGTTTATAGTTGCTGATAGGGCTACTAGCTGAATTGACTTAGGCGAGTAGATTATAGATTCTTCCCAAACAGTGCCTCTAGATGAATCATTGATGTAATGAAACTCATCGAATATAAGGTACTGAAGATCAGCTAAGAAAGGATCAATAGATCCGAAAGTGGTGCCGTAAAGCATATTACGATAAATCTCTGTAGTCATAACAATGATCTGTGCATCGCGGTTCTTGTTAGTGTCGCCAGTGATGATACCTACTTTCTCTTGACCATACTCTTCGCAGAATTGAGAGTACTTTTGGTTGATAAGTGCTTTAAGTGGTGCGGTATAAAACACTTTCTTTTTATTTGCGATAGCTAACCTGATAGCCTCTTGTGCTATCACCGTTTTACCTGCTCCTGTCGGCGCACAGACTATAACGCTGTGACCGTCTTTGATATGCTTAATCGCTTCTTCTTGAAAACTATCAAGTTTAAATTTTTCTACTACTGTTGTCATGAAATATCCTTTCTTAAATAACCACAAAGCGCCCTGGACTTGCTGTAAGTCCTTGAACACCACTAACTACTTTGACGACATGTGGTATGTCGTTTTGAAGTCTCTTAATAAAGCGCGCAACAGTTTAATTTCTTGCTTTTGTTTATGAACTAGACTTGTTTCGAAATCGTTCAGAGCGTAACGCAGTTCTGGGCGATTTCGGGACAAGTCTAAGTAGAAACTAAATTCTTACGCGCTTAGTGAGCCCTCTTAAAGATACTTTTAGCATGTAAATATGTGTTAAACCAGGCTCCTCAATAAAGATTTAAGGGTTTATAGTCAAACATTCAATTCAAGAAGCCTGTGTACTTTAATCAAACTATAAGATAAAAATGATAGAACTTATTTTATGTGGAATGAACAAAAGGAGTCATCGTGCCAGTCAGTATAACAAGTAATTCAGATGAGAATGTTTTTAATAAATATAACTTAGTACCCAAGAAAATAATGCCAGAAGCCGCTGAAGGTGGTGGTTGTAGTAGCAGTGTGGTAAACCCATCTTATTACGGTCCAGAGAGACCACCTGTATTTGGCAGCAAAAATTCTTGTAAAGAAGGTGGATGTGGTAACAGCTCAGGTGGTGAATGTGGTACTTTGAAGTCAGAGAAGCCAGGCTCTAATAAATCATGGTTAGACAAAATAGAAACAAAACCTGATACTCCAAAGCCAGAATTTAAAATTAACCCTTATAGACGAGGTGAGGAACCTATTATTACGTAATTGGTCCTTGGTCACATACTAGACCTTCGACCTAAATCTAAATAACCAATCCTTACTAGTAATGTGGTAAGATATTCTTACTGTAAGGAGTCATTACTATGCAAAGAAAAGCTAAACTCGATATGCAAACCGCCAAGCTTACTAGTAAGGGGCAGACTACAATACCTGTGGAAGTAAGAAATTTTCTGGCTTTGAAACCTGGTGACTCTATAAATTTTACTTTTGAACATAATTCAGTACATATTAAGAAAGCAGAGCCTTTTGATATAGAGTATCACCGAGCTTTAGAGTCTACGCTTAGTGCAGAATGGAGTTCTAAGGAAGATAACGATGCATACAATCATTTGTAACCGAACTTATTCGAAAAGCTCCCAGATGCTAGGCATGCGAGTCACGAGGACGCGGAGTTGACTAAGTCGTCAATGAGCAGTCCGAGGGACGAGCATAACAACGCAGATGGGACTTTTCGGATAAGTTCTAAGTGGGATGTGGTCGTAGTGCCGTTCCCGTTTACAGATATTAATAAGGCTAAGCCTAGACCAGCGCTGGTTCTTAGTAATGAGAGTTTCAATGAGAAGAATGGACACTCGGTACTCTTGATGATTACTACCGCTTCTAATATTACTTGGACTAATGATGTGAATATTTCAGACTTAGTGAGTACTGGTCTAGATGCTGCTTCTATAGTTCGTATGAAAATGTTTACTATCGATAATCGTATAATTAGAAAGAAGATCGGCGTTTTAGGATTGCGTGACCGTAAGGCTTGTATTAAGGCAGTGAGTAGTGTGATCGGGGATTAGTCCGTTGTGATTAAAGTGGGCTGTAATTTTTATTAATATAATGTATATTTGTGCTAATATTAAATTATGTCAGAGCCAGTTAGAGTATTAGTGTTCAAGAGTCAAGAACGTGCTGGTGGAGGGCACGGCGAAAAATCTCGTGAAGAGTTCAAAATTACAGAAACTAATAATAAAGCCACAGATACAGCAAATAAAGTTCCTGCACCACATGCTGCAAAACAAATGCATAGAAGTCCTAGTTAAACGCATAACAAGCTAAAGTGGTGGAAGCTATTCAAGATGAAAGATACACTGAGTTTCCGTTTTAGCAAGTACACTTGTTAAAAACCTAATTTATAGTAGTTTTAGCAAGCTAACTTGCTAAAAAATACCCTTTGCAAAGGGTATTTTCAAACTAAATTTACTCCTTAGAAAGGGTAAATTCAGCCTTTACCGCTTCAGCACAGACCCCGCAAATCCCTTCCTTAATCTCCTGCTCAGGGAATAGCTTCCAGCAGCGGACGCACTTCACACCATCGAATTTATGAGCGGTGATTTTTAGTTCAGGTTTTTGACTCAGCTCAAAGCTAGAAATAATGAATACAGGCTTAATTTCTTTCTCGATACTGCTAAGTAGCTTATAAAGCTCTGCTGGAGCTTCAATACTGACACTAGCTTCTAGAGACTTACCGATGACCTTCGCTCCGCGTAGAACTTCTATCTCTTTATTTGCAAGTTCTTTAGTCTCGAGAATTTTATCCCAGTTAGCAGAGAGAGTGCTGTTCATATACTCCTTCCTAGCGCGAGGCCAGTTGCTTAGAAGTATGCTTGCAGATTCTTGATCTACATCTTTCATAAAGAATGGGGTCCCTAAATAACTTGCTTTAATAGCCTCAGGTGTATAAGTGAATATATCCTCAGCTAGGTGCGGCAATACTGGTACTAGTAACCTGTTCGTTACTGAAAGCAGCTCAGCAAGCACTGTCTGTGCTGCACGGCGAGAGACAGAATTAGTGCCGTGAGTATAAAGCCTATCTTTAATGATATCGAAGTAAAACGCCGATAAGTCTACGGAGCAGAAGTTTTGTATTAGTTGATAATACTTAAAGAACTGATAGTGATCGAAACACTCTGTAACCTTCTCTACTAAGACCTGCAATCTATGCAAGATGAGTTGATCTATTTGCCATAGATCCTCGTAGGCGACTGTATCTGTACTTGGATTGAAGTCATTCAAGCTACCCAGCATATAACGCGAAGTATTACGAAAGTTACGGTAGATATCGGAAAGTTGCTTGAACATACTAGCACCGATCTTGATCTCTACAGAGTAATCTACGCTTGCAACCCAGAGCCTGAGTATATCTGCGCCATATTCTTTAATGACATCATCTGGATCTACTACATTACCCTCAGACTTGGACATCTTACGTCCCTTCTCGTCCACCACGAAACCATGTGTGAGGACTGACTTGTAAGGAGCTATGCCATTAGTCGCAACAGATGTCAGTAAGCTTGATTGGAACCAGCCACGATGTTGATCGGAACCTTCTAGGTAAAGATCTACTGGTTTAAACTTGCCGTCTGGACATAGGTCCTTACGTTGTTGTACTACAGTGCGATGTGTTGATCCTGAGTCAAACCAGACGTCCATGGTGTCAGTTTCTCGGCGCAGTGTTTCTGGCTTATGTTTTTTCAAAAAGCTATCTGGAAGCAACTCTTCAAGTGGCTTAGCATACCAAGCATTGGAACCTTCTACAGCAAAAATCTTTGCTACATGCTCGATGACATCTGGATCAAGGATAGCTTTAGGATTGCCTTGAACATTAAGGTCTGACATGTCATAGATAGCAGGAATAGGTACTCCCCAAGTACGCTGGCGAGAGATACACCAGTCGCCACGCTCGGCAACCATAGTTCGTATACGATTACGACCACGTTCTGGAATCCACTCTACTCCATCTATAGCCTTAAGAGCTGCATCACGGAAGCCATCTACGCTAGCAAACCACTGTTCTGTAGCTCTATATAGTAGAGGTGTCTTAGAGCGCCAGCAGTATGGATAGCTGTGTACAAGCCTGTTTAAGCCAAGCATTGCTCCAGCGTCGAATAATGCTGCGATCATTAAATCATTACCTTGCTTAATTACATGGAAACCATTGAAGTTAAGCTTGCCACCTTGATAATTTAAATTCTCAAGTTTGGCTTTAAGACTGTCATTGCGAGCTTTGGCTTTATCAAGAATACTTAAATCTTTGAACTCATAAGTTCCAGCTTCACTAGTATAGACTCCGCGTCCATCTACTGGACAAAGTATCTGTAGTCCGTATTGTTGACCTATCTGGAAGTCCTCATGTCCATGTCCTGGAGCTGTGTGTACGTTGCCAGTACCAGCGTCTATGGTTACATGCTCTCCAAATATAATTGGTGATGGTCTCTGGTAAAGTGGATGTATCGCTATTAACCCCTCTAGCTCTTTCCCTTTGAATGTTTCTGTAACTACTTTTAATTCAAGCTTGCAATCTTTCGCAACATTCTCTACTAGATCTTTAGCGACAAGGATCTTTCCATGTTCTTGGCTCTCTGCTATAACATAGTCAAACTCTTTATTTAAGCAGATTGCAAGGTTCCCTGGAATAGTCCATGGAGTAGTAGTCCAGATTACTACTTTAGTATTGGCTAATTCACCAGCATATTTGAAATTAGCTGGGATAGTTTTAGGATCTACTTTGAAGCCTACATATATAGCTTGAGAAACATGCTCTTCGTTATATTCTACTTCAGCGTCAGCGAGCGCAGTCTCTGCTCCATAGCTCCAGTAGACAGTTTTAAGCCCTCTATAAATATGACCTTTCGCTGACATCTCCCCAAAGAGTCTAATCTGTTCAGCTTCGAATGCCGGATCTAGGGTAACGTAAGGATGCTCCCAATCGCCCAGTACGCCTAACCTACGGAACTTAGCTTCCTGACCCTTTAGATTATTTAGCGCAAAATCCTTACATCTATCTCTTAGTTCTATGACACTAATAGAGTTTCTACCACCTTTGATATCCTTCACTACAGCATTTTCTATTGGTAAGCCATGACTGTCATAACCTGGTACATAAGGGGCTTTGAAGCCGTTTTGGTTTTTGTATTTGATAACTATGTCTTTAAGAATTTTGTTTAAAGCTGTTCCTATATGAATCTTGTCGGAGCTAAGATATGGAGGTCCATCATGCAGTACAAAGAGCTTTGCAGATTCTTTACTTCGTAGTTCTAGGATCTTTTCGTAGACCTTATTCTCATCCCATTTCTTCTGAAACTCAGGTTCTCGCACTGCTCCATTGCCACGCATTGGAAACTCAGTTTGAGGTAGATCAATAGTGTCCTTATATCTGTTCTCTAGATCGTTATTAGGGGTTTCTATGCTGGGATTGGTCATGGTTTAAGTATATTTTATAAACTCTAATAAAAAATAGCTTATATAGACTATATCTTTTAATCTAGAGGAATTTTTGAATTTATAGCAGGTTTTTTGTAAAATCCTCTCTTTTACGGGTAAAAAACGTGTTTTCAGGGGATTCTTAACTAAAACTGTCCTTTCAATTCTAGTACTTTTACTCCAGCTATCCCCTGATTTACTTAGGGTTATTCTTGATTTCTTTGTGAAAGATGAATATAGCCTAATGGTATCTACCATTCTTAATAATCCTTAATGATGTCAAAAACAAGGCTAATACCCAAAAAATTTAAATTGATTTTGCTTGCCGTCTGGCTTCTCTTTAGCAATGTCAATCCTGTCTTGGCCGTTACAGAACAAGTTACAACTCAACAGAGATATGCTGAAATGAGCTTTATTAGAGGAGTTGATCCTGAATTAACAGTTTATATTCACAAGAAAAGTTTGAATCTTGATTTACTGAGAACTAATAATATTAGAATCAGAATTAAAGCATCTAACATATACAATGCAATAGAAAAAATTAGTAGTTTTAAAATTTCTATGTATGAAATTGTTAACGGTGAAAGACGTTTTGTTTCATCTCAAACCCTGACTATATTTAAAGGCACCAAGAAGAGTCGTGTAGTAAGTATTGCTGCAGGATATTTCGCTGCTCCAACTAAGCAAGTGGAGTTTGATGTTTTTGATACTGAGGGTAATTTAATTAATACTTACTCTACTGAATTATCGGCGACACATTTAGATTCACAAGTTACAGGTGGTGCTGGTATTAATTTAGACTCAGCAGAATGTGATTACACTAACTTTGATGATTGTCAGTTGGATTATTTATTCGACAGAGTTACTTTTGAAGCTAAACCCCAAAAACAAATCAGCACCAGAATTGTTAAAAGTGAAGAAGGATTATATAAGGTTACTATTCCTGTGCCGCGCTCACAGTTTAAGTTTCTAGGCAGAAGTATTAAGCGTGGTAAAAAAGACGATAGTGGTCAGGGTCATGTCGCATTTGGAGATACTCTCTCAGTTTCAACTATTAAGATAGGACCTAATGCTCAAGATTTTGGTACTTTTTCCTATGACCCGTTTGATAATCAGTTTACTTTTGGACCTACTAATTCTAATACTACCGTAGTGGTTGGTCTTGATGGTAAGGTAGGTATTGGTGTGGATCCAGCCGATGGCTTCTTACATGTAAGAGGCGGCGATGGAACTACTCCAAGTGTGATTATTGATCCTGGTACTTTAGCAGCCCCTCCTCCTAATGGTGCTTTAGAGTTTGACGGTTCTGATTTATATTTCACTATAGATGGTACTCGCGAAAAAGTAGCTTTAGGAGAAGGAGCTATTGGACCAGAAGGTCCTCGTGGCTTACAAGGCATACCTGGACCGCAAGGCGCGCAAGGACCCATTGGTGCTGGTGATAATTTAGGAAATCATATTGCTACCCAGAATATCAATGTTAACGGATTTAGTCTTACTGAGGCTACCTTAGAGTCAGGCTTCCTTAATGGTATGACTTTATTTAGAAATAATTCTACGGCAAAGTTCAACGGAAATATTTTAATTCCTGCAAACGCTGGTGCTGGTAAGTTTCTTACTTCAGATGGTGCTGGTAATGCGACCTGGACAGCTTTAGTAGGTGGTGGCGGTGGAACTGTTACCCAAGTAAATAATGGTGATGTATATCTTTCTATTAGTAACAAGACTACAACTCCAACTATAACAATGAACGGAGCTTTAGTCAGTTGGGCAGCTAAAGCTAGACCCGCAGGTATAGTAGTAGGTACTACTGATACTCAAACCCTCACTAATAAAACTCTCACTAGTCCATGGTTACAAGACCCACTATTAAACGGTACAGCATTATTTAGAAACAATTCTACAGCGAAGTTTAACGGTAGTGTTTTAATTCCAGCGAACGCAGGTGCTAATAAAGTTCTTACCTCTGATGGTGCAGGTGCTGCAACTTGGCAGACTATAAGTGGAAGTAATGTTACAGGCGTCTTGCTAGCTGCTAATAACTTAAACGATGTGGGCAATGCTGCTACTTCAAGAGACAACTTAGGGTTAGAAATCGGAGCTGATGTACAAGCTTATGATGCAGATCTAACTACTTGGGCTGGCAAGACGGCTCCAGCAGGCACAGTGGTAGGTACTACTGATACTCAAACCCTTACTAATAAAACTCTCACTAGCCCATGGTTACAAGACCCTCTGTTAAACGGTACAGCATTATTTAGAAATAATTCTACCGCGAAATTTAATGGAAGTATTTTAATTCCAGCGAACGCAGGTGCTAATAAAGTTCTTACCTCTGATGGTGCAGGTGCTGCAACTTGGCAGACTATAAGTGGAAGTAATGTTACAGGCGTCTTGCTAGCTGCTAATAACTTAAACGATGTGGGCAATGCTGCTACTTCAAGAGACAACTTAGGGTTAGAAATCGGAGCTGATGTACAAGCTTATGATGCAGATCTAACTACTTGGGCTGGCAAGACGGCTCCAGCAGGCACAGTGGTAGGTACTACTGATACTCAAACCCTCACGAATAAAACTTTAACAAGTCCAACTCTCAATAGCGCATGGTTACAAGATCCTACTTTAAATGGTACAGCATTGTTTAGAAACAATTCTACCGCGAAGTTTAATGGAAGTATTTTAATTCCAGCAAACGCTGGTGCTAATAAAGTGCTGACTTCTGATGGTTCAGGTGCTGCTACTTGGCAGACTATAAGCGGTGCTAATGTTACAGGCGTCTTGCTAGCTGCTAATAATTTAAGTGATGTGAATAGTGCTGCTACTTCAAGAGACAACTTAGGTTTAGAAATAGGAGCTGATGTACAAGCTTATGATGCAGATCTAACTACTTGGGCTGGCAAGACGGCTCCAGCAGGCACAGTGGTAGGTACTACTGATACTCAAACTCTCACGAATAAAACTTTAACAAGTCCAACTCTCAATAGCGCATGGTTACAAGATCCTACTTTAAATGGTACAGCATTGTTTAGAAACAATTCTACCGCGAAGTTTAATGGAAGTATTTTAATTCCAGCAAACGCTGGTGCTGGTAAGTTTCTTACCTCAGATGGTGCTGGTAATGCGACATGGACAGCTTTAGTAGGTGGTGGCGGTGGAACTGTTACCGAAGTGAATAATGGTGATGTATATCTTTCTATTGCTAACAAGACTACAACTCCGACTATAACGATGAACGGAGCTTTAGTCAGTTGGGCAGCTAAAGCTAGACCGGCAGGCACTGTAGTAGGCACAACTGATACTCAAACTCTCACGAATAAAACTTTAACAAGTCCAACTCTCAATAGCGCATGGTTACAAGATGCTACTTTAAACGGTACAGCATTGTTTAGAAACAATTCTACCGCGAAGTTTAATGGTAGTGTTTTAATTCCAGCGAACGCAGGTGCTAATAAAGTACTTACCTCTGATGGTAGTGGTAATGCTACTTGGCAAGCGTTGTCTGCTTTACCTGCTGTGGATTCTACTACACTAGATGGTCTTGATTCGACAGACTTCTTACGTTCTAATACTACTGATAATTTTAGTTCTGGAGTATTGATAACTGATGCTGGAACTAGGTTTGATGTTAATGGAGAGCTTTCAATAGCAGATACTAATATTGTTTTGGATGGAGCTTCTACGACCTTCACTGGAACTGGTGCTATGACCTTAGCTCCTGGTGCAGGTA
>CAZELI010000038.1:0-16502 GCA_964512985.1 uncultured Gammaproteobacteria bacterium | reverse complement strand
CTTTAAAAAAGTGGCCGTAATACAGATTAAATCTTAATTAGACCTGAGTAGTCACATTCTTGGTAGCTCTTTTTGGTAATAATCCTTACTGATCATAAGCCCAAGTCCAATAGATAAATATACGATTGCCAACATTTTTGCAACGAATAAAGCTGTTTCCATATAACTCCTTTTTAATTCATTTCGACTTATTTTTTAGTTTTTCAAATCATTTTTAATTCTAGTTGCTTTATCTTCAATTTTATCGCCAACTTCGTTTAATTCCTGCTTAATCTCAGTCGTCTTATTTTTGATTTTGTCACCTGCTTCATCCAATTTAAGTTGAATTTCATTAATTAGCTTTTGTGCTTCATTATATTCATGCTTACTTCTGAAAAGTAAGATAGATAAAGCCGCTATTATAATTAAAAGAATAGTTATTATTGTGTTTTTGTTCATTTGTTTTTCCTTTTACTCAGTTTTGATTATTCCATAAACCAAACATAGCCTTGATCATACATTAACGTTAAAGACTGCTACATCATCCTTTCAGTCATACTTTTGGTGGAGCTTAAAGCTAGTTCAAATCAGGCAAAATTATCATAAAAATATTTCTTCCATATCAATTGCAACATGAGCTTCTAGATTGAGTTCTTCTTGAATTTTCCTTCTTAAAGTATCTGAAGCTAATGGTTCACCATGGGAAAGAAAGATTTTTTTAGGTGTAGATTTCATAGATTTGAGCCAAGCCAGGAGTTCTCCTTGATCGGCATGCGCAGATAAAAACTCGAATTTTTTAATTTGAGCATTAATAGAATGATAGTAACCAAAAAACTTGATTGATGTATTACCTCGTGCAAGATCAGCTCCTCTCGTACCCACAGCCTGAAAGCCAGCAAGTAAAATAATGTTATTAGGATCATCACCAAAGGCTTGTAAATGATGTAAGATTCTTCCTCCTGTTAACATTCCACTTGCTGAAATAATGACCATAGGACCATCTTCTCTATTTAATGCTTTTGACTCCGTGATATCTTGGATAAAAGTTGCAATAGAATGTACTTGTTCATATTGATTTCTATCTAACTTATGTTCATCAAGAAATCTCTTATAAAGAGATGTTACCTGAGATGCCATTGGACTGTTCACATAGACTGGGATTCTCAACTTAGGATCTTGTCTAAAAGCCTCATGAACACAATAAAGTAAAGTCTGTGCTCTACCAACAGCAAAACTCGGTATTAGCAAAACAGATTTTTTTGAAATAACTTCTTCTAGTAGTTTTTTCATGGCAATAATTGGATCGACTTTTGCATGCAATCTATCACCATAAGTTGACTCCATGACTATATAGTCTGCATTGAGAGGGGGATTAGGAGCCGTGATCAATAAATCATTAGCCCTTCCTAAATCTCCAGAAAAGAATATCTTAGTATTGTCACACTCAATTAATATACTTACCGCCCCAAGTATATGACCAGCTTCAGAAAATCTAATCCTGAAATCTCCTATATTAAATTCTTCTTTGAGATTCTTAGTTCTAAATAGTTTTAGTGATTTCTCTACATCCTCTTGTGTATATAAGGGCAAAGCTGGTTGATGTTTGGAGAATTTCTTTCTATTAGCATAATCAGCCTCTTCTTCTTTGAGTCTAGCACTATCTTTGAGCATGATTTCTGCTAGTGCAAGAGTTGGCGTGGTACAAAATATCTCACCAGAAAACCCCTCCTGGACTAATCTAGGTATGTAGCCACTATGATCAATATGTGCATGAGTAAGCAATATCGCACTGATTGTTTTAGGGTCGACAGGAAATTTATCCCAATTTCTCAACCTAAGCTGTTTTAAGCCTTGAAATAGGCCGCAATCAATGAGAATCTTTCCACCCGATTTACTTTCTAATAAGTACCTAGATCCTGTGACCGTACCTGCGCCACCCAGAAATTGTATTTTCATAACAATCTATGATTTTACTATGATTTGAATTTAATTAGTCAAACCCTTATCCAGCTTACTATACTCATCTACATTCTTCTCAGCAGTCCCCACTAGACGACCTTCATAATCATAGTACTTCATTACATAATCTCTGTTAACTGGAGCATTAGAATCATATTTAGGACAATGCTTGAGTTCATCCGAACTAATATCTATCGAGATTATTTCATCATCAGTAACGAAACCATCCACATGCTTTACAGAAAGCAAAACATCACCCAATGGCAAAAATCCATTAGTATCCACCACTAAGTATTTAATCTTCCATTCATGATCATCTAAAATCATATCTACTACTTTACCTGCCTGCTTGTCACTAGCCATAACTTTATAGCCAATAGTCATAGAGGTACAACGTAAATCCTCATCACCAATAACTTCCACTAATTCACCAGCTTTGTCAGTATTAGGAAACCACATCGGCAACACACTGCCACTCCACGGATCAGATAAATATAGAGTATGGAAATTTTTTCTGTCTAAAAGTTCATGCTGCACTGATACAGGTAAATCAGCACTGTATGGCGTGGCATTCATCACTTGCTTCTTATTAAGATTAACTTTGATACTATGATCAGACCACGATAATTCGTAAGCCGCAGTCGGAAGCAATAAAACTCTCTTTGGATTAAGTAAACTATTAATATTAATGACTAAGTAACGAATAGACCAAGTCCTATCATCAAAATGAAATGCTTCAAGCACCCCCAACTCCCCATCAGTACAATGAACAGAGTAAGCACCAATACTTTTAATACTTATAAACATAATGGATATGATTTTAACGCATATAAAAAGTATCACTCATACGCTAAAGGATAATCTTTAGATATTTGAAATCCATCTTTAGTTTGACCTTACGTATGGTTGATTTAGACTTCATATAGGCTAGACTCTTGAGTAGTTTAGTAAAAAAAGGAGACATTATGAATTTACTTACAAGACACAGACCTAGCAAATCTCTAGTTCCGAGCTTTTGGAATGAGGATGATTGGTTTAATAATTTCAAGCCCCTATCAATTTTGACTGATAATTTGACTGCAATTTCTGACATAGGCGCAGTGAATTTGTATGAACAAGATGGCAAGTTAATTGCTGAAATGGATTTACCAGGATTTGATCCAAATAAAGTAGAGGTGAATGTAGAGAATAATACTTTGAAAATTTCGGCTAAAGCCTGCGAAGACAAGCAAGAGAACAAGGAAGATGCGGGTCGCAAGTACCATGTACGTGAAATAATGCGCCGTAGCTTTGACAGAGAATTACCTTTACCTTGTTCAGTAAAAGAGAAGGAAGCTTCCGCTGAATATGAAGGTGGTTTACTAAAGGTAACTATACCTAAGCAAGAAGCCAAAAACGAGAAGATCAAAATTCAAATTAAGAAGTAGCCCACCGACAAACAATGAAACAGAGCTTGGACACCCCAGGCTCTGTTATTATTTACACTTATGCCTGGATCAAATAATATAAACCGAGTGCTAAGCAAACAAAAATTAGATGCTGAAACGGCACAAATAACCAAGGACTGTATGTTAGAGCTTTGTAAACTCTGTGATATTGACAAGAAATTTACTCGTTTAAGCGACCTCTTCACTAATCTTAGTGATGGAGTAATTGTATTTTCGCCAGATCTGAATATTCTAGACATGAATGACGTAGCTAAGAAATTTTACTCAGAATTTGACAGCTTTATATTTCATGATAACGAGTATAAGCTTAAAAATTTGCCTGTAATTCAAGCAGTACTAGGAAACTGTCAGCAAAAGAGCATAAGTGTCAGTGCAACCAATCAATATGGACAGAAGCGAAACTTCAATATAATCTGTTCTCCTATTTATTCATCATCAACAACCGCAAGTGGTATTTGCTTAGTAATTAATGATGTAACTGAGGTACAAAAGCAAGCAAGACAGTTAGAAGATATGATGGCATCTTTCACCCATGATCTTAAAACTCCGCTAATAGCAGCAGAAACTAATGTCCAACATTTACTTGACGGACATTTTGGTGACATCAGTTCGGAGCAACGGACTATACTTGAATTACTTCTAAAAAGCAATGCTGGTGCATTAAAGCTGGTCAAAAACTTACTTAATGTTTTTAAATATGAGACTGATTCGTATAAACTTCTGCTTAAAAGTATAAAAGTTAAGCAACTAATTAATAATGCTCTTGAGGTCGTCAAACCACTAATAGAGAGTAAAAATATTCAAATATCTATCATGCTTGAAGACGAGGAAGCCAAAATTAATTGTGATCCTTTTGAACTAGAAAGAGTCTTGGTTAATCTCCTATCTAATGCTGTCAAATTTAGCAAGATCGGTGCTAATGTAAAAATCGACGTGAGAAGCAGTATTTCCGATTTGATCTGCTTTACTGTCCAGGACGAAGGTATAGGCATACCTGCTGACAAAATACGAAACTTATTTACTCGCTTCTGGCAATCTAAGGTCAATAGAGGAAGCTCTAATGGCACTGGATTAGGACTCTATCTGAGTAGGCAAATCGTAGAAGCTCATGGTGGAACTATTCGGGCTGAAAGTATTGAAAATCAAGGAACTGAAATCAGTTTTAGAATCCCAACAATAAGTTTTGATTCACCTGAGGTATTGGAGCAAGAAACAGAAGCAGGCATGCTGATAAATTAAGGAAAAACAAACAAATGAATGATACTACAGTTAAACCAAAAAAAATTATTATAGTAGAAGATCACGAATTAACTAGAATCGGCTTAAAAATCGCTCTTGAAGAATATAAAGATATAGAAATAATTGGCGAAACTGCTAGCGGTAAAGAAGCCGTAGAATTAGCCAGTAAGCTCAATCCTGATGTAATACTTATGGATATTGGGTTACGTGAATTAGATGGTATTGAAGCCACTAGATTAATCAAAGAAAATAATCCCAACATTAAAGTTATCATGGTAACTAGCCATGAAGGAGATCAAGAAGTTTTTGCTAGTTTTTCAAGTGGTGCTGATGGTTATGCTGTTAAAGAATCTAAACCTGAACAGATTTATATTGCGATAGAGGCTGTGTGTCATGGTGATGCTTGGTTATCAAACCAAATAGCAGAGAAGATTCTAAGAAGTTTCTGTGGCACTAAGTCTAAGCATTTCAAGAACAATGGACAGAATAATACAAACAATTCACTTATATTACCACTCTCAGAAAGAGAGTTAGAAATCTTACAATTAATCGTAGATGGTAAAAGCAATCAAGATATAGCTAATAAATTGTTTGTGAGCTTGGCTACGACTAAATCTCATGTACGTAATATACTCACTAAGCTTTGTGTTGATGATAGAACTCAAGCAGCAGTTAAAGCCATGAGGGAAGGGATAGTGAACTAACTGTTACAAGACTGTGTTACTTATCAAGGACTTAATGATCAAGAAGTTCAGCAGAAGCTTGCAAAGGACGGGTTCAATGAATTACCTTCATCCAAACCTAAGAATTTTTTCACAATAAGTATCGAAGTTATCAAAGAACCTATGTTCCTACTTTTGGTGGCTTGTTGTCTCTTGTATGTGATCTTAGGAGACTTACAGGAAGCACTTTCATTGTCAGTCTTTGTACTTATTATCATCGGCATTACATTATTTCAATCATGGAAAACAGAAAAAACTCTTAGTGCATTGAAAGATTTAACTAGCCCCAAAACTCTGGTAATTAGAAATGGTCAAGAATTGCATATCTCCAGTCGTGAATTAGTCCAAGGTGACATCATGATTCTTAATGAAGGTGACAAGATATCGGCAGATGCAATTGTCTTAAATGCAATAAACCTCATGGTCGATGAATCTTCCCTGACTGGTGAATCAGTACCAGTAAAGAAGAATAGCAGAGAGGCTAATACCCCTATTACACGGCTTGGTGAAGAAGGTAGCTGCATGGCATACAACGGGACTCTTGTCACACAAGGTAAGGCTTACGTTCAAGTAACTGCAATCAGCGTTCAGACTGAGCTTGGTAAAATTGGCAAGGCAATTAATTCTATAGAGAAAGATGAGTCTCGATTTAAACAAGAGGTCTCAAGAATAGTCAGTAAGATTGTTGTGATTGCAGTTGTACTATGCCTGGTAATAATCGGCATTCTCGCTGCTAGAGACGGATTCATCAAAGGTCTATTGACTTCTCTTACTTTTGCTATCGCCATGCTTCCTGAGGAGATACCTGCGGTTCTTACTATCTTCATGGCACTTGGAGCTTGGCGTATTTCCCAAAAGAACGTTCTAACTCGAAAGACGTCTGCTATAGAAACCTTAGGTTCAATTACGGTACTATGCACAGACAAGACAGGCACCATCACTGAAAACAAAATGACACTTAGTGAAATTCATTCTGTAGATAAATCGTATAAATTAAACAAGGAAGCTTTACCTGAAGAATTTCATTCACTGATTGAATTTGCACTCCTTGCAAGCAGAGAGCAATCCTTTGATCCGATGGAGAAAGCGATTATGCAGGTGGTTTCTTCAAACTTAGTTGATTCAGAACATATACATAAGAATTGGAAATTAATTCAAGAATACCCATTATCAAAGGATCTCTCAGCCATGTCTAGAGCGTGGACTGCGTCAGAGAAGGAAGAATATTTGTTTTATTCCAAAGGTTCTCCTGAAGCTATATTTGATCTATGCCATTTGAGTGATGATAAAACTAAATCTCTAGTTGCTGTAGTAGAGAATATGGCTTCCAGAGGGTTAAGAGTATTAGGGGTAGCTAAGTCTAAAACAAAATTACAGAGCATACCAGCAATTCAACACGATATTGATTTTGAATTTTGTGGGCTCCTGGGCTTCTTTGATCCAATTCGTGCAGGGGTAAAAGAAGCTGTCAGTGATTGCTATAGCGCAGGAATAAAAGTAGTAATGATAACTGGAGATCACCATGTTACTGCTCAAAATATCGCAAAAGAGATTGGACTGAAAGATCCTGATAATTTTATGACTGGGCTTGAGCTTGAGAAGCTTAGCGACGAAGAATTACAAATGAGAATCAAAGGTATAAGCATTTTCTCAAGAGTGATACCTGAACAAAAACTTAGAATTGTTTATGCTCTGAAAAAACATCAGGAAATTATTGCCATGACTGGTGATGGTGTTAATGATGCTCCGGCGCTCAAAGCAAGCGATGTTGGGATCGCCATGGGAAAGGCGGGTACTAATGTTGCACGAGAATCTGCGGATTTAATCTTACTTGATGATAATTTCTCTTCTATTGTCTCAGCGATTAGGTTAGGAAGAGGGATTTTTGAGAATCTAAGAAAAGCCATGTCGTATATACTCGCGGTTCACGTTCCCATTGCTGGATTAACACTGCTGCCTGTTATTTTCGGTAATTTGCCGACTATTTTCTTTCCAATTCATATTGCTTTCTTAGAATTAATAATTGATCCTACTTGTTCTATTGTATTTGAATCGGAACCAGCATCTAAAGATATAATGACCAAGCCACCAAGAGCAGTTACTGAACCAATTCTAAGCTATAGAAAGATCATAAGCAGTCTTATACAAGGTATCTGCATACTGCTACTAGTACTGATAGTTTATTCACTAGCAATACGCTCTGGGAAATCCGACGGCGAAGTACGTATTCTAAGTTTTACTACGCTATTAATTGGTAATTTCTTTCTCGCGTTTGTTAATAAATCTTGGAAGAATAAGTCAATCTCAGAGCTGTTTTTAGAGAATAAAGCATTTATTATCGTCTTACTGGTGGTAATAGTTAGTTTTGGGTTGATATCTTGGATACCGACACTGAGACGCTTATTCTATTTTGTTTGAGGCGTCATAATTTCTATCCTTTGGAATGATGTAATACACCCTATTCTTTAGTAAACTTGATACTAACTATTAGAATACGATGAGCTTGCTGTCATCAGTTTAAGATCCAAGGAGAGAACATGAAACTAAAAGACAAAAAAGACAATCCTAAAATATCACAAGATGTTTGTATTAAAATTAATACAGCTAGAGAGATGGGATTCAAGAAAGATCTTAAGGAAGATGATAAATGTTTCAAATCTAAAGATCGTTATCAAAAAAAAGTTGATAGTAATCATTGTGTCGAGGGTAGAACCGTAAATGAGTTTACCTGTCCATGGAATTTCCCTTTGGAATAGTATTGTCCTAAAAAAAGAGTATATTCAATCTAAGAGCCGAGACTTTCTGCCTCCACGAATAGCTATAAAGAATTCAAGCAATACCTGTCACTTAATCATATAATTCGTTATATGGCAAATTATACTATTAAAAATATTTTCCAAGTTCTAAAATCTATCTAAACATCTTTCATTGATGAGCATAGCTTCAATTTTAGATTCAGAGAAAAAGGTAAATGGGTTTATTACAAAATCAACAAATGCAAACAGATAAACCAAAAATCTTATTTCTCTGTACTGGTAATTCTTGTAGAAGTCAGATGGCAGAAGCTCTTAGCAATATATTGCTAAGAGATCAAATTCAGGCATATTCTGCTGGAATTATTGCCAAAGGTTTAGATCCCCTTGCCATAGAAGTTTTACAAGATCTTGATATTGATATTTCGAATCACCACTCTAAAACCATTGATGAAGTAATGGATATTAAGTTTGATTTTGTGATTACTGTATGTGATCATGCTGCTGAAACTTGTCCTTATTTCCCAACTCAACCCGAGAGGATTATAAGACACGCTTTTGATGATCCTCCTAAATTAAGCCAAGGACTTAATCATGATGAGGCTATCAAGATTTATAGAAGAGTCAGAGACGAGATTAAAAACTTTGTCATAGGACTACCGGTACTATTAGAGAGAACTAAGGAGAAAATAAGTGCCCAATAACCCTAAATTATCATTTATAGATCGCTACTTAACAGTATGGATATTGCTTTCAATGATAATTGGCATCAGCATTGGCTATTTTCTTCCAAATACTAAGAGTCTAATAGAGGTATTTCAAGTTGGTAGTACTAATATTTTAATTGCACTTGGTTTGATATTAATGATGTATCCTCCACTTGCTAAGGTTAGATATGAATGTTTAAGTGATGTATTCAAAAATACTAAAGTCCTTTCCCTATCGTTAATTTTGAATTGGTTAATCGGTCCAATTTTGATGACAGCTTTAGCTTTGATATTTCTTACTGGTCATCAAGAATATATTATTGGTTTGATTTTAGTTGGTATTGCAAGATGTATTGCGATGGTAATTGTATGGAATGAAATTGCTGGTGGAGATAAGGAATATACTGCTGGCTTAGTTGCGTTTAATAGCCTATTTCAGATACTTAGTTATAGTTTTTATGCTTGGCTGTTCATCACGGTTTTGCTGCCATATTTCGGCTATGAAAGCACTATTGTGAATATAAGTTTTCTGGAAATATTTCGTAGCGTTTTGATCTACCTTGGTATACCGAGTCTAGGAGGATTTTTAACTAGATTTATTCTGCTTAGACGCAAAGGGGAAGATTGGTACACTAAGAAATTGATCCCTGCAATTAGTCCTATAACTCTCTACTCGCTTCTCTTTACAATACTGATAATGTGCAGTATTCAAGGTGATTCTATAGTTAATAATATTAGCGATGTAGTTTTGATTTCGATTCCACTAATAATTTATTTCTTGGTAATTTTTTTCGTGAGCTTTTTTATTGCTTCAAAAATCAATCACTCATACTCAATTAATACAGCTATTGCACTCACTGCCGCCAGTAATAATTTCGAACTTGCTATTGCTGTTGCCATTGCAGTTTTTGGCATTAGTTCCAAAGTAGCCTTCGCTACTATAATTGGTCCAATCATAGAAGTACCTATAATGCTTTTACTGGTTAATATTGCAAAGAAATATTTACCTCATTAGCAATGACAAATACGCTATACTTCTTTTAAGTGCCTTTCGATTTTGAATTAGGAGCGAACGTATCGTTGCTTTTGATAGTGATTCTTATGGCTTATCTTTGGATAAGTAATAGAGTCCATCTAGCAGTTACAGCTTTGCTCCCTTTGGTTTTATTTCCACTAACAGGTATTATGTCGGCTGCAGAAGTAAGTAAATCTTATTCAAACTCTGTTATAGCTTTATTCTTTGGTGGTTTTGTACTAAGTATCGCTGTCCAAAAAACCGGCTTGCATAAATGGTTTGCATATAAAGTGCTTGCAGTAACTGGCCTAGAGCCTAGAAAACTTTTACTTGGTTTCATCATAAGTACAGCATTTCTTTCCATGTGGCTTTCTAATACTGCGGCAGCAATTTTAATGATAACGATAGCTAGCTCAGTAATAGATGAATTAAAACAACATTGGTTTTATAAAGAAGCAAAAGAAAAATTTATAAGAGGGTTGCTAATTTGCATCGCTTACTCTGCTTCGATAGGCGGAATGGCAACACTTATAGGTACTCCTCCAAATATGATACTGAAGCAAGTACTTCAAGATACCAAAAATATAGATCTTAGTTTTTCTGAATGGATGCTTATGACTCTCCCTCTTGTAATCATTTTGCTAACGATTCTATTCTTTTTATTTAGCTACCTATATTGTCCAAAAGAAGAAGGTGTCACTAGACCATCATTGTCAATTAACCTTAAACAGAACATGATTCCGTTAAACCATGAACAAAAATATGTTTTATCTATCTTTTTGGCAGTAGTTATTGCTTGGCTTACTCGAACAGATTTAGATATTGGCTTATTTAAATTTCCGGGGTGGTCTTCTTTGGTTAACTGTGGTGATTGTTTTGATGACTCTACAGTAATTATTACTGCTTGTTTTTTATTATTCACGATTTCTCCATCTCCAAAAAAATTCAAGAGACTTTTATTATGGGAGGACTTGAAAGATTTTCCTTGGGAGATAATCCTTCTTTTTGGTGGTGGATTTGCCCTTGCTGATGCAATTAAGAAGATCGGTTTTTCAGAGGAAATATTTAGATTATTTGATCAGCTGGAAAGCCCCAATATTTTTATAACGATTTTATTTGTGATAATTTTAATGAAAGTATTATCAGAGTTAGCTTCCAATACTGCTATTGCACAAATCTTATTACCAATTCTCGCGGGTCTATCTAGCAGTCTAGGCTTCAGCCCTCTAATACTTCTATATGCTGCTGCTTTATCAGCATCTTGTCCGTTTATGCTTCCTGTCGCTACTCCTCCTAATGCTCTTGTAATTGCAACTAATGAAGTAAAAGTTTCTGACATGTGGAAGATAGGGTTGTTTTTTAATGCACTTACTGTAATTATAATTTTTGCTTATATCAGTTTAGGGGTGTCGGGTTCTGTAGAGAAATAGTTTCTTCTAATATCATTTAATTAATTTTTTCTATAAATACTATCAGGCTAAATTAAATGCGTTAAAATGTCAGAAGATGCAAGATAGTCAAAAAATATTATGGATTCTCATATTTTTATTGATTAATTGCTTGCCTGGTTTGGCTCGCATTTCTATTCTGAAGCCGAAGGTTTTTATTGACCATAATACCGGTTCTTCTGGTTCTTTAAATCCTACAATTCCCGAACCTATGGTTTTTGACCTAGTAAGACCTCTTGGAGCCGAAAAAGGTGAAATGGAAATTAATACCTTGGTAGAATCTAGACCTAATAGGTCTGGTGAAGCAATTCGCTGTGCTCCCGAAATAGAACTAGTTGTAGCTAATGGCTTTGCTCTTGAGTTTGAATTACCAATTAGGGGCTATGAGATTGATGAATATAAATTAGGCTTACAAAAAACTTTTGGTCGAGATAGGGAGAAGCGTTTTATTCATGGTTGGCAGACGATAACTAAATATTCTTCTGAAACTAATAACTTTAATGTCACTAACTTATATATAGCAGGTTACAGATTTAATAAAAAGTGGAGCACTCTAACAATGAATGGCTTGAAGAATAATCAAATAGGACAAAAGGGAGACTTGAGCTATTTATCGAATGTTAGTTTCTTTAGACATTTTAGACCAAGTCTTAAATTAGGAATTGAAACTAATTATGCATTTAATCATATGAATATGTCAGATCGTTATAATAGCTTTTTAGTAATCCCACAGCTGCACTATGAGCTTGGTAAGCAATATAGTCTCCAAATGGGTGCAGGAATTGAGCGCTATGATACAGCAAGATATGCTTCAGTACTAGCAATGAGATTGGTTAGAGAATTTTAGTCTGAATGTCTAATGTTTAGCTAACTGCTGAGCCACAAGAATTATTCCTACTAATGAATAGGTTTGTGGGAAGTTACCCCAAAGACTATCTGTAGCTGGGTCAATGTCTTCTGATAGCAAACCCAAATGATTAGTTTTGTTGAGTAAATTTTCGTAAAGCCTTCTAGCTTCAGTTACTTCATCGATGGCAATAAGTGCACTAATATACCAAAAGGTACAAATAGTAAAACTTGTTTGCGGGAATCCAAAATCATCTGCTGTGACATAGCGAAATATATAATCATCTTTGCGTAGAATTTCTCCGTAGCGTTTTACTGTGGAAATAAAGCGAGGATCTTTAGCGTCAATAATACCAAGTTGGAACATAAGTAAATTACTTGCATCGGCAGTATGTCCCTGAAATCTTTGTGTGAACATTTGCTCATCTTCGCTCCAAGCTTCTTTAAGAATTGTTTCTTGCATTTCTTTTGCTTTTGCTTGCCATTCTTCTGCCAAGTCCTTATAACCCATATGCAGAGCTACTTTGGCGCCACGATCAACTGCTGCCCAGCAAAACACTTGTGAAAAAGTATGAATGCTTTCTTCGGAGCGAAATTCCCAAATGCCAGCATCTGGTTGCTTGAAAAGTTGAATGGATTTTTCTACTAGAAATTTAAAATCCACAAATAAAGTTTTTAAATCATAAGAAATTAATCTACGATCAAAAAATATTGGCGTAAGGCAGAGAACCATTTCCCCATAAACATCAAATTGTTTATGTGTATACGCAGCATTGCCAATGCGTACAGGTTGATTGCCTTTAAAGCCTGATAAATGATCCAAGGTTGACTCTGTTAATTCTCTGTCACCACTGATACTATAAACTGGCTGTAATCCTGCATCTTGACTGAGTTCCATCTTGTGATCAAAATGGATTATATTATTTAAATATTTAGTGAACTGTTCTTTCTCTTCAAAGTGTCCCAGAGCATCCAAGGCTAACATCGTGAAATAGGCATCCCTAAGCCAACAGAATCGATAATCCCAATTGCGACCTGAATGTGGAGCTTCTGGTATGGAAGTAGTAGCTGCAGCAATGAAAGCCCCAGTATCTTGAAAGTAATGTAATTTTAATGCCAGAGCAGCTCTAATGCAAGCATCTTGATATATTAGACCAATGCTACAATGTTTTACCCAAAGCTGCCAATAATTTTTAGTACGTTCATAAAATTCCTCTGCCGTAAATTTCAAATCAGCTTCCAGTGTTTCACCCCAAGTTAAAACAAAGTATTGATCATTATGAATTTTGAAAGCTTGTTGTTCTTGAATATATGATAGGGGCGCAGAGCTTGTCAAACGTAATTCTTGACTGAAGTTTATATGATTACTGCCTAACACTGGTTTAACTTGCTCTCGAGCATAATTTAATTTTGGATCGCATTTAATTATTATGCTAGGACTGCCACTTATAACACGAACTATTCTATAAATAGCCGTTGCTTTGAAATATCTATCTTGTAATAAAAACCTTGGTGCAAAATCATGAACTTCAAAAATTCCTTCTGATGTTTCAAAACGAGTAATAAGAATATTAGTGTTGCGTAAATAATATTGTTGATGTTTACATTCTGTAGTTTCTGGTTGAATACTGAAACTGCCACCTTGATTCTCATCAAGCAATTTTGCAAACACCGAAGGACTGTCGAATCTTGGAAAGCACAACCAATCTACACTGGCGTGGTCATTAATTAAAGCCAATATTTGGCAATTCCCAATTATGCCATATGGAAAATTGTTTGTAGGCGACGTCACTTAAGTTATATTAGCAAATTTGCAATAATTGGTGATGAAATTATTAGCATTCTAGTAATGATGCTAAAATTAATAAAATATTGGAAAATGATCAGGAAATAATAATTGTTTCAAATCGCTCACCTATTGATGATTTGAAGAAGGGTAGTCAATCAATTAACGCTGGAGGTTTGGCTTCTGCATTGCATCAAGTGGCGATGGAAATGCATGCTACATGGATTTTCATTGCTGATAATAATGATTATCAATATCTTAATCAACACAAATCAGTCCCTGGTATTAATTACACTCTATTTCCAGTTTTGATTAATGAAAAAGAATATAAATCTCATTATGCTGGATATTCTAATAGTACTATTTGGCCATTATTTCATTATTTCCCTGGAAAGTGTGGTTTTAAAGATGAGGATTGGCATGCATACTGCGAAGTAAACCGCAAGATAGCTGAAGCAATTAGTAAGCTTATAAAGGATAAACCTAATGCATTGATTTGGGTTCAAGATTATCATTTATTTTTGGTAGCTAAATTTTTAAGAGAACTAGGAGTTAAAAATTATATTGGATTTTTTCTTCATATACCTTTCCCAGCTTATGAAATTTTTAGAATATTACCGCAACGCAAGGAGATATTACAAGGTTTATTGGATTTCAATTTATTAGGTTTTCATACGAATGATTATGTCAGTAACTTCCGTAATTGTGTACGGAAGTTATTAGATCCCGAAGCTGCCCCTATAGCAGCTTCGGAGATTAGTTATCAAAATAAATTGACATATGTTAAATCTTGTCCGATATCTATCGACACTAAATATATTTTAAAGTTGGTTGATAGCAGCGCTGCCATAAAATTAACTAAACGGTTACGTCGCGATATCAATACTAAATTTATTGGTATTGGTGTAGATCGTTTAGATTATTCCAAAGGTATTCCAGAAAAACTGAAGGCTCTAGATTTGTTTTTTAAAATGAACCGAAAATATCGCGGGAAACTGAGTTTTATTCAAATAGCCGTACCAAGTCGATCACAGATAGACGAGTATCAAAAAATTAAATTTGAAGTAGAGCAAACGATTTCTAGAATCAATGGTCAATATGGAAGTTTGTGTTGGCAACCAATAATTTATATTAATAGGTTAATTCCATTTAACAAATTGATTAGTTATTATCAGATTGCTGATTTTGCTTTAATCACTGCCTTGCGGGATGGTATGAATCTAGTAGCTAAGGAGTTTATTGCTGCTCGTAAACCCAATAGTGATCTGATTCTTAGTGAACTTACAGGCGTAGCTGATTGTTTTGAGGGGATTAAATTAGTTAATCCATATAATTCAGAATCAATAGCTAAGGCTATTAAGCAAAGCTTAGAATCAACTTCTGAGCAGGATGTTTTTTTGAATAAGTGCAAAGAAACTTTATGTGTTAATGATGTTCATCAGTGGGCAAAAAACTTCCTTGAGGAGTTAAGAGCGATATCTAATTATGAATCAAATCAAGTCGCTGTTTAAGCTAATAGCTATCAGCTCTAAACCAGTATTGTATATTTTTGATTTTGACGGAACACTTACTGAGTTGGTAGAAGACCCAGCAACTGCAATTCTTAAACCTGAACGTATTGATTTACTAAATCAATTAAGTGAATTTACTAACATTAAACTCGCTATTCTATCAGGGCGTGATCTTAAAACACTGAAATCGCTTAGTTTGAATAAGTTGAATTTTAATATAATTTTGATTGGCTCTCATGGGGCGGAATTCAGTCAAGAAGCTACCTCTAATCCTGCTCGTGACCAAATTGATTTTTTCTTATCCGAAGTAAAAAAGTTAGAAGATTTTCCTCTTTTGGATTTGGAATATAAAACTCTGGCTATTGGAGTGCATTATAAGCGACACCCAACTCCGCAAGATTTAGTAAAAAAACTCTATGATATTGTGCAAAATATTGAAGGTATTCGTGTGCAGGAAGGATATGCTGTATTTGAAGTCTTACCAATTGATGCTAATAAAAGTAATGCAATTAGAATTTTACATGAAACATTTCCCGAACATTTATTGGTTTGCTTTGGTGATGATTTAACTGACGATATTGCTTTTCAAATAATTAATGAACTGCAAGGCTTAAGTATACAAGTCGCTCAACGTTTCAAAAGTAAGGCAAAGTATTTCATTGATTCGGTTGAAGAGCTTTATCAATTTTTGAATTTAATTAATCTCAACTCAAAGTCAGAATTGAGGAAATAGTCAACTAAAGTGTGTCATTGAAAATGTCCAATGTGTAACTATGACCCCTATATATGAGCAGACATGGAGTAATATTAACGCGAAATAGATAACTGCTTTATTAATGGTCTAATAGAAAATAAAAATATTCAAATTTACTCGTTTCAGGCAATCCAAGGTTAATGGAGGGAATTCCAATGAACAGTGCTGTAGATAAAATAAAAAACCTAAAATATCACAAGATATTTGTATGAAGTACATTTTTGAATAATATATATATCCCAATTAATATCAGCAATATTGCAAAAATCTTTTTAAGCATATTGTCATTAATCTTATTTCTGATAATCAAAGCCCCAAACATACCCAGGAGTACC
>CAZELI010000037.1:0-17226 GCA_964512985.1 uncultured Gammaproteobacteria bacterium | reverse complement strand
CAAAAAAAGTGGCCGTAAGACATATTGTTTATGAGATTACCGCGTAACTCCTGAACGAATTATGCGTTTGAGGTATTGAATTTTGAAAAGCTCGTTTTTGCAAATGCTGTAGGTAATGATAGGTCTCGGCGTATCAAAGAAAAAACCGGCGCACGTTTTATTGGTATCAAACCCGCGAAGTTTGTTAATCCAAAATATTCAGAGCATGAAATCTGGGAATTGACGAAGGATGAATGGTATAAGTGGACTAAGTCCGCATTCATTTGTTTCTAAACTGTTTCACATTAAGAATTTTCCATTGTAAGGCAGGATGTGATTGAGTGACGGACTGTAAGTCTTGATCATCCAAGCCTCATAGCTTCTCCTCCCATGTTTCTTCTAGAATCTCATCTGGCACTATTAGATTCCATCTTTGGAGAAGTTTTCCAGATTTGTTTTTTTCAAGATAATGAGGGCTTCTAGGTTTAAACTTAGAAAATTTATTCAATTCTTTATCGGTGACAGCTAGTCTTTTCTGATTTTGTTCTAAGTAGAATCCAACCTTAGCAAAAATCGTTGCATTTTCTAATAATGAGCAGTAATGAAAAACTTCATCTATGTCGAAGTAATCAATTGAAGCTAATGATCTCCAAATCTCCTCCCAACTACCAGCAAGTTTAGGTCGGTCAAGCAGATCAACAAAGGTTCGCTCAAAGGTAGTCACTTTCAGTGCTTGATCTTTTCTGTAAACAATTTTGGTACCAAAATCCTCTTGTTTTTTTTCAAGTAAAATTTTGGGTTGCTGAACAGGCTTAAACTTTATACCTTGGTATTCAAATGGATATCGGATTTCTTTTCTGGTCCAGTAATAAAAAGTATTAAAGATAGAATATGCTTTTGCATGAACCTCAAGTGCTGTATGGTGTGAAAGTATGGCATCATCTGCAAGTTTCGATGCTAGTAAATATGGATCGACAGCATAATTTTCAGAAGATTCACCTGGAGGAATGACTTGGTAAATTTCTTTCCTTATTTTTACTAACCTTTTTTGCTTAATGTAATGAGCTAAAAGTTTTTTTCTTCTATTGTGTTCAACTGCTTTTTCTGGATCTTTAGACTCAAGAAATTCGTTTAAGTCTTCAAGTCTGAAAACTTGAAACTTATTAAAAAATTCATATAAAGCATTCTTTTCCACTTGATAAAATCCGAATAAAGTACCTATTATACTAGCCCTTTATGCGGTTTTTGTCAAGTATCTCTAACTACTCGTCGCCATAACACTGCGTTTGATCACAGGGAAGTACATCTTCATGCTGTAATCATCGAGCATTCTGCGGGCGCTGAAATCGTGTCCAGTGTTAAGGATGGAAGATCTCATCATTTCTACCCAAGCTTGAGAATAAATACCGTTTTCTTTTGCGTAATAAAGCGGTATCACTTGCTTCTCGAGTAAATCATAGAGAGATTTACTTTCTTGATCACACATAGCTTCATAATCCTCTAGATTATCAGCTGGTTTAATACTCCAGCCAAGCTCGGCTTTATAACCTTCATGCCACCAGCCATCTGGAATAGAGAGGTTAAGAGAGCCACTAGCAGCAGCTTTCATCCCGCTAGTACCACAAGCTTCCTTGTACATGATCGGATTATTTAACCAAACATCAGAACCACCAGTAAGTAATCTACCAAGGTTCATATTGTAGTTTTCTATTATAAGTATCTTGCCGCGGAATCTTTCTTCACGTGAGTAATTGAAGATTTCTTGAATTAATCCTTTACCGATACCATCAGCTGGATGTGCTTTACCCGCAAAGACAAAGACTATCGGTCGCTTAGTGTCGTTGATAATTTTTAGTAATCTTTCAGGATCCCTAAATAATAAATTAGCTCGCTTGTAAGACGCAAATCTACGCGCAAAGCCAATTAGTAAGGTATTCTCGTTAAGCGGCTCTATCATAGCTTTAACTTGTTTTATGTCAAAACCTTTACGTAGATATTCTTTCTTAACTTGCTCCTTAAGGAAAGCAATTAATACTTGCTTATCTTCTTGATGTTTTTGCCAGATAATTTCTTGAGACACAGATTGAATCTTGTCAAAGTGAATCTCATGTCCTTCTCTGCATAGACTCTTGATACCAGGTGCAAGCCAAGTCGGCATATGTACTCCATTAGTGACATAGTTAAAGTACCTATCTTGCTCTAATGGCATCACTGGCTTCCACATATCAACACTCACATCACCATGTAGCTGAGACACAGCGTTGGCTTTACGAGAGATCCTTAAAGCTAATACTGTCATGGAGAACTCACTATAGTTATTAATGTTTCTTCCAAGATCAAGGAATTTATTAATCGAGACATGCATATGCTCAAAGAATCTACTAAACATTCTCTGCACTGAATCAATTGCAAACGCTTCATTACCAGCAGGAACTGGAGTATGAGTAGTGAATACTGTATGATTTTGTATCGCTTTCACTGCTGACTCGAAAGAGAAACCTTGAAGCATATATCTTCTAAGCATCTCAGCAGACATAAATGCACAGTGACCTTCATTAAGGTGATATACCGCAGGATCTAATCCTAGAACGTCTTTTAATAGTCTTACACTGGCTATACCAATGAGGATCTCTTGTTTAATTCTAGCTTCCCTATCACCTACATAAAGTCTTGAGCTGATAGTTCTGTCTTCAGGACTATTACAGTCTATATCTGTATCAAACAAGAATAGAGGGACCCTTCCCACATTAGCTACTAGTACACGAGTCCATACGACACGCTCAGGATATTCTACCGGGATCTTCACTGGTTCACCAGCTTGATTCAGAAGTATTTGTACTGATAAGTCTCTCCAATCATTTTCAGGGTAGTGTTCTACTTGATGGCCATCATGATTGATTTCTTGAACGAAGTAACCATTCTGGTAAAACAATCCGATCCCTACCATGTTTTGATTCATATCAGAAGCAGCTTTTAGATGATCACCAGCTAATATACCTAGACCACCAGAATAGATAGGCAATGCTTCATGGATACCAAATTCCATAGAAAGATACGCAATTACCGGTCTATCTACATCTACTAAGGCATGCATAGAATGTTCACCCATATAGTCTTTGAATTTATCATAGACCTTATTAAGCTTAGTTAAAAACGCTGAATTAGCTTGAAGCTGTTCAAAATCATCATAAGGAATGCTCTTGATTAATTTAATTGGATTATGCTCAAAGAATTCCCAAAGATCAGGATTGAGAGATCTAAATAAATCTTGCGCATCTTCATTCCAAGTCCACCATAGATTATAAGCTATATTATTTAAGGCACTAATGCGTTCTGGTAGATTGGATTCTAGCGCAAAGCATTTGAGTGCTGGACGTCCTGGTAATATGTGACAACGAGAACCAGCGAACGGATTCTCGCCTTCTACTGTTTTACTCATTAACTCTCTTTCAAAAGCCTTGCCTAAAGCAATATCATAGGCGGTTTTATAACCGACATAAATCTTACTCCAGTCTATATTTTGTCTTAGATCATTAGTCTGCTGAAGAATCCGATTCTTATTAGCTTTAATAGTACAGAATTCTTGCATCATATTTGCAAGCGTTTGTATTATTTCCTCGTGAGACTTGTTTTTCCTATGAAGTACTTTTACTAATGAAGACCAATCATTATCGCAGATTTGCACCCAATAACCAAAGCCAGCTAAGTCTGAGGTAATAGTAGGCACTCCAGTAACAGCAGCTTCTAGCGGAGTATAACCCCAAGGCTCATAAGCAGAAGGGAATAAACTTAAATCACAAACTTCTAATATATCTTCATACTTAATATTAAATATGCCATCCTGGCCATCTAAATAAAGTGATGAAAACACGACACTAACGGGACTATTTTTCTGGTCTAATCCAAAATGCTTGCTAGCGTTAATGATAGGATCATGCTCTTTATTCCATACTGGAGATATAGCTATCTCTCTATAATCAGGATCAAATGATTTAGGAAGTTGATAATGAGTAAGCTTGCTTTGGTCAGCAGCAACTAAGAAGAGCATCAAGATAGGAGGACATTTATCGCCTAACTGATCTTTAAGTCTGGATAAGGCTTCTATAGTAATGTCATAGCCTTTATTTTTAAATTCATAACGTCCTGAACTAACCCAGATTAAAGTTTCTTCGGGTAAAGTTTCTCCAAGGAAGCCCGAACATAGTTTGAGAACTTGTAGTTTTCTGGTTTTAAGTTTAGCTTCATCACGAACCAGCGGCGTCTTAACATCCATGCCGTTATAAACTACTAGATCTGGACTGGTACCCAAAATCTTGAAAGCTTCTCTCGCTGTAATTTCACTAACAGTAGTAAAGCAATCTGCCTTCCTTGCCGAAGCTGTTTCCATCGAATGCTTACTTTGTACACCATAAATATAAGCCTTATCCGCTATATTGCGATCAGTTTCTATTTGGTTATAATATTCTGAGTTAGTATGTGCAATCGCTCTTCCTAACATAGTTGCATGGGTTGAGAACACAGTACCTACGCGAGGAAGATGCTTCTTGAGGTAAAGTATCCCAGCGCCGCACATCCATTCATGGAAATGTGCCACAGCTTGATCATTTGGTTTAAGAGTAGATTTAACTATAGTTTCAATCACTTCCCCGCAGGCGCTAGAAAATAATACTGGTTCTAAATAGTCCCAAGCAGCTTCATGTGAATCTACACCAAACTCTTCCCAGTAAGTATGCAGTAATCTTTCTATATCAAATTTTTTTGTGAAACCGCCTACCAGAATGACCTTTGGGCTGCCTGGTACTTTCCATCTACCCATGCGACAATTAATATTGGCTTGGGCTAGTGCTGGTCGAATACTATCAAAGAAAACTTCCTTAGTCTCTTCAAACTCTGCATCTTGACCTAGGTCAGGACCTAAAGCTATATAACCATCACCGTAGTTTGCTAGCGATTCAGCAACCTTAGTCGTGATAACGGTGTGGATGCCTCCAACCTTATTACAAACTTCCCAACTTACCTCGAATAAATATTCCATGCTTTTAGATATACCCTTCCTTATATATATGGAAACACTTATACTGCATGGGCTAGAGAGTCCGATTGAGCAGATAATACTCCTTCGAAGTCTTTGAGAACGTTTTGGTAATTTATATAAGCTTCATATGGGCTTTCATATGGATTGAAGTATTTATGTACATCGCCATCAGAGAACCACTTAGTACACATATAGTAGAAATGATCAGAGGTTTGTAGAGCTTGCCAAGTAGCAATTAAATCAGCATTGTTACTTTGATAGACTTGTTTCTCTAATTTAAAAACTGACTCTAAGGCATCGTCTTGAAGATTATTACCCTTCCAAGCACTAAGGTCTCTTTCAGTATCAGCCCAAGAAACATAATTAGGTACATCAAGGTTATCTCTTACTTGATACATAGAAGCTACTTCACGAGGAGTATTAAACTTAAAACTGGTGTGATTCAGTAAATATTCTGGCAAGGCCCACATAAAATCAAAAATCCCCGTCTCGCTCCACTGATGCTCTCCGAAAGTCTCGTAATCCATAAATAAGTTAATGGTTTCAGCGTTACCATCAAAGCCATGCACCCACTGAGAAAACTTATCAGCAGTAAGTGGATGCTCATTCCAGCCACGATTAGAGAAACGAAATGCAATATCATCAGAGAGTTGATAATTTCTAAGTAGAACTTTTATATCAGAACAGTTAACTGGTTTGTAAACGAAATTAGCATTTCTCCAACCTAGTATCTTCTCTGTACCTTCAGCTAGGATTGCTTTATAGCCAAGTCTCTCAGCGGTAGCAGCGATGCTATTACTATAAATCAACTCAGTGTTTCTGAAGGTTTGAGGTGTATAACCAAACTCTCTCTCGATTAATTCTTTGTGTTTCAGAATTTGACGCTCAGACTCTTCTGTAGAATGTAAAAACGCCAGACTGTGATAGTAAGTCTCTGAGATAAGTTCAACACAGCCAGTATCTACTAAGCGTTTAAAGGAATCTAGAACTTCAGGATAGTATTTTTTCATTTGTTCTATCGCTACGCCTGAAATAGAGTAAGAGATTCTGAAAGCACCTTGATAACGATTAATGAGATCTAACATTAGTTTGTTAGTGGGTAAGTAACCTTTATTAGCTACCTTATGTAATATCTCGCTATTGGCCTTATCATCCTCATAGAAATGCGATCTATTAATATCAAAAATAGTATATTTACGAAGTCTTTTTGGTTGGTGGACTTGAAAGTAAAAACAAATACTTGGCATAGCTGTTAGTTATTATAGCTGCTTAGAGACTGAAATCGCAATGGTTATTAATGAGTAAGCTCTTTATAGATCTCGATCACTTTATGCGCAGACTTATCCCATTGAATATGCTTCAGTTCTTCTGATGCTTGGGTTAAAAGTTCTTTTTGGAGAGCTGGATATTTAATCACAGCATGAATTTTATTAGCCAGTTCATCTGTATCCCAGAAATCCACTTTCAGAGAATGATTCAAGACTTCCGCAACGCCGGACTGTTTAGAGATAATCACAGGCACATCAAACAATACAGCTTCAAGGCAAGAGATCCCAAATGGTTCAGAGACACTAGACATAACGTAAGCGTCACTTGAAGAGAATACTTCTTCTACTTCTTCACGATTCAGGAAGCCAGTGAAATGTACATTACGACCTATGCGCAGTTGAGCTGTGCGCTCTATGAGTCTGTTAATCATATCGCCGTAACCAGCAATAACGAACCGAACATTCTTCTCTTGTTCTAGAACTTTAGCCGCAGCTTCAAGAAAGTAATCTGGTCCTTTTTGGAAAGTAATTCTTCCTAAGAATAGTACTATCTTCTCGTCTGCTGTTCTATGTAGCACTTCATTATGTTTGTTTACTTTAGTCTTAGAGACTGCATTGTGAACTACAGAGATTTTATCAGGATTAATATTGTAGTGTCTGACTATGCTCGCTTTAGTGAAGTGACTCACAGCAATAATCTTGTCAGCAAACTCTAGTCCCATCTTCTCGATCTCAAAGATCTCTTTATTAGTGTGTAGTCCACTGCGATCGGTTTCTAGCGCGTGAACGTGATAGACTAAGGGTTTGCCGCTGGCTTTCTTAGCTTCTACACCAGCCATAGCTGTCATCCAATCATGGACATGGATTATATCGTGCGGAGTTTTCTTGGCGACGACACCAGCAATATATGCGTAACGAAAAACTTCTGCAACTAAGTTAGGTCCATAATCACCACTGAAATAAAGCTTGAAGGATTTATCACTGCTTGTTTCATGTGCATAAATCTGATATTGCTCAAGGAATTTTAAATAGCCGTCTTCTGTTAAATAAGGTCTTAGAGGCGTATCTATAGACACGATCTTAACTCCATCTAAATATTCTTCGAAGCTAACTTGAGCATCTCTATAGTTGAGTTGTATGTCGGAACTAGATATGAGATTAAGATGCAGGTTTTTTTCGGGAGGAGTCTTAATATGTGGAAGTACAAAAGTAATATCTACACCTAACTCACTTAATGCTTTAGTTAAATCAAAACAAGCAACCCCTAAACCACCACTTATATAAGGAGGAAATTCCCAGCCGAACATTAAAATCTTTTGAGAATTATTCATTGAAAAAGGTATGGTTGCTCCTAACTTAAGTTTATCTAATTTAAACGAAAGCAAGCAAGATACTTTTCGATGTACTTAAAACTTTAATCTCTTATCAAATAATAAGCTATTTCTAAATATCATATTTTTACTAAGCCGCGTGCAGCGCAACCGCCGCGTAGCGGCGGAACCCTATTCCCATGCTGGTTCGGGATTTTAAGTGAATACGGACTGAGTGGTAACTTCAATCCTCATATTCAAGTTACTACTTTATGCTCTATAATTAACATGAATGGACATGACGCAAGAACAGATTAAGGCTAATGCTGAGTATATGGAAAGAGCAGACTTAATCTTGGACCAAGAATGGCTTGATACTAATGGGCTTGGTGGATATGCCTCAAGCACAGTCCTGAATTGCCATACACGGAAATACCATGGTTTATTAGTTGCTGCTAATTTGGATACTACTGAGAGAAATGTTTTACTTTCTAAATTTGATGAAATTATTGAGTCCAATGATAAATCTTATGCACTAAGCTTTCATTATTATCTTCCTGATGTTTATGTGCCTAATGAAGCAGCTAATATTTTGAATCAAGAATTTAATTCAGAGATTAACCCTAGGTGGATATATACGGGGGATAATTTCGAAATAACCAAAGAACTATTAATGCCCCATGGTTCTAATGCAACTCTTATTAAATATAGTCTTAAAGCAAAGACTAAACAAGCTTTTAAGCTGAAATTAAGACCTTTGCTTGCTTTTAGAAGTTTTCATCATACCGCTAAAGAGAATCAAATTTTTAACCAAAATTTTGAAAAATTGATTGATGGTATTCATATTAGACCTTACGCTAATATGCCTAAATTATTTATTCAGACGAGTGCCTCGTTTGAATTTTGCGGGGAAGCTTCTTGGTATAAGAATTTTTCATATAAGCAAGAAGCACGTCGAGGTTATGACCATACTGAAGATTTAGCTTCACCTGGATATTTTGAAATAGAGTTAAAGAATAATGATTGCGTCTATATAAGTGCTTCTGCTGAAGTGCAAATTGTCGAGCATGATGAAGTTTGGAAGCAAGAAATTAAACGTCGTAAGAAGACCAATAATAAATTTGCTAAAACTTTAGAGAAAGCAGCAGCAGATTTTGTGATTCAAACCAAGGATAATAATCTAACTATCATTGCTGGCTATCATTGGTTCGGCTCTTGGGGGCGCGATACTATGATATCCCTTCCTGGTCTTTTCTTAGAAACCTCTTACCAAGCTGATTTCAAGAAAGTTATTAGACACTTCTTGAATTTTGAGAAGGACGGCTTGATTCCTAATATGATTGGTAAGGATAAGGATAGCTCTGCTTATAACAGTGTAGATGCTTCGCTCTGGTTATTCTGGGCAGTGCAACAGTTTGCTACCAAGCTCAAAAAATACGATTGGATTAAAATTGAGTTTTGGGAAGAACTGAAGAATATTTTTAATGCTTATGCTGAGAGTCGTTCAGCATCTGTGAAGTGTAAACGTAATGGTTTATTAGAGACTGGTAGTGAGCGTGAATCGCTATCATGGATGGATGCTTGTCTTGATGGTAAGTCTGTTATACCGCGCTATGGTTATTTAGTAGAGATTAATGCTCTTTGGTATAACGCTGTGGCTTTCATGGAAGAGTTAGCTCTGCGCTTCAATGATCCTATCAGTGAGAAGGCTACAGAGTTAAAGAAACGAATTGCCGATTCTTATACTAGTACTTTCTTTAATGAGGAGAAGGGCTATCTTGCTGACTATGTTAGAGATGGAATGCAAAACTTACAAGTTAGACCTAATCAAGTTCTAGCGATTTCTCTCCCTTATTCAGCTGTTAGTGATGATATTGCTGTGAGAGTCTTAGCGGTAGTGATAGAACAATTATTCACGCCAGTAGGTTTACGTACTTTATCTCCAGAAGATCCTGATTACTGTGGTGTTTATGATGGCGGCACCTATAGTAGAGATAGAGCTTATCATAATGGAACCGTCTGGCCATGGCTGATTGGTCCACTCGGAGATGCGTTATTCAAACTTAACAACAATAAATCTAAAGCAAAAAAACAAGTGAAAACTATAGTGGATGGCTTTGCTGAGATTATTAATGAAGCAGGTATCGGCTCTATTGCAGAGATCTGCGATGGAGACTTCCCGCATACATCACGTGGCTGTATTGCTCAAGCTTGGAGTGTTGCTGAAGTAAGAAGATTGTTACTTAAGGTTAGTTAGAGTTTTTATTTACCATCTAAAAGTTTAAGAACCTTATAAAAAACCTTCTTCGCTGCTAGTTCTCGAATTTGTTCTCTGGTGAGCATGCTGCGATGTTGTAGATCTAATTCTTCAATTATCACTGATGAAGAATCTGGCATAAGTATGCCTGCATAAATAGTGCCAATAGGTTTTTCTGGAGTACCGCCATCTGGTCCTGCTATCCCTGTTATAGAGATGTTTATATCAGCGTCAGAGATTTGAGCTAACCCTTTTGCCATAGCCTCTGCACATTCTGGAGAGACAGCACCATGGTCTTGAATAATAGTTGCATCAACTTGTAATAGTTTAGTTTTCGCTTCATTAGAATAAGTTACTAAATTTAATTTAGTGTATTCCGATGAGCCAGGTATATCAGTCATAAGCTTACTAAGTAAGCCCCCAGTACAAGATTCAGCAAACGCGATACTTAGCTTACGTGATTTAAGCACGTGGGCTAGAACCTTAGCGACAGTATCGTCATCATAACCATAAATATAATCACTGAGTATTTTAGTGATTTCTGATTCTGTTTTCTGGATTAATACTTGTGCTTGATCTTTTGTTTCTGCTTGAGCGGTAATCCTTACATAGACATCCCCTAAAGCAGCATAAGGAGCCAGGCTAGGATTGGCTTCTAGAAAGGGATTGGGTAAACCTTGCTCTTGATAATGATCTAGAATGATTTGTGCCATTCTTGATTCTGTAATATTGGTCATTTTAATTTTACGAGATATAATAACTCGTGAAGTTTTTAGCTTAGTACGAATAAGTGGAAGGCAGTACTCTAACATGGCTTCCATTTCACAAGGCACACCTGGATAAGTTATAAATGTAGTTCCACCTTGTTCTACAAACATTCCAAGTGCAGTACCGATAGGATTAGGAACAATGGTTGCTCCTTCAATTATGCAGGCTTGTTTGTAATTTATTGGAGGGATCTCTTGGATTTGGCGTATATGGAATTTCTCTTCTAGAATTTTTACTTGTTCTGGATCGCTATGCATTGGTTTCTGGAGAAATTTAGCAAGAGTCTCATTACTGATATCATCATCGGTAGGTCCTAACCCACCTGTACAAATCACCAGATCAGATCTAGTGGCAGCTAATTTAAGACAATCAATAATTCTGCTTTCGTTATCACCTACTACTGTATGGTAATAAACCCCAACACCAATAGCCTGTAATTCTTCCGAAATATAAGTGGCATTCGTATTAACAGTATGTCCCATTAATAGTTCTGTGCCTATTGCTATGATTTCCGCGCGCATTATATATTTCTTACCATATTCTGGCGGAGAGGGTTACTTCGGTGCGCAGACTAGAAATCTATATTGAGAACCTTAGACCCGAAGATAGCCGACAAAGTCGGCTGATGAGAACCTATTGGTGGATTCCAGCGTTTACACCTAGATAAATAATAAGGTGCCTTAAGGCACCTTATTATTTATTATATGGCGGAGAGGGAGGGATTCGAACCCTCGCTACAGATTTAAGGTCCATAGAACTTCTTAGCAGGAAGCCGCTTTCAGCCACTCAGCCACCTCTCCAATCTCAACAGATGATAGCAAAGAATCTTAATTCTTGGGCTTAACTAAGGATAAAATTAAGGCTTTCTTGTGAAATCTAAGTAATTTAGTGAATTATCGGTATGTATTACTAATGTAAAGTTCTTTAGCATATTTGAAAATTAATTAAGGATTTCTATACTCCTGAGGCATTTCTACAATCAAGTGATTTTGAGAATCAAATATTTTCTCTGGTAACAAATGATTTTTAAGAGTTTTAAAATTAATATTTTTCTGAAAGTCACAGATTTTAATAAAATTTGAGATCCCATGTATCCTGAAAGGATTACTTTGTATTTCTCTACCTTCAAAGGGTGGAGGCGTTATACCTATAAGTTTGTTTTTAGTAGAGGCATTTCTTTTAATGACCTGCACTGCTGGAACTATATCACTGTCAGCAGAGAGTATAAATGCAGTGTCAAATTTATTGTTAAAAGCATCTTCAATTAAATGAGCAACAATATTAGAATCAGTTTGTTTTTCTTCATGCCGTTTGGTTTTTGCATCATACCTGAAATAACCTTGAATAACTTTAATCCCATAACTTTTGAGAGCTTTGATATATTTTTGATGTCGATCTGCTGCTCCCTTGCCAAATTTTTTTGAAGCAACATGATCATTGCTACTGGTAACTGCTGTAAAAAAATAAATTGTTCCAAGCGTTTGATTAGGTTTTAAAAGTGATTTACAAAGACTATGATAGTTGAGCCACTTATAACAAATACCTTTGTGCTTTTGATATAAATCTATCCTATGATAAAAATTAAAAGCATCAATGTAGAAATTAACTGTATGTAAGGAGGAATTCATCTAAAAAAAGCCCTGGTCTACAAAAGTAGCCAGGGGAGCTCATGGCATTCACCATGAGGTAGTAATAACATTATACCCTTTCTCTATTAAAGATTGGGTTAAGACTGGTACCCTTGGTTTACCACCTTTATTCATTAACAACCTTTGAATCTTTCTTCAACTCATTTACAGCAGCTTGCAATTCCTGAAGATCCATAAGCTCAGCAATCTTTTCTATGGATTTACCTAGAAATGCTAAAGCTAAGGATTCATTTCCATTTTTGAAAGCAGCAGCTGGATAAGTATATTTAAAAACACGCCCATTATATTGTAATTTCAATAAGTGTTGTTCATGATCTCTGATATGAATATTAATTCCTCTGAATTGCATATCAAGATTAAAGTCTTGAGAAGATGGTATGTTTGGATCACTTATACGATCATTTAGCGCTAAAACAACTTTGTTATAAAACAAACCAGTGAACCAATCTCGCAGTTTAGCTAGCTTTTCTTCTTGGATTTGCACAGGAGTTACTACAGGTATATGAATATCCTTTTTTCTATTGTTATTAGGTAATGACTGAGTTTGATTTCGCTGACTTGGGTTGCAGTTTCTCCAAGGATCGGGCTTTTCTGTGGACCAATCTTTTGTTTTTGGTATTGATGTTGTTACTAAAGCAACCATGTGTTAAAGCAACCCCAATTATTACACAAATATAAAAATCGAGTTAGATTATGTATAAAAAATAAAAGTATTGTCTAGACGGTTTATACCGCAATCATATCGCTCTTCTCTCTTTCCCAGAAACGATGAGTAGCTATGGCTGCTATAAAGTTCTTGGCGATTGCTTTAGAATAAACTCCCGCGCTAATTACACCTTCTCCTTTGGTCCAATTAGCTTGAAGTAGGTCTATTCCGCTACCAGTCGCTGAGATAGCTTTACAGTGTTTATAAGTTTCATTGACAAACAATATTGCCTCAGGAGTTTTAAGTAGTACATCAGTACTTTTCTTACCACCTGGAACATAGACAGCGTCGAAGAGAACTGAGCTAGTGGTTAAGAAGCTACAATCCACCTTAACAGTTTCACCGCTCTCAGCCTTGATCGTCCCACCATGAGTAGCAATGATCTTAGCTTGCACTCCTTCAGCTTTAAGCGCAGCAATCATACTAGTAAGATCTTGATTGTTAAAGCCATCAGCTACTAGCACGGCTACTTTACGAGTCTTAGCAGTCTTAATAGTATTAGCCATACTTAGTGCAGGCGAAGGATTGTATTTCTTCATTGGAAGAGGTTGATAATCTTTCACTTGATCTTTTACTGATCCCTCTGCTGGAATGCTCTGATTGACCGGTGTGTCGAGCTTAGCAGGTATTTTTATTCCTAGGCCTTCTGCCACTTGATTAGCTAATGATTTGTCTATTTGATTTAGTAAATAAAGCATACGTTCTTTTATAGAATCAGTTTCAAGCTTACCTAATTCAAAGCGCAGAGCTTTCACTATATGTAGTTTCTCTATCTCGGATTGACTATTATAAAACAATGCAGCCTGACTAAAATGATCAAAGAAACTCTTACTACGAGCACGTACTTTATTAGCATCTATCTTTTCTGCGTAACTCGCAAAACCACCTTGTTGAATGCTGGCTTGCATTGGACTGCCACCGCTGAGAGTATTAGGTTCATAGCTAGTGCGACTTGTATTAATCATCTGACGCATATGACCATCTCGCTGATTGTTATGGATCTGATTAATAGGACGGTTGATAGGGATCTCATGGAAATTAGGACTACCTAATCTCTTGAGCTGAGTATCTGTATATGAGAAGAGACGACCCTGTAATAGGGGATCATTAGTGAAGTCTATCCCTGGAACTATATGTCCTGGATGAAATGCTACCTGTTCTGTTTCCGCAAAGAAATTATCAGGATTACGATTAAGAATTAGTTTACCGATTCTCTTCACAGGTACTAATTCTTCTGGAATCAGTTTAGTTGGATCTAAGAGATCAAAGTCAAACTTATGTTCGTCTTCTTCTGGAACAAGCTGTACTCCTAGCTCCCATTCTGGGTAGTCTCCATTCTCTATCGCTTCCCAAAGATCACGACGATGAAAGTCTGGATCTTTACCAGAGATCTTTAGAGCTTCATCCCAAAGCACTGAATGCATGCCTAGAAGTGGCTTCCAATGAAACTTCACGAATGTAGCTTTCCCTTTTTCGCTGATAAAACGAAACGTATGTATCCCAAACCCTTCCATCATTCTTAGACTTCTTGGTATAGCTCTATCTGACATAGCCCACATAATCATGTGCATAGATTCTGGCATCAGAGAAATAAAATCCCAGAAGGTATCATGCGCAGAAGCTGCTTGTGGCATTTCATTATGCGGCTCTGGTTTAACAGCATGGATTAAATCTGGAAATTTAATTGCATCTTGGATAAAAAACACTGGCATATTATTACCGACCAGATCATAGTTACCTTCTTCTGTATAAAACTTCACCGCAAAGCCTCTTACATCTCTAGCTAGGTCTGTTGAACCTCTTGATCCAGCTACTGTGGAAAACCTTACAAACACTGGAGTCTGGCGACTAGGGTCTTGGAGGAATTTTGCACTAGTATACTTAGCCATAGATTCATATACCTGGAAGTAGCCATGAGCCCCCGATCCACGCGCATGTACGATTCTTTCTGGAATTCGTTCATGATCGAAGTGAGTGATTTTTTCTCTTAATATAAAATCTTCTAAAAGTGTGCCGCCGCGCTCGCCTGTTTTAAGTGAGTTTTGGTTATCATTAATTTTTAGACCTTGATTAGTAGTTAAGAATTGACCAGAACCACTTTCTCTATTAACTGCTAATTCTTGAATTTTTGCAGTAGTATTTGATTTAGGTTTCTTAGAATTGTTTTTCATGAGCTTCTCCTTGTTTAATAATAACAATGCAAATAGTTTGAATACAAACTATTCTAGCTCATTATGCCCAAAGAAAACCCAGTTATTTACTTTAAGGTTAGATTTAATAAGATATTAGATCCCTCTAGTTTTTAAAGAAACTTATCTGCCGCAGCCTTGAGGACCACAGGGTGATCTGAATGCCATTTGGTTATAATTTTGTGCAGTTTTGCCTGCTCCGCAGCTACCATTAGCGCATCCGCCCTCGTTACCGCCATCACTCCCACCGCCACATTTGCCGCCCTTTTTACCTTTTTTGAGACTTTTGATCTCAGCTTTAATTTCTTTACGTTCAGCTTTGCTGGCCCCTTTCTTTTGGTGCCTTAAATCTCTAATTTCTTCTCTGTTAATCCTGGACATACAACTTATACTCCCTGTAACGATTGTATAGAGTGAGTTTTAAGCTTTGGTTAAGGTAAGCTTGTTATATTTCTAATTGACAGCTATAATTATAAAAAGAATTAGACAAGGGAGTTTGATTTATGATGACTTTAGTTAACAGGCCGATGCAATCTTTGGAACGTATTATTGAGGGTGTCCGAGAGACATCTTTAGCTGACCAGCAAGATTTTGTGCGCACTGCTAAAAGTAGATTGGAAAGGTATGAAGACAATCTTAAGATTGCAGAAACATTTCATCAAGTTGATGAACCAAAATTAAAATTAGCAGAACGTTTTGAACACTTAGAAGCACTATTATTTGATAATAGAGTTGAAGATTTTGAACAGCAATTGCAAAGTCTAGTTAGTGAGCATCAATCTTCTCGCATTAATGAATCTCTAAGTAATTTGCTATTGAGAACTATTAATCAAGGTAAAACAGAATTGATTGATGTGATTTTAAGATCTTTGCAAGCAACTGAAGGAAGAAATCCGTGTTTGATTTTTCAACCAGATTTTAAATTAGAGCAGTGGTTGCTTAGATTAAATCAAAATCCTGACATAAGCTCAGAACAAACCCAGAAAATTTTTGCATCTCTTAACAAGGAAGGTTTAACAGCTGTACTGACCAATATTGCAAATAGATCTCGTCCAGACCCTAATGCACCTTATGATGATGGTCTTATTCAGGAAGGGAGACTGTTTACAAGACTAATTAATCTTGTTAGAGACGACAAGCCGCTTTTAAAGAAAATATATTCAATTAGAGCTTGCCGGGTCAGTGGCAATCCTTTAATACTAGAACCACTAGAAAGACTTGTTCCAGAGTCAACTAGACAAAGTATACCGTCTGCGAAATCTTCTTAATGATAGTTTCTATATTTGCTAGAGTTATAGTATGAGACTACTAATATTCTTTACAAGCATTGTTTTATTTCTTAGTGCTTGTGATCAAAGTAGTAGTAGTTCTAAAGGAGAAGATCTTATGACATTAACCGCTGCACCTAACTTTACCCTATTGGATCAAGATTCTAAAACTCAGCAGTTAGCAGATTATGCTAGCCAATACGTGCTGATTTATTTTTATCCGAAGGATGACACTCCTGGCTGTACTAAAGAAGCCTGCATGATTAGAGATAGCTATAGTGGATTTCAAGAACGTAATATTCAGGTCTTTGGTATTAGTGCTGATAGTCCCGAAAGTCACCAGAAATTTATCGAGAAGTATCATCTGCCTTTCACTCTATTGTCTGATGAGAAGAAAGAAGTGGCTAAACTTTATAACGCGGATGGAATTTTCCTGAAACGTATTTCTTACTTAATTGCTCCTGGAGGTAGGATTGTGAATTTTTATCCTAATGTAGATCCTGCTAATCATGCTGCGGAGATATTGGCGGATTTTGATAAAGTGGCGCAGTAATTAACATCTATCCTGCTAAACTTAAATCCAAATCTTGGATAATTGTAAACGAGTAAGAAACTTATGATAAAATCTTCATCATGTTTCGAATAGGTGCAGATGCTGGGATTAGCATAGAATATACGCGTGGAGTTGCTGAATTAACAGAGCGTGCAGAAAGTCAAGCAAGAGAAACCTCTGAAGATCAAGAAGGTAAGTATCCCTTGACAGCACGTACTTATTAATGTAAGATGTTGTTTATGAG
>CAZELI010000036.1:0-18205 GCA_964512985.1 uncultured Gammaproteobacteria bacterium | reverse complement strand
AGTGTTCTAAAGTCTGAATCTTTCGAAACCTAATGGTCCTGTAGCTCAGTTGGTTTAGAGCAGTCGACTCATAATCGATTGGTCGAGTGTTCAAGTCACTCCGGGACCACCATTAACAAAATAAAAGGAGGATACGAAGTATTCTCCTTTTATTTTGTAGTGTTCGTTGATTCTTGAATATTTTACCAATTAATTTTTGCCATAATCGATTGACGAGGGCTGCACAGCCAGTGAGTCTTAAATGAGTAAGTTAGTCACCCGAGTCACGAAGTACAAAACGCTTAATAAGCGTTTTGTACGGAGTATGTGTTCAAGTCACTCTGGGACCACCATTAACAAAAATAAACTTGTTTAGTTTAAAGATTCTTTTACTTCTAAAAAACTATTCTTAAGCTCTTCACCTTTTTGCTTATCTATTACCATAGAAGCAGTTTTAAAAAGTTCTTCCTCTTCTTCTGCCACATGACGTTCTACCATATCTTTCAGAGTCTTACATTTAGCTTTCCATTGAGGTTCTGTGATATCGAGTTGAGAAATTTCTCTAAGCAAAGTCACGATTATTTTATGCTCTTCCTTAGATTCAAAGATAGCTTTATAAATCAAATCTTCTAGTTCCTCATGCTTTTCCAATTCAGAATAGTAAACTCTATCTTCGGCTTTACTATGGGCAATCAACTCTTCTTCTAAATTACCAAAAATCACTTTAGAATTTCTATCAGCATTTTCATTTGCCTTATCTAAATCAAGCAACAGTTTACTAATTCTTTGGTGGTCATTTCTAAGTTCTCTTTCTATAGCTGTAATCATTTTCTCTCCTTGACGCTTATCTGTAGGTCCACCTAGTGGACATCATAGCATAAATATTTCTCTTGCAATCAAATGATTAGTGTTGCAATCAAATGATCAAATCTATTCAACCAACTCTTCTTTCTTCTCTAAAAATCTAGTTTTTAAATTTTCACCCTCAGAAGTATCGATGATAGTCGAAGCTTTTTTAAAAAGTTCACTCTCTTCTTCTTCCACATGATGTTCCACCATTTCTTTTAAGACTTTGCATTTAGCTTTCCATTTAGGTTGAGAGACATCTATAAGAGCAATTTCTTTAAGTAAGTTTGCGATTATTTTATGTTCTTCTTTAGCTTCATAAATTAAGTCTTCTGTTTTTTCATATTTTTTCAATTTTGAATAATAAACTTTGTCTTCAGCTTTACTATTAGCAAGTAATTTTTGTTCTAATTTTTGAAAAATCGCTCCACGATTTTTAGCTTTACTTTCATTAGCTTTCTCTAGATTAGATAAAAGTTTACTAATTTCCTTATGATCCATTTTAAGTTCTTTTTCTATAGCTGTAGTCATTTTATAGCTCCTTTTAATTTAACCCCAACGATATTGTACCCTAAATAATTTGAATACTAATTATTTGTATTATAAATAATTTTTCTTTCTAGATTATCTACGTTAAATAGTCTAAAAGTCCCCTAAATAACCTATTTAAACCATAATTAAACATTAAATTCAATTAGAATCATTAGTATTCAAACTATCGTGGTATAATGTAATGTAACAAGGTTTATAGAAAATTAGATGTGAGTAACCATAATTTGGTGCATTAACGTTTAGTTTAAAGGAGAAAATCATGAAAAACGAAAATAAACAATCACCATTAGAAACTGTAGAAAAAATCACTAAAAATAGTTGTAATTTAGCGTTATTAGCAGGTTTAAGTGCAGCATTAGGATATATTGCGGGTATTTTAAGCGCACCTAAAGCAGGTAGCGAATTAAGAAGAGAGATAGAAGAGAAATCTACTGAATTTATGGATAAAACTAAAGAACAAATCACAGAATTAAATAAAAGATTTAATCCTAAGATAGTTAGCGCTTACAAAAACCAAATGACTGGAACTCATATAAGCTAAAATTGGGTCTATGACCTATAATTGGTCCATTCATTTATTAACACCCATCGCAAACGATGTCCTTGACTTAGCGCAGGGGGATAGTCTGCTTGCAAGGATTCTTTCTAATCGGGGAATTAAAGATAGAGAAGCTGCAAGTTACTATTTAGATTTAGAGAATATTAATCCATGTAATTCTTTAGAAATCCCAGAAATGGATAAAGCATTCTTGCGAATTAAACAAGCCATAGCTGTCAGCGAAAAAATCCTAATTTATGGAGATTATGACGTTGATGGTACAAGCTCTGTAGCATTGCTCTATAGAGCTTTCCAAATGCTGGGTTACCAGGTCTCATATTATATTCCTAATAGACACTCTGAAGGCTATGGCATAAATAAGGATGCTATTGAAAAAATCCGTGAAGAAAGAAACATAGATCTCATGATCACTTGTGATTGCGGGATAAGTAACTATGATGAAGTAGCCTACGCTAATACTCTCGGTTTAGACGTGATTATTACTGATCATCACTCTATTCCCACTAATCCACCACCAAGTATTGCTAACTGTAATCCTAAAACCCTTCCACCAGAACATCCTCTACATTATCTTCCTGGAGTTGGTGTTGCATATAAACTAGCTGAGCTTTTACTGAATGACATGCTTCCAGCAACTGAGGCTGCCGCGCGTACTAGATCTTTATTGGATTTGGTTGCACTCGGCATGATTGCTGATCTGGCACCACTTAGAGGTGAGAATCGTTATCTAACACATATAGGATTACAAGTGTTAACTCAAACTACTAAAGCTGGTTTACAAGAGCTTCTACAAATCTCCAAATCCACAGGTAACGTTGATACTGAAAGTATTGGGTTTGGGTTAGCCCCAAGAATCAATGCAGCAGGGCGCTTAGCGGATGCAGAGAGAGCGGTGAGGTTAATGATCACCGACGATAAGGCTGAAGCAATAATGCTTTGTGAAGACTTAGATGACGAGAATCGTAATAGACAAGTATTGTGTAATGAGATTCAAGATGAAGCTTTAGGAATCATTGCCCAAGAGATGGCTATGCTTGATGATAATGTCATAGTGCTTGCTGAAGAAGGTTGGCATCATGGAGTGATAGGGATAGTAGCTAGTAGGTTACTCGATAAATTTCATCTGCCTGTATTTATTATGGCTATAGATGATACTCATGCCCGTGGTTCAGTGCGTTGTATTAATATTCCTGGCTTAGATATTTACGAGGAAATGAAAGCGATACAAGATGAGACTAGCTTGTTTACTAAGTTTGGTGGACATAAGATGGCAGCTGGGTTTAGTGTAATGAAAGAAAAAATTCCTGCTCTAATTAAAGCAATTCGTGAACACTTTAGAACTAGGCTTGCAGATGAAAATTTAAATAAAAAAATTAAAATAGATACAGCATTAAGACTACAGGAAATTAATTCGGAGTTTATTGCCCGCCTAGCTAAACTCGCTCCTTATGGTATAGAACATGCTCAAGCTTCGTTTATTTCAGGTCCCTTGAAAGTAGAATCTATGCGTGTTCTAGGGAAAGAAGCGAAGCATATTAAATTGTTTTTATCAGAAAACATTAACGAGAAAATCAAAGCTAAAAAATATGAAGCAGTAATCTGGAATCGCGCAGAAGAATTCCTGTCCACATATCCATTAGGTACTAAAGCTGAAATAAGCATAGTTTATACACCTCGCCTCAATGAGTTTAATGGAGAGGTCTCTATCCAATTAGATATCAAAGACTGGAAAGATCCTGCAGAGGTAGGACAGGAATTCTTTGAACGTTTTAATAAAACAATGCAAAAAGTCCTTATTTAACCAAAAGATAACTAGTGATTGTTATTTATCCCTTCAGGAAGTTAAATCATGACAAATCATAAAATCAAAGAAGCTATACACCAAAGACATATTAAACAGCGTGCAGATAAATCAGAAAAGCTTGCAGAAAAGCTCCAAGCAGGACCAAGAAAAATACTTATCACAGATCCAATTCAAAACCGTGGAACCACTACAGCTATTACTAGCGTGAGTCCTAATACTCAAACAAATATTTCTCTTATTGACGAGAATCAATCACTCCAAAACATCATACAAAACTTCACTCAGCAACTTGATAGTTTAAATCCAAGTGGACTTAATGATCAATCACAATATCAGCTCACTCTTATAGAATCCATCTTGAACCCTAAGGGACCTGGTTCTGTAGAAGCTTCTGGTGATGAAATTAGAATTCAACCTTATCCTTTACCTTATCCACCCAAGGTTATAAGTGAGACTCTAAAACTACAACCAACCCTTTTAACATCTTATTCTCAACAAACAAAGGTAGTAGATCTATTAGAACAAAAACTATACGAAACGATTTTAGGTGGTTCGTCAAGTAATAAGATCACAAGTACTCCAGAATTACTTGATCAAATAGCTAAGATTTATGGAGACAGCAAATACAATGGTGGAGATTACACTGGCTTAACTGGTGCAATGCAGAAGGCAATTCAAAGTATAACGGAAAACAATCTACAGCTACCTCTAGAAGTAGGTACACTCAGAAACTTACTCTACCAAGCTAGAGACTTAAAAAGCAGTATACCAACAGTACCGCAGCCTCTGACTCCTTATGGACAAACTAATAAGCTCGCAACAATAGTTTCTTCAATAGAGAAACAACATGAGGTAATTGGTTTCTTACAAAGTAAACTACAGGAGGCAATATTAGGTGAACCGAATGATAGTATATTTAATAAACCTCTAACCTTAGACAATTTACTAGAAAGCATTAGTGCTATATACGGTAATAATTCTGCTGGATTGACAGAAGCTATGAAAAAAGGTTTCACATATTTTCAACAATATGATGCAGATGGAAAGGAATTGCCTATTGGGCAAGATGGTCTCAAAGCCATGATTACTCAATCTCAAACATTACTCAGGGAAGAACAATTAGCATATCAAACTGAGATTAAACAACAAGCACCTTATCCAGTGTTTATGGGTGGAATGGTGCAAACAATTCAAACTATTATGCAGCAGCTATCATCGATGATGAATAGTATTCTAGGAGCAGGTTATAATGAGACACCAACACTGGAACCTAAAGAAGTTCCAGCCCTCTGGCCAAAACATGGGATGCCTGGTCTTCCTGATTGTGAGATGCCTTTTATCGGTGGTCCCGTTGATGTTGATGTATCTAAGCAAACTCCACAAGCGTTATATAGTGAAACAATTAGATCACAAATCGAAGATCTGATTTCTCAAGGAGCATTAGATCCAGAGCATCCAGAGTTTGCAAATCTTCAAAGTTTATTCGCTTCATATAGTTCAATGAGAACTAGTCCGACTACTAACGTTTAAGGGTACTTAGCCTATGGTATTATTAGTTTTGCTATGACTAATAAGAATTACGCTATCATTTTCCCAGGACAAGGTGCTCAATCAGTAGGTATGGGTAAGGACTCAGCAGAGGCTAATCAAGCCATCGCTAACATTTATAAGAAAGCAGATGAATTATTTTCTAAACAACCTTCTATCTCTGAAGTAAGTTTTAATGGACCAGAAGAAACTCTAACTCGCACACTTTATACTCAGCCTGCAATCTTAACCCTAAGTATTGCTTTAGCTGCTCAGCTTAAAACTGCTATTAAGGAAGCTAAACTTGCACAACCTAATTACGTAGCAGGACATAGCTTAGGAGAATTCTCTGCGCTATATATGGCAGATGTATTGAGCCTAGAAGATGTTATTAAATTAGTAATTAAACGTGCAGAATTAATGGAGAATGCTCCTTCTGGTGCCATGACTGCAATAGTGGGAATGGAAGAAACTCAACTTAACGAGATCATCAGAAGTGTAGAAGGTGCATCAGTAGCGAATTACAACGCTCCAGATCAAATCGTAGCCACTGGAACTAAAGCTGGTATGGAATCACTTGCTGAAGCTGTAAATAAATATGCCGAAGCTAATGCACTCAGAGTCAAAGTTATACCATTAAACGTAGGAGGTGCTTTCCACTCTCCATTAATGCAAGCAGCTTCAGAAGAGTTCTCTAAAGCAATAGACGCTTGTAACTTTAATAATGCTGCAATACCAGTAATCCAGAACATTACGGGCATGCCAGTAACTAACGCCAGTGAAATCAAAGCTAATCTCAAAAAACAAATGACCGGTTCCGTACAATGGACCGATACAGTAAGATTCTTACTAGACCCTAATCAAGGTGCCATTACAGAAGTCATAGAAGTAGGTCCAGGAAAGGTTCTTAATGGCTTAATCAAGAAACAAGATCGTAGATTCCCTGTAATTAATATTAATTCAGTGAATGATATAACAATCTTACTTAATCCAGCTTTGAGTTCTTAAATTTTTATAACTTAACTCAAAATGGTAGAAGAAAAATTAAAACTAAACAAATTCAGCTGGTATCCAGGTCACATAGCCAAGGCTGAGCGTGAGCTAAGAGAAAAGCTAAAAGTCATAGATATAGTTATCGAGCTAAGGGATGCACGTATCCCAGAAGCTAGTAGACATAAGGATCTTCAGGATTGGGTTAAGACTAAGACCATCATCACTGTTTTAAACAAAGCTGATCTTACTAGTATTAATCAAAAATTCATAGCAATTAATTCTAGAGATAGAAACTCTCTAAAGAAAATCATTCAAGCTATAGAGAAAGCAGCTAAACCTATCGAGAAGAAGTACTTAGCTAAAGGCATACTTAATAGACCAGCAAGAGTTATAGTGGTAGGTTATCCCAATGTAGGCAAATCGTCTCTGATAAATGCTTTGGCGCAAACCAAGAAAGCTAAAGTCGCAGACAAGGCTGGTGTCACTCGCCAGCAGCAATGGGTAGATGTTAAATCCAAACTCAATATCAAACTTCTAGATACCCCTGGTATTATTCCAGCTAAGTTTTATTCTGAAGATCAAGCGCTCAAGTTAGCACTATGTAATTGTTTGGGTGATAATGCTTATGACCATATACTCGTCGCACGTGAAGGAATTAAACTAATAGAAAAGCTCTATCCAGGATTAGTTATTCAGCATTACAAGCTTGAAGAATTAGATCCCGACTCAGAGTCACTTCTAGAACAAATAGCCCTCAAAAAAACCCATATTCGTGAAGGGGAGCCTGATGTAGAAAGAACAGCCAATGCCTTCTTGAAGGATTTTCGTGAAGCTAAGATAGGAAAAATCAGCCTCGAGTAAATAGACTCTAATATGTTATAATCCTATTCATGGGCACACTTATATTTGCATTACAACTTATTTCTGGACTATTAACAGTATTCTTCGTACTGATTAAAGACCCTAAGACAGAGGGTTTGGGAGCTATCGGTTCATCTGCTCATGCATTTAAAGGTGTAAGAACCAGTGCTGATGAGAAACTCGATAATATGACCTGGGTTTTTGTAATAATTTTTATGCTGAGTTCCGCACTTCTAGGCTTTAAGATGGTTTAGAACCTATCCGAAAAGTCCCATCTGCTGCGTTATGCTCGTTCCTCGGACTACTCATTGACGTCAGTCAACTCCGTGTCCTCGGAACTCGCATGCCTTGCATCTGAGAGCTTTTCGAATAGGTTCTTTAAGTACAAACAACTAACCTTAAACTTCCTGTTATCACCACCAGATCATTTTCAGCTTTTAATTCTTTAGCCTTAACAATAGCCTCACGTGGATCGTGAATGATTAGAGAACTTACTGGAATATATTCTTCAACTAAAGCTGCAGGCGTAGCTCTATCCGAATCAAGCTCTGTAAGAATAACAATATCCTTATCCATATCAAGAACACCATTACTAAACAATTCCTGCAAACAAGATTGATAATCTTTATCCAAGAAAGCTAATACAAAAATCTTTCGATCGATTTTTGTATCTTGCAAAGATTGAATAAAATTATTGAGAACTCGCATACCATCTGGGTTATGGGCTCCATCAATAAGAATGCCATTATTATAATTAAAACGTCCTTTATATCTTAATGGAAATTGTTCTATTACCTTAGTCTTAATTTCTTCTGATACTTTTAGCTTATTGATTGATTCAAAGATCTCTATAGCAAGTAGAAAATTAGCTCCATTCCTTGCGTTGGGAGATTGCCACGTCGCGCCGGAGCCTGCAGCGAGCGCAGCGTGGCTGGCGCTCCTCGCAATGACGGTTGCTTCAAAATGCGGCACGCCATCGCGCTTAATACCTTCTTTCTCAGTTCTAATTTTCTCTAAAGTATCTCCAAGGTAATCCATATGATCGAAAGAAATATTAGTAATCGCAGTTGCCAAGCGATTTTCAGCTGGCATAACGTTAGTCGCATCCAAACGTCCTCCTAATCCTACTTCTAGAATAGCAACATCCACTTGCTCTTGGCGAAAATATTCTAATGCAAGTAATGTCTCTTGCTCAAAGTCAGTTAACAAATTCCATTCTGAGTTAGCAGTTGAAAGTTGAGACTTGATAGCTTCTAGCTGTATATCAAGAATATCTTTTCCGTTCACTGAAAATCTCTCCGTAATACTCCAAATATGTGGACTAATATATTTGCCAATCTTTATCTTAGGCAAACGGTTTAAATATAATAACTCTAGAAAACTACAAGTAGAACCCTTACCATTAGTGCCAGCGATATGAATGGTTTTATATGGCAATGGCTCAAGCATTGCCATAGCCCTAGAAATAACATCAAGACTGTAATTAATTACGGTCATAAGGCTTATTATAGCTTTTTGGGATTAAACATCTACAGATGGAGTAGAAGTTGGGGCTGGAGCGTCAAACCCAGGTGTCCTCTCTTCTACCATATGAGTAGCGCTGAAAGATTTACTTTTAGTAAGCTCAGTAGCAGGATTATTCACCGGTTCAAAAGATTCAGGGGCTGACGCTGTTGGTGCTTCAGATTGATCAGCACCTATAGCTTCTGTTATCCCATCTGGAGAACCTGGTCTAAATCCTGGTCTATTACCTCTAGGAGGTCGATTGTCTCTAAACTCACGATTACCATAACGATTATTAGGTCTATTACGGTTACCAGGTCTACGATCACCTCTATCACTACGTTCTGGCCTCTCTCCAGGCACACCAGGAGCTGCGCTAATAGCATCTGTCCTATCAGTACGTTCTGGTCTGTCGGTACGTTCTGGTCTATTAGAGCGTTCTGGGCGATCACCACGTTCATGCCTGTCAGGACGATCTGGACGGTCTAGTCTGTCACTACGCTCTGATCTATCCATCCGGTCGCCTCTTTCTGAGCGATCACGTTGTTGATAACCTCGTGCTTGTTGATGTTGTGGTGGACGCGGTCTACGATTACCAGCATGATGAGAATGAGATGTATCATCAGCACCTTTCAGATTAAATATCACACCACTACCAGCACACTGCTGGCAAATATTACCAAAAGTCTCTGCTAGAGATTGTCCTGAACGCTTACGTGTAATCTCAACTAAACATAAATCAGAAAGTTGTCCTACTTGTGGCTTAGCCTTATCATTTCTCACAGCAGCTTCTAAAACTTCTATTACAGAGATACGATCTGCTCTATCAGCCATATCTATAAAGTCGATAATAATCATTCCACCAATATTACGCAAACGCATTTGGCGAGCGATCTCGACAGCAGCTTCCATATTAGTTCTACGCACCGTTTCGCGCAAAGTGTTAGAACTCGTAAATTTACCAGAGTTAATATCTATCGCCGTTAGAGCTTCCATACCTTGAATAATGATGTAACCACCACTTGGTAAATTAACTCTATTAGAAAGACAGTTACGTAATTCCTTAATAACATCAGTTTTAATTAGTAACTGATCTTGATCATGAAAATTAACATTCACTTCTCTACCAGTCCAACTCTTAAGATGCTCTTGGCATTTGTATTTGGCTTGAATACCAGCAACTACTATCTCATCAATATTATTATTATAAAAATCACGAAGCGTTGTATACAAGAAGTCTGATTCTTTATATATAGGACCGCAACCATCAGTACGATCGTATTTATCTACAACGTTCTTCCACTTCTCCCAGATATTTAAGAAGTCTTCTTCTAATTCTTCTTGGCTGCGACCAGAAGCTTCAGTTCTAATCACCACTCCAAGCTCTTCTGGCTTCATTAAGTTAGTGATAGATCTTAGTTTATCTCTTTCAGCGTTATCACTAATTCTTCTAGAGATTGCGATATTCTTATTCTCAGAAGTAAGAACATAGTATCTGCCAGGAATTGAGATCGCCAAATTCACTCTAGGACCCTTATTACCAGTGGGTTCTTTAACTATCTGTACAAGTAGTCTTTGCCCTGGGCTCAATCTATCGTTCAGTAAACCACGTCCTGGTATGTCATTAGCGTGCAAGAAACCCATTTGTCCATCTTGCAACTTAACGAACACAGCGTTAATAGATTGCATGATGTTTTCTACGGTTACTGCATAGATATCACCTACACTAAAATCATTCTTGGATATTATGAAATCTATTGCCTTGCCATTATCCATTAAGGCAGCAACATTATCCTGTTCAGAAATTACTAATTGTCTCATTTATATATACTCCTATCCTTTATTTGGGGTTTATCCCAAGGAAAACTATTTCGCCATGATTAACTCTTAGGAAGCTAAACCATGACAACAGAATCTGCATTAGCTAAGATAGTCTCAGTTTTGCAAACCTGCCATACCGAACCAGGCACTAAAGCATTTAGAACTTGGTCAACTCTTTGGGTTGATTTCAATCTAAGCTCTATTATTGAAGAATCTAAAAGTCGCATGTCGATTATTTGGTCTCTAATGTTTTTAGACTTCTCCTTGCCTTTGGATAAATGACTTATCCAGATTACCCCCCTAGCAAGAAAACTTTCAATGGCAAAATCTAATTCTCCGTCACTCAAGTTACTACTTATTAAATTAGCTGTATAAACTGTTTCAACAATGTCACTAATAGAAACTTTTTCGCTTGGAGATACTTCTCTAGCCAGTAGTATTCTAGCCTGTTTTGGCAATTCTTGGTTTAAAATTTCTTTTAAATTTTCAAGATCAACAAAACGTTCAGCCAGATCTATCTCTATATATTCCCCCATACTTTCGACAAATAACGGCAAAGCTGCCCCCCAACTGATCTTCATTCGCTGATTAAAGCCAGTAGAATGGACTACAGGCAAGCCAGATCGCCTAATAGCACGCTCAATTAAACGCGCAAAATCCAGATGTGAGATAAAGCGCAAATCACCAAGCTTAGTAATTTTTAATCTTAGTTTTTGAACAGAATGTGTATCACGAACTACGACTGTGGGTTGAATTTTAGCCGTCATTGCAGTAGTCGCAACTTTATATTGATCGTCATCCTGAGGGAGGGCAAAGCCCGACCGTAAGGATCCACTATCATCGGTAGTAAGTGGATCCTTACGTCGCTCACTTCGTTCGCTCCTCAGGATGACGGCGTCTATTAAATCAATCAATTCTTTATACTTCTGCGCTTTAATCAACCACTCTTGTTTAATCACTTCACTATCTTCATTAAGCTTAGAGCTTGCCTCGGCGTAGCCTTTGGCGAAGCCATGGTTTTCATCAGCACTAATCAATGTCTCAATAAACGGATTTTTATCAGACAGATCATTCACTACAATATTCTTCACATTGAGATTAAAACAAACTCCACAAGCATGACATTTATTCTCAGTGCAAGGCGCCGTCTCCGCCTTCGCTAACGCTTCGGCGGACAAGTCCGCTTCTGCAGCTTTGTTCCATTCATGTAAGAGGAATTTATCCGTGAAACCGATACTCAAGACATCCCAACACTGCTTAGAGCCTGGCTCACGATGACGTGAAGCTTCTTCTTCTAGATCAAGCCCACATTCTTGTGCAGCTTGCTGCCAGCGTTCTACTTTGAAGTTCTCAGACCAAGAGTCTAAGCGCGAACCAGATTCCCATATCTTACGAATCACTTGTCCCCAGCGTCTATCACCGCGTGATAATACAGACTCTATTAAAGCTAATTCTGGTTCTGTATAATTCAACTTCACAAACTTCGCAATACGACGGGCTTTGAGCCCATTCATAATGTATTGTTCTTTACGATGAAACTCTGCCTGTGAGCATTGAGAGAACCATTGAAACGCAGTGAATGTTTTAGGTACAAAGGTCGACAGTGTACAGCTAATGTTCAAAGGCTTACGGCGACTACCTCTAGCGACGTCTCTAGCCATCTCAAATGACCAACTAAGAATATCAAGAATACCTTCTAGATCTTCGTCTTCTTCAAACGGTAAGCCAATCATAAAGTAGAGCTTAATATGATCCCAACCTTGCTCGTAACTACCACGAATAGCATTCATGATCTCGCTATCGCTAAGACCCTTGTTAATAATCTTACGAAGCCGCTCGGTGCCAGCTTCAGGCGCAAAGGTCATACCAGACTTGCGCGCGCCAGTGACTTCTGCAGCGAGATGTACATTGAACCTATCAGCACGCTGCGACGGCATCGACAGACCGATACCATTCTCTGAATGCTCGTCATTGATTGCTCTAGCAGCTTCAGTAAGACAAGTATAATCACTTGCAGAAAGAGAAAGGAGTGTCATGTCTTCATAACCAGACTTACGCACTGATTCTTTACTTAATCTGAGAAGATCTTCTGCAGAGCGCTCTCTGACTGGAAGGTAGGTATAACCAACCTGACAAAATCTACAACCCCTATCACAACCACGACGAATTTCTAATACTTGCTTGTCTTGAACCGTAGTCAAATGCGGTATTGGACCAGAGACTGGTTGGTTAGTATCGGTGAGGTATTGAGTAATGCGCTTCTTCACAGGGAAAGGAACAGAATAATGAGCTAAAGGTTTAGGTAAATAATTATCATTAAGATCTGGTTGATAAAACATTGGAACATAGATGCCTTGCAACTGAGAAAGCTCAAGCAATAATGCTTCCCTTTGATCTATATCCTGATTCAGTTCATTAGCTACTCGACTACGAAACTCAAGCATAGTAGCTTGTATCTCAAGAATTAATTCTTCTCCGTCACCCACTATATAAAAGTCTATATACTCAGCCATAGGTTCAGGGTTAAACACAGCAGGACCACCAGCGAAGATCAATGGATCACTGTCCCTACGATCTTTTGAGAGAAGGGGAATCCCAGCAAGGTCCATAACGCTAAGTACATTCGTGTAACAAAGCTCATAAGCAAGCGAGAAACCAATAAAATCAAACTCTTTAAGTGGTCTAGTACTCTCCCAAGCCCATAGTGGAACTTGATACTCTTTCATCACCGCTTCCATATCGGGCATCACCGCAAAAGCTCTGTCACAAAGGTAATCAGGATGATTGTTAACAATATTATAGAGAATCTTAATACCAAAATTAGACATGCCTAATTCATATAAATCTGGATAGACAATAGCCATGCGCGACTTAGCAGAATCCCAATCTTTATGTCTTGCTCCCCACTCATTACCAATATATTGTCCAGGCTTCTGGACTCTAGGCAGAATATGATTGGTTAAAGTTTCTTGGAAAGTTGGCATGGTATGCGTGTTTTGTTGAAAGAGTAACGGGAGCGTGTCAGGTGGGGAACGTTACGGTCTAATATAGCAAGTTTGAAATAAACCTAATAGAATAATTGCAATTATTTTATATGTATGTTATTGTATAGAACTCAATAAAGGATAATAAATATGACAGCAACATTAACAGCAACCAAAGCTAAAGCTCCGACTCTCAGAGAGTTTGCAACCAATAAACGTGAAGAAGCAAATACGACAATAGGTGCGCTTAAAACAGCAATCAACACTAAAGTTTTAGCTCCCCTTGAATTGAGTAATTTCCCTCTACTCGATGACGATAAAAGAGCAAAATTAAGAGAAATATCTAATCCAAGAAAAAGCGACAATATAAAGGCAAAAGAAATAGTCACTTTAGAAGATGAGGCTAAAGCACAAAATCGAGACCTCCAAGCTGCTGCTGTAAATATTATGAAATATTATGATTCTGCAAATGTGCCTGCACAAGCTTTCTATGAAGATGTCACTGTAAACGATATACATACTCCATTCCACGTTGCTTTAAATCATTTTGCTGATACTATTGATCAGATTGTTAAGCTCGGAAAACATTATGGTATTACTGAAAACGATATAAGATTTAGCAAAGAATATCCTAAAGCCGCTTAATAATATTTTGTTGAAAGAGTAACGGGAGCGTGTCAGGTGGGGAATGTTACTAGTTTACCTTATCAGACACCTCATCCTTGTAATTAACCACATCATAAGGTTCATAGTCTAAGAAACCATCACCTTCTATGCTGAATCCTTCTCTGGAGAAGGGTTCGTTAATACCATAGTAACAAGCATCCACAATACCTTTAGTCGCACCAGTCACCAAGCCAGCTACACCGCCGACGATAGCACCAGTAGGGTAAGCAATAACCTTGGCTATAGGGTTGTCGAGATCCTCAGAAAGATCTGAAACATACTCAGTGCCCTTGCTAGAAGCTCCTCTGACACCACCTATAATAAAGCCACTTGGTATACCTAGAATGATACTGCTAGTTTGTTTGAGACCTTCTTGCCATTCTGCGTGAACAGGTAAAGAGGCTATTAAAACTAGAACTAATACTAATTTTTTGGACATGTATAAATTGTAGCAATATAACTTATTCTAGACTTTAACTGAAATATCAACACCCGCTGGAAGATCTAAATCCTTAAGTGCAACTGTAGTCTCATGAGTAGGATCTACTAAGTCAATTAAACGTGAGTGAGTTTTGATTTGAAAATGTTCGCGTGACTTCTTGTCTACGTGTGGTGATCTAAGTACGCAATATCTTCGGATATTAGTAGGAAGAGGAATAGGACCAGCGATACGCGCGCCTGTTCTCTCAGCGGCCTCAACTATCTGCTTAGCAGAAGCATCAAGGTTCGCAGCATCATAGCTCTTAAGCTTGATTCTGATGCGGTTTTGTAATTTCTTTTTAGTCTTAGTTGCCATACGGAGTGATAATTGTAGCTTCTCTTTAGTCTATTTAGGACCTGTAAATATAAAAAATAGCTTAACTTAATAAGGGTCTTCCTTTTTATGTAAATTCCTGCTATTCTTCTTATGTTACTTCGCATATTGTAAGACTATTATATATGTACAAAATGAAAAATCCCACAGGAACAAGACATCAAATTAGATCTTCGCCATTTACCTATACTCCTTCAAGACTTACTCCAACTACTAAACGTAATAATATACCTGAATCAATAAGCACAGAGTATTTACTAAGAGTTAAAGAAACTAAGAAAGAATTAGCACCTAGTGATTCAGCAGAAGATCCGGTAATAAAAGACCTTACAACCATAGAAGATCTTGTAAACGTATTAGATACAAACCTTAAAGAATCTTCTGGTAAAACTGTTCTTTATCATCCAGGATCTTACATACCAGAAGAATATTATGATTTTAGTGGTCTCCAAGCTGCTCTTAAAAAGGTTGAAGGTTTCATGGAGAAACTTTATTCCAGTGTACCGTTAAAAAAACAAATAGCTACAGAAAAATTTGATCCAAAATTGATGCTAAAAATTTCTAGTAGATTTGAAACCGTATTGAAAAAACTCAGACAATGTGCAGAGCTACATTCAGCAGCAGCAGAGACACAAAAAGAAATTGAACAAGATCCAGAAGCACATACAACTCTTCAAAGAGTCCGAGGAAGGGCTCAGAATATTATTATTGACCTGGTCAAAATTATTGATCCAAAGGAAGCAGTAAGGACAGAAATCGCATTCAACTCTAAACTCTCTAAAAGCGAAAGACCTAAAACAATCGGACATGATAAATCTACTCCTACTCCTACCATAACAAGAATTTTGCCAAAAACTAGCCACCCATTAAGAGCTACCACGACTCCAACTTCACATTCTACAATCACTTCAATTGAACAATTACTTCGAGAAGTTTTAGAAAACAAACCCTATGTTAATCTTCAAGAAAAAGTTGAGCAATTAAGAAGAATGAAAGAACAAACTTTAGAAGCAGCTCAGCAAGCCACTTCTTACAATATAGCTTTAATTAGATTAGCATTCCATTCAGCAATAAATTATTTAAGCCAAGGTAAGGCAAGTGAAGGTAAAGAAGTTATTCAATATCGTACAATGGAAGGATTAATAACTTTAAAAAATGATCCTAAACGACTAAGAGGAATTCACCAACTGGGACAGAAAATACTGGAAACATCATTTACTACTGAAGAACCATTGATAACTTCAGTAAACACTATTACTCACGAAGTAAAAACTCCGAAAGCTAAACCAGTAACGAAGCAAACCCCAGCTGGTAATGCATTGACACCACATGCGAAGCAAGAAATCAATAGGATTCAAGAATTATTAAATCAGTTTCAAGTTAGTACATCTACAATAAGGAATGAAAGTTTAATGTCACATTTAAAAGCAAAACTTTCTGAACTTATAGACTACACAATTGAAGCATCACCTAAAAATCGAGATGCAATTTTAATGATGTTACCTTCAACATTTTCACTGATCACTCAACCCAAAGCTCTAACTCCAATAGTAGCCTTTATCAGGAAAGCCCTAACTCTAACTCATCAGGCAATAGCCTCTATCGGTAATAATTCTGCAGATACTCAAAAGGCTAAATTGGCACTAAGCTCACTAAGAACTCCTGGTGAGCTTAGGAATCTTACCATGATAGAAATAAAACCTCAGGCTGCTAAAAATGAATTAACAGAAACTTTAGGTAGAATTAAAAACTATTTTACAAATACTATCAATGATAAACTTCCTCGAATAAAGGACCTTAAAGACTATACAGAAACACGACTTGCTCGCCTAGAAAAGCTATTTCAAACCCTAAAAACTTTTATTAACAATAAAGTAGCAAGTCATGAAGATACTCATCTTACGTTATATTCGTTCTTTAAAGATTTCGGTGAAAAACTTGCAAAGTTAGAAGAAGATCAAATTACTGATTTTGATATTAGTAAACTGAGACGATTACTCTCTATACTTCTAGCCCCTTTCTCCCCAAAAACTAAAATATATACTAAGGGTAATCATAAGTTAGAAAAATTAAACCAAGAACCTATTATCGCAGAACTAAGATCACCTACGAATATGACACGGACAGGAAATAAAAAAGTAGAAGCTCTATTACAAGATTTAAATAGTATTCTCAATCCTACAAAGATTAATGATGACACAGTTAAAGAACTTCAAGCTACTCTTACAGCTCTTCTCAGTAAACTTAAGAACTCAAGAGGTGACTGGCTTAAAGTTTTTGAGGGTTTATTTTCAAGGATCTCTACACTTGCTCAATCGGTCAGTATTCCCAACTTTACACAAGCTAAGTCTTTAAGGTATTTGAAACATGCTTTATTTCAGACAGTTGAAATTGTGAAACCAAAGACAACAAATGCTGCTTAAGATCACAAACAGTCCAAACTATTTCAATGATATATTTCCTTCTTTCAATCGTTGAATCAATTCAAGTTCTTCTTTGGTGTAATAACTACTACGCTCTCCTATCCAACAAATAATCCCTAATACGGAACAAAGGAATACTAAGTCAACGAGCATTGACATTGGGTTTGTCATATTCTCTCCTTATTAATTTTTTCATATGAATTCTTTTCAAAATTTTTATTGCTATATAAAGCAATACTAATCCTATAATATGTTTCTGTAAAGTCAGGTAAAAATTTATTTCTCGTTCACCTACATCTTGTACAAACTTCAGTACTAATGAACATTCTAAGGATGCTAAAGTCAGCGCAACTAATTTCCAAAAATCATCGTTATAATCCTGATCAATATCATTTCTGAGAGCAGAGTAAACTAAATCGTTAGAAATCTTCTTTGATTTATACTCCTCAGCTTTCATACACACGATTATATAATTAGAGAAAATCAGAAATGTGTATCATACGTTTTTAGAAAAGTGTCCACTTAAGGCCGGGGGCAAAGTGGACACTTTTTTAGCAATTTCCACTACTTTATTTAATCATTTTTATAAAAACTCTTTTAATTTGTTTTTATATACTTCAAGGTTAATTATTATCAATCAAAAAACGTCCAGTTTGCCCCCGGCCTAAACTGGACAATAAAACAAAAAGCCCCTCTTTCGAGGGGCTTTTTTAGAATATTTTAGTGGATCCTGACGGTCGCTTCGCTTCCTCAGGATGACGTATTATTCAACGATACTAGCTACAACACCAGCACCAACTGTTCTTCCACCTTCACGGATAGCGAATCTCATTCCCTCTTCCATCGCTACAGGTTGAATTAAGTGAACAGTCA
>CAZELI010000035.1:0-19609 GCA_964512985.1 uncultured Gammaproteobacteria bacterium | reverse complement strand
CATCAGCTTTTCAGCTAAATCAAGGTGAAGGGGTAAGGAATTAGGGGGAATTAGGTTTCCTTTTAAGCTGCTACTATCATGCTCCTTGATAAAAATTTGAGCCTACTTGCCTCAAGCAAAAATAGGGGAGCAGAGTAGATTATAGCAAGTCCCTCACGCAGCAGCTGTTGTCACACAATCCATCTCAATTTCTACTAGCCATTCTGGATTGATAAATCCTTTGACTTCAACGAACGTACAAACAGGTTTGATAGTTTGAAAAATTTCCGCATGTGCTTTAGCAGCTTCTTTCCAGTTGTTAATATTAGTGAGCATAATTCTAGTGCGAATAGTATCTCCTATGTTGGCATCAACTGTTTCCAAGGCTTCTTGGGCAATTTGAAAACATAACTTAGTTTGCTTATAAGCATCTCCTTGGTGAAGAGTGAGACCATCTTTACTAATGGGCGCAGTACCTGCCACAGATACAATATTACCGATACGAACTGCTCTAGAAAAACCAATTTGATCTCCATAAGTTCCGGCTGATACATTCTTACGCATTAGTTAAAATCTCCCATAAAGGATTAGAAGTTGGATGGAAATTAATGAGTAGATTATAACAAATATGGGATTGTTGGGAATAATTTCAGGCTAATTTTACAAGCTAGCAATAATTTTTTCTTTCTTCTCAAGAAAGTCATCTTTAATTCTTTGACCATCATCATCATCAAGTATTGTTTCGCTTTTCTCGAACATTTCACCTTCTTCTTCTTCTTCAACGTTTAGATTCTCATAGAATGTTTTCTCCTCTGCCTTACTGTGAGCTGTCAATTCTTCATTTAACTCGTTAAATAATACTTCTTTATCACCCTTAGATTTCTTTTCTAATATGCTTTCTATTTTTATCATCAATTGGCTGATTTTTTTATGGTCCTTCATAAGTTCTTTTTCAATTTCTAATGTCATAGTATGTTCTCCTTGTATCTATCTATTATATTTCCAATTTCATTGGTATATAAATAATTATAACTAAAAAGATTTGTATTGAAATTAAATTTAGTTTATATAGCAATATTAGCAACTACTCACCCCTCTAAATAATAGTTTCTATTGGAAATTCTTCAAATCGGCGGCGTAAAAACAACATAAAAAACAACGAGTAAAGATTTAACCTCATTTAGATGCCTCCCAGCTAAGTTAAAATTACTTGCTATGCGACTAAAGTTCAAAAACTTCTTAGTTTCCCTTATTAGTGCTTTGTTTCTTTGTAGTGTGGGTATCAATAGCAGTAGTGCAAGCAGCGGTCTATTAGATCTAGAAAAAGAATTAGTAGGAACAACTATAAATATTCAAACTTCACAGATAGCGTTTGATAATTTGGTTTCTAAAATTAAACCTAAATTAGCAAAGAAAAACTTATTAGGCAAAGCTGAATACAAACAGCAAGAAGCTTTGGAGCTTTTCTGGACTATTGGTTATACCTTATTCGCTGAAGGTTATCGAGGCACTGGTGAAAATATCTATTTGGTAAGTGATATTTTTAAAAATAAATATTTTGATTGCAGTACAGCTTCACTGCTATATCTTGAGATATTTAAAGCACTAGAAATTAAAGTACCAGTATCATTGATTGAAGTTCATACTAATTCAGCAATGGATCATGAAATGCTTCGTATTACTACTCAAGACGAACCCAAACTTTTCTATTGGGAAACAAATATGGATCACCCCTTTGCAGATCCAGTGAGTCTTTCAGAGTATAGAACAGTGGTTATAAACAATAAAAAGAGAATATCAGATGCTGAAAATAGCTTCGAGGATCCAGCAGCAATCAAATCCATACATATGGCTACAATAGCTGCCTACTTAGTAACTCAAGGCAGAACTCAAGAAGCAAAAACTATCTTAGATAAAGCTTTGATTATTTACCCTACAAATTATATTGCTATGAAAGACAGAGCTGTACTTTACTCTACGGAAAACAATCTTGTGGAAAGTAATCGTTTACTTAATCAAGCCATAGGAATATTTCCACGATACGCCACTGCTTATTACGACAGAGGTCTCATATATGTGAAGAGTTATGTAAACAAAGGTTCAGTTGAAGATTTGGATAATGCTATTAGTGATTTTAAACGTGCTGTTGAAATTAAAGAAGAATATGTGGCAGCTCAAAAAAACTTGGACGTGGCAATATATATGAAAAGCCAAGTTGGACAAGGAAAAAAATACATACTGAACTTTGAAGGGCAATATTCTAATTAATTTTTTTCATTCAGCCTCGCGCAGCGCAAACGCCGCAAAGCGGCGGAACCGATCCCCATCCTGGTTTGAAGGATTTTTAATAGAAAATATTATTAAAATAGGTGAGTAGTTACCAACATTAGTGTAATAATAGGTACAATAATAAGTAAAATGAAATTTTATCCTGCTAAGCACAATAGTTTATTTATTTGGATATGGCAGCAGCTGAACTTTCTTGAGTTGTTAACTAAGGTCAAACTTAATATTAATCCTTCGGAAATTCAAACTCTTAGTTCTATTCCACCCCAAACTAGTTTGATCTTAATAGCAAATCATTCTGATGAATTAGATCCGAGAGTATGTATGGAGATCTCAAGGCGTTCTGGTCGTAGATTTACTTTCATGGCTAATTCCGAGATCTATAAGGAATGGTTTGGGATTGCACGTTGGTGTTTACAATATATTGGATCATTCTCAGTAGAAAGGGGGGCTCAAGATCATCAGTCCATAAGATATGCGATTGATACGGTTAAAAACGGCAAGGAGATACTCGTCATATTTCCAGAAGGCGAAATATATAATTTAAATGATGTTGTTCAACCATTTAAAACAGGTCTAGCTCATATCGGAATGGATGCTCTTAAAGAAATCCAATCTCAATCTGCTGATAGGACTGTCTGTGTATTGCCAGTGGCTATTAAATATCGTTACCAAAAAAACATTGGGACTATTTTAAGAAACAGAATAATAAGAATGGAACAGCATCTTTCTATGCGCAGTAGCTTTGTAGGGATGAGAGAAGAGCTTTATCGTATAATGAATAAACTTAGAGCAACTACCCTAGCGGCCAATGATACTGAAGTGGAAATCAAGGAAGTTGATGTCCTTGTTGAGCAATTACAAAAGACAAGGGCTGAGATTATTTCTGAGATTGAAAAGAAATATAACGATCCTATTAAGTCTCATGGAGATCTTTTTAGTCGTGCCCAGAAGATGATTTTTTTCCTCCGAGAACAAATAAGTAAGAAGAAGTTTTTTACTACAGAAACACAAGAGCAATTTAAGAATGATCTGAAACTCTTAAAGAATACAATCCAGATGGCCGCCTGGCAGCCACAATATATTGAGTTTAATCCATCACAAGAACGTTTAGCTGAAACTGTACTTAAGCTTGAAAGAGTGGTCTTTGATAAGAAACGCCCACCGCTATTTGGTAAGCGTGAAGTATTCGTTAGATTATTGGAGCCAGTGGATCTGCGTCCTTTCCTCGTGTCGTATGAAGTAGATCCATCTACTACTATCCAAAAAATCGTCGAGGAATTACGTGAGAGGATTCAAGAAGCAATTTTGAATATATAAGGAGTAAATTAATAGTTTTTTAGGTAGTTTTACTTGCTTGTTATACTGAGCTTTGTGATAGTTGCTTGAATTGTGGGTACTATATCTTTGAGCATCTACTTATGGAAATAGACTACAAAGACTACAGCCTCATAAATCTACTAAAAATTTGTATTAAGTTTATATCAAAATATCCTCTGTCACTATTAGAGATTGGTGGCTATAGGATGCTTTTCAATTTAATTTTGATTCCACTAATAATGATTATTACTATGATCATATTAATTTTTTTCATAATTCTTGAAGTTGGTTTGTTGTCATTTTTGCAATCGTGTATTCCTGAAACTAAACCAATAATGATAGTGATGTCCCTTCCTCTTGCCTTAACAATAGCTTTCGCCCCCATCATTAGTGGTGGCGTCGTTGAAGCAAAAGTTTTTCATAAATATAGTCGTCCAAGTGAAAAGCCACCATCTATGTTAGGTACATTCTTTTCAACCTATTATCAAGTTTTATTAAACGCTTTTTCTTGGGATTTCCTTATTGCTTTATTTGTTTCAATAACTTTTTCTTTCTTGGGAACTATTCCCGCTCTGATTTGCTCAAGTATAGCTGTGATCTATTTGGTTATTACCATTGCTGCTAGATTTGCCAAACTTGTTTATTTACCCTATGCGACGTACTTATACAAACCTGTTGAAGGTAATGTTTCAGATTTTATACGTCGAGTTCCCTTGAGTAGTGTGATTTTGATGTTGTTCTATGTAATGATAGTAATTAATATTTTTAATACACCTCTTGGCTTGTTTAAGATGGAAAATACTTACTTAGTAATTTCTTACGTGGTAGAAGGTTTCAAATTTGAGCATTTCCTGTTTTTAATAGTAACTCCTTTATCACTGGTATTTATCAATATTCTACAGATTGTCTATTTTGATATTAGAGTAAGAGAATCTTTTGCGAAAACAACAAAAATAGCAAATTCCATTTGGCAGGGTATAGGAATTATGGCATTCATTACTTTTTTCTCATTCTTTGTTATTTCTGTTTTGAATAATAATGATCAATATCAAGCAAATTATGTCAAAAAACATACAGCTGAAATCGTAATGCAAGCAATGGAAGAGAGACAGGGACGAGTTTATCAAATAATGAATTGGATGTATAAAGGCAAGCTAGATCACGATATTGCATATGAAGATTTACCAGAAGATGTTAAAGAGCAATTGCAAGAAAATTTAAGGACTGATTTGAATGCTGAAAATCAATAGACTCTATTTATTGATTATTTCTGTACTTGTTTTTGTTTTTCTAAATTCTGTTTATGGATTTGGTATTAGATGGCTTGATAACTATAGAGCAATAATATCCTGCGATGAAATTGATTTCAAGAATTCAGAGCATAGGCAATTACGTGCAATCTTGGATGAGATCATCAAAGCTAATCATTTGGAAAGCCGGAATTATACCTTGGTAATAATTCCACTTGATGATAAGGGTGATAAGTTTCAACCATTGGCAGAGATTCATCTTGGCAGGAAAATATGTTTTTCGGAAGAATTCCTCAAACTCATGAAAACTAAGCAAGGAAAGGCTTTTGTTCTTGCACATGAAATCTCTCATTCGGAGTTAGGGGATCTATATGATTTCTTGAATATTCTTTATGGCTCACGTAAAGATCGAAAAAGTTCTTTTCATGTTCAAGCTTATTCTCATGCAAAGGAATTACAGGCTGATAAACTAGCAATAGCTTATTTATATAAAACATATGATCCCTTAGTTGAGGATGATGTGCTGGAAATGTTTAAAGTCGCGGCTTTAATAGAAAATCTTTATTTGACTAAAATTGCCTCTGACAAAGAACGTGAAGAATATGAAATAGATAAAAAATACAACTCTAGTCACCCCGAAGATAAAATTCGTTGCCAGGCAATACAAGATGCAATGAATGCTTTCAAGAGATGAATTAAACAGCTTCTGTTTTCCTTCATTCCTACATCCTCCGAAACGTAATGTTGATCCTTAGCGAAGAAAACTTCTAAGCAAGATTTGATCAAGGCACTTAAAGCGAGTGTGAAGTAAAAACACCTATAAATTCTTCAATAATATAAAGGGTTTTCTCAATTATCATCAATTAGGGGTTAAATTTGTAATGTAAGAAGAGTTGTAATAACACGCATTGCTATGAAATCATCCAAAATACCAGTAAATATGCCTAAATCATCAGTTCTTCTGCGAGTTCCTAATGTATATGCAAGAAAAGCTCAAACTGCCCAAAATCCAGGGGATATTTTAGGAGGAATTTTACTGAAACTAGATCGAGCGAAGAAAGCTGAGATTGGCGAAGATAGTAAATCTCGTTTAAGGCAAATGCATGGGGTAGATGGTACTCCTTCAGAAGTCACAGCTGTATTAAAAACAACTACTGAGTTTGACATTATAGGCTTAGCAAATGTATTCCATCCTCAAGCTTTAATGATTTTATTTCAAACAATTAATGCTTGTATCAAACTTTCTAAAGGACAAGAAATTAAAGGAAAGAATATACACGCAACGAAGCTAACTAGCTCTGAAATTGAAGCTAGTTATAAATTAATCTTGGATATCTGGAAGAAAGAAGGACGTTTCCTTGGAGAGAAAGAATTACTCAAGCGAATCACAGAGGATCTTGGCTTGAAAATTAACCCTCAAATTTTTGCAACAGAATTGTCTTCTCATGGACTAACTGGCTTACCAAGTAAGTTTAATGCACCTATTAAAATTGCTTTAGCTCATGCCTATGCTCTTAGTACTGGTAAGCCTATGTCTCTAATGTTTGGAGATGTGGCGAATGTAGGTGGTACTAATTGTTTTTTTGAAAGACTACTTTTAGCGGACATAATGAATAATTCTACGAATGGTGAGATTGGCTTTACTAATGAACTATGGAATAAATTAGGAATCACTAATGAAGAATTAGCGAAAGTTGAAACTGAGTTAGTTAATTTTAGGGCTACTAGGTTAAATCGAATAATTAATCTTACTGATATTGAGAGAATAACTAAACTAATTAGAGAAAAGGCAGCAAACAGCCTGACTGATTGGACAACTAGAGCAATGATGCATAGAGTTGATATTGCTTTTAAGGAAACCTTGCCAGGTATTGGGGAGCAGATTCAGAAGAGTGGTTATGGTGGCGATGAAACTATTTTTACAATTCCTACTGATGAGAATCGAGTTAGAGAAACAGTTGTTTCTGCAATGGAAGGTATCCATGAGTTTATTAATGAGATGGGATTGGGTTTCCATGAGCATCTTAAAGGTAAGTCAGCAGGTTTAGGATTAGGTTTATTCTTGCGTTCGCTTAATACACCAGAATTAAATTTAACTGATATCACACAGAAAGATTCAGGTGATAAAGCAAAAGTCCCTGCAATGTTTGACCAAGGTAAAAATTATGCTGCTGATGTTAGTCGCTTAGCTAGAATAATAGATAAGCTTACATTGAAATATTCAGAATTTAATCCTCAGCAAACTGCGATAGCAGCGGAGCATCAAGTTCTAGGTAAGTTTGATCCCGGGCAGCAGAATAATCCAGATTATCTAATTGAATACCAATTACATAGTGTGTTTAATCATGCAAGTGGAGTGCCAGATGTTGCAGCTTTAGCGCAAAGCTTTATTCCAAGAAAACATCACGGACTAATGGGCATTGATTTAATGAATTTATCTGCGATTAATGATATTTTAGGTCAAGAAGTTGCTGACCACTATCAACGAGAGTTTACCCAAGCTTTATATCAGATTCAGGAGTTGAAAAATGCTGAAATATTTTCTGCAGGACCTGGTAAGTTTTATTTATTATTGGATCAGATTGCAAATAAAGAACTTGTTGAGGATAGAATTAATAAGTTGATTTTAGATTTTAATCAAGAAGTTCATACTGAAGCTGGACAATCATATAAAATTGGTGATTTAGTTAATTCTAAGAATAATAATTTAAAAGGATTACATTGTACTGTTATTCAATCAGGTATTAGCTCCGATCTTGAATTCCCGACACCAATTCATGAAGCCTTAAGTCATGTTAAATCTTCATTGCAACAAACAAGTGGAGTATATGTTGCATCTCTTACAGCCGCTGCGTGACAATGGACTAACTTCAATAAAATCTTAGCTACTAAATAACCTTGCTTTAATACATACCTTATTAAATTGTAAATTATAGAAGAGCATTCCATCAGGTCCACTTTTATCTAAGGCTGTAAACTCGCCGCCTCGTTCTAGACGGACCTTCCAATTTTGTTGGGCTTCATAGTATTCAGGAAATTTTGCTTTAAGTATTGCTGGATCTAGTTTCATAAGACGATCAACATTTTTTTGAAGTGACTGCTGCTCACGAGTGTCCAGTGGTGTATGATGATAATCTATTAAGTCTTTTGCATATGCTACAGCATCAGGGCTTGCTGATTTCTTATCAGTTTCTATGTGGTGTAATAAACCTGCCAAGGCTCGATTTGGATCTATGGCAATTTCCTCTCCTAATTTTCTTAGAGCTTGTTCTTTTGTGAGAGCAGGCTTTTCAGGGTTCATTATTTGTTCTACATTGTTTGGATCTGTAACTAACCCACCTAATTCTTTAAGCATTTTATAACCCATATTTGCTGTCTGCATTAGCTTATATTGTTTTTGGACTTGTGGATCTTTCAGATATTCTTCTTTTAATTGAGCAAGATCTTTTTGAGTTTTGGCTTCCTCTCTTTTAGCAATTACTTCCTTAGGAATTTGATTCTTTAATTGAGTTGTAGTATGTTCTGCGATTTTCTTTACGTCTTCACCCTCTTGGTAGCCATAATTTTTATTCTTGGGATCGTTACCTATATAAGCATTTTTTCCATTGGGGAGCTGAAACTTTTCATATTGATTGCCCTGTTTCCCAACTAGTCCTAGATACTTAGCTCCAGTGCTATCAAAGCGTAGCTTCTTCATATCATCGTAAAAGTGTTGAGCGTTTTCTAATTTATGAGCAGTGTATTGGACTGGAGTTTTTTCTGTATTAACTTGTGTACTCCTAGGATTAAGATTAATAGAAGGAGGAAGAGGAGCAGCAGCTACTTTTTGCAGTGCAAAACCTTGAGCTTTAGTTCCTTCTTTACCTATGAGTAGATTTTTTTCTTTGCCAGCTTGATCTTTTATAGTAACTCGATAGTAGTTTGTATCATGATCTTTCACAGGATCTTTTATCTCACTATTACTGAAGGATATTTTATGGTTTTGATCTACAGTTACAGGCCCGTTTCCAGAGCTAGATTGCCTTACTGGAATTATTGATCCAGAGAGGGAATGAGCTAAATTAACTGGGTATTTAGGAGGAAGAGGAGCATCAGGTATCTTAGGACTTGTACTACCAGCCTGATCTTTAGGTTGGTTTAGAATTACGGGTGGTGGCTGATATGGTCGCCATTTAACATCTCTCTCAGTCATATTGAGCTTCCATTATTATCTATTCAAACTGATATAAGTTAAGCTCAGGTTATGACTGAAGTCTTACGGTAATAATCTAATTCTTTAAATCCTCTTTAACTTGATTAGCTTTATTTTCGATTTTATTACCCATTACTTTTAGGTCATGTTTCATCTTCTCAATGGTTTGAGATACTTCATAATGGTATCTTTGATCGTCTTGGTAATTATTGAAAAGTGCAATAGCTAAGACTACTATTACGATTGATAAAATAGTAATTATTGTATTTTTGTTCATTTTTTTCTCCTTTTAGAGTTTATTCTAAGTTAATTAAATTATCTACTCTCATAACACCAGGTATTGATTCGGCTATTAAGCCTGCATGATCTCTTTCGCTGGTATTGTCCACTGTTCCTTTAAGGGCAACGATACCATCATCCACTGTGAATGAAACATCATCATCTAAGGCTGGGTAACCATCGATTTTGGCATCAAGTAGTTTAAGAATCTCCTTATCAGTTTTTCTTTCACTAACTACCATAGTCTTACTAGTGACAGAACCATCACGAGCTTCTTTAGTATATGAGTATTCTGTTGTCGTAGTCGCAGCTTGACTTGTGTTTATTACAACTGTAGTCAATACTGCAAGTGCAGTAAGTCTAGTATTTATTTTTTTCATTTTTGACTCCTTATTTATGTTTATGTAAATTCTTAAACTTTGGGTGTTTTACCACTTAAAAGTCCAAAAATTAGGGTTGCAAGAAACATTATTAAAAATAGCCAGAAAAGAAAGACCGAGATATCAGATGTTGCTGCTGCTACTCCGCTAAATCCGAAGAAGGCTGCAATAATTGATATTATAAAAAAGGTAATTGCTAATCTAAGCATTTAGACCTCTCTTTATTTTGTCAGCCCATTCTTGCACTTGTTCTGATGCTTCTTCTTTGGCTATTCCGTAACGTTCTTGAACTTTCCCTACTAGTAAGTCCAATCGTCCTTTAATGTACTCTAGGTCATTATCAGTGAGCTTAGCCCATTGTTTTTTTATTTGACCCGTGAATACTTTAGCGTTTCCTTCTAATGTATCTTTATTCATGATTAATATTCTCCTTTTGCTTAAAAATTCTCTATAATTATTATACCACTAATCATTAGAGTACGAACGATTTGAATATTAATATTTTTGGACAGGTAATTATGCTGATTTAACGCCATTTTAAGGAATTATGGAAAATTAGGAAATTAAATAACAATTTTTATTACATGTTCTTTGCCATCATCGATTAGTGGAATCCCTTCTATTTCTTGAATAGAATTAGATGAATGATGTTGATTAATAACATGAATTTCGTAGCTAGTAGATTCATGTTGATAGTAAATAGTAAATTCATGCCAGTATTCAGGAATACTAGGATTAATTTTTAAGAGGTTTCCTTCTACCAAAGTCAATCCTAGAAGCCATTCTATACCAGCTCTATACATCCATCCAGAGGAGCCTGTATACCAGCTCCAACCACCTCTACCCTGATGTGGTGGTTCTGAATAAATATCAGCAGCAATTACATATGGTTCAATCTTATATTTATGCACTCCTGAACGAGTATTAGTATGATTAATCGGATTTAGCATGCTGAAGCTTTCATAAGTTTTATTACCATTACCTAACATCGCGTAAGCTATTACATTCCATATAGCTGCGTGCGTGTACTGGCTACCGTTTTCTCTAATACCTGGTAGATAACCTTTAATATATCCAGGATCTAATTCAGTTTTATCAAATGGTGGAGTGAAGAGCAGCATCATGTTATCACCTGGTTTAATCAAATATTTCTCAACAGATTCCATTGCTTTAGTAGCTCTGGCTTTGTCTGCTGCTTGGGAGATGACGCTCCAGGATTGTGCGATAGAGTCAATTCTACATTCAGTATTAGATGCAGAGCCTAATGGTGTGCCATCATCAAAGAAAGCACGCTTATACCAAGTGCCATCCCATGCTTCTGATTCTAAAGCTTGTTTAAGATGATTAGCATGGTCAATCCACTTGGATGTATCATGATTGATATTTAATTTTTGAATTAAACTAGAGAAATCTATTAATGTAGTATACAGGAACCAACCTAGCCAAACACTCTCCCCAAGACCCTTGTGTCCAACCATGTTCATGCCATCATTCCAATCACAGCTACCTATTAATGGTAAGCCATGGGCACCAACTTTTAGACTTCTTTCTAAAGCTCTTTTGCAATGCTCAAAGATCGATGCTGTTTGTGCTGAATGTATTGGTTCGTAGTAGGAACTTTCTTCTTCCGGTTTAAGTTCAGGTCCCTCAAGAAACGAAACTTCTTCGTCAAGAATAGCAATATCACCGGTTGTTTTTATATAGTGATGTACTACATATGGAAGCCATAGTAAGTCATCTGAACATTTGGTACGCACACCTTTATCGAAAGGAGGATGCCACCAATGTTGAACATCACCCTCCAGGAACTGATGACGAGCAGCATTAAGTATCTGTGTTCGAGTTATATCTGGTCTTGAAACCGTCAATGCCATTACATCCTGTAGCTGATCACGGAAGCCATAAGCTCCACCAGCTTGATAGAAGGCAGTACGTGCTAAATAACGGCATGTTAAAGTCTGATATAGAAGCCATCTATTTAACATTAAGTCAGTTTCTCTATCTGGAGTTTTGACTTGTACTTTATTAAGTATTTTATCCCAATTATTTTTTACTTTATCAAGTTCAGCATCTAAATCTGCTTTTCTATATGCTTGGATAAGTTCGATAGCTGCTGATTTATCTTCAGCCTGACCTAAGAAGAAAACTAATTCTATACTTTTGTTAGGTGAGAGTTCTATGCTAAGACTTTGAGCGGTACATGGGTCAAATCCAGCACCAAAATTACCGCTTAGAGGATGGTTTCTAATGAGCGCAGCTGGACGTTTTAATGTACCATTGCGTCCAATAAACTCTGTTCTATCTGCTGTCCAAGTTTCTTGCTGCCCATGGAAATCAGCAAAAGCAACTCTCTTACCAAAATCTCTATTCCAAGAATTGTAAGCAAGCATTGTACCTGTTTCTTTATCTAACTCAGTAATAATAAAGGGTGCATTTGTTGATCGAGAAGACCCTAGAACCCATTCAATGTAAGCAGTTATAGAAAGGTGTCTAACTTTATTAGAACGATTAGTAAGCTTTAGTCTGGAGATTTTGATAGGATCACTTTCACTTACATATTGAGTCAGTTTACTTTCTATACCATGTGAGAAATGTTCAAAACTACTATAACCTTGACCATGCCTTGTAATATATGTCGTATTCTCAATGCGGATGGGTAGAGCTGTTGGACTCCAAAACTCGTTCGTTTCCTCATCCTTTATATAGAAAACCTCCCCACTTGGATCTAGAACTGGGTCATTAGACCAAGGCGTTAATTGATTTTCTCTACTATTTAATGACCAGGTATAACTTGAACCAGATTCTGAAACTAGAAATCCAATTTGATCATTAGCAATAACGTTAATCCAAGGTGCTGGAGTATATTGTAATTTGTTGAGAATAATTGCATACTCTTTTCCTTCTTCTGTGAAGCCTCCAAGTCCGTTGAAGCATTCTAATTGGGGCGCAGTCAGTGACCAACTATTACGAATATGATGGTTCTCAATCATATGATCCTTAGGCTCATGTACCAGTTTATGGAAGCCATGCTTGATTCTGCGTAATTGATCAGAAAGATTTCCTTCTTTAGAAGATAGAGTTATTCTGGCAACGGTACTAAGAAGATCTTTCTCTATTGGACTTAGAAGATCTGCTCTTAAAACAAAAGTATTACCAAAGTTAGTCTCTCTATCTACAGCTTGCATATTAGCTCTCACCATGCTCTCTAGAAGTGTTTGAAGATCTTGAATATAAGAAGTATTCCTTTCATTGATAAAAACTAAATCAACAGCAAATCGTTTAAGGCGCCAGTATTCATGGGCGCGTAAAAGTTGTTTAACTAATGATTGATCATCAATGCTGTTTATATAAACTAATAGAATTGGATAATCACCAGAAATATTATGAGACCAAAGTCCTGAGACATTCAGAGTATTACGTTTCAGTATATTACTAGAAGAACGTGTTGCTGCACTGGCATAAACTAGATTGTTTGCAAGTTGCTGAAAGAGATTAGCTTCACCTTCATCTAAACCTAAATAATGAAGTTGAGCTTGTGTATGAGTCCAAGCTAAGGCCGAAGCTCGTTCAAATATAGCAGAATCATAATATTTATCTGCAAGATTAATAATCTCTTCGCGAGAATTACTAACTACAGTTGAGAAAGAAACATGTTTAGTGCCACCTGGGGCAATCTTGATACGCGTTCGTAAACTAACTATGGGATCTAGTACTGCTCCAACTGTATTAGAGAGCGGTTGTCCTTCTATTATTGAAACAGCATTCCTAATTGAATGCCCGCGTCCAAGGAAGCGTGACCTATCCGTTTCATATTCAACAATAGAATTATTCTCTCCTTCAATGGCTATCACATGTGCGAGCCATACTACTGTTTCATTTGCAGATCGTGGACGACGACTCGCAATAAGTGTAGTTGTTTTAGGTATATATTCAGTTTGTATAAAAAGATTAGAGAAGGCTGGATGCATTAAATCGGCACCCTGAGGAGCAAGAACAATTTCACTATAAGAAGTTATTTCTATTTCCTTGGTTTTCAGCCCATTGTTTTTAATTGTTAAATGTCTAATTTCTGCATTGTCTTCTGCTGAAACGACTATTTTTAGATGACTACAAATATCTCCATCTTCACGAAATATTCTTGCCATATCTTCTGTAAAGTTAACTTGATATTCATCTGGTTTAACCCCAGATGGTTGATACCCCATAGACCAAGTCTCCTTGCTATCAGTATCATGTAAGAAAATATAGCTTCCCCATACATCACTAGTAGGATCTTCGCGCCAGCGAGTTATCGCCATATCCTTCCATTTACTATATCCAGAACCTGCTGAGCTAAGCATTACCGTGTAATGCCCATTAGAAAGGAAATGGGTAGTGGGTATTGAATGATGTGGAAGATTAAAGCGTCTTATAATTGGTTGTGTTAAATTCCTTATGTCATTAATCTCCATTTGATCTATGTGTGGCTTAACACTACTAATCATATGTGGAGTACGTTCTTGTAAGAGCAGCTCAGTCGCGCGAATCTCAGGGATATTATGGAAACGATGTCGCATAATTCCATTGAATATTACGTTTGCAAGAGCTACCAGAGACATGCCCTGGTGATGAGCCATATAATTTTGTACTATTACTGATTTTTTATTCTCAGGGAGCCTACTTGCTGTAAAATCTACAGCTTCATAAAAACCATACTTCCCTAGAAGTTTTAAGTTTTCTAGTGCCTTAAAATTCTCGAGAGCTAGTTTTGGATAGTACATTGCTGCCAGAGCTACTGAATATGGTGAAATTACTAAGTTTTGTCCAATGCCTCTCTTCAAACCGAGTCCAGGAACTCCAAAGCTTGAATATTGATAAGTAAAGTTCAAGTCACGAATATTATAAGCTGATTCTGAAATACCCCATGGTACATTTCGTTGTTTACCATATTCAATTTGTTTCTTGATAATTAAGCGACAAGTCCTATCTAGCAAGCTTTGGCGGGGAGTATACATTACTAATGATGGCATCAAATATTCAAACATTGAGCCTGACCAAGATAGTAAGGCTGCTTCATCATCAATAGGTGTTAAGGCTCTACTCAATAAGAACCAATGCTTGACAGGGACTTCACCTTTCGCAATAGCAACAAAGCTAGTAAGCCTTGCTTCTGACGCAAGCATGTCATAAAAAGAATTATCATAGATATTGTCACTAGCATTAAAACCAATATAAAAAAGTTTGCGTGTAGAGTCGAATAGAAATTTGAAATCCATTTCATTGAATAATTTTTGACATGAGTTAGCGATACTAGTTAAACCATTCAAGAAAGCCTTATACTCAAATAAAGGAGCTTGTAAGATTTCTTCATTCTTTAGCTCTTGTTCTTCTGTTTGAATACTTGAATTTGTTTTAACTTTAATTGATGTCTTAAGCTCTGGGAAAAGTTCTTCATAATCTCTGGTATGACTTCTAACAGTTTCATGAATTTGGATTGACCAAAATAAAACCTCACCAATATTAGCTTTACCTAGTTCTTGAACAAAAGTTTTACTAATATCCATTAAAGTATTAGAAGCTATTTGCACCGAATGCCATTCTGCAATACAACGAGTTGGAGAAGACTGCGATAGATCTTCCAAAAGTTCTTCTAAATGTTTTATAGCAAGCTTTAATTGTCCTAGATCTACAGTTAGAGTTCGTCTTTTATCACGGATATCTAATAGAGACTGTTTAAGAAGTCTAATAGAGTCTTGAACACCTTCTATCCTATTAAAGATAGAGATTGGAGATTCTAATAGTTCTTGGCAGGTTTGAGTAACCACTAATAAGTAACCTGCAAGATTTCCGCTATCTACAGAAGAAATATAATGAGGGTTTAAAGGTTGTTTAGTTGTTGTATCATACCAATTAAAAAAATGTCCATTATAGCGAGGTAATTCTTCTAAAACATTTAGAGTTTGCTCTAATTTATGTATTGTATCTTTGATACCAATCCAACCAAAATCATATGCTGTTAATATTGAGAGTAAATATAAACCAAAATTAGTTGGTGAGCTGCGATGAGCTATTACTGGATCTGGAATTTCCTGGAAATTATCAGGCGGTAAATAATTATCTTCTTCAGTGACAAAGCTAGTAAAAAATCTCCAAGTACGCCTGGCTGTTAAACGCATTTTCTTACTTTCTTCAAGATTTAAAAGCTCAATGGGATCAGTTTCAGGAGGCAAGCTTATAAAGTGAGCTATCACTGGGGATAAAATCCAAGTGAGAATAAAAGGTGTCGCAAAAATTTTGGTAAGACTATCTATCGGGGAAGTAACCAATAGAACTCCCACGGGAAATGCAACGAGGATAGAGATTCTATGTTTTCTAAGAAAATACTGTGGTGCAAGATTCGAGCCGATTTGTTCTTGGGTCTGGCTCACCCATTGTAAGAGTTTACGTTTAGATATAAATAGCCTATAGAGGGTGCGAATGATTGCATCACACATTAATAAAGCATGATGTAGTAGTAATGCAAGTATACAGACTGTTTGTCCTAAGCCTAGTGAGAATTCATAATTAAGGTCAGTTCGAGTGCGATTAAATCTCTTGCGAAGTGGATAAACTAAAAATCCAGAAATGAAAGGTAAAAATAACGGAAATGCAATAGCTGTTACTATAAATGAAGTCCAATAAACATGAGGTGCCTGTGGTAAAAACCATCCTAAGATTAAAGTGAAAATCATTGCAGGAGCCGATAATGAACGTCTTAAATTATCAAGCATTTTCCAGCGACCAATAAAAGGAACTGTTTTACTTCTCTTACCAAAAATCCACGGAAGTAATTGCCAGTCCCCTCTAACCCAACGATGCGATCTAGCAGCAGCTACTTCTGTATTAGAAGGAAAATCCTCAAACAAATCAAGATCACTGACAAAGCCACATCTTGCAAAAGTTCCTTCAAATAGATCATGGCTAAGAAGGGAATTCTCGGGGATTCGGTTCCCTAATGCTGCTTCAAAAATATCTAAATCATAAATTCCTTTACCTGTATATGTACCTTCTCTAAATAAATCTTGATAAATATCAGAGCTGGTAAAAGTATAAGGATCAATTCCACAAGGTCCAGAGAAAAGTTTTTGGAAGTTTGAAGTATTATTTCTGGAAGGTAGAGAAGCTAAAACACGAGGCTGTAATATTCCATAACCTTCTATAACTCGCTTAGAATCTGGATCTAAGCGAGCTTGATTTAATGGATGTGCCATAGTTCCTACTAATTGCTTGACCATGCCCATTGGCATCCTAGTATTTTCATCTAAGGTGATTACATATTTTATATTTTGCGGAACTTGATTTTTTTCTTCATTTGAGAGTATATAACTTGTATCTTTGGCACCACGCATCAGTAAATTAAACTCATGAAGCTTTCCTCTTTTGCGCTCCCAACCCATCCATTTATTTTCTTTTTCGTTCCATAGTTGTTTTCTGTGGAAAATAAAAAATCGTTTTGAGCCTACTTGGTTGCTATATCGCTCATTCAACTTCTCTATTCCTTCTTTCGCTAATTTAAGTAATTTGCAATCCTCTGGATTGGTCTGATTGCTGGAGTCTTTCCAGTCTGAAAGTATCGCAAAATGTACCTGTTCATCAGGATTGGAGAGATAATGTACTTCTAATTGTTGGAGTTGATCTTCAATAATGGATTCATTTATAAGTAAACTAGGTATCACTACAAAGGTTCGTAAAGCTTTCGGAATTCCTTCTTGAAATTTGATTAATGGTAAATGTTGTGGTCCAATAATCATCGCAACTGATTTATTGATTAAAGCGATAACTATATCTGATGCTGGAAAAAATCCAACTATAGCAAATGCCCAGAGAGCCCAAGTTGGAACATTATTCTCATAATTAATACTGAAAGAAAAAATTACTATAGCAAGACTAAGTGATAATATGGTTCCACTGTAACCAATCTTGGCGTGATTGATATAAAATTCTTTTAATTGCTTAATAATAGAAGGTTTAAACTCGATTTCTTTCTCTATAGTTTTTCTACCTTTATAAATCAAGTAATAACCTGGATCAAGCTCCCTATCTTGATTTACGGCTTTGTTCTTTTGAGCTTCTATCTTGGAAATTATTAATTTGGCGATATCAATTTCTGTATATTTAGAACCTTTAGCTAATTCCTCTAAAGCATGGAGATATTGGTCTTGAGTTGTAAAATCAATTACTGCAAAGGTTGGACTTGCATTTAAAATTTCATTAACCAAGCTTACCGATTCAAAAAACTTACGCCAATCGAAAGCAGAGATAGATCTCATACTGGTAATAATGTTTCGTACAGTGAGATTTGCTGACGATTGACCGTTATGTTCAATTAGTACTAACTCATCAGTAGTTAAATTCATTTCAACAAGTTTTTTATTAACCCACTGTAGAGCGGGAGTTACAGCAGAGTCTTGGTAGCGTAAACGTTGCAAGAGTTGCACCAAGAAAGATTCTCGTAGATGCTTCGATTCTATACTTTGTAAAAAATCCTCAGCATGTTTAGCTGCTTCTTTATCTGTTCCTAATAGATCATCTGCTATGAGATCTGCGGCTTGACGTGATTTAGAGGAATTAACTATAAGTACACTTAAGCGTCTTAAATTTTCAACTAAAATTACACGCAAACTAATTGCGATCGCCCAAATTTCACCGATAGTGAGTGGTTGGATATTCTGATAAGCTCGAACATATTGAGTTAAGAGTTCTGGATCAAATCGACTATCAGAATGAGCTACAAAGCCCCATGACAAACCATATACTCGTGGATAGCCTTTAAGATGAGTTCCTTCTAGTTTGGGTAATTCCTTGTAAAACCAGATAGGTAAATGTTCTTTAATGTCTTTTAATTGCTCTTCTACAATATGAAAATTATCTATTAACCATTCTGCAGCTGGTGTAATTGCTTGCTTTTGGTTTACAGCTTCACTAATGTGATTGTAATTTTCGAGAAGAATTTTTTTATTGTTCTTTAGTCGTTCTGAAAGGTTATAACCTCTAGTAGGGTCATTGGTAATTAATTGTTCTTTTGCAAGATTTTCGCCATATTGTTTTAAACCTTCAACGCTAAAAATTTCGGAACGTATTGGATGATCAGTTGATTTACTATCAGTGATAATAAATTTTAAGTAGTCATGTATATTTAAATTAAAATTGTCTTTAATGTTTTTCTTCACAAGAATTTTCCATATGTTTCTGTACCATTAAATTATTTAGTAAACACTAAAAATAAGGTCTGCCTGTGAAGGTGACCTTATTTTTTAGTATTTAATTATAGTAAATATCAATGATTCGTCTATCTAGTTCGTTTATTGCTATCTTTACTGTTTTTATCATCGCTCCTTGAACCATTGTTATCATTTCTATTAGAACTCGCATTTTTTTCATCACTTCTAGTTCTACCTTTGTTTTCTGTATTTTTTTGTTCACTATATCTTTCCATTTTTTTGCTCCTTTTTATTCTAATTAACTCACATGCTAAATCATTTGAGTACTAATTATTATACCACAATCTTTAAGTATTAGTCATCACTTCTATCGAAAGAAGTATGTTCATAATATTATAACGCAAATCATTTGAGTTGAAACTAATTCTGTGAAATTTTACTAGGATTAAAGAAAAATAGTTTTCAAACTGTTTAAAAACATGGATATTTAGATATAGTTAGAATAGAAATGATTTGAATAGAAATCACCCTATTCGAGAAAATATGTTAAAGGAAAATTTTAATGAGAATAACTGGTACAAGCTTACTGAAAAACAATCAATATGGTGTGTAACACCGATGATGGACTCCAGCCTGAATTGGAAGATGTAGCTTTATTGGGTTCTTATTTAGTCTAAGTGGTAAGCAATTCAGGGCGATTTCACTAATGATTAAGCAAACCTAAAGCCAGGATTTTTTCTAAAT
>CAZELI010000034.1:0-20576 GCA_964512985.1 uncultured Gammaproteobacteria bacterium | reverse complement strand
TAAACGCTTAGTCTCCATTTAGATAACATCTACTTACCCTAAAAGGGCGTCATACGCATTCACCTCACCCCTTCGGATAAAGCTTAACCGCCTCTTCCTTAAGCCTCAGCAAAATCTTTTCTTCAAAATTCTTTACTAAGGGCTCAGGTCTCTGCCATTCTTGCACTCGTTTATTTGCAAAATCTTCTAGCACTTTAATCTGCAAAGTATGCTCAGCAAGCAGCACTCGTTCCATTAAACTATCTACTGTATCGTTCTCTTTAATCTCTACTTGTATTCTATCAATGATCGCACCCTTGTCATACTCAGCGTTAACCATATGACAAGTAGCTTCTGTCCACCAGTTCTTCTTCGTCTCTTTCACAAAATTTAAACGCACATAATGTACGCGCTTCCCATACATACCATGTCCCCCAAAGTCATGCTCGCGCTGTGGATCCAAAGGACCTGGATGCTGATTAATAATCATTCCTGGATAAGCTTCGATAACATTAGCGGGAGTCTTAACCATCCAACCATAATGTCCAATCAAATCTACATTATGCTTCTTACAAACAGCTAACATCGCATCACCAAACTGCAAGGAGGTCTTCATGAGTTTAGGAGAAATAACGTAAATATTTTCCTCAGGCAAACCAGCATTAATTAAATTACTAACACCAGCGCTAGTATTACTAGCAATCGCACAAACAGGCTCAACTAAATTAGAATCTTTAAACTTACGGATTATCGCAGCAGCAGTAGAACCACGACCAGAAATTAATAAACATACACGCAAAGCAGACATATGAATATCATAACGGAATTACACCGCGTAACTAACTTCTTTCTGCCTATTCTTCAAGTCTATTGGATATTCACCCGTAAAACAAGAAGTACTAAAGTTTTCAGCAGGGAGTCCTGTAGATTCAATCAAACCCTCTAACGATAAGTAATATAAAGAAGTTGCACCGAGATAAGCTCTAATACCATCTACATCCATGTTAGCAGCAATTAATTTATCTTGCTTCGGCGTATCTATTCCATAGAAGTCAGGAAACTTCACTGGCGGGGAACTTACAAGGAAATGTACTTCTATAGCACCAGCCTCAAATAAGGTCTTAATAATCTGTCTTGAAGTAGTGCCTCTTACAATGGAATCATCTATTAAAGCAATCCTTTTACCTTTAATGATTGCCGCAAGAGGATTGAGTTTAAGCTTCACACCCAGATCTCTGGTATGCTGATCAGGTTGAATAAAAGTTCTGTGAATATAGCGATTCTTTACTAATGCCCATTCTACTGGAATTCCCGTAGCCTGCGAATAGCCGACAGCTGCAGCAGTAGCTGTATCCGGCACAGCGACTATCATATCTACATCTAAAGGAAACTCTTCAGCTAGCTTTCTTCCAGAATTTTTACGCACTTCATATACTGATTTACCAAGGATCATACTATCTGGTCTTGCAAAATATACAAACTCAAAAATATCAAGCTTTAATTTTGGCTTAGCGAGTTGATAAGATTTCACTCCAGCTTCATTAATAACCACCATCTCCCCTGGCTCTATCTCACGCAATAATTCGGCACCAGTAGTTTGAAACGCACAAGTCTCAGAAGCTATGACGTAAGCATCTTCTTCACCATCATGTTTCCCAATCGTCCCCATAGACAAAGGTCTAATACCACAATGATCTCTAAGCGCGATTAGATTATGACGGTCCATTACTATCAAAGAGAAACAACCAGTAAACAATGGGAAAGCTGCTTTAGTAGCATCTTCCAAACTTAAGCCTTCACCCAAATAACAATTAATAGCAGTTGCCATCAATTCTGAATCGTTTAGCTCAGAGAACTCAACTCCTCTTTCAGTAAGAAAATCTTGCAAAGCAGTAAGGGAAGGAATATTACCATTATGAGCTAAAGCAAAACTCAACTTACCGTTAACACCAGTCCTAATCACTGGTTGACAATGTTTACCATCGGTAATTCGAGTGTTGGAATAAAGATTATGTCCTATAGCAATATGTCCTTGAAGTTTCTTTATATCTTCTTCTGAATACACATGAGTGACTAAACCTAAGGCCTTATGATAATTAATCTCTGTACCATCTGAAACCGCTATCCCCGAAGCTTCCTGCCCACGATGCTGGAGAGCAAATAAACCATAGAAAGATAGCCTGCTGACATCTAAGCCCTTGCCATAAACTCCAAAAACCGCACACTTTTCTTTTAATTTATCGGAATGCATATATACAGGTATTGTAGCATAGTTTAATATTTGCATACAAAGAGGGATTTTAACCATCTAATATGTATCACGCCCGAAGGGCGTACTACACATTAAGCAAACCCAATCACCATCAGCCCTCACCAGTATAAAGCAAATTACTTAAGCACTTAACTAATTAAAATACTCCACTGCATTCTCAAAAACCTTTAATCCTGGACCATATTCAGGTGGTTCCTGACCAGTTCTAACTAATAATTCGCGTTTATAAGTCCAATTCGGCAACTGCGTAAAATACACAGCCCGCTCTAGATGAGGCATCATACCTAAGATACGCCCATTAGTACTAAGAACAGCAGCAATACTATCTTGTGAACCATTAGGGTTAGCTTCATAATCAGCATAATCACAGATCTCACCCGCTACATATTTCAAAGCAACCTGCACTTTATCAGCAGAGAAAAACTTACCTTCACCATGAGCTATAGGTAGAGAGAATTTCTCCGAACCCTTCAACCAAGGACTGGTAGATGGTGTCACAGCTAGATCCACCCATCTATCTATATATTGAGCACCATCATTATATGTCAAAGCACCAGGCAGTAACCCAATCTCCGTAAGGATTTGAAAACCATTACAAATACCTATGATTAATTTATCTTGCTCGGCGAAGTTTTGAATTTTATCCAGCAGATGATTCTTGATCTTATTAGCGTAAGCCTTACCTGAACCTGTATCATCCCCGAACGAAAATCCACCTGGAAAAGCCAGTACCTGATACTCATCAAGATTAGCCTTATGAATCAAATCATTAATATGCACTATATCAGCCTTAGCCCCCGCTAATTCAAAAGCATGCTTAGTTTCTTCTTCGCAGTTCAAACCATAACCAGAAAATATAAGAGCTTTTACTGTCATTAGCTTACCCCCGCTAATTTAGTTTCTTTAGACTTATATAAATATCCAGCAAACTTTGATCGATAAGCTTCCAAAGCCTCATCAACACTAAGATCCAGAATAATATTATTATCCTCGCTAATAACAATATTATTTCCCTTAATTACCCCTATTTCTCTTAGCGCTGAAGCATCGAAACAAGAGTCAAATTCTGCTTTCTTATTCGGATCAATACTAACCAAGATCCTTCCTGGACACTCCGTAAATAAATCTGCACTCTTATATTTAATTTCTACTCCAAGTTTCCCTGCCATAGCTTTTCTAGTAACTGCCATAGCTAAACCAGCCCTACCTATACTTAAGCTTGACGCCACCAAACCCTTACTAATAGCCTCTTGTAAGTTTCTATATAATTGAATATTTTTAGTAGCAGATACTTCTAAATTATCAGTATCTGCACCAAGCACATACAATAAATCACCAGGAACTTTCAAATCCATAGATACCACCTTACGATGATCATCTATCACTGAGATAGCAGAGATCAAGAGAGTAGGAAGAGCAGAGATCTTAATAGGATTAGTATCAGCATCGTAACCTTTGAAATCATTAAACATACTATCCTTACCAGAAATAAACGGCGCACCGTAAGCGATAGCATAATCGTAACAAGCTCGGGCAGCTTCTTTCAGTTGATATAGTCTTTCTGGTTCATTAGAGCTGCACCAGCAGAAGTTATCGAGTATCGCTATCTTCTCCATATCCCCACCAGTCGCTATCACCGAGCGAATCGCAGTATCGATTGCATTAGCAGCCATCTGATAGCTATCACCTACATATTCTGGGCATAGACCATAACTAAGAATCACTCCCTTCTGTGATTTAAGCACAGGTCTTATCACCGCTACATCTCCATTAACACGCCCACGTCCCTGTAAGGGCTTGATCACAGAGATGCCTTGCACTTCATGATCGTATTGCTGAGAAATAAATTCGTTACTTGAGTGATTCGCTTCTTTTAATAAACTTAGTAATTTTTCCGTAGCGCCTATCGATTGAGTTGTCGCTGGATAATTATTATTAACTGCTAGCCAATGATTAGATGGTTTTCTAGTTTGTAGCTGACGCATAGGTAATCCATTATGTAAGAACTCAAGCTCAATATCCATAATGGTTTGACCCTTATAAGCTACTTCACATTTACCACTATTAGTAAACTTACCAATAATAGTAGCTTCCACATCTCTAGACTTCATTAATTCACTAAACTCTTGCCATTTACCATGAGGCACAGCGAGCGTCATGCGCTCCTGAGATTCAGAGATCCAGATCTCCCAAGGCTGCATGCCAGGATACTTCAGAGGTACTTTATCTAATTCCACGAAGCAACCATTAGACTCTCTTGCCATCTCGGCTACCGAACAAGAAATACCACCTGCACCATTGTCAGTGATACTGTTATACAGACCCTTGTCTCTTGCTTCTTTAATTATGGCATCAGAGAATTTTTTCTGCGTAATAGGATCTCCTATCTGTACTGCTGTCGCCGGGCTGCCAGAGTCCATCTCTACAGAAGAGAAAGTCGCTCCATGAATACCATCTAGACCAACCCTGCCACCAAGCATTACAATGTAATCCTCTGCTAGAGCTTGCTTCTCACAACTATTTTTACCATTGATGGTCTTTGGCATTAAGCCAAGAGTCCCTACAAACACTAGCGGCTTACCCTTATAACTTTCATGAAAATAACTAAATCCATGCACAGTAGGTATACCAGAATGATTACCACCCACTTTTACTCCATTAATAACCCCTTCCATAATACGCTTAGGGCTGAGCATGGGTTGAGTTAGATTTTTGTCTCTATGTAAAGGATCAGAATCAGACGGATCAGCAAAGCAGTAACCATAAACATTTGCAATTGGCTTAGATCCCATACCGCAGCCTATTGCATCACGATTCACTCCCACTATCCCCGTAATAGCTCCACCAAAAGGATCCAGGGCAGAAGGACTATTATGAGTTTCCACTTTATGGCTGATTAAAAACTCATCATCAAAACTAATCACACCAGAATTATCAGAAAACACCGAAACACAAAAATCTTTATCAGCTTTATTCTTACGTATTTGATTAGTCGCCGCTTTGATATAAGCCTTATATAGACCATCTTTCACTTCATCAATAGGATCAGCGAATATAGTATGTTTACAATGTTCAGACCAGGTCTGTGCAATAGATTCCAGTTCTATATCATTAGGATTGCGTCCTTGTTTCTTGAAGTAAGTTTGAATAGCCTTCATATAATCCAGTCCCAGAGCGAGCGGACCACGGCGCGTTCCATCAGCATCTACTATACCTTCTATTCCAATCTTCTCTAATTCAATATCTGTTACATTAAGATTAACTTCAGTAACTTGAACCTGATGATCAAGCTTTACTTTAGGGATCTCTATACCCATACCGAAATTTTGTATAAACTCTTTATAAGTTTTAATCTTCGCTCTCTGTATCAGAGAGTTATAAAGATTTGAAGAAAGATTTCTAATAACCTGAATATCTTCATTAGTTTTAAGTAATAGTAACTGTGAACTATAAACTTTCAACTGAGTTTCTTGTCTTAAATAATCAATCAAGCTCTCTCTTGCAGTAGTCCCTATATTATCAGTGACTCCTGGTAAGAACCCGATCTCTAAAGCATAATCAAAATCTTTAACCTTATTAATATTAAAAAGCTCTTCCTTAATCGGATTTACCAGAATCTTCGCTGCATCTTTTATTAAAGTTAATTCTAAATCAGTCTCAATAGTATAACTATCAATTATCAAAACAGACTCTATCTTAAAACCCAGGTCAATAAATTTATGCTTGTAAACCTCCGCTCTAGTATCAGGAATACGAGAACAAACATCTATTTTAGTTAAGGATAGCTGCTCTAAAGGCATACCGCATTTATTCTAGCATCAGATCTCACCTAGCTCACCCTTATTAATTGATTGCCTTAAAATATATTTAGAGAATCCATCCAAACCTAAACTTATAGGGACCATGAAAGAGCGAGTTTGATTGAAATGTCCACCTAAGAAATCTGCCACAGCGGCTCCCATTTGCATCATACCTGAACTAAAATATAGTTTTCTTCCATTGTGCAAATTATCAGGATTAGCATAGTTAGCAGCCTTAATTATCCCTCCTATATCTCTCACTATAGTTGCAGCTTTTTTACCAAATAAAGGCCAAACGACGACACCAAGCGCACTCAATACACCTCCTAAAATTCCAGGAATAGCATTATCACTAGAAAGAATATGACCAAAACTTTTTTCATTCCATAATTTATTAACCACAAGCTTAATTGAATCCTTCAAGTGTTGAAGATGTTCACTGAAATTTTTAAATTTAATCTTATCGTTTAATAAATTTAACGAAAGTCCTCCGTGATAGGTACCAGAAGAAACTCCACGTGCTAAGAAAGTATGCTCTTGAGGAATAAAAGTTGCAATAATGTTATCCATAAAATAACCCAATGCCACCAAATAGTTATGGCGAGAGAGTTCCTCAAGAGTTTTAATTGTGGCATTGACATAGAGAAAGAATTTAGTACCAAAAGCTGCAATAGTATCAGCGACAACTCTAATATTGTCTGGAACTTTTACTACATGCGCCAGAGCTGAACAAGCATTACCCAAGACTGAACACATATTAGATACATCAGGTAAAATCGAAGCACACCAAGGATCATTGATTATTTTTTTAATCGCAGACCACTCATCCACTTCCTTATAGTTATCGTTTTCTTCATTTTGTCTTTGTTGGTGTAATGCCACATGCTGAGTATCTTTATCTTCTTGCAATAAAAAAGCTCCGTTACTGGAGCTTCTTTCTATAAAATCTTGATTAGTAAGTCTATTATTAAAGTCTGATTTTTGCGTGCCCGAATCGGGATCCTTTGTGGATATATACTTGTTTTGCCTTTCTTGGGCTATTGTTGCTTCCACTAGTAGTCCAGGCTTATCCCCAAAGGCTATGCTAGCACTAGAATCTCTTTATAATAATGAATTTTTTCTTAGGTATAAATACTCAAGAAAAATTAAAAATCTCCAAATTTATACTGTTTACTTAACCAAACTTTAATGTGGACCTGTTTATATAGTCGTAGCGGGAAAAAGTAGGAGACTCACAAAATGGTTGACAAATCAATAAACATAGCTCTAGAACAAATTGTTCAGAATAATAGAGACTTATTCAATGAGAATAAGAGAAATAAATTTGACAATCTTGAATCAAGATTAAGCTCTCTTTTAAACGAACGTAGTAATTTAAACCCTGCTGAAGTGATGAGCCTTCTAAGTGAAGCCATTACCTTAGATAAAGTTGCCAACTTTGCAGAACAGATAGCAGATCAATTAGAGAAAAATAAACAAGACAATCTACAGAAAAAGAAATTAGAGGAGGTCAAAGCTGCTCTAATGCAGAGCATTGGTATACCACCAGAGTTTGTTGACCAGTTAAGTATTCTAACTAAAGCTGGACCAGAAGCGCTTCGAGAAGCTGCTGGCGTCTATCGAGATAGAGCAAAACAAATTAGAGAAGATGCAAACTTCTTAACCATTCAAATTGAAACGGTCGATAAAGAAATAAAAAAACTAAATGAAATAAAAGATTTAGTTGCAATAACTAAGGGTAGTAGTAAAACCGCAATGAATGAATACTTAGCTCAAGCTCGTTATCAAGAAGCAATTCGTGATAAGGCTGATGAAGTTTTAAGAGAAGTACTTGCGTCTATTGAGGGAGGATCTGTAAGTTAACTCATGGCAATTAACCCATCAGAAGAATTAGCATTCTCAGAATTCAAAACTGAATTCTATGAAGCACAGTCCACAGGTTTAGAGAACCTGATGGATCAATGGGTTGCGGTTAATGACGAGTCTGGATATGCACGCGCGCAGATCGCGCAAATAAGAGCCCAGATTAACTTAGTAAGAGCAGCAATCGGTTTCTGGAGGGGTGAAGCTAGCTTCTGGAGACAAGAGATTAACGAAAACAAAACTGCAGTTAAAGAGGGTAATAAGCTTGCAAGCTCCTCATAATGCAAGAATAAAATGCCATGGTAAATGAAACGATAGAGTTAGCAAAGGTCACCAGTAGTATCGATATACTACAGTTGGGCATTGCTGACATGGAACGTAGAATGGATGCAGCCGAACTAGCTGAATCCAAGGAAGATATAACTGCATTAAGATTACACCTATCATTATTAAAAGCATCTTTGGGAGAAGCTCGTAACTCAGAAGCCTTTTGGCGACAACAAATCGCAGACAATAAAGAAGCACGTAAAGCCCAAGGCGATATAGCAAGGGCATAATATGTCTAACGCCCTTCGGGCAACATTATCACCTTTTTACAACAGTAAACTTTCTTAACAACTCAGCTTTCCTGATGCCTAGTGGCTTTGGAGAATCTGTATGACGCCCGAAGGGCGTCATACAGATTAGGGTTTCGGCACCGCCGCAAGCAACTCCCTTGTATATTCTTGCCCTGGCTTCTCAAAAATATCATAAACAGATCCAGCTTCTACTATTTGGCCAGATCTCATAACCAAGACTCTATCAGCGATCTCAGCAACCACCCCAAAGTCATGAGTGATAAAGAGTATAGTCTTGCCTAAAGATTTAAGCAGCTCAAGAATCACCGCTTGCACTGTCACATCCAGAGCAGTGGTAGCTTCATCAGCAATCAAGAGATCAGGCTCATTAATTATCGCCATCGCGATCATCACTCTCTGGCGCATACCTCCAGAGATCTCATGGGGATAGGATTTGAGAGTACGGTCAGGATCAGGGATACCCACACGTTCTAAGTAACTAAAAGATCTTTGATATAGTTTCTCTTTCGTTAATTCAGGATGATAAATTTGCACAGCCTCATAGAGCTGATCTGCAATAGTGAACATAGGATTCAGAGCGCTAAGAGGATCTTGAGGAATCAGAGCAATTTCCTTTCCACGTATTCCCGTAGGATAATTTATATCCAGTAATTTTTTATCCTTAAACTTAATAGAACCACTAAGCTTAGCAGTAAAGGGTTGCAAGCCAAGAATACTCAACGCAGTGAGCGTCTTACCACTACCACTCTCTCCCACTAATGCCAAAATCTCTCCCTGATTTATCTCAAAGCTAATTTTATTGACAGCAGTAAAATGAGACTCAGGAAAAGAAATACTTAAATCTATCACTTCAAGTAGGGACATGTTTTAAGTATAACTGCTATAATGGCCTTTTAACCCCAAAAAGAATTATGGCAAAAGAAAACACAGTAAAAGAAATCACTAGAAACTCATTAACTATCACCGCTCTGGGTGGTTTACATGAGACTGGTAAGAATATGTTTGTACTAGAAGCTAAACGAGTTGGCAAGGATACTGATTATCTAATCCTTGATGCTGGTGTACACTATCCTGGCAACGAAGCTCCAGGCGTAGATTACACTTTAGCTGACTACCAATACTTAATCAATAAATCTAATCACATTAAAGCCATGATATTAAGTAGCGTTCATGAATACAATGCTGGTGGGGCTCATCATATTATCAACAAATGTAATATCAAGAAAGTTATTGGCTCAAAACTCGCACTAGCTGTATGTAAACAAAAGCTTGCTCCAGACACAGTGGAGAAGATTGAATGGCAAGAGTTCACATCAAGAGAAGCTATACAGGTAGATAGTTTCAAGGTTATACCGTTCAGAATCACGTCCTCTTCTTCGGAATCTTATGCTGTCGCAATAGAGTCTGGCAACTCAAGGATGTTTTATTCTGGCACTTATAAGATAGACCAAACTCCTACAGATGGTCTTAAGACTGATGTCGTTGGTATCACTCAATACTCTAGCGCTTGCGTTGCTGCTGGTAATGATATAGATCTAATGATTTCTGATTCTACTAACGTAGAGCTAGAAGGTTACTCCAAATCCGAACTTGAATTAATGCGTACTCTCAAGAAACTTATCGCTAGCAAGAAATCCAGAATAATAATTAACACTTACAACTCTAATACGATACGTATCCAGAATTTATTTACCATAGCCAAAGAACTTGGCAAGAAAGTAGCACTCTTAAACAAAGAATGTCGTGAAACCTGCTTGGCAGCTAAGACTGCTGCTTGCTTAACTTATGATGAATCACTCTTGATCAGTATTAAAGAAGTAGATAATTACCCAGATGATCAACTACTAATTATTTGCACAGCCCCAGAAGGAGAAGCTTTACAAGAATTAGTGAAGCTTGCTTATGATCGTAGTCTAGAACTACAAATCAAAAAGGGCGATGTAGTAATTAACAGCGCCGATTTACCTCCAGGTACAGTGAGGATCATGGCACAAATCTCTGATGAACTCTTTCTTAAAGAAGCAGAGATTATTGGTGGCAAGAACGCAAACGTTCACGTAGAGAGCCATGCACTCACCGAAGAGATGAAGCTATTATTCAATCTTGTGAGGCCTCAATACTTTATTCCAGGTTTAGGTGAGACTAGATTACTAGTAAGACACGCCAAACTAGCGGTGGAGACTAACTTTGATCCAGGTGCTATTTATATACTTGACAATGGTGATCAAATCGATATCAATGATAATGGAGTAGAAGTTTTGGGGCATATCCAAACTGGAAATATACTGTTTAATAATTCTCAAGATTTCCATGTAGATACTAAGATTATTAAAGAACGTGAAAGCCTTGCAGTAGAAGGTATAGTCACTGTCAGCTTCTCATTGAATAAGAAGAATAAAGTTATAGCTGGTCCAACTTTTTCCGCTAAGGCTTGTACTTTCTCTAATAATAAAGAATGGAGAGTTTTCTGTTTAATGAATTCACAGGACATTATTGATGCTGTGGAGACATTAAGCGAAGACAATCCTAAAGCCAATATCGAAGACTTTCAAAACGTGGTGCGTGATCATATGAACAGAATAATCAAAACTCAAATCGGCAAAAAACCTTCTGTCATAGTCTTAGCAACACAAATATAAGCAATGCTCCTTGACATAATCCAAAACAATAATAAGTTCGAAGAGATCCACAGCAAACTACTCAAGGATGGACAGATAGTACATGGATTAACCAACTCAGCTAAGAGTCTTATCCTAGCGAATCTATTACAACGAAGCACTGTTCCTATAATATTTATAGTACAGAATCATCATGAAGCACAGATATATTATCGCGAAATTCAGAATCTCAGCCCTAGTAAAGCTGTTTATAATTTCCTGGTGCAAGAAGTATCTCCTTATGATCAGATCAACTCTGATGTCATGGTACTTAATAGCCAATACGAGATCTTTGCTTCTTGGGCACGTAACGAAATCTCTCTCACTGTTATTAACGTTAAAGCACTCGCACAGCTCTATATAGATCAAGAACTATTTAAGCAACATGCTTTCACCATTGATAAGTCCATTGAAATTGCTCCTCAAGACTTAGCAAGGAAACTAGTACAACTCGGCTATAGCAATGAAAGCATGGTAGAGAACCGCGGACAGTTTAGTCAACGTGGAGATATCACTGATATATATCCTATAGTTGGTGAACCAGTTAGAATTGAGTTTTTTGGAGATACTATTGAAACCATCAGAATCATTAACACTGGTTCTCAACGTTCCACAAAGAAAATTGATTCCTTTATAATTCATCCTCGCTATCAAGTCGTCAGAAGCGAGAATGATAAACTAGAAGAACAAATAAAAGAAGCAGCAAGCAAACATAAGGTGGAAGATATTAGCGACCACGAAGGTTTATACTGGGAAGGTATTGAATATTATAAATCCCTACTGGGACAGGGTTCTAGCACTATATTTGATTATCTACCTAAACATAGTCATATTATATTCGACGAGTGGCAAGATTTAATTAATCTCAGCATCGACTGGGAACGTAAACAAGAAGAACAGTATAAGGAAGGAGTTAAACTAAATAAACTTATACCGATAACTCCACCTCTACATCTCAATCATCAAGAGATCATCAATAACGTTAAAGAATATCATCGTAAATTATATTTGCAAACCATGGTAGAGGCTGCTGATGGCTTAGCTAGTGAGACTGAAAGCCTTAGCTATGAAATACTTAGCTATCCTACTGAAAGATTTGCTAGCAAGATCGAAGATTTCATAGATTATGCTCGCAAGAAACTCAGAGAGAAACAATGCATAACTATCTTCAGCGAACAGCCCCATCGTGTATTAAATATTCTACGAGAGTGGGATATCACAGGAATCTATCAGGGAGAAGATCCTGGCACAGAAGTTAATTTTAATGATCTAAGTCAAGTTAGCCACGGCAAAGTAATTATACAGAGAGATGGACTAGAAGAAGGTTGTATATTACCAGAGCTTAATCTTGTCATATTAACTGATAGAGAATTATTCGGCAGAAGCAGGCAAGCAGTTGCTCGTCAGAAAGGAATTAAGCAAGAAGGTCCACGTCGAGAGATTTATACTGATATCTCCGAACTGAAGATCGGAGACTATGTAGTTCACTACAAGCATGGTGTAGGTATATACCAAGGCACCGAGTTTGTAGAGCTAACTTCAGATGGCTACACTTACATAAAGAATGATCGCCATAAGCCTGTAGCTCCAGTAAGTAAATTTCGCCAAGAATATATCAGCATTGAATACGCTGATGAAGCGAAGATCCTCATTCCTGTAGATCAGGTTAACCTTCTCTCTCGCTTCAATGTCAATCAGGAAGTCAAACCTAAACTATCCAAGCTCGGTGGTACTGATTGGGATCGCACTAAGAAGAAGGTCAAAAAAGCCGTTCGTTTAATTGCTCAAGATTTAATCAATCTATATGCAGCCAGAGAAAAACAACAAGGCTATCAATACCCACCAGATACCCCATGGCAAATAGAAATGGAAGATGCTTTCCCTTATACCGAGACTCATGACCAGCTTAAGGCTATAGATGAAGTGAAAGCAGATATGGAAAATCCTAAACTTCTAGATAGATTAATTTGCGGCGATGCGGGCTTTGGTAAGACCGAAGTAATCATTAGAAGTGCTTTTAAGACTATTATGGATGGTAAGCAAGTTGCCATACTAGTACCGACCACTGTGCTAGCTCAGCAACACTATGATGTATTTAGTGACAGATATGCTCCGTACCCTATTAGGATTGGTTTACTGAGCAGGTTCAGAAGTGCTAAGGAACAGCGCGAGGTCGTGGCTAAACTTAAACTAGGTGAAATAGATCTAGTCATAGGAACTCACCGCTTACTCCAAAAAGACATACAGTTCAGTAATTTAGGTTTATTAATTATCGATGAGGAGCAGAGGTTTGGAGTGGCTCATAAAGAAAAGCTCAAGAGTCTCAGGCAAGATCTAGACATCATCTCCATGTCAGCGACGCCAATCCCTAGAACCTTACATATGTCACTATCAGGCATACGTGATATCAGCTTAATATCCACTCCACCTACTAACAGAAGACCAGTGAAAACCTTTGTGGGAGAGTATAAGAAGTCCATTATTAGAAACGCCATACTGCATGAGATAGAACGTGGTGGACAAATATTCTTCGTTAATAATAGAGTAGAGAATATAGAAAGCGTTGCCTACGAAATACAAGAATTAGTTCCAGAAGCCAGTGTTAGAATCGCTCATGGACAAATGAAAGATCATGAGTTAGAAGATGTAATGTTTTCGTTTGTGAATCATGAATTTCAAGTATTAGTTTGTACAACTATCATAGAAACTGGTCTGGATATCACTAACGCTAATACCATAATTATTAAGGATGCTAATACTTTTGGTTTGTCGCAGCTATATCAACTCAGAGGTAGAGTAGGTAGATCTGATGTTCAAGCTTATAGTTACCTTCTCTATAATCCTGAGAAAGAGATGTCAGATCAAGCTAGAGAGAGGCTTAGAGCAATTAGAGAATTAACTAACTTAGGAGCTGGGTATCAAGTAGCTATTAGAGATATGGAGATCCGCGGTGTCGGTAATATATTTGGCGCCGAGCAGCATGGACATATGCTTTCTGTTGGCTTTGATCTTTATTGTAAGATACTAAGCGATACTATCGAAGAGATGAAGGGTAATATTGAAGCTCAAGAGCTTGACGATTCTTGCATCGTAGATATCAAGGTTAATGCTTACTTCCCAGAAGAATGGATTAGCGACAAGAAGCAGAGAATGAACGAATACAAGCGACTCTCACTTTGCAAGGATGAAGCAACTCTCGATCAATTAATAAGCGAATGGCAAGATAGATTCGGTAGGTTACCACAAGAAGCTCTTAATTTATTAGAAGTCACTAGAATTAAGATCCGCGCGAACCATCTTAAAATTCGTAGTATTAATCAAGACGGAGACACTATCCGCATCTCTAATAATCTTAGATTACAACAATGGTTACAACTCCAGAGACAATTACCAGCCTTCCTGCAACCACGCATTAACTTTAAGTCTGGTGCTGTTGGTGCTCGTAGTTCTGATTCACTTATCACCGTAAAGATCTCAGGACTGAGTAATGATGAGCGTTTGCAGTGTCTTAAGGATATTATTGAAGTTTTAGGGAAATGAGGACTTTCGACCATGTTGCGCACCTGCGCACAATGGTCCATAATAAAACTATGCCGAGAATCATCCTCACTATTCTCCTATCTCTCCTAATGAGCAACCCAGCTCACGCCGAAATACTTATAGACACCCAGAAATTAATAAACATCTACAGAAAGCATTTTAATCAAGCGATAGCTGCAGATTTATATGCAAGCCCAGCGGAGAATCAAGCAGCGAGAAAACTCAGGGCAAGGATCTTAGATTATCAGGGCAACAAAGGTCAAAAGCTTAGCCAAGAAAGCATTGATAAAAAATGGAAGGAGTATATTGCAAGCGAGTTCAAGACAGAAGAAGAGTTTAAATTGAAGCTTAAAAACTCTTATATTACAGAAGCCTTTATCAAACAAAAATTCACTCAAAATCAATACTTTAACGATTACTTTGAAACGGTTATCAGTAAACGTATTAGCGAAGATATAAGTAATCGTTACAAGATACTGGAACTAGCTAAAACTCAGAATATAGAAATCACCCCAACCCAAATAGTAGAAACACAATTACAAATGACAGAGAACTGGGGTGGTGATGCTCAAATCAGTAGTTTCATGAAGATGAATGCTCTCACTCCAGATGAAATAGCGTTCTTTATTAGAAGTGATTTAGCGAAAGAAGCTATCATCAATAAAATTCTTACTAGTGATCTAGAGAAAAATTCAAGCTTTGCTTCTTTGATGAATTCTGCTATTTATAATCACTTCTCCAACTTCAATGAAACCCAGAGTCCAGATTACTACTTTACTCAAGCCTTTATCTCTAAAACAATCCCCGATGCCAAACTTAAGATCGAGAAAGTCTACCAAGAATCTATCAAACGAAAGCGCATAAGCACTAGTACAGAACCTAGCGTCAGCATAATTGATATGCAAGCTCCAGTGAACGTTAACAGTGACTTATATCTAGCTCCAATAAAAGCGAGTGTTCTCAAACTTAGTAATAATGAGCTTCTCGTGAATAACGCCATCAGTCCTATTATCGAAACAGATTATGGCTATCATTTCTTTCAAGTCACAGACATAGAAATCCCAGAAAGCTTAACTTATAACAGCGCTAAAACCATTATTTACCAGAAGATCAAAACCCAAAAAGCAAGGGATTTTAATAGTTTGTTTGGGGAGTTACTTAAATAGTTACTAAAGTAAACCGATACCCGTAGCCGTCATCGCGAGGAGTCCGTCGAAACGAAGTGAAGACGGACGACGTGGCGATCCACTCCTAAGCGTGTATGATTCAGGCTTTAGAGTGGATTGCTTCGTCACTCACGGAGCCTGTAGCGAGCGCAGCGTGGCTATTCGCTCCTCGCAATGACGGATCACGGGTACTTGTTTATTAGAGACTCTAAACTTTCTCTTGATACTGGAGCGTAATATTCAACGTCACACTAGATTTGGTTTTTAATTCATCTGGCATTAATCTAAATCTCCCAAGCTTCTTAAAGAAATCCTCGCAAAGATTATTAAAGACCACACTTTCGCTAGGCTTGTTTAAGATTAGATGTTTAATGTAGCCAGTACTAGGATCTAGTTCAAAAGACATATCATTTACAGGCAAGACTTTCATCTCACTAAATTCATTCAAAGCCTCTACTGGAGTAGATTTGAGATATTCATCCCACTCGGTTCTAATAGTTCTAAGTACATAAAGTAAATAATCTTTCGACTCTTGTGTTAGTTCTGGATTCAATAGAATCTGCTTATCACCTTCATAGAGACTAATAATTAACTTACCATTCTGTTGATCATACTTATTATCCCAAAGTGCAAGGACATCATTGCCAAACTCATTCAGTTCATCATTGATAATAAAACGCTGATTATGAATAGTAAGATCCTGTGAATTACTATCCTTTAGAACCAAACTCGGAACAATAATAGCTTTAAGCAGTTTATTCTCAGGACCAATGATTAAATCATAATCAATAAAACTCATCCCTAGTCTATGTAAGGTATCTTCTTTAATATAACTATATTGACTAAGTTTATTTAGTGAGAACTCCACATAGTCTATCTTCTTCAAACCCACTAAAGCAAAGACCTTCTGATTATTAGCGACAGGGATAGTAACTATAGAGTTAGGGTCTGAACTAAACACTGTAGCTTCTTGACTTGAATATTTATTCATATTATAGAAGCTACGACCCACTATATAAGGCGTTAACGCTAATACCGTAATAAGACTAATACTTATGATTAATCCAATCAATAAACTAATAAAGAAAAATAGCTGGCGTATAATATTCTGAAATACATTCACCTGAAGCTTTACAACTCGAGAAGAACTAATCAAATCATGAAGACTCTTAGATTCAATATTAAATGCTATAGCCAAATACCCCAAAGCTAACAGTAAAACAGAGAATATAGAAAGAACTGTACGAAATAATGAACGAATAACCCCAATAGTCTGATCTTCATTAGCATCTAATAATTTCAAACCTAAAAAAGCCTTAGCTAGATCATAGCCAGTTAAACCCTGAATTATTGAACTAAGTACCAGAAGAGAAGAGAAAATTATCCCTGACAGAATCCAAAAATGACCAGAGAATAATTCAACTGTCAATAAATCAAAATTAGTAATAATAACCAATGCTAAATAAGTTAGCGATCCTAGTAAGAGCAAATCTAAAAAGAAAGAACTAAATCTATACCAAAATTTTGCGGGAATGAAAGTGTTCATACTACTATTTTAAACCATCTCGTCATCCTGAGGGAGGGCGAAGCCCGACCGTAAGGATCCACTCTTATTAATAGACTATTCGTAGTAGTGGATCCTTACGTCGCAACCTACGGTTGCTCCTCAGGATGACGATTACAACTAAGTTTATACTTTAGAGCATTATTGCGGGAAAAACTTCTCATGTAGAGCATTAACAAACTTAAGAGTTTCCTTATAAGATTCAAACTTCTGAGTAACAGCCTCTTCATCAGCGAGAGCAGGGCCAACGCTTATATTAGTAACTTTAAGACGTTTTTGTGGGTAGGTTTTTTGGTATTCGCGTAAACCTATCATTGCCTGGTAATCTGCCATCGAGTCGCCAAATAAAAACACTTGTGTTAACTCATTAAGATTGGTTTGATCCAGAATATCCCAGACTGCATTACCTTTGTTATAAGCATATTTAGAATCTTTAAAAATCACTTCTTTACCTAGATCTAAAACATCCCAACGCTTTGAATGAGCAAACACTATTTGTAGAATAGACATGATGCGCTTCTTTTGCTCTTCATACTTAACAGCCTCGAAGTATATCGCAAAGTCACCTGGAGTAATCAAGAAATCTAGATCTTTAGATAGTTGTGGACCTAATATATCTTTCACTATATCCACAAAGAAAACAGTCTCGTCATAAGCTTTAGTAAACTCTTCACGGGGATACCGAATCGCTTCGTTCTCTACAACCTGCTTCCCAAAAGCACAATACTTCACTATATTCTTAGGTAAATTAGATCTAAATAAATCAACACAACTTCTAGCGGTTAAAACAATAATGCGGACTCGCTCATGCGCATTAAGGTCCATTAACTTTCTTGCAGTATCAGGATCGATCCTTGGATATCTATGATCCAGAGCAGTAACCTCATCTGGCCTCAAAGTACCATCTACATCAAATATAAGAAAGAACTTTCTATCTGCTTCTAAGTCAAATTTAGCAAGTAAATCTTGCATAGTTATCTTATGCCACCTATTAAACTATTATCCATAAAGCTTCACCACCAAAGCATTTATTTCCTCTATTGTAAGAGTTTCCCCTCTTAAATTATCAGGTAAATTAAGAGATTTAATCTGTTCATCAGTATAGCCAGCAGCCTTAAGTCCATTACTCAAACGCTTACGTCTGTTAGCAAAGATTGCTTTAATAAATCTTCGAAATTCTTTGGGGTTGGTCAGATTAACAGCAGGTTTATCTCTAAGTTTAATTTTGATAAAGGCAGAGTCTACTTTAGGACTAGGCATGAAATTTTCTTTCTTCACATCGAGACATATCTCCGTAGTAGCCCAATAGTTTATTAGTAGTGTAATTGCGCCATAAGCCTTAATACCAGGTTTAGCAGTTAACCTCTCTGCAAACTCTTTCTGCACTAAAATATTTATTTCAGAGACATAAGGTCGATTAGGATTATTCTCACCCATCTCCCCAAGCAAATGCAAAAGTATTCGAGTAGAAATCTGATACGGAATATTAGCAACAATTTTCACCTTATTAGTTTTCAGAAGAACCTCTTCTGGGACTATGTCTGTAATATTAAGTGAGAGAAAATCCTTACGCAAATAATCGAAGTTATCATTGTTAGCTTTCAGAATCTGTAGGCTTGTCTCGGTAGCAGCATCCAGCTCAATAGCATAAAGCTTATGACAATGATCGATTAATCGTTCTGTCAAGAAACCTATTCCTGGACCGATTTCTATAACTATATCCTTAGTACTATCAAGATTAGATACTTCAACAATACGGTCCAGGATATCAGCATTAACTAAAAAATTCTGTCCTAAAGAATGCTGTTTAGGATAGTTTTTGGCTCTGAAAACCAATTCACTACTAGAACTGAGCTTAGACATTAGCTAGCATGCACCATTTCATCAAGCTTACCTAAAGCATCTAGTGCATGCAGATCATCACAACCACCAATAGACTCACCTGCTATAAAGATCTGCGGTACTGATTTACGGTTACCTTTAGTCTTCTTCGACATCTGGTCCCGTGCCTCGTCATCCCCGTCTATCCTAATTTGCTCGTAATTAAGACCTTTACTATTAAGCAAGCCAAGTGCTTTCTGACAATACGGGCAATGATCCCAGGTATAAATAACTATGTCTTTAGTTTGAGTTTTAGAGGACATACAAGAAATTTTATCATACGCTAGAATTACTAAACATGAACTTCTTTGGCAATATAATTAATAAGATCAAAACTGGCTTAGCGATTGGGGCTAATGATAAGGGTAACTATATAGACCAAGACTACCTTAATGATTTAGAAGAAGAGTTAATTAGGTCTGATTTAAGCGTCAATTTAGTACTTAATTTTATTGACTCTATTAGAGACACTAAACTAACCGAAGCTGATGTTAAAGATCAACTCAAGAATTTCCTTCTTTTAGCGTTTGATAAATTTGCATCTAACACCGATATATTTAAACTTAAGACGAAGAAAGATCAGCTTAATATACTTCTAATTGTTGGTGTTAATGGTGTCGGCAAAACTACCAGCATCGGCAAACTCGCTCATAGATTCAAGTCTCAAGGCTACAAGACTCTTATCGCTGCAGGAGACACTTTCAGAGCCGCAGCAGAAGAACAGCTAAATATTTGGGCGGAAAGAGCAGGCGTAGATATCCTACAGCTTGATCCTGGAGCTAAAGCATCAGCCGTAGTTTATAAAGCTCTAGAGAAAGCTAAGACTGAAAACTATAATATGCTCATTATTGATACTGCAGGAAGATTACAGAATAAAACCAACCTCATGGAAGAACTAAGTAAGATCAAACAAGTTATAGAAAAAAACAAACCTGAAAATAGCCTCGTAGAAACCATGCTGGTACTGGATTCTAGCACTGGCTCAAACGCTCTCTTGCAAGCCGAAAAATTCATGGAAGCTGCTCAATTAGATTCTATTATTCTTACCAAGTTTGATGGTACAGCTCGCGCTGGCATGGTATTCTCAATCGCTTACGACCTCAAATTACCAGTAAAATTCACAGGTACTGGTGAGGGTATAGAAGATATAGAAGAGTTTGATTTAGATAAGTTTATCGCTAAGAACTTTTAGAATCATATTAAGAGAGCCGATACCCGTTTGCCGTCATTGCGAGGAGCGAAGCGACGAAGCAACAACTGTGTTTAAAGTCAAGCT
>CAZELI010000033.1:0-21945 GCA_964512985.1 uncultured Gammaproteobacteria bacterium | reverse complement strand
CGTTGGGCTCATAACCCAAAGGTCGTAAGTTCAAATCTTGCCTCCGCAACCATTTTATGTATCTAGATTTACGAAATGTCCCATGTCCCATCAATTTTGTTAGGACTAAGCTAAAACTCGATCTTCTGCAGTCTGGAGAAATACTAGAGGTCCTACTTGATGATGGAGAACCTATAACTAGCGTTAGCCAGAGTGTTGTGGAGGAAGGGCATACAATTCTTTCTCAGACCCAGCTAGAAACCCAGGCTTGGCTATTAACGATACAAAAATCTTAAGTGCAAACTTAGAGTATAAATCGTCATCCTGAGGGAGGGCGAAGCCCGACCGTAAGGATCCACTAAATTACCTTAAATAGTGGATCCTTACGTCGTCGCCTTCGGCTCCTCCTCAGGATGACGACTCTGTTCTCAGTCTGGATATTGAGAAGTTTACAACGGACTCTTCTTTATCTGTTGGTTACTTCTCGGATATTCATTAGGATTTTTCTTAAGTTTTTCAAACACCAATAACTGTTTGTCACTGTATTCCACTTGGTCGGTTAATTTACAACCTAATCTATGTATGGCATTACTGGCAGCATTGATTTCGTCTTTGATACTTTGTTTTTTAAAGGCAATAAATTTGCCTTTAACTTTAACGAAAGGTATGGAATATTCTAGTAATACGCGCAGCTCTGCGACTGCTCTTGATAAAGCTAAGTCATATTGTTCTCTGTATGCCTCATCTTGTGCAAGTTCTTCAGCGCGACAAGCTAGGGCTTCTAAGTTCTTTAAATCTAATTCTTGTTTGACTAGCTCAAGGAATTTAATTTTTTTACCGACACTGTCTATGGCAGTAATGCGTAATTCAGGAAAAACTATGGCAAGCGGGAGAGCTGGGAAACCGCCACCAGTACCGATGTCTATAAGTTTATGATCAGTAGTATTTAAGTAAGGAACTACAATCAATGAATCTTCAAAATGTTTCTTATAAACTTCTTCTTTATCTGTGATGCTAGAAATATTAGTATGAGCGTTAAATTCAGAGTAGAGTTTATAAAGAATCTCAAATGCCTCGCTATTTTTTTCTATTAATGATGATTTGACTTGCAATTTATTACCAAAGTATACTATAATCTATATATACGTATTATGGCAAGTCCTATTGCTATTTCTCCTATAATTCCCACACGGCCAGCACCTAATAAATCTATTCGTATTGGTTCACTTAAAGAATTACCTATAACTTGGAATCAAGCAAGGATAGAATCTTATAACTTATTTAGAGACAATGCAATTAGTTTTCATAAGAAACTTTCTGATGAAAACAAAGTATCGGGAACTCTAAGAATCATGCCACTAATGTCATGGCTTTACCACCAATATAATTTTCTTAAAACTAAAATGATTACTTTTGCGATAGATGCTAAAAATAAAGTTATCGCTTATCATAAAGCACCGATAAAGCTTCCTCAGTTTATGTTCAATAAGATAGTAAATCTTTGTAAAGATGATAAGAAGAAAAACATGCTCAAGGATTTAGCTAATAATTCTAAAATTTGGTTCTCTACTGAAATCTGTGTAGATCCAGCTTATCGTGGTCAAGGTATTGCAACACAAATGAAAGCAAGATTAGATGAGAATATACTGAAACAAAATCCTGGAAAGAATATCCTACTCGTTGCTCATGAAAAAGCAAACCAAGCATCTGCAGCCTTACAAGTTAAGAACGGTTTTCAGGACTTATGTGAGTTTTCAGCTGGGGGTCTTACGCTTCTAATCAAATACAAATTATTAGGTATGCCAATCACTACAGTGTTGTTATAAAAACATTGTGGTAATAAGGTAATCTACCATAACGATCATAATGAAGCTCAGTATTACAGTCATGGTCGTAGCTTTACCTACTTCTTCGGCGCCACCTTTTACTTCAAGCCCTAAAGTAATAGCAATAAGTACTATCATGCCACCAAAGACAGCTGATTTAATGAGGCATAGAGAAATGTCACTGAGTCTATAATAGGTCCAAATACTTCTAAGAAAGCCTTTAAGTCTTAATCCTTCAGTCAGCCAGACTGTTATATAACTACTCGTTATGGCGATAAGACTTGCGATCCAAATTATTACAGGAGTAAAAATTACCGCAGCTAAGAATCTTGGAACTACTAAATATTTAATTGGATCAACCTTAAAAACTTGCAAAGCATCAATCTGTTCGGTGATCTTCATATTGGCTAACTCTGCTGCTAAGCCAGTACCATATTGAGTTGCAATCATTAGCGAACCTACTACAGGTACTAATTCTCTGGTCATCATTAATGCCGATAGTATTCCTAGATCGCTGCCAAGCCCCTTAGATACAAACTGTGGTCCCAGCTGTACACCAATAACCACTCCTAAAGCAATTGCAATAATAAATACAGATGCCATTACACCATAACAAAGTGCAACAGAGTATTTAAAAAAATCTGCTACGCTAAATCTCCCCCAAGCGATTAAGTAAGATATCCTAGAAAAATTCTTAGCCGCCTGTCCTATAAGGCTAAGGCTTTGGTTTGAAAGCTTTTGTGCTTTGGCGAGATCCACCCTAATATTATAGTCTATCTATGAACCAATAAGCTGGAAGCGAAGCTAGTAACCTTGGCTTCTATTCTTTGTCCAGTGTTAGTTGTAAAGTTTAAAAACGTAGTTTCTTGATTATCAGTTTTAATCGCTATATTATTCATTAAATTATCTGAGAGTAAGTTCATTAAACATTTCTTGTTTACTTCATGAACAAACTTAGATAAGTCCAAATAGTTTCTTTCAATACAGTCTAAGCTTTTCATATAATTTTTCTGTAATATGCCACTAGGGTTAAATGCTTGCCAGACAGTAGCATCAAAGTTAATGGAATTCATATCTCTATGTTGATTATGCTTGTAATTAGATTTGGATCTAATAAGTTCAGTCTTCTTATTCTTCCAATCCCAGTCTGTGTAAACTACTAAAGCTGGATCAATCTTGACTTTGAAATTTACCGCAATAGATTGGCTGCAATCTTTAAGCTTAGATCTGAGAATTTTCATTCTTATGCCACGATTCTTAAGAGCCCAGGTCATTATCACCTTACCAAATTTATCAGTATTGTAGGTTTCTTTATCGAAGGCTTCTTGAAGTTTGGTAAGTTTATCACTGACTATAATTGGGTCATTAAGATAGTCATAGAGAATTGATTCTGCTTGTCTGAAATTATTCAATCCAATTAAAGGATTGTTTTTAAAGAAAGTAAGGATTTTTTGTATTTGAGTTTCTTCTTTAATATCCTTTAAGGTTATAGGTAATTTAGATTCTTTTCTAAGCTTGAGTTGTACAAAATCTCGTGCAATAGTAGCTTCTTTATCTCGTGAGAAAGATACCTCTGGAGAACTAGATCTCTCTGTTTGACTCGGTTTGCTTGGGATGCTTTTAGTATGTGCCTGTGAATCACCTGTGTCTACAATGACAATATTATTGTGCTTGAAACTTATTTGTTCTTTTTCCGAATACATAAAGTTCATAAGGTTATCTAAGCTTTAATAGCCTGATGTTATTAGAGCCAAAATAAATTAAGGAACGGTTAAATTATTTAGCCGTCCGCAGGACGAACCGCGCCGAAGGCGCGGAACCACACAACATGAGATTTAGATTTAATTTAATGAGGTGAGTAGTTGCATTGCTCCATATCTTTCTTGATTTGTTCTACTAAGCTTGTGGCTGAATCAAATTTAATTTCGTCTCTTAGTTTTCTATCAAGCTTAAGAGTAATAGTTTCACCATAAATATCTTTATGAAATTTGAGTATATGTGCTTCTATGATAACTTCATTACTGTCAGTGAAGCTAGGTCTGGTACCGATATTCATAATGCAAGCATATTCTTGTTTCTGTACTATCGCTTGACCACAATAAACACCCTTGGCTGGTATAACCATATCTTCAGGAAGTTTGAGGTTAGCAGTCGGGAAGCCCAGTGTAACTCCGCGTTTATCACCTTCTATAACTTTTGAGATAATCATAAACTGATAACCAAGTAACTTATTAGCCTGATCGATCTTGCCTTGAGTAATTAGTTCTCTGATTATTGAACTGCTTACTACTTCATTGTTAAGTTTATGAGCTTCAATAATTTTTAGTTGAACTTTATGCTCTAGTGCCCATGATTGCAGCATTAGAGGGGTTCCTGAGCGATTCTTCCCAAAATGATGATCATAACCAGTGCTGATAAATTCTACATTGAGAATATTTACCAGGTATTTTTCTAAATAGTCTTGAGCAGCAGTGTTCATCAATTCTTCATTGAACTCTAATATAAGAGCATAATCGATTCCTAATTCTTCAAAGATTGCTAGCCTTGTATCAAGGTTGGTGATTAGCTTTGGTGCTTCTCCTCGGGTTAATTGACGCGGGTGATTAGCTAGTGTGATAACGGCAGTCTTGATATGTCTGGAATTTGCATAATTTAGAGCAGATTGAATTACTTCTCTATGCCCGAGATGTACTCCATCAAACATGCCAAGTGCGATAGCTGTGGGGGATTGAAGTTTAGAAGAATTGGAATTGAGAACTTGCATTAACTATAGATTTCATCTGTATATAATTCAGTAGGTTTGATTTTACCTGCGTATAAAGCTTTGCCAATGATAACACCATCAATATTTGAAAATTTATTTTGTAAGTTTTTTAGAGCAAGTACATCATCTAACTCGCCTACGCCACCACTACAAATGACCTTAATGTTTTTACATTCTTCAAGTAGTTCAGTCAAACTCTCTGTATTAGGACCTTCTAAGGTTCCATCTCTTTCTATATCTGTGTATTCAATGAGCTCTAATCCATATTCAGTAAACTCATTGATGATATCAGCAGCTCTTCTGTTAGAACTTTCTTGCCAACCTTGGACTGCTAAATATCCTTTCTTGCAATCTAGTCCTAGTACTATCTTCTTACCACCAAATTCTTTGAGAGCTTTCTTAACTAGTTCTGGATCTTTAACAATGACACTTCCTAATATAACTCTTTGTGCTCCAACATCAAGTAGCTTTTCTATGCTGCTCATATTCCTGATTCCACCACCTACTTGAACAGGAAGCTGTGTATCGTGGATAATCATTTTGATTACAGCTAAGTTGTGAGGTACACCAGTTCTAGCGCCATCTAAATCAACTACATGTAAATATTCTGCGCCTAAATTTTTCCAACGTTTAGCAACAAAATCTGGATTATTGTTATAAGTTTCACTATTATCAAATTTCCCTTGGAAGAGACGCACGCATTTCTCATCCATGATATCTATAGCGGTATAAATATTGAACTTTTTCTTGTCGTTTAGTTTCTTGTTAAGCATATTCTAAGGGCAATGTTATCATAAATCTAGTTTACTTCGAATAATCACGCTTCACTGGGTTAACTAGGCTGGTGTCTACAGCTTCGTAGCTAAGTTCAGGTTCACCATTCTTATATTCTGCAATAGTAGTCTTAAGCCACTCATCGTTTCTATCCGGATAATCAGGTTTGTAATGCGCTCCACGACTCTCATCACGTGCAAGGGCACCTTTCGTAATCAGCTTCGCGATATCAATCATATGATAAATCTCACGCATGTAAAACAAGCTTTGATTAGACCACTTACTAGAATCAGGGATCTTAACACGTTTCAGTCTATCTTGATATTCACTAAGTTTTACTAGAGTCTCTTCTAGCTTCTTGTTATAACGAACAACTGTTACGTTATCAGTCATAATATCGCCCATCTCTATATGTATCTGACGAGCGTTCTCTGAGCCAGTTTGAGAGCTGAATTTATTAATAAGATCTTCTTCCGCTCTTAGTTGTTTCTTGAATTCATCTTCTTTCACATCACGAATACATTTCTTGAGTCCTTTAATATACTCAAACGCTGAAATTCCAGCAAGGAATCCACCATAAGTACAAGAGAGTAGAGAGTTAGCTCCTAATCTATTAGCACCATGGTATTGATATTCACATTCTCCTGCAGCAAACAAGCCTGGAATATTGGTCATTTGTTTTTCGTTATCAACCCAGAGACCACCCATGCTGTAATGCACAGAAGGGAATATTTCCATTGGTACTTTGTGTGGATTAGTACCCTTAAACTTCTCGTAGATCTCCAAGATACCACCGAGCTTAGCGTCTAAAGTTGCACTTGGTATATGTGACACATCCAAATACACACAGCGTCTACCTTCTACGCCGAGCTTCTGGTTCACCACTACATCAAATATTTCACGAGTCGCAATATCACGCGGCACTAAATTACCATATTTAGGATATTTTTCTTCAAGGAAGTACCAAGGCTTACCATCTTTATAAGTCCAAATTCTGCCACCTTCACCGCGAGCGGATTCTGACATAAGGCGATCCTTGTCACTGCCAGGGATTGCAGTAGGATGCACTTGAATAAACTCACCATTAGCGTATTTCACACCTTGCTTATAAGATGCTGATGCAGCGATACCATTGTTAATAGCACTGTTAGTAGACCTACCATAAACATTTCCAGGACCACCAGTAGCGAGTATGACAGCATTAGCTTTAAACACTCTAAGCTCCATGGTCAGTAGGTTCTGGGCTACTATACCACGACAAACTCCTTCAGAGTCGATAACATTAGAGAGCATTTCCCAGCCTTCGTATTTAGTAACTTTGCCTTCAGCTTCGAAGCGACGCACTTGCTCATCAAGTGCATACAGTAACTGTTGACCAGTAGTGGCACCAGCAAATGCTGTGCGGTGATATAAAGTTCCGCCAAATCTACGGAAGTCCAAATGCCCTTCTGGAGTACGATTGAACATTACTCCGAATCTATCGTACATGTCGATGATTCCTGGTGCGGCATCGCACATACGTTTGATAGGACCTTGGTTAGCTAGGAAGTCTCCACCATAGACGGTGTCATATAAATGTTTAGAAGTGTCGTCACCTTCACCTTTGATATTTTTTGCAGCGTTAATTCCACCTTGGGCACAAACTGAATGCGAACGTTTAACAGGGACTAAAGAAATTAAATCTACAGTGCAGCCGTTTTGTACTGCCTTCAGAGCTGCTCCTAGTCCTGCTAATCCCCCACCTACTATTACTATGTTTTTTTCTGCTGCCATGATGCTCAGTTTTTATGATATCAGTAAGTCGTCATCCTGAGGGAGGGCGAAGCCCGACCGTAAGGATCCACTCACTACTAAGAAAATAAAAGTGGATCCTTACGTCGTCGCCTTTGGCTCCTCCTCAGGATGACGAAATTATGTTATCTTTTGAGGATTTCTGGGAAAATAATATCTAGTTTGCAGATTTTTTCTGCTGTTTTTGTTTGTTATTGGGGGGAATAGACATAAAAGTTAACACTATATTATATCCATATTACTTTTTTGATGGTGTTCGTAGTGCAGCTGCAGAGAAAGCTGGAAATATACAAAAAGAGTTTGTTCGAGAGATGTCTCAAGCCATCTACGTTAAGCCTGGGTCTATGGACGAGGCTTATATAAGTTTTAAGCGTATGAACTAAGACCTTGGGAATTAGTATTACAGTTAGTTTTTTTATACTCAGGGTAGAGTATTGTTATGAGCAAATTATTAGCGGGCAAAGTAGCAGTTATCACTGGAGCGGGCAGAGGTATCGGTCAGGCGACAGCAGAGCTTTATGCGCAGCACGGTGCAAAGATCGTGATTGCAGATATAGATGCAGCGCCAGCAGAAGAAACGCTCAAGCTCGTTAGAGCAGCGGGTTCTGATGGTGTAGTAGTTGCAGGTAACATCGTTAAACGCGAAGATTGCGACAAGATTATCAAGGCAGGAATGGATCTGGGCGGGGGTTCTATTGACATACTTGCAAATATTGCAGGTATCACTAGAGATGTGGTTATTCATAAGATGACCGAAGCTGATTGGGACTTTGTTATAGATATAAACCTGAAAGGTACTTTCAATATGGTGCAAGCTTCTGTACCAGCGATGCGTGACAGAGCTAAGGACGAGAAACCTGCTCCTAGAACGCGCTCTATTATTAATGTAAGTTCTACTTCGGGAGTGAAGGGGAATGCTGGTCAGATTAACTATGCTGCAGCGAAAGCTGGTATCAATGGTATGAGCCGTACTATTGCTAAAGAATGGGCGAGATTTAACATTCGTTGTAATTCTATTGCACCTGGTTTCATTGAAACCCGCTTGACATCTGCTCCTTCAGCGGATGGTAAGCTTGGGATACCCGACCAACAAAAACAAATGATAGAAATGCTTTATTCGCAGACTGGTCTTAATAGACCTGAAGGTATGGGTAAACCAATAGACATCGCTAATGTAGCGCTCTTCCTTGGTTCCGATCTATCTTCCTACATGAGCGGTCAAGTTCTAGTAGTCGCTGGTGCAATGATAGATACTTATTAATATTTTAGTTATAAGTTATACAACTAGGGTTAAAGGCTTGTCGGCTTTTGATGAATCAGTTCCCTTTTTAGATTTACGATTTTCTTGTCGATAACCTTCAAGTAGATCATATAAACGTGCTTCAACTTTTTCTAGCTCACCATAAGATTGGTTATCTGTTTTACCTAATAACCTTCTTATGGCTTTAATAAGCTTCAAAGCTTTGTAAACAATAGCCATACTAGTATGTGCTAAGTCAGGAATCAAGTATTGATCTTGTCTTGCCCAGCTGTCAGTGTTTATACCAAATGGATTTGCATTGAGGAATATTTTATGTGGTATTTTACATAGCTCTTCTCCACATTTTTTATAAGCTTCATACTGGCTTACCTGCGGTACAGCTTCTTTTAGTCGAGCTACTGCTCGTTTTATCTCCTTTCTATTAGTTGATATCCCAAAATCTACTGCTGCATTTAGATTCTTAAAAAAATTAAAGTCGGCTGTAATCATAACTTTCGATTTTATCAATGATATAGAGCTAAACCAATGAAATTTAACTTTTGAACGTCATGGTTTAAACAGAAGTCTAATGAAGTCAAAGAATTTATGAAAGAGTTTAGTTAGCAACCATTGATTAGTTTGTTCTTCATTATTTAAGTTTGGTTTTTTGTCTGAGGGGGATCCAAACCCCAGTCCATATTTTTCTGGATGGTGGATTAAGGGAGATGATGGTTTAGATTTAGGCGGCGTTTTCTGGGCTGCTCGAGGATGAGCAGGATGATTCTGAGTCCTTTTCATGAGAGTGACCTCCATTAAGCTTGCTCCATTGCAAGTTCGGGTACGGCAGGACTTAACATGAGATGTAATCTATCTCATGTAGAAATCCAAGGCAGTTATTAGCTAATTAGGACATCTATAGTGGGGGGAACACAAACAGAACTTAATAGCTAAGAACAAATGAATTATTGGGTAACTTATGTCAATAATTTTAGCAAGTTTATTAAGAAAATGTAAATGTGTAATGATTTATTAGTAAGGTTATTTTGTCGATATCTTTATGTGATTCCGAGATCATTACGTGTTAATCAGTGAGAACGAGTACTGTTGCCGTCATTGCGAGGAGCGCGCAGCGCGACGTGGCATTCCCTCTGCGCAAATGAGATCGCCACGTCGCACCTTCGGTACTCCTCGCGATGACAAATTACGGGCATCGGTTCGCTAAAATTAACACTTATGATAGAATAATACAAGTTTGTGCTTAAAAAGCGCATCAATAAAGGATTTACAACGAACAAATGGAAACTATGGTTAAAACAGAAGAAGCTACTAAAGCAAAAAAATCTCAAAATAAAGGTGATTATAGTGCAAAGAATATTGAAGTTCTAGAAGGTTTAGAAGCAGTTCGTAAAAGACCAGGGATGTATATTGGTGGTGTTGACCACAAGGCCTTACATCATTGCGTTTATGAGATAGTAAATAACTCTGTCGATGAAGCTTTAGCAGGTTATTGTGACACTATAAATATCGCTATACATAAGGATGGTTCTATATCTGTAGAAGATAATGGTAGAGGTATTCCTACTGATATCGTTGCGAAGACGGGACTCTCTGCAGTAGAAACTGTGTTCACGGTGCTGCATGCTGGTGGTAAGTTTGGTGGAGATGATTCTAGTTATAAGGTTTCTGGTGGTTTACACGGTGTAGGTGCAAGTTGCGTTAATGCGGTCTCGGAAAAAATGCACGTAGAAGTTTACCGTGATGGTGCTGTGTACTTTGTTGAGTTTAAAGGTAGAGCATCAGCTGGACACGCTATCGGTGGTCCAAGCGCTCCATTGAAGAAGATGGGCAAGACCGATAAGAATGGTACCAAGGTAACGTTCTGGCCAGATGAGCAAATTTTTAAAGAATCAAACGCAGAGGGTGAGATGATTACGCCTCAGTTCAATCGTGAAACTTTAGCGCATGCTTTCTTAGAGATGACATTCCTAAACAAAGGCTTGAGGATTGTTTTTACCGATGAGAGAATTGCTTCTGATAATCCTCATTACACAGAGACTTACCATAATCCAGATGGTTTGATTGCTTACGTTAACTATCTCAATGAATCACGTACTCCTATTCATAAAGCTGTGTTTCATTGTGAAGGAGAACACCAGGAAGTAGTCGTAGAGATGGCTCTACAGTATACTGAGAATTTTAATGAGTATGCGGTGGCATTTGCAAATAACATTATCAACCCAGATGGTGGTACGCATATGCAAGGATTCCGTATTGCATTGACTCGTATTGTTAATGACTATGCACGTAAATCTGGTGTCATCAAGGATAAAGAAGAGAATCTTACTGGTGATGATGTAAGAGAAGGTATCACTGCTATCATCTCTGTGAAAGTAAGAGATCCACAGTTTGAGTCACAGACTAAAGTTAAGCTACTTAATAATGAAGCGAGTTCAGCAGTACAACAAATCCTAGGAGATGCGCTCACTGATTGGCTTGATAAGAATCCTAAAGATGCTAAGGCTATTATTAATAAGGCAATACTTTCACGTAAAGCTCGTGAAGCAGCGAAGAAAGCTCGTAATGCTGTGCGTCGTCAATCAGCATTAGAGGGTTCTACTGGTATTCCTGGTAAGCTTGCAGATTGTTCTAATACTGATCCTGATCTTTGTGAGATCTATCTAGTTGAGGGTGATTCAGCGGGTGGTTCAGCGAAGCAAGGGCGCGATCGTAATTATCAAGCGATACTGCCACTCAGAGGTAAGATTCTTAACGTTGAGAGAGCTACTGTAGACAAGCTTTATGATAACCAAGAGATTCAGTCTATGATTCAGGCTATTGGTTTAGTACCAGTGGAAGAGGATAATAAGAAGGGCGAAGCAGCAGTATTGAAGATGGATGCTGCTAATCTTGACTTAAAGAAATTACGCTATAAGCGTATCATCATCATGACCGATGCGGACGTGGATGGGGCTCATATTCGTACTTTGATTCTTACGTTCTTCTTCCGTTACGCGCGTCAGCTTGTCGAGAATGGGCATGTGTTTATCGCTCAGCCACCGCTTTATAAGATAGAGCATAAGAAGAAAGTAAAGTATGTTTATTCAGATCATCAGTTGGAGCTAGCTTTAGCTGAGATTGGTGAGAAGGCTGCCTTGCAACGTTTCAAAGGTCTTGGTGAGATGATGCCAGATCAATTATGGGAGACTACTATGAATCCTGAATCTCGTACTCTGAAGTTAGTGAAGATAGAAGACGGTCAGGAAGCTAGTCGTATATTTGATATTCTCATGGGCGATGTGGTCCAACCACGTAAAGCCTTTATCGAAGAGTATTCTGGATTAGCGGTTATAGATGTCTAATGAGCAAATATAATTTATCTAAAAAAGCACTTGAATACAGACCACAACCAGTCAGTAAGAAGTATTGTGACAATATGCTGATAGAAATGGTCTTAAACAATATGAAAATTGAAGGACAAGAAGTGTCCAAAGACGAGTATTTAAAGTTCAGGGCAGAAATGCAGAAAAAAGAATCTTTGGACAATTGATAGTACCAGAACCTCACCAAATCACAGAACTATTAAAACGGCTATTTGATGATCTAGATTATAAAGTTCAAATCTTGTCAAAATTTCTTCTTATTAAACTTGGTTACCCTCCATTACAATATGCAAATAGATCAGCTGATAGAAAGAAATATATTCAAGCAATGAACAAGGCTGATAATAATGATTTCTCGGAATTACAGAATTTTATTGCAAGTGAGTTAGATAAAGCTATTGATGCAATGTAACTTTCTTTTAACCAAACCTTAACTCTCATAGCTTATAACTAACCTATGGCGTTAGGCAGTATATCAGGGGTAGGATCAGGAGCAAGTCATCAGCAAGGTAGCGGCGCAGCTGCTAATGGTGAATCAGCAGGGAAGGAATTCTCCCTAGAGAAACAAGCAGCAGGTTCTGCTGATAAAGCAAGTTTAGTTAGAAGCCATGATGTCAGTAAAGCTTTAAGAACCACCAGAATAGTTACTAATAAAAAGAAAAACCGTAAAGGCGCTCCAAGAGCGATTCTAGTAGACGGTGAAATATACGAAGTGTTTCTACTTGCGATAGCATAAGTCTATATAAAAGTTTGTCATCCTGAGGAGCAACCGTAGGTTGCGAGCTTGTCCTGAGCGTAGCGTCAGGATCAGGATCCACTCTTATTAATAGACTATTCTAAGTAGTGGATCCTGACGGTCGGGCTTCGCCCTCCCTCAGGATGACGGCACCGTCCTTAAGTTGACGCTTATGCTCAGGATGACGAGATTTTCGGCTTAGGTTGACGCCTATGCTTAGGATGACGAGTTTTGTTTTACGATGACGCAAATCACCACTCCACTGGTATATAAATCCTCGACCTGCATTTAGGACAGACGTAGACTGGATCATTGCGTTGGGGTAAGAGTTTACGGCTAAATCTTTCGTGACATTCTGGAATGCTGCAAGTGATGTGGATGTAGTGTCCCTTCATCTCAATGCGGCTAGGTAAGATAGCATTACGTTGTCTTGCAGTTACTGACCATTGAGCTAATTCTTCTGGCGTGGGATCAGCGTTGTCGTACATGGTCGTTATTGAGGGCTACTAAGTGCAAGGTTGTCTATTAACCAAACAAAATTCCCTCTCTCATCGATGTTAAGTTCTTTAGCTTTCTTCTTTACAGTCGTGTTGCTGATAGCTTGGGTAACTAATAAATCGGCTTCATCACTGATCTGGATTGGTTTAGATTGTAAGTTGAGAAACTGTGGTTCATAAATATCATTAGTGATAGTCCAGCCATCACCCAGGGTTTGGTTACCAGGTTCGACTATATCTATGTGGACTTGTGCTTTACTTATGTTTGCGATTCTGAGGTAGCGCTTGCTAACTGGGATTAGAGATTTTTTCTCAGCTGCAAACTCATCTTTAAGCTCTACGCTCTCTAATACATCTGCAACGATCGGAGTTGGTGTTTCTGGTTTATTGTCTGTGAGGTTCTCTTTCTTCACAAACTTAACAGTGGGAGCTTCTATAATAGAATCTCTTACTAATAAGAAGGGGCTAATTTGTAATTGTCCTGTTAGTGCTGAAGGTGATCTAATATAACCCAGGTAGTCATTATAAATATTATAAACTCTAATCTTATATTCTGAGTTTTTGTTTAGTGCTACTTTATCTAAAAGCTCATAAGCATTGAGATAAATTTCTATACTTTCACCAATAGCCTCAAATACAATCTTCAAACTTTCTGGATATTCATTCTTAATACTTATCTCATTAGCGTTGTTAGTGTTAGCTAATTCTTTACTGACAGCAAACTCAAGTCCTTTCTGCATCTCAGCCCCCTCAGTGGCTTTGACCTGATTGTAATCTAGTTCTTGGAGTTTTTCTTCACCTGTAGGAGTAGTTGTTGGTGCGGGTGTTGCAGTTGGGCTAGAAGTCTGTGCTGGAGCAGCTTCTTTCACATCATAATAATTAGCAAAGTCTACTGTTTCAGCAGCTTGTACACCGAGCGAGGATATTGCAATAGCAACAGAAAGTATTGTTTTAATATGCTTTAGCAATTAGAACCTCCGTGTTTTTCTCACTGATAACTCCAGACAAAATACAAGGTGTAGAACTTAAATCAAGCATTCGCTCAGTAGGAATGCATCTAATAGTGGCTTTGAATTTCTCTTTAAGGATAGCTTCTAGCTTAGTATCACCGTTCCAAGCAGCTCTCGCTAAGCCACCTTGAGCTTCAAGCTTAGTTCCTAACTCATCTATGGTAGTTGCAGTAAATGTATGTTCGTCTCTAAATGACTTGGCTCTGTTAAATAAAGCAGTTTGAATTTCATCTAAGAGATCTTTGATTCTAGTCGCCAAACCCTCTCTAGGAATGCCTTTGTCCTTAGATTGGATATCACGTCTATGTATTTCTACTACACCTTCTTCCATATCACGAGGTCCTACTACCAGTCTAATAGGTACACCCTTCTCTTCGTATTCGTTGAACTTGATTCCCTGGCTAATCTTCTCGCGAGTGTCTAGTTTAGTCTTAATGCCTAAAGCCTGAAGCTCAGTATTGATCTTGGTTACATGTTCAAGCAGGGCAGAGTTGTCTTGATTCTTCTTGAGTATAGGAATAATCACTACTGGATAAGGAGCAATGCGCGGTGGTAGTACCAATCCAGCATTGTCATGATGTCCCATAACCAAAGCACCTACTAATCTAGTACTAACTCCCCAGCTGGTTTGGTAGGTGTATTGTAATTGATTGTTTTCGTCGGTGAACTGAGTCTCAAAGGCTTTGGCAAAGTTTTGTCCTAAGTTATGAGAAGTGCCTGCTTGCAGAGCTTTACCATCACGCATCAAGGCTTCTATAGTATAAGTACTTTCTGCTCCCGCGAATTTTTCTGATTCTGTTTTCTTGCCAGTGTGAATAGGAATAGCGAGATAGTCTTCTAATAATGCTTTATAGACATTAAGCATAGTAAGAGTCTCTTCCTGAGCTTCATCCCAGGTCGCATGACAAGTGTGACCTTCTTGCCATAAGAACTCTGTTGTGCGCAAAAACAACCTAGTGCGCATTTCCCAGCGTATTACATTAGCCCATTGATTAAGCTTAAGAGGTAGATCGCGATAGGATTCGATCCACTTAGAAAACATATGATTAATGATGGTCTCTGAAGTAGGTCTAAGTACGTATTTTTCACTTAATTCTTTACCACCTGCATGTGTCACTACTGCACACTCTGGTGCAAATCCTTCTACGTGCTCAGCTTCCTTCTGCAAGAAGCTTTCTGGAATTAACATTGGAAAGTAAGCATTCTCATGTCCAGTGTCTTTGATCATCTTATCAAGGATGTCTTTAATATTTTCCCAGATCGCATAGCCATAAGGTCTAATCACCATGCAGCCTTTCACTGGACTATAATCCGCTAACTGAGCTTTAAGTGCAATATCAGCCAGTATACTTTCTGCGCTATTTAGATCTTCTTTGGTTTGAGTGGACATATTAGTTATGGATTATTCACTTGCTGTTGAGCTTGGAGCTTAGCTCCTAGGCTGGATCTGGAGACTCTCTTACCTTTGGTAGTTTTCTCTGATTCTCTGTTATTACTATAGACTACCGCTGTACCGTTGCCGTTCATTAATTCCTGAAGTGCAGCTGTTGCTTTCTTCAATCTACGAGAGACTTGCATTTGGGAGATCTCTAATATATCAGCAACTTCTGCTTGAGGGATATCCTGAAAATAAATCATATCGATGATTTCTGCAAGCGGCTTCTTGAGTTGCTTGATTAACTCTTGTACCATAAAGAATTCTTCGCGGGTATCAGAACGCTTATGCTCTTTGATATCCATTAGAGTGTCTATTAGGTAAGTGTCGTTATCTGCTGAAGATGAGCCAGATGTGAGGGTTTGATCAAGAGAGACTAGAGTACGTCTTCTATCTACTTCATAAGCTTCTTGAATTTTGTTTTGTTTTACGTCTTGTAATACTTCTGCGATCTCTAGGTCAGTAGGGTCTCTACCGAATTCTGTTCTTAGCTTATGAACTATCTTATTAATTCTAAAACTCAATTCTTGTAACTCGCGCGGCGCGCGGATCATAGAGGTTTTGTCCCTAAGGTAGTGCCTAATTTCACCAGTAATTAAATGCGTCGCATAAGTAGTAAACTTCGCTCCTGCTTCTGGATTGAAATAATCTATTGCTTTAATTAGACCGATAGAACCTATTTGCACTAAATCATCTACAGGGTCGGTACTTCTTCGTGCTAAACCATGGGCGATTTTTTTTACTAAATTAAAATTTTGCTCGACAATTTGATCACGGATTTTTTTATCTTGAGTTTTTTTGTATTTAGCGAGAAGTTTATGAAGCTTCTGGGCTGTTTCATGTTTAGTTAAATTATCGTCTGTACTCATCATTTTCTCACAAAAGAAACCCATCCTTAAAGGTTAAGGCTCTCGTTTTAAAGTATAACAGGGATTTAATTTTATATATAGCAAGATAGGCATTGGAGAATAATAAAAAAGTGTCCAGTTTGCCCCCGGCCTAAATAGGACACTTTTTAAAACTGACACTGATGTCAGTTTAAGGGTATAATTGAAAGTATCCCGAAGGGATGCTAATTATGCAACACGGAGCCAAGATTGTAGGTTGGGGACGGGCCCTGCCGAAGCGAGTAGTCACTAATTTTGATTTAGAGAAATTGTTCGATACTACTGATGAGTGGATTACTCAGCGGACTGGTATCAAGGAACGCCGCATTGCTGATCCTGATGCGGGCGAGACTGCTACTTCTCTTGGAGCTGAAGCTGCAAGGAACGCGCTAGCTAGTGCTAAGAAATATTTCTCCACTGATATTCGTGCCACAGATATAGATCTAATTATTTGCGCGACTGCTACTGGGGATAATTTATTTCCTGCTACTTCATGCTTGATCCAAAGAGACATCGGTGCTGTTAATGCAGTGGCGTTTGATATGTCGGCTGCTTGTACTGGGTTTATTTTTGCGCTGAATACAGCTTATAACTACATACGCGCAGGACAGTTTAAAAACGTCTTAGTTGTCGGCGTAGATTTAATGTCTAAATTTGTAGACTGGTCAGATAGAAGTTCGGCGATAATTTTTGGTGATGGGGCGGGAGCTTGTTTACTAACTGCGACATCTGCTGAAGATGATGGCTTTAATCCTTTCTATATTAAGTCGCGTGGTGAAGAAGTTTGTTCTTTATCTGTGCCGATAGTCTCTAATAAATATCCCGTAGCTGCTGCTGATATCACTGCTAAACCACAAATGGTTTATATGGATGGTAAGACCGTCTATGAATTTGCGGTGAAAGCAGTTCCTGAGGCACTTGAAGCAGCTTGCAAGCAAGCAAGTCTAGAACCTAGTGATATAGACTACTTCATTCCCCATCAAGCAAATATGCGAATTATCCAAGGTGCTGCAAAGCGCTTTAAAATACCTATGGAGAAATTTATTTGTAATATGGAACGCTATGGTAATACCAGCGCTGCAAGTATTCCTATTGCTATGGATGAGGCTCTAGAATTAGGTTTGATCAAACCTAGTTCTTCTAAAAAGCTTAAATTAGCTCTGGTAGGCTTTGGTGGTGGGCTTACCTGGGGTGCTGTGGTGGTAGAGTTTTAGTAAACTTGCTCCGAAATCGCCCATAACTTTGTTGTGCGAGCTTCTCGGACTGCTCATTTATATCCAATAAACTCCGCGTCCTCGAAGCTCGCACGCCTCGTTCTGGGCAATTTCAAAGCAAGTTTAGTATAATTATCCCAAATGCAATCAACAGGCTCCTTTCAAGTTAGATCTGCTTCTGAACGTGGTTATGCTAATCATGATTGGTTAGAGAGCCGCTTTAGTTTTTCTTTTGCAGAATACTATGATCCTAATCATATGGGCTTTGAGAGTTTGCGTGTGATTAATGAAGATATAGTGCAAGCAGGGACGGGCTTTGGTACGCATCCACATCGTGATATGGAAATAGTTACTTATATTCTTGAAGGTAGTCTGGAGCATAAGGATAGTATGGGGAATGGTTCTATAATTAAACCTGGTGATATTCAGAGAATGAGCGCAGGTACTGGGATTACTCATAGTGAATATAACCCGTCCAGTGACGAGCCTGTGCATCTTTTACAAATATGGTTCCTTCCAGGAGAGAAGGGTATAACTCCTGGCTATGAACAAAAATATTTCTCTGATACTGAGAAGCGTGGTCGTTTGAAATTACTTGTGTCGAAGAATGCACGGCAAGATTCTATCTCTATTAATCAAGATGTAGATATTTATGCAGCTTTAATTGATGGCAATGAGAGTATCGAACATGAACTTCAAGCTGGCAGAAAAGCATGGCTGCAAGTAGCAAGAGGTAGTTTAATGCTCAATAGTATACAGTTGAATCCAGGTGATGGAGCGGCTTGTGAAGGATCTATAATTAAACTTAGTAAGGGTAAGGATGCTGAGGTTTTGTTGTTTGATATGGTTTCAGGGTAAAACGAGTAGGTCATTAATATCTAGGACTTGATGAAAATATTCTGACTGTTTAAGAGGCTCTGTTATACCGTTAACAGTGATCAAAACTTTCTCTATAGTAAATTTAGAATATTTTTTAAGCAATTGTAATTTTCTTTCAATTTCTGGAATTATTTCGGTACCAATTGTACTGTCATGATATTTAATTTCGCACAAGACAATTGTAGAATCAGATTTTTTAAATAAATAATCTATTTGAAATCCTTCTTTCCCTTTGATAATCAATGGTCCAAGATCGGTCACGTCATCAGCGAAGCCTAAACGTTCAGAAATATAACCAGCATTTTTAATACAGAATCTCTCGAAAGCAAGTCCTAGCCATGGCTGCCAGTGATTTTCGCAAAGCTCCTCAAACAGTCTCTTGGATCGAGACTGTTTAATGACAGTTAGATTAGGAGCAATATATTTATAGTAGAATAAAATAAATTCATCAGTAACTTTATATCTTTTATCCTTACTGTTAGTTTTAATTCCAAAAGAAGAATATTCTTGTAAGATATCTGCGTTGCATAAATTGTTGATATATCTTTTTAAACCTCCATTGGATTCCTGTTTAAGTTTATTAGCAATAGCTTTTAGAGTGACTGCTTGATCTTTACATGATTTGACTATTTGTAAGTAAGTATCAGCTTCCCTAAATTGTTTATAAAAAACTTTATGAATCTCGGCAAACAAGTATCCACTTTCTGAAAAACAAAGTGCATTTAAATTTTGTCTAAATGAATTATTCACATTGATTAATTCAAGGTACTTTGGCACTGTGCCAAATATCATTAGATATTTCAGTATTTCATGTTTGCTACGTTTTCCTCTAAAAAATTTTGCTGCATCATTGGGTGGAAGTCCCCGGATATGCATTTCTAGAGTACATCTGCCATATAAGGCTTTAGAGTTAATAACTTTGTCAACCATGAAAGATGCTAAAGAACCGCAAAGTATAAGCATTACACCTTTATCTTTCCAGTGATTATCCCAAAAATATTTAATTAAACTTATTAATCTTGAACGGCCTGCTGCCATCCATTGAAGCTCGTCAAAAAATAAAACTAACTTACCTGCTTTAGACATATGCTTGTCTATGATTTCTTGAGTTAAATAATAAAAAACATCATTCCAGTTGTCGAAATTAATTTTAGTTAGTAAATGATCTGTTGGTCTTTGTACTTGTAGCTGTTTAATAAAGTTGGTAATTTGCATTCGCGAAGCTTCACCCTCTAAACCTTCAAAATGTAGATTAAATTTACTCTTACTGAATTCCTTGATTAAAAAACTTTTGCCAATACGTCTTCTGCCATAAACTATCACAAGCTGACCATTCCGCATTTGATAATGCTTGTTTAAAATTTGAAGCTCTTCTTCTCGTCCAAAAATCACAATTTTTATTATACCATAATTATATACTTATTTGCATCTAATAATAGACTAAATAAGTACGTAATCTTGATGCATAATTGTGTACTTATTCTATAGTAAAATTGATTTCCCCATCAGCAAATATATATAATTCTCCCAAGCCGCAAAGCCACAAGAGATTATTTACAGCTCTTTTGAACGTGGTTATGCTAATCACGGTTGGTTAGATGTTACAATAATATCGATATGGGTGGAATTCCAAAAATAACAACATCTTCGTCACCAGCAGAAACGTCTGCATCAGTACCAGCTAAGATAGAACCTACACCAACACAACCAGCAAAGCCTAAACAATCAGAATTTGTAGGTGAAAAGCTTGCAAACTCAGAATCTACATTTACAGAACCAGAAGAGTTTGTTAGAAAAGAAAGACCTTGGAGATTGTTGACTGTTGTTGCTATTGCCTTAGGCCTAATTCCTGCTGCCTTCTATAGCCCCCTTAATCGTGATGATTTAGGAAGACCAAAGACAGTACAACAACTTGGGGAGGATACTTGGAGAAGTGTAGAAGATTTAACTGGAGAGCTAATAAGAACTGTTAAAAAAATGACGGCATCAGGGCCAGGTGAGAATCATCGTCTCTGGTCTTGGGCCAATGGTAATCCGTTTCTTGATGCAGTAGGCATCGGCAAAGAAATTGCTGGCAACGGAGAATATGGTGCAAGATTTACAAGTAAAATTGATGAGATAAAGGTATACAAATCCTTGCAAGACGCGCTTCGCTGGTGTCAGGGTAAGGATCGTGACGATCTCATAGATTTATTGAAGGAACCTGAAAATAAAAAGCTATATCCTACGTTGGGAAGCCTAGACATTCCAAAAGAAGGTGGTATAGAGGATTACATACCTTGGCAAATAACGGAAAAATATAAGACTCCCGAGGCTAGGAAAGCTGCGTTCGAAAAATTAGAACTTGAGCTACGTGACTTTAGATTCGGATCACGCAATAATAAACCAACAATTAGTAATAAAAAATCCAGTCAAACCTTTCTACAACCCACTCCCTGAGAATGTATTAGGAGTTGACTTGGTCCAGACGTTTCACTTGTTTAATCTTTGCTATGACTCATAATCCGAGGGCTTCGAATGCGGTGACCTCGAATCAGGGGGCGGTGATTTTCAATCAGAGACTTTGAGTTTGGCGACTTTGAGTCTGGCGATTTTGAATCTGGTGGCTTTGAATCTGGCGACTTTGAATCTGGCGACTCCGCATCTGGCGACTTCGCATCCGACGACTTCGCATATCGAGCCCTAATCTCATCCCGTTCTGCCATTTTTTTTAGTTCTTGTAGTTGCTGATTATCGTACTCATTTATAGTTTTTCTTATATCCTCCAATGTCATATTAGGGCATAAAAACACGAGCATTCTTGTTCTCAAGCTTTCTTTATCTAAATGAGAACTTTCTATTGGAGAAGATTTATTAGTGGCAGTATTATGCTCAGAACGTATTCTTATATATGTCCACAATCTCATTAATTCATCGTCATCAAAAAATTCTGCTTTTTTAAATCGTCTTGATTTAAATCGTTCTGGTTCAGTAGCATCCTTAAAAAGCTTATTAAATCTAAAAGAATCTCCTTCATCTTTTAGGAAAGAAACTAAAGAATTAATTTTACCTTTTCTATAATTGATTGCCTCTGCATAATATTTTGAAAAATGAGTCCTATCAAAAATTGGCAAAATGTCCGTTATTGGATCAAGATCAAGTAATTTTTTCTTTTCAGCGATTTCAACTTCAGGTGCCTCTGCCTGTATTTCAGATTGTACTCGATCTAAGGGCTGACCTCCACTGTAACGGTTATCAAGTCCAACACGATAATAATTGAACCAACTTTCTAAGGGGAAAGGTAAATCAGGAAATATTTTTTTTGCAAGATCGGCTTCTTTGTCCATAAACCAACGATATGTACTATTAATAGTCTTGTTACTCGAATAAGAAGTAAGTGGAGCATGATACTCCGAAGTACAACTAGTGCCAGTAGTTAAAGTTCCTAGTCCAAAACCTGAAATCATTGCTGTTTTTAAGAAGTCTCTCCTAGATACTGGATCATTAGACGGTACCTGTATACGAATCATAATGCTCTATTCTACAATAATGAG
>CAZELI010000032.1:0-22430 GCA_964512985.1 uncultured Gammaproteobacteria bacterium | reverse complement strand
GCGATAAAACCCCAGAGCTATTTCTAGCTCCGTTATAAGGTTAGCTTCCTATGGGGAATACATCAAGTATTTACCTGTAAATATTTCTATTCTATGTTAAAGATACTCTACCCTGAAAAATTGGGAAACCTACGGATTGTCTAATATGGTTATAATAGAACAGTTTTTCAGCACTCACACAGTCAATCAAAATCCTCAACAGGAAGTTTGAGTATAGCCGCTTATGCTAATTAAAGTGGCTTTACAATAAAGAACTTTTTCCATCATTCATTTATACTAAAATTTCTTGTTTGATAGCTAAATTCTCAATGACTTCATTATGGATTGCCTTAATCTCATCAAAACTCATATCCAAAATCGGTTCAAACATGAATGAGTTGATATGGATATGTTCTGGTGTAATTAAACTTACAGACTTAATTATTTTCAATTCTTTTTTTAGATCAACTTCATTTTTGTTAGTTTTTTCAAGAAAAATTTGATAAAGTTCTCTAAACTGATCTCTAGTAATAGTACCTAAATCAAAAGACTCACCGGTTATCTCTTCAATTTTTTTGATCATATACTCTTCTGTTTTCAAGCGAGAAGCTATGGATAGAATCAATTTAGACTTTATCCTAAAAGCCACATCATTAGAGCTTTCCAGGTCATAAGCCAGTCTGTAAATAGCATCTAATATGCAAGCCCCATCGTTAATTGATCCAAATTCAATATTATATGTTATACCAAACACGTTTTTATATATTTGGATAAGCTCAGAAAATTTAATACTCGATGTTGTACTCTTGATGTGTAGTAAAGCTGTGAGCTTTTTATAATCTGGATCATCTTTGCCTTTCGTGTATTCAATAAGGTTCCTAGCAAAAGGTATCATGCAAACAAGTTCATCATCAGAAGCAGAACCTTTGATCAATTTATCTCTCAATAAATCGAACGGATCTAGCTCTTCTTTTCCGGCTTTATCTAGTTTAATCTCGTATAACTTAAGACCTTTAATCTCGATTTCTTTCTTTTCTGCTATCCAAGCTTTTTTGTTACTAAGACGAGATTTTAGAGTTCTAAAAAAATCAAAATTGTGAGTAAGTATAATCCCATAGAAGAATTCTTCCTCTAGAATTTCTGATAAATATTCAACTATTGCATATTTATTTTTGTAATCAAAAGAATCAGCAACATCATCAAAAACGAATAATGTTCTTTGCTTGTTTTTTCTTCTATATTCAATCTCAAAGAGTATATTGAGAATATAGAAAGCTCTTAACTCACCAGTACTTAATATCCTTTTAAGTTGCTCAAAAGCCATTGGTGTTGGTTTTTCATTAATATCAACATAGACTGTTTTTAACTGAGGAAGAGTTTTGCCTAATACAGAATCACTGGTATTTTCGATTATATACTTGAATGGTGCATTGAACCTTTTTTGAAATTCATCTATTGTCTCTTGCCATCTTTTAGTCTCAGAATTTGCTTTTGCTGTAATTTCATCTAGTTTATTTTTATTTTTCAAGTATAAATCTAGCAAAGAGTTTAAATCATCTTGTTTCTTTTTTAGGTATGCTAACCAAGTTTTCTTCTTAAATTCTTTAGGGTCAGGAATGAGGTGAAGTATATCTTTCCCGTCTGATCTTTTTCTTTCAATTAATTCTTTAAAATTCCTAAGTTCTTGATTTTGATTATTTAATAGCTTTTTGAATTTCTCGAATCTCTTTCCCAGTTCTTCATCATTAACGATTTTGGAATATTCCTGTTTAAAAATACTTTCCATTTCCTCAATAGTAGATATTTTCTTCTCTTTTTCAACCCCTGTTTTATCATTTAACACTAACCCATGATTAGCATTAAAGAATTTATTCTTACTCAAAGAATCTTGAATTGATTCTTGATTAACCAAACCAAAAACACCTTCTTTAAAGTATTTTGATCCTTTAATTAACTCATCATATCGGCTTAAATACTCTTCCAGGTGAGTTTTAAAGTTGTCGTTTTTATCAATTTCATCAATAACTTTTTTATTAAAAATAACAGAATAGTCAAGATTAGACAATTCAAGTTCATCCGAAAAAAGCTCTATCTGATCTTTTAAGCCTATTAATAATTCCAAAAAATTCTTATAACCAAACGACATTAATAATTCATCTAATGTGTTTTCTGATTTTTTCAACCGAGATAAAATCGCTAAATCTTTTAGTAGAGCCACTTCTTTCTCTTCAATGTCTGAATAGATAACATCAAACTCACCTTTTAATTTTGGATCAACCAATAATGATGTTGCATGTTTACTTGAATTATCGACAAAGCAATTAAGGGCTTGATTTAGATCGTAGAATGAAGGAATTGCACAGATCTCATTTGGAGTGATTGCTTGCTTTTTACCGTCAGGTGTATAAGCATATATTTCAAAACTAGGTTTGGCAGAGTCATTCACATGATCTTTAATGTCTTTTGCATTGTCATTTTGAATACTTTGGAAAGTCTTTGTAAATGAGCTTTTCATGATACCATTGGCAGCATAAATAAGATGAGTCTTGCATGGATCGTTGCCCCCATAGAAAGAAAAATCCTCGCAAAAACGACCTATGCCATGACAGTATTTAAGTTTTACTGATAACTTATTAATTTTTTCATTCACCATATCACACCAAAACCTTATCCATCAAATCCTGATAATTAGTAATCACATCATACTTAACATCAGTATGTCCGAGATCTTCAAAGTGTCTTCTGGCATACTTGATCTTCAGTTCTTCAATTCCTCTTAGTTGTAAGCTAGACATGGAGCCCTTAGTCTCAGCTATGAAGTAAACATATTTAACTTTCTTAGTGTCAAAAACAATAGCCCAGTCTGGATTGTAGTTGCCTACAGGAGTTGGGATCTTAAAGCCATTAGGTAGTTTTGCATAAACAAGAACCTCCCCAGCTTCCAAATCTTGAGCGAAATTAGACTCAGTATCTGAATCATATTTCAAATAGTCATAGATGTGATCTTTAACCTTGAGTATATTCTTGCCTAGTGTACCTTTGAAGTTATTAATAGTGAAAATGTCATCATCATATACTTGGTCTGTTTTAGAGTATCTAATACTATTAATTAGGGTTGTTGCTTTTTGTTCATTAATCAACCTAGAAACCTCACTAATAAAGCTTTCCGGGTTCAGCTTGAAGTTATAGAAAGTATTTTCCTTAAGACCTTGTAAGATTTTGACAACTGTTTTTCTTGTGAGTTTCGTTTCCTTAGTTATCTCTCCGATTAGATCGTATTCTACATCTCCGATTAAATTACCGACTTGTTCTATTGAAGTTTTGCCTTTGGTCATACTCTGCTTAGCTTTAAGATCAAGATCCGTCATTTTGTCTTTTTGTTCACCTTCCGTTATAGTGACTTTGACTCTTTTGATAGTAAGATCCTTCTCGATGGCTTCTATGCTGTTTTTAATAAGCTCAGAGCTATCAAAATCAACTTCATAGACCGTTTTGACCTTGAGTCTTTTCCATAAGTCTTGGAACTCTTGCCTAGCAAAGTTGTCATTAGGTTTGAGTATTACCTCGTTAATATTGTCAGCTTTCTCATTAGTACATGCTTGGAAATTAGCAGTATCATACATACTTTGCATCATCTCAACTACTGAAGCTTTAAATTCTTCAAGCTCTTTTGGAAGAGCTACTGTATCGTTTTGTATGTCTTTGATTAGGGTTTCTGTGATTTTATAATTCTCATCCACATAGCCCTTCTCTCTAAATTTAAAAATTAAATCCATTGCAGACGGGCTAGTGAAAGTAAATTTATCGCCTTTATCATTACTAATAACTCGATCAATTAAGACCTCTGTAGTTAGAGATACAGGGCGGTTAGGTAATGCTTTGATAATCTCTTCTTGTAATTCTTTAGCAAATTTATCATAAGACTCGCTTGCCACAACGGTTAGAGTATTGTACTTGAAGAACTCATTGTCAAGGACTGTTGCATCCATTCTCTCGCCATGCTCATTGACACAGATTCTTAGACCTCTACCAATTTCTTGTCTTTTACTTACATCTGATTGACTATGCTTGAGAGTACAAATCTGGAATACGTTAGGATTATCCCAGCCTTCTCTAAGAGCCGAATGAGAGAAAATAAAGCGAATTGGTTCATTGAGGCTCAAGAGTTGTTCTTTTCTTTTCATGATTAGCTCATAAGCAGAAACATCATCACTACCAGCTTCGCCTTTCTTCTCTTTTGAATCTACAAACTTACCTTTTTTATCTAAAGAGAAATAACCGTCATGAATTTTATCAACTGGATGCTGATTGAGATAATCTTGATATTCTTTATCTAACAAGCTCTGTTGTCCGACTGCAAGAGCATATTCTTCTTCAAATATCCTTGCATAGTCTCCTCTATCTTGATTATCGTTTTTATCATAGACTCTATACTTCGCTACTTCATCTATAAAGAATAGCGATAGTACCTTAATACCTTTAGTAAACATTTGCCTTTCTTTGTCTATGTGGGCTCTTATAGTTTCTCTAATCTGGATACGTCTAACGTGCATCTCATCAACTTCACCGACGCTTTGACCTACATAGAGTTCAACGCCGTTAGTAAAAGAGACTCTGTTCTTTAGTCCATTGATTTCTTTAACGACAAAGTCCTTGTATTGTATTAACTCTCCAGAAAGCTGATAGAGATCATCCTTCTCGGATATCTTTCTAATGACTTTTTTGATACCAGATTTTTGTTTAATCTCTAGCTCAAGATTAGCTGTTGGATATTGGTTAGTACTAATATTGATAGCATCTAAGAAGAGATAGCTATTAGTACCACTATTACCCACTACCTCAATGCCTCTTACGTTAATCTTCTTCACGAGTTTATGGTTATAGGCATCTATTGCATCTAACGAATATACTTTGTTGTATTCTTTTTCTTTCCTATGCGTTGCTGAGTAGCGAAGAACAAACAAGGGATTAAACTCAGAGAGTAAGGCTTCTGCCTGCTGACCAAAGCGTTGAGGTTCATCAATAATCAATATGGGGTGTGATTTTTTAATTATGTCTATTGGTGCAACTGAGGCTGTTTTATCTAGCTTTTCATAGATCTTTCTGGAATCTTTACTCTTAGTAGCAAAGGCTTGATAGTTCATTATAAAGACTTCTATATTAGCTGTATTAGCAAAGTTATTTATATTAGTTATATTAGATTTGCTTTTGGTGTCGTAAATAGAGAAGCGTATCTTCTTGCCATATAATTCTTGAAAATGCTCTGCTGTAATTTCTAGTGATTTATGTACACCTTCTCTAATAGCAATAGAAGGGACCATAATAATAAACTTGCTCCAGCCATAGCGTTCGTTAAGCTCAAAGACAGTCTTGGTGTAAACATAGGTCTTGCCCGTACCTGTCTCCATCTCTATAGTGAAATTCAATCCTTCTAGTTTATTGCTTACTTTAAGGTTGCCTTGTCTTTTCTGTACTTCTTGGAGATTTGCTAGGATTTCTTCCTCGCCAAGCTCTAATTTTTTATTAGCAAACATCTCTTCTCTAGCAAAACCTCGCTTAATGATAGTTTCTTTACGGTCACCTGGGTTCTGACCTGAAAAGCACTCTACTACAGCCATTGCGGCATCAGTTTGATAAGCTTGTTGTTTAAACTTTAACTTCATCTTATATAACCCTTATTTGTGTTTCTGGTGATAATCGCTTGAACCTTTCTTCAAGATTGATTCTATCTTTGTCATCTCTAAAACCAGCATCCTTAAAAATCACTCTTAAAGGCTTAGCTTTAGCTATCTCGTCTACTATGCCAAAATCAATAGAATCATCAAAGCAAGCGACTAAGGAATTGCCTTGAACAAAAAACATATTATTACCCTGCATGTTCTTAACTTCTATTGGCAGATTAAGTTCTAGCCCCAAGTCAAGAATTACTTGAGTAAGCAAATCCTCTGGCGTGCGACCTTCTTTAACATTACTTATAGATAAAGAAAGTTGTTCTTGGTTTACTTGGCTCGGATGATAGTAAACATCTTGCATATTAGTTGAATCAAGCTTGTAAACTCTAAAGCCTACATCTAACTTGCTTGTATCCTTAGCTTCTTCACCTAGTTTAAGCTGTTTATTCCTGGACTCTAGTTCTTCTAATATTTTTTTGCCCACTCTGCGAATACGTTCTTTACCTATTTCTGCTATTGAATTATATCCAGCCTTGAAAGCTGTTGATTTTGAATCAATCTTTTCTGGTATTTGTATCGAAATACAATTTCTCTTTATACCCTTTTCGTAATTTGATTCTAATAAAGCGTGTGCAGTAGTAGCTGATCCAGAAAAGAAGTCCAAAACAGTTTCATTCTCATCTTCACCTAGTCCAATGTCGAGAAGATACTTTATAAGTTTCTTAGGCTTAGGATATTGGAAAATAATCCCCAAGTCCTCTAACTCAGTTCTCATCTGTTCAGTAGTACCCATATCTTCTAGAACAGAAAGAATATTTCTTGCTTTATCTCTGATACGATTATAGTAAATCACTCCATTTTGAGAAATGAAAAAACTCAGCTTACTGCCATCTGGTTCTAATAAAGGATTAAAACCATTATTAATAAATTGTTTCAACTTATCTACGTTTGCCCAACCAGAAAAAACGATACAATCTTGTTCTAGGCTACCTTTACTTGCAACCATTTTACTGAGACGAACAGGGTATGATGCATCGTATTTTTTTGTTATTTCTCTAGAGATATGCCCTAAGCTGTTAATTTCTTTGAAAAAAGATTCCTCTAGATTATGTTTCTCCAAACTTAACGCATCCCCCTTCACTGGAAATCCCCGAGGCAACAATACCTCCGAAGGAGGATTAGCTGGTCCATTTTTAGTTATTGAATTTTCTGCATATCCTTTCCATAAGTTACTTTCCTTCCGGACATTTGGATCTATTACATAACCTAGTGAACAAGTAGAAGAATTTCTGGTATACACTAGAATATATTCATGGTTAACTTTTAAATCAAATTGATTGTCAGTGTGCCCCTCTACTTTCCAAATTAACTTCCCAATAAAATTTTCCTCTCCAAAAGTATCATCACAAATTTTCCTAAGATTATGCACTTCGTTATCATCAATACTAATGAAAATCACACCATCATCTTTAAGTAAATCTCTGGCGATAACAAGCCTCTCATACATCATACTGAGCCAATCAGAATGAAAGCGACCGTTTGAATCTGTATTCTTGAAGAGCCTACCACCTTCCTCATCAAGAGCACCAAGCTCTTCTTCATATTCTTCTTTGCTAACTTTATAGTTATCCTTGTAAATGAAATCACTACCAGTGTTATAAGGAGGGTCTATATAGATCATCTTTACCTTACCTAGGTATGATTCTTGTAAGATCTTTAAAACTTCAAAATTATCACCTTCTATATATAGATTCTCTGTAGTATCAAAGTTTACACTCTCTTCTCTGCAAGGTCTAAGAGTTTTATCAATTGGAGTGTTTGCCTTAAGTAGACTTCTCTTTTTACCAGGCCAGTCTAGCCTATAACGCTCATTCTCATCTTCAACCAATACATCAGAGAGAGCTTGCTTAAGTAGATCGAAGTCTACCCCTTTTTTGAGCTTACCGTCCTCGTCTGCTATCTCTGTAATTACGTTTGGAAATAACTCCGCTATCTTCTCAATATTGGCTTGAGTGAGATCTGGTGTACGCATTTTTAATTTCTGGGTCATAGCTTGCTTCCTTTTATGGTTTGTAATTGATCTTTGGTCTTTTGTAAAGTTTTATTCCATTCTACTTGTCTATTGAACTGTTTTTCACGTTTGATTTTTGAGTCTAAAGTTTGAATCTCGGATTCTAATCGTTTGATCTGCTGGTCTGTAGTAATTACAGTTTCAAAATCACCTTGTTGCTTTATATCATCGTCAATAAAAGCCTGAATAAGTTTCTGGTAAAGCTTCTCAAGGTTGATAGCATTAAAGTCAAACTTGATAGGAGTATTCCAGTCTGAGAAGTAATAATCATAACCGAGGTCGCTATTCTTTAAGTTGATACCATAAGCAAAATTATCCTTATAAACAAATTGGTAAAGAATAGGATAAGGGATAAATTTATCAATAAGCTTAAGAACGTTCTTTGGAATAACCTGTTCTTTTAATTCAATTTGGAAGACCTGGATCTCAATTACCGAGCTTGTTTTCACTATCCCTATCGTATCCTCTGCTAGTTTATATTTCCAAGTTATCTTTTGGATTTTGTCGATAAATTCTTCCTTGAGCTTCTTACCTAAGGTGGCTTTGTCGTAGAACTTAGTCTTGGCGATAAACTTATTCACCAGAGCATTTTTAGGCAGGTTTAGTTCTAAGTCATGCATGTTTATTTCACTACCATAAAGGCTATTAACTCAAAGTCCTCCAATCCCTTAATATTATTCTTTAGAACAGTAGTACCACCAGCACTGAATAAGCTATCAATATCACTTTCTTCTTTCACGTTAAGAATCGACTCGATAGAAGCACTTAATAGGGAAGAGTATTCTCCCATATTTCTACCATCATTAGTCTCCTGATTAAATCTTTCATAGACCTCACGTATTGCTTCACTTTTGCCTTTGGAAATCAATCTCAAAATATCCAGTGTGTTTTTTACTTCAAGGTGATTAGAGATGACACTACCATCCCTGGTGATATAGACCAAATAAAATGGATGCAGTTGATTGGTGTTGTCAATATTAATCTCATTATTGATGTTTTTTAGTACATAGATTACACCTTCGGATATACCTTTGTCACTATCAGCTTTTGCAACTGAATGAACACCATTAGGCACACTGTCAAGGTCTCCATGCTCTTTTATGTAATTAACAAGATCCATCCTGAAATCATTTAAGCCGAGATCCATAATAGAAATACCTCCGCTCATGTCTTCTATGTCAACAACTTCTTTTTGTAATTGTTCAAGCTGTTCTTTCCTGAAAATTAGATCTGATGATTTATTAGTAAGTACATTGTCTTCACCTGTAGCAGTAAGATCTACCATAAACATCTTATTTTCGACCCTACTTTTTAAATTGATATAGTCATCTAGTGAGAGTTGGGGCCAAAAGTTAATAAGCTGAATTTTTTCATTGCATGAGCCTATCCTGTCTACCCTTCCAAACCTCTGTATTATACGGACTGGATTCCAGTGAATATCATAGTTAATCAAAAGATCACAGTCCTGTAAGTTCTGTCCCTCTGAGATACAATCTGTCGCTATCAGAACATCTATTTGTGGAGCTTCTTTGTTTTTACGCTCTTTAGAAAGAGGAGAGAAGTTTATCAGTATATTATTGAAGCTGTTGTCAATATTGAGAGTAGTTTTGTTTTGATCTGAGCCTGTAATTTTAGCTGTCTCTAAATTATTGACGTCTTTATTGTATGGGGCTAAATTCTCATACAGGTAATTTACAGTATCAGCAAAAGCACTAAATATTAGAACCTTTTTGTTGCCTGGATTAATAGGATTAATGATTTTTTGTTGGATGAATCCTTTGAGATCTTGTAGTTTCTTATCATGTTCTGGAGTTACAGTATTCATCTCATCAAGGAGCTTATCTATTATCCTTAAATCAGCTTCTAAATCTGTTTTCCAGCCTGTTGTATTCATATCAACTAGGTTGATTTTGACTTTATCACCAATGCTAAATTCATTATCAAGCCAATCATCACTTTCAGCATCAAGATTAATATCATTGATTTGGTATTCTTCTACAAATGAAGAGCCCCCATTGTTTTCAAAATCATTAATCCTCTTAAGGCTAGATTTAATGGCATTATGCAATTTAGATAGAGTAATCCTAAAAGAGTCTATAGAACTTTCTAGACGCTTCAAGAGGTTCACCCTCATTAAAGTTTGTAAACTCTTCTCTCTGTGTGATTGTTTGAAGCTAACTTTGTCGTTGATGTCTGTATCGTAAAGCTCTCCGTAAAAGTCTTTCCTAGCTTCTAGAATATATTCAAAAGGTGAGTATATCGACATATTAAGCTTTGACAATTCACCGTACAGCTCAGCAATAGTCATAAATCCTGGCAGGTCTGTTATATCAGCTCTGTGAGTAATAGGCTCTAACCTAGTAGGGAAGTGTCCGATTTTTTCTACATCATAGTATTTTTCTATATGCTTTCTACTTCTTGCAATAGTAACGCTGTCTAGCAACTTAAAAAAATCAAAATTAGCACTAAGACTTTTGAGTAATTGTTGAGTGGTTCTTTCTTCTGTAGGTAGCTTGGACCATTCATTGAATTTCTGCTGGGCATTTTTAAGGATGTTATCAATGGAACTGCTTACTTCCATGTGTTCATCAATTAGCCCAGTATGCCCTTCATAAGCTAAAGCTATTTGATTTTTTAGATCTGTAAACCTGTTATTGACTGGGGTTGCTGAAAGCATGAGGACTTTAGTCTTAACACCAGCCTTCATAACTTGGTCTAAGAGTTTTTGGTATCTCGTAACTTTGTCCTTTCTAGGATCGTTATTTCTAAAGTTGTGAGATTCATCTATAACCACTAAGTCATAATTGCCCCAGTTGATTCTTGAAAGATCTATACCATTGCTCTCACCTCTGTCTCTGGATAAATCAGTATGGTAGAGAACATCATAGTTAAAGCGATCTGCATGTAAAGGATTGTCGTCATAGTTATTAAGGAAGGTCTGCCAGTTATCACCAAGCTTCTTTGGACAAAGAACTAAGACCGTCCTATTACGCTCTTGATAGTATTTAATCACTGCTAAAGCAGAAAAAGTCTTACCAAGTCCTACACTATCAGCAAGTATGCAGCCATTATATCTTTCAAGTTTATTGATTATTCCAAGTACTGCGTCTCTTTGGAAATCATAGAGCTTGTTCCAAATGACTGATTCCTTAAAGCCAGTTTTTTCATTAGCTAATTCATCTTCAGAAACATCTTCTAAGAACTCATTAAAGATCTTACTAAGAATTAAATAGTAAACAAATTCTGGAGAATTCTCTTTATACAGATCAGCAATATAGCCAATCACTTCGTCCGTAACATCTTCTAAAGCATTGGAGTCATTCCAAATATCTTCAAAGGTTTGAGTATATTGCTGTATGGTATCTACGTCATCGGTTTTAATGATCTGTTTTAAGATCGAGTTATCTTTTTGGAATCCAAAACCAGCACTACTAAATTCGTTTATGCCAGTGTAGATGTACTCTCTATCGCTATTAATCACATTAAGGATTGGCTGTATGTATTGGTTCTTTGCATTGGTCTTGAATCTTACTTTTGACTCAATCCATTTTTTACACTCCTGAGCTATCGCCTTACCTTTAAGCTCATTCTTTAAATTAATTTCGAAGTCTGAGCCACTGATAGCTTTCTTTCGGTTATTAGAATTTATTTCAAACTGTTTTTGCTCTCTTTTGCCTTTATCAAATTCTATAAAGGTAGGATCAGTAAAAATAAAGCGAAGATTATTAATCTTATTAAGCTCTTTTCTCAAGCTTTCAAAACCATATATAGAAAAGATCTCGGCTGCAATATCAATCTTACTTCCAGAGCTAATAGTCTCTTTTAGATCATCACCAACCTTACTTGTTTTATTGTTAAAGCTCTTAATCAATTTTTGTATCTCCTTTAATCAAGGAATCAACATTAGATCCTAAAGCTTCTGCAATCTTGGCGATAGTGTAAACTGATGGGCTTTTGATTACTCCAGATTCAATTTTGGTAAGAGTTGTATATGGGATATCTGCTTCTCTGGCTAGAGCTTCCTGTGACAAGCTGTGGCCCTGTCGGAGTTTTTTTATTTGTTTACCTAACAAAGAACCTTCCATATATTGATAGCAGTAAAGTGCAAGCAGTGAAATTTTAACACAGCACTAAGGTGCTAGCAATTGTTTACTTTTAAGCCATTGAGTACTTTAGGTTCAAGCTGCTGTATAGAAATGACTAGCCCTGCAATACTTTTTAAATCAGCCTCACTTTGCTCTACAAGAGGTACTTTTAATTTATTTCGAAGCTTAGCTTTGATTTTATTAGTTGCAACAACTTTATTTTCTGGAGTAATGCAACATCCAGTTACTTCCTTATATTGACAAGGGGCAAAAAAGCGAGTCTTATTCTTTTTAAGTTTTAAATTATTATAAGTTAATTCTCTCATCACTTGACCATGAAACCTAACAGGAACTTTTTTGCCTGATGAGAAGGTTAAGTCATCAACATAGACACTCATCTTAATTTCTTGCTTTGAGCTCAAATCATAAATCTTTTCAAACATATTTTCGTTAGCCCAATAAGCAAGTGCCTGACTACATGGTGAGCCTGTTGGTATATGCTCTTGATAAGTAACAAGATCAGTTATAAGCCATGCAATATCATCTTCCATCTTAAAGCGATATTTGAACAACTGAAAAACTTTATTACGAGAAATGCTTGGATAAAACTTTTCTATGTCACAACACAAAAAATATTTACCAGATGAATGGTGCCTAGCATTTGTCACATAGCTTTCGCCTCTCTTTCCAGCTTTAACCCAATCTGGTGTTTTAAGTCTAGAGAAATATCTCAATATTTGTTTTTGGATAAGTTTTAGAGATTTAGAAGGGGCTTCAATAATTCTTTTCTCACTTGAATTTAGTTTGGGCTCATATTTAATTTTATAATTCATCTCAATATTGATAGCTAATATTTTTAATTCACTCAAATTTGTAGAAAGCAATTCAGCTAATCTTTTTTTGCTTCGCAATTTGTACAAAGGACTGGCTTCCAAGTCATATTGTTTATGAACCATGTACTAGCCCCTTTTCCACTATCTGCAAAAACTTTAAGAGCTTTTGTCTAATACTTTTAATCAGACTTTTATTTTTGCAGTTGTCTAGTTCTTCTGCAAAGAAGATGATCGAAGATGAGCTGATATTAAAGAACTCAGCATAGCGATTTATCAAATCCATACTAGGGTCCTTTTTGCCAGATTCAATCTCCGAAAGATAGCTTGTTGAGATCTCTAGCTTTTTGGCTAACTCTGATGATTTCATGTCATGAAAAACTCTGATTAATCTTAATGCTTCAGCTAACATAGAATACCTTTAAAAAATAAAGAGGGAATAGTTGCGTCAATTCTTTCAACAGTTTTGTTATAACCATTACAAGCCGAAGAATATATTCTGCTAGCCAATAACGGTTAGGTTTGCTGTATCGAGAACTTCGTCTTTTTGCTTTTTTGTGCTTTTCTTTAGCCATCGTTTCCTCCTTTTACCAAGTGCACACGCACAAGGTCCCATAAAAGGAGATTATGATGAGGGTAGCAGTAGCAAAAAGACTAACTATTCCCTGTTCAAACCAAATCTTTCCCAAGATTTGGTTTTTCTAGAAAAACTTTTTATCAATTAAGATAGCTAAGATAGCTATTTTTAATAATATTAAGTCGCCTAGAGATTTTGGAGCAAAGCTCCACGCACTTTTTCAAATGCCCTTGTCAAGTTGGGATTTCACCTCATCAAGCACGTATCTAATTATAGCGAATTAATTTCGCTATTGACCATTAAAATTCGCTAATACTTGCTACAATGGATAAAGTATGAGCTCTTCGATCAATCTGAATATACAAAATCCTGTAATCTTCTTTGACATCGAAAGCACTGGCACTGATACCCGCAAAGATAGAATCGTCGAACTTAGCACTATTAAAATCACTCCTGACGGTAAGCAAGAAGTTATCACCCAGAGATTCAATCCTGGAATTCCTATTCCAGAAGCAGCTACTGCAGTACATGGTATTAAGGACGAAGATGTAATTAACGAACCTAGTTTTGCTGATAAAGCACAAGAGATTCATGACTATTTTCTTGGTTGTGATTTAGCAGGCTATAACATTGTAAATTTTGATATTAGGATGCTGACTGAGGAGCTTTTAAGAGCAGGCGTTGACTTACCCTTCAACAATGAGACAAAAATTATTGACGCCATGGTAATCTTCAAAAACAAAGAAAAAAGAGACCTTGCCGCTGCTTATAAATTTTATTGCGATAAAGAACTAACCAATGCGCACCAAGCAGAGGCAGATACGCTTGCAGCATTGGAAGTCCTTCAGGGACAAATCAATAAATATGGACTTGAGACTGATGTAGAATCTCTGGCAGAAATGAGCAAGTTTGACAAAGACTCTATTGCAATTGACTACGCAGGAAAATTTATCAGGAATGCTGATGGTGATATTGTTTTCAACTTTAGCAAAGATAGTAAAGGCAAAAAAGTTACTGAAAATCTAGGTCTAGTTAAATGGATGCTTGATAAGGATTTTGAGTTACATACTTTATATATAGCTATGCAGATACTGGATGGGAAATCAAAATAGCATGCCCCTTTCCAAATCCCAATACCTAAAAGGTCTCCAATGCCATAAGGCTTTATGGCTTCTTAAAAATAAACCTGAACTCAAATCTAAAGTAACCGAGGCAAAGCAAGCGATTTTTGATAGAGGCACAGAGGTTGGCAAGCTTGCACAGAAACTATTCCCCGGTGGAGTAGAAATCGAATTTGATCCTAAGAATTTCACCGGCATGATTGCTCGCACTAAGGAGCTATTAGATACTAATCCTGCTATAACTATCTACGAAGCTACGTTTGATTATGATGGCTGTTTTGCGATGCTAGATATTTTGGTCAAGACTCCCGAAGGTTTAGAAATATACGAGGTCAAAAGCTCTACCGGAGCCAAAGACATATACCTAGAAGATTTATCATTCCAGGTCTATATACTCCAGAGCCTCGGCTACAAAATTACTAAAGCGTCTCTCATTAATATTAATAACGAATATACTTATGATGGCGTAGAACTCAAGCTAGAAGAGCTGTTTAAGATAGAGGATTTTACACAAGAGTTATTCACCAAAGCTAAGCATGTTCCAAATGTAGTTACTAAAATGCAACAGGCTTTAGCAGGAAATGAGCCTGAGATAAAGATCGGGGCACATTGTGATAAACCTTATGAATGTGATTTTAAATCTTACTGCTGGTCTCACGTACCTGAGATCTCGGTATTTAGCTTGAGTAACGCCAGGGGTAAGGACTGGGAGCTATATAACCAAGGCTATATCAAGCTTGAAGATATACCTCTCACCAAATCCGTTCTATCTCAACTTAGTAATAAACACATACAGCAGATCGAGAGTTATATTCAGAATAAGATTCATATTAATAGAGAAGCGATTAAGCAAGAGATCTCTAAACTCAAATTTCCTCTAGCATTCTTAGATTTTGAGACTTACCAGGACGCTATACCCCAGCATGCCGGTACTAGACCCTTTGAGCAGATACCGTTTCAGTATTCTTTGCATATCTTAGAGACACCAGAAGCGGAACTGCAACACAAGGAATTCTTAGCAGACCCTAAGCAAGATCCACGTAAGGATTTTATAACTACTTTGCTATCAGACTTGCCAGCTACGGGAAGTATTGTTGTCTATAACCGTAGTTTTGAAGCCGGCATACTCAAGAAGCTAGGCGAATATTTTCCTGACTTAAAGCATAATATAGAAGCAGTAGTAGAAAGGTTCTTTGATCTAATGATTCCTTTTCAAAAGCGAGACTACTATCATCCGGATATGCAAGGAAGTTTCTCTATCAAGAAGGTGCTACCAGCTCTAGTCCCTGAACTTAAATATAGCGATTTAGAAATATCAGAAGGTGCGAGCGCCTCTAGAGCTTTTGTGCAACTCAGAGAGATTAGCGATGAAGTACAAATCAGAACTGTTAGAAGCAATCTCCTGAATTATTGCAGGCTCGACACTTTGGCGATGGTAGAGATATGGAAAATACTTGCAAAATTGTAAATGCATAGTATGTTTTGTTTGTAAATTAGATGTCACCTAAAATGAGTAAAGTTTAATAATTCTTTTGAGAATAATTTTTCAACTGTAGTATATTCGTAAAGTAGAGGCACTTTTTGGCAGTAGTCGTACACATATAAGGCTATCTACAAAAACCCTTATTTTATAAGGATTTTAATAGGCATAGAAAAAAGTTGACCAATGGAATTTGGTCAAATAAAAGGAACACGTATATGAAAAAGATACAGAGAATCAGAGAAGACATAGAAACATCAAAATTGCAGTTTAACTACTGCTTTGATGTAGATAAAATGAAGCCATACATAAAGAATGCAAGGCTTCACGATAATAAGCAGGTCGATCAGATAGCAGCTAGTATTGAGCAGTTTGATTTCATCAATCCAATAATACTAGATGATAATAATGAGATCATCGCTGGACATGGAAGATACCTCGCCGCTAAAAAGCTAGGTCTCAAACATGCACCAGTTATTCTCATTAATTATCTAACTGAAGAATACAAAAGGCTCTATAGGATAGCTGACAACAAACTCACCCTAAATGGTAAATGGGATGAGGATATATTGGCTCTTGAGTTTGAGGAACTATCTCAGTTGGACTTAGATGTTGATTTAAATATCACAGGATTTGAAAATACTGATATTGATTTGATGATTAGTGATATCGACGCTAGTTCAGGTGAAGAAGATGTAATTCCTGAGATCAACCCTGATCGTGAGCCTATTACCAAGCTTGGTGACATTTGGCAGCTTGGCAAACACAGAATCATTTGTGGTGATTCTACTAATCCAATCACTTATGAAAATTTGATGGATGGTAAAAAAGCACAGATGATTTTTACTGATCCACCATATAATGTTTCGATTGACAAACATGTATGTGGATTAGGTTCTATCAAGCACAGAGAATTCGCTATGGCAAGTGGTGAGATGACTAGTGATGAGTTCACTGTTTTTCTTGATAAGTTCATCGCCTGCATCGTTGCTAATAGTAATGATGGTTCATTGCACTACATCTGCATGGACTGGCGCCATCAAAAAGAACTAATCACAGCGGCAGAGAAAAACTACACAGAACTAAAGAATCTATGTGTATGGAACAAGGACAATGCTGGCATGGGTAGTTTATACCGTAGTAAACATGAATTAGTTTATGTTTATAAAAATGGTACTGCTTCTCATACCAACAATGTTCAACTTGGTGCTAATGGTCGTTATAGAACCAATGTATGGGATTACGCTGGTGTTAATAGCTTTGGCGCTAATCGTGAGGATTTGGAACTACATCCAACAGTTAAACCTGTGCAGATGATTTTGGATGCAATCCTGGATGTTACTAAGCGTAATGATATTGTGCTTGATAGCTTCTTAGGTAGCGGTTCTACTCTAATTGCGGCTGACAAAGTTGACCGTATTTGTTATGGAGTAGAGCTTGATCCAATCTATGTGGATACTGCTATTGAGCGCTACCAACAATTAACTGGTAAGCAAGCTATAAATGTAGCCACTGGAATGAAATATGACTCACTAAAGGAGGTTAGAGATGAAAAATAAGAAGGACTACAAAGTGGGCTTTGGCAAACCGCCAAAGTCCACCCAATTTAAACCTGGCAAATCAGGTAACCCGAGAGGCAGACCAAAGAAAATAAAAAACACTTATGAGATCCTGAAAAATGAACTAGATCAGGAAGTCATACTTAAAGAAGGAGGCAAAACTATTGTCCTTTCTAAAAAGCAAGCATTGCTTCGTCATCTTGTAAACAAAGCAGTTAAAGGTGACACGCGAGCTATGTTTTTTGTATTTGGTCAAATCTTAGCGGTAGAAGCTAGTGAGGAAGAGAAAGCAGCAATGAGATTAATCTTCTCAGAAGAGGATTCTGACTTGCTTGATATATATGTAGAAAGAAAAATAAAGGAGCGTAATAATGAATAGAGAAGAATATTTGGCTTTGAAAAAAGCTATTAAACATGACTTTGGAACATTTGTGGGTAAATGTTTCAAACAGGTAACTGGCGGGCAGAAATATCTGCATAATTTTCATATTGATGTGATATCTCATCAAGTAAATGAAATATTAGAAGGTCGAACCAAAAGATTAATAGTCAATTTGCCACCGAGAAACCTCAAGTCAATCTGCTTCTCAGTAGCGCTTCCTGCTTTCCTACTAGGTCATAGACCTAATACAAATATAGTTTGTGTTAGCTATAACCAAGATCTTGCTGACTCATTAGGTCGTGACTGCCTTAGCGTAATGCAGAGTGAATGGTATAAGGAAATCTTTCCTCAAACCATCATTTCAAAAAAAGCAACTAGCGATTTTAGTACTACTAAGCAAGGTGGTAGACTAGCGACTGGAATTGAAGGAACACTAACAGGAAGAGGTGGAGATTTCATTATTATTGATGATCCTTTAAAGCCTGACGAAGCAGCTAGTGACCTGGGTTTAAAGAAGGTCAACACCTGGTATACAAGTACCCTGATTAGCCGTTTAAACAATAAGGAAGAGGGTGTCATTATCAATGTAATGCAGAGACTTCATGAAAACGACTTAACAGGACATTTACTTACAAATAGTGATAATTGGGTTCATCTTAAAATGCCTGCTATTGCTATTAAGGATGAGTCCTGGAACTGCGGCAAATTCACCCATATAAGGAAAGCAGGTGAAGCTTTACATCCTGAGAGAGACTCAATTGCAATTTTGGAAGGAATTAAGAAAGATGCAGGTAGCTATATCTTTGCAGGCCAATACCAGCAAGAACCAGCTCCTCTTGAAGGTGGTTTGGTTAAACGTGATTGGTTGAAATACTACGACACAAAGGAATTACCTTTTAAGCCTGACTGTATAATCTTAAGCTGGGATACGGCATGCAAAACTGGTGATAACAATGATTTTAGTGTTTGCACAACTTGGTATATTAAAACAGCTAACCCGAGAAAATACTATCTTCAAAATGTTTACCGGGGCAAACTAGAGTATCCAAATCTTCTTAATAAAGTTATTGATGACTATCGAATGACTAAGTGGCATAACCCTGATACACCAGTGGCTGTTTTGATTGAAGATAGTGCTTCTGGAACCCCTTTGCTTCAAGAGCTTACAAAAAAGGATATTTTAGTTCATACTGTGCGTTCTAGCGTAGATAAAAAGACTCGTTTAATGGTAGCTACTCCTTTGTTTGAAAGAGGGCAAGTCTTATTACCAAAACAGGCTACTTGGTTAGATGAATATATTAGTGAACTACTAAAATTTCCTAATAGCAAATTTGACGATCAGGTAGATAGTACAACTCAGGTACTCATGTGGCAAAGTGGCAATTGGCACTTTATAATCCCAGGTGAGATAGGAGAAATAGAACGTAGAGAGTTTGATCGCTGGCGTTGATTTGGGTAGTAAATATAGCCACATTGGGCGCAAGGTGAACTTTAGTTAAGCTTCGCCCAATGACTTGACTTGTGAGCGCCTAGCAAGCGTCAATGGTAGTCATGCAGAGAGATATAGAGAAATTACAAGACGCAAGCTACGAAGAATTAAAGCAAAAATACAGCGATTTAATCCCTGATAATTTCCCCAGAACCAAAGTGTTTTTGGTAAGAACTATAGCTTATAAACTCCAAGAGAAAAAATACGGCAAGCTCAAAGCTAAATACAGAAAGATTCTAGAAGAATCTACCGATAGAACCAAGAAACAAAAAGTTAAATATGACCTAGATCAAGGTCAAAAAATCACCAAAGAATATAGAGGTAAGACTTATGTCGTGCTTGTCTATGAGAAGAAATATATCTATAACGGTGAAGAGTTTAATAGCTTAAGCCAGATCGCCAAGCTCATTACCGGTAAGCATCTTTCGGGACCATTATTCTTTAATTTAAGGAAACGTAAACATGGTTAAAATCAATTGTGCAATATACACTCGTAAATCTACAGAAGAAGGCTTGGATCAAGAATACAATAGCTTAGAGAATCAATTTGATTCTGCTAAAGCCTATATCGAAAGTCAAAAACACGATGGCTGGAAATTTTATAAACGATACGATGATGGTGGTTTTACAGGAGCCAACACTAAACGACCTGGTTTACAGCAGTTGCTTAATGATATTGAGAAAGGATATGTACAATGCGTAGTAGTTTACAAGGTCGATAGATTATCTCGTTCATTGATCGACTTCAGCAAGATGATGGAAATTTTTGATGCAAAAGAAGTCAGTTTTGTTTCTGTTACCCAGCACTTCAACACATCAAGCTCAATGGGTAAGCTTACCCTCAACGTTCTGCTCTCATTTGCTCAATTCGAAAGAGAAGTAACTGGTGAAAGAATAAGAGATAAAATTGCTAACTCCCGCAAGAAAGGTATGTGGATGGGTGGCAATGTGCCACATGGTTATAAATTAGAGAATAAAAAACTATACATTAATACCAAAGAAGCAGAAGATGTTAAATATATTTTCAAGAGCTATCTTATAGTTTCTTCAATACTAGAACTCAAACAAAAACTTAACGATGAGGGATATAGAACCAGAGGATGTATGCTGTGGGGACATGCAGGACTTGGACGCATACTTCGTAACCCTACTTACATTGGCAAAGCTAGGCACAAGAAGAATGTTTATGATGGTATGCAAGAGGGTTTTATTGATGAGAGTCTCTGGAATCAAGTGCAAACCAAACTAGCAGATCACGCGAATAGAGATTCTAGTAACCTGGTCGTGGGCAGATATCTACTATTCAAAAAGCTTTACAACAATAATGGAGAGATGTACCGCTGTGACGCTTGTATCAAAAATACTAAGAATAAAAAAGTTAGACATGAATACTATGTCTCTGACCAGAGAAGATTTAAAACTAGAAAGATTGATGAAGTAGTAACAGAAAGCTTGAAAGAATTTATTAGGATAGGTAGCTTGCTTGAGAGAGAAGAGTTAGACGAGCTTGCTAAAATAAATTGGGATAAATTAACTTTCGAACAACGCAGAAGCTTGATGCAATATCTTATAACTAAAGTAATTCTTGATGGCGATGAAGTACGTATAGAGATTGAAAGAGAAAAGATTATACATCTACAGAAATGGCAAGGGGTAGAGATTCAACAAGGTACAGATGAACTAGAGAATGTTTATTTATCTAGCAATGGAAAAGTCATAAATATCATCACTGGCTTTGATAAAGTAAGAGTTAGAACTGTCGGCTTGAATAATAGTTTGCTCTGGAATATTGCTAAAGGATTTCAGTATAGAGAGTGGTTGGAGTCGGGGATAACTCTTATGGATATTTCAAGAAAGGAAGGAAAACAGGACAGCTTTATTACTAGAATTTTGAATCTTGCTTATTTAAGTCCAAACATCGTGAAAGATATTATTGATGGTAGACATAGTGATTTACTTGTATCAGATTTAAATAAAATTGCTCTGAGTTATTCATGGCAAGAACAAATAAATCAGCTAAGTTCTTGTATGTTGAGTAAAATATAATGTTATGTTGTCGGAAGAATTTTTCAATGAACTAAAATCACAATATGGCTTCAAAGATGAAAGCGAAATTAATAAGCTAAAGGGAAGTTTTTTTCAATTACTTAAAAATCAAAAAAGCCTATCTTGCTTATATGAAAATTGCTCCAAGAAACCAATCCAATCTCATTCAATTCAGAAATCAAAACTTTTAAAGAACTTAGCTGATAGTACAAATCATGTGATAATGCTAACCACAAAATTAACTTTGGATAGAATACCAATTGCTTCTAGCGAGCCCATTGGTATAAATGAAGCTTCCTGTTTTCCAGGTTTTTGTAAAGAACACGATAAAACTATTTTTCGACCAATTGAAGATCAGTCTATTGATTTAAACAACAACATGCAATCACTTCTACTAAGTTATAGAAGCTTTTGCAAAGAATATTATCAAATTACCAAAAATACAAATAACTTGCTAGAAATTTGTAGAAATAATCTGCAAGATCAAGTACCAGAAGCTCAATTTATTTCTATACAGCTTGCTTATAAAACATATGAAACAAAAGTATTTATGGACAATATAAATGATATGTATAAAAAAGCCCTTGCCGCTACGGATAAACATGATTTTTATATTTACCAACGTGGTGTTAGGTCAGTACCTTTTGCTGTTTCTAGTTTCTTTACTCCATTTTTTGACTTTGATGGCAATCACATCAACCAAAATGACTTTTTATTCAAATCAGCTATATCGTTAGATATAATTCCTAATGAACAACAAACTCTTGTCAATATTGTTGTACCAAATCTTTGTATGCGTCCATTGATAAGCTCAGTTATCACAAAATTAGAAACAAGCAATGAAAATGAGTTCTTGAAACTAATTTGGGAGCTTGCACTAAGATATTCTGAAAACATTGTTCTTTCTCCAGAAGTATGGAATCGTATGAGCGTGAAGAAAAAGAACTTAGTTGAATCCTTTTTTAATAAAACTACAAATAACAGTAATGCGTGGATTCCATATCCAAAAACAATAGAGGTGCCATATTGAGGTCTCCTCCCACCAGCCACTTTCCCCCATTTGAGAGCTTTGCCCAATTCAGCCCTAATCCCTCTCAAACAGCCAGCTCTCTGGTGTGGCTACCAAGCAAAAAGCCCGC
>CAZELI010000031.1:0-23402 GCA_964512985.1 uncultured Gammaproteobacteria bacterium | reverse complement strand
CAAAAAAAGTGGCCGTAAGACATATTGTTTATGAGATTACCGCGTAACTCCTGTACTTCTTGGTCTGAGCTTTTGGGGAGGAGTCATAAACCACTCTTGAAGCGTCTTCCGCTCAGTGACTGAGCAAGGTTCAAAGGAGAAAACTTTAACAGTTTGCTGCTCATTATCATTACTCGACCATGGAACCGTAACAGATATCGAACCTTTACTTAAATGGTCATTTACAAGCCTTCCTACTTGTTTAATAAACCCCAATAAATTGCTAATCGTAAAAAACGACAAATCCAAAGCCAAAATATTCTTGTGACCTCGTTTAGATTGATTTCTTGGTGTGAAAAATTGCTTAACAGCATCTAAAGTGCTCTTTACTTGCACTGTTATATATTGTGTGAAGTCATGAGCTGAGGTAAACCCTAACAAAAAATCAACTCCTGATTTATCCCTAAGATCATCTTTTATAGTCTGCTTAAAGTCAATTTTAGTTTCATTAGTAGCTTTTAGTGCTCGTATCCCTAGTTCAAAACGTCTCTCATAGAATTTACCATTAGAATATTGGGTGGTGGTATTTTTCTCGCCTAAACGATGAAAACTTGTAACCTTAGTTTTATCGGCATCAGTCAGTTGATCTTGAATCAATAAATCAAACCACTGGTAGGGAGTGATACGACCCCGCTCTTGCCCCCTACGATCTGTTAATTCCATAACCCTGTCTAAATTCTCTTCTCGGGAAATAAGTCCATCTAACCAGCTTATCAATTGTGTTTGAGCTTCTTGATTTGGCAACGCTTTGAAATAAGGTTGTTCTTTAAGTTTCGTAATTAATTTTTCCTGCGATGTAGGCTGCACCAGTGGAACTGGATTAGAAGCGATTTTAACTTGATTTTGGTGCTTTTGACGAGGATCTAATCGTCTTAATTGCCATCTTTGCTGTCCAGGAAAAACCAAGACTCCTTGATCTCTTGGATTACAAAACCTTTTTCGATTCAGTGTTTGCGAATATGAATAAGGTTTTAGTGATAAGATTTTGGCAGGCATACGCGATATGGGTTTATCTTAACCTAATTATGCGCCCTTGTATACACCTAATCTTCAAATATGGTGTGTTTCGGATCCTCTTCATCACCCTCAAAGGCACCAGCTTCTTTAGCCTTAGTAAAAAATAAATAAGCAAGTAAAGCAAAGGTTAAACATACCAAACCTGGACCAATCCAGACTAAAACACCACTTGTAGGACAATTAGGGCACATAGTTTCAGTTTACTATAAGTTTTATATTGAAATGGTAACAGGAGCGTGCGAAGTCAGAATGTTACCTATTTCTTCTTCATTTCTTCTAATACTAATTTAGCGTTCTCTGATAATTTACGAAAATCTTCAACAAATGTTTTAAGCTTAGGTTTAATACAACCCTCAAGGATTCTTAATGTATTGTCAAGCCATTTAGATTCTTGAACTAAAAACGGTAACTTGGTTTCTCCAAAATTTTGAAGTTTAGACTGCATACTACTAACAATAGTTTTTAATGTTTTGTCAAACCATTCGGGGTTTAAAAATGGGAATCCCTTTGCTTTCTTAACAAAATTCTCAAACGTCTCAACAAAATCAGATTTAGAACATACAGAACCTATGGATCTGCTCCCAAATTCAAGCGAAGCGTTATCAGCAGCAGACTTCAATTTATTTAAACTTCTTGAAACTAAAAAATGTCTTGCACCATGTAGATAGCCTAAAGTTGCCTCCACCTCTTCTTCCTTTTCATTTTTTTGTTCTTGATTAGTCCTAGTTAAAAAAGAAATTAATTTCTTTGTGAATTGTCCACCTGAAATATGGCTTAAGTCATCAGCAGCATAAAACATGGAGCCAAGTTTTTTAGACAGAAGAAGTGTCATAGTAGTAATAATACTATAAATAAAGCTCCATCAAGGCTGATCCCCTTGAAAAATTATGATTAAAACGCTATAATAACAATACATATTATGGGATTTAACTCTAAAACTTTAGGATTACCAGAATCATTGACTCAACTGAGCCCTGATGACAGTAAGCAGATTAAGATTTTTTCTGGTAGAGCTAATCCGCTACTTAGCATGGAGATAGCTCAAGAGTTAGGGATGGAACTTGGCAAGATTAAAATCTCTCCTTTCGCTGATGGTGAGCTGTATGTGCAAATCCAGGAGAGCGTTAGAGGCTGTGAAGTATTTTTAATTCAACCTACTAGTCCCCCTGTAAACGAGAACCTAGTAGAGTTACTTATTATTATCGATGCCCTCAGAAGAGCATCAGCTAAAACTATTAACGTAGTTATGCCTTATTATGGTTATGCACGCCAAGACCGCAAAGCCTCTGGTAGAGAGCCTATCACCTCTAAATTAGTAGCTCAATTAATCGGTGAAGCTGGTGCTGATAGAGTCTTGTGTCTTGATCTTCACTCTGAACAAATTATCGGGTTCTTTGACACTCTAGTAGACCATGTTCACGCTATGCCAGTACTTAACGATTACGTTAAGAGATTTATTGGTACAGAGAATTTAGTTATAGTATCCCCTGATGTCGGCGGAGTAGCGCGCGCGCGTGGTTATGCTAAGCGCCTTGGTGATGCTCCTATCGCTATCGTGGACAAACGCCGTCAGCTAGATAAACAAAACGTCGTAGAAGTAATGAATGTTATCGGTGATGTTGAAGGTAAAGTTGCTATTTTAATTGATGACTTGATCGATACAGCAGGGACTATCTGTAAGGCAGCAGAATTAATTAAGAGCAAGGGTGCTACTAAGGTTTTTGCTTGTGCCACTCACGGAGTGCTTTCTGGACCTGCTTACGAAAGAATTGAAGCTTCGGTTATAGAAGAGATCATTATCACTAACTCTATTCCACTTGCTCCTATGTGGATTCAATCGAAGAAAATGAAACAAATATCAGTAGCTCCTTTCTTAGCAGAAGCTATTAGAAGAATTCATACTGGTGATTCTGTTTCTGGACTGTTTGTTTAGTATAAGGTGTCTATTAAAGAAGAGATTTCCGCTATTGCCAAAGAAATTGGTTTTAATGACATTAAGTTCGTTAGCACCAAACCATTACTAGAATCCGAGCAAAAGTTCTTAGCCTGGAGAGAGAAGGGTTATGCTGCTGATATGGATTATTTACTGCGAGATAATCCAGTTAACGCTAGACCCCAAGCTCTATTAGAAGAAGCAAGAACCCTCATCATACTTACCGCTAATTATCACAGTCCCTGCCCGCCACGTCCTTCTCTAGAACACGGTCGTATTGCTTCATACGCTGTTGGGCTTGATTATCATAAGGTTCTACGTTCTAAAATACAAGACCTGGTTAATCATCCAGATCTAAAAGCCATCTTCTCACAATCCAAATTTTTTACAGATGCTGTTCCATTATTAGAGAAATCTTTTGCAAGGAAGGCGGGTTTAGGCTTTCGTGGTAAAAACACTCTGCTGATTTCCCGAGAGACAGGTAGTTTTAATTTTATCTGTGAAATAATTACTGATCTTGATTTAGAACTTGATGACCTAGATAAGCCCCTCGGTTCACTCACCACTCACCACTCATCACAAGTAACTTGTGGTAAATGTACACGCTGCATAGATATCTGTCCGACAAACGCCCTCCCTGAGCCCTATCATCTAGACGCACGCAAATGTATTAGTTATCACACCATCGAAAACCGTGGTGAAATACCAGAAGATTTAGCTCATAACTTTGGTGAGTGGTTGTTTGGTTGTGATCTATGCCAAACTATTTGCCCATATAACAGGAGGCCTAATTTATCTGCCAATAACGTTTTTAAAGAATTTGAACCAAGTTCAGGTTTCGGACATTGGCTATATTTACCAGAGTTACTTGATCTAGAACTCGGTAAACATCAGAATCTAAGCGAATTACAAGAAGCCCTAGAAACTCATAAATTTATAGACTCTAACGCTCTACCTACAATCAAAAAATATTTATCCAAACAAAACACTGTCACCGACGAGGTTCTAGACCATATATTCCAAATTAAATTCGCCCGCACACCCTTACTTAGACCTAAACGCCTAGGCTTAATTAGAAATGCAAAGATAGTCTTAAATAATTCTTCCCTCACACTAAAATAAATTAGGAATACCCTTCTTAATTGCACTAATTACCTGAGCCAAATTAGGTAGGATTGCCTATTGACTTTGACATAACAAGCTTGTTATTATCTTCAATATGAATTTTACAGGTATTGGTCAATTCGTTATTAGCACTCTACAAAATTTAGGCCCCGGTCAAATAGATAGAGTTGTAACAGATGTCGCAACTGCGGCTCTTAAAGCTCATCAAGAGCATCCGCTGCCCCTCGGTACATTCAGGGAACTAGCCGCTCGCTTCGCTGCAAAATCCATTTCGGTTCCATCAAAGACTTATCCTAATGTTTCATTTGCAGATATTGAACGTGCTAAAAAATTTCCAGATCATGATTTTGCTTTGAATGTAGCTAGTAATCCTAATCTTAAGATTACACAAGACTTGATTGATTTTGCTAAACAAAAGTTTAATTTACTTTTTGCTTCTGGATTAGCTAGTAATCCTAATCTCAAGATTACTCCAGACTTGATTGAGCTTGCAAAACAAAATTCTAGTTTTTATTTTGCTTCTGGAGTAGCTAGTAATCCTAATCTCAAGATTACTCCAGACTTAATTGATTTTGCTAAACAAAATATTGATTCGAAGTTTGCTTTGGGATTAGCTAGTAACCCTAATCTTGAGGTTACACAAGACTTAATTGATTTTGCTAAACAAAATATTAGTTCGCCTTTTGCTTCTGGATTAACTCGAAATCCTAATCTCAAGATTACTCCAGACTTGATTGAGCTTGCTAAACAAAATGTGCATAATGAGCATTCGGATTTTGCTTCTGGAATAGCTAGTAACTCTAATCTTGAGGTTACTCCTGACTTAATTGAGCTTGCTAAACAAAATATTGATTCGCGTTTTGCTTTTGGATTAACTCGAAATTCTAATCTTAGGATTACTCCAGACTTAATTGAGCTTGCTAAACAAAATGTGCATTCGCGTTTTACTTCTGGAGTAGCTAGTAACCCTAATCTTGAGGTTACACAAGACTTAATTGATTTTGCTAAACAAAATATTGATTCAAGTTTTGCTTCTGGATTGACTCAAAATCCTAATCTTAAGATTACACAAGACTTAATTGAGCTTGCTAAGCAAAATGTGCATTCGAGTTTTGCTTCTGGAGTAGCTAGTAATCCTAATCTTAAGATCACTCCAGACTTAATTGATTTTGCTAGACAAAATAAGCATTCGTGTTTTTCTCTTGTAATAAGGAGCATTCCTGGATATACAGATTCTTAATTCTAATAAATCCCCACTAAACCATAATCCGCTAGCTTAGACTGTGCTTCAGGTGAACGCATAAAATCCACTACCTTAGCAACTTCATCAGAGATCTCACCAGCAGTAACTAAATATAAATAACGAGTTAGAGGATACTCACCGCGCTGAACTATATCTACAGCAATAGTGCCATCAGCGGTTATAGGCTTAGTACCTTGTTCATTAAACACAGATGCTATTTTAATAACCTTAACTTTATCAGAGCCAGATTCTTTTATCGCACTTAAGCTTGCAAAGCCAATCGCCGTAGGATTAGCAGAGATAAGCTGAATCATTTGAATAGGGTCATAAACATGCACTACATTACTAGACACTGCTTCAGAGAACATTACCCTATCCATAAAGAATGCGTAAGTTCCACTCTGCTTAGAAAGAGAGAATTTAGTGATCTCACTAGCAGAACCAGAAGTTGCAAGTTCATTCCATTTAATATGCTCTTGTTTATATATTTTCTTCAAATCATCCACAGAAAGCACTTCTATAGGGTTGGATTTATTCACAAAGACCACCACTGAATCCAGGGCAATCTTATGGTCCGCAATAGGCCTATTAAGATTAATAGCTCTCTTCCGCTCATCTGCCGAAGGGATTCTAGAACTTCCTGCTAGGGCTATTTTGCCATCTATAAGCTGGGCTATCGCCTCGCCGCTATCCCCGCCTTCTATTTCCATCTTGATATTAGGAAACTTCGCTTCAAATAGGTCTTTATTGTTTTTAAGAATATTTAAAATAGAAAAGGTACCATATACTTTCAAATCATTGGATAAGCTTGGCCTAGCAACAGAACTAAGCTTCCTATCAGATCTATATTCTCTAACCAGAGAAGCTACAGTAGTAGCTGATCTATTAAAGAAAAAGTTATAAACACTTATTCCCGCAACAGCAAGCACTATTAAAAACATTAACGGGGCAATTAAGCCAAGTGGTTTAGCCTTAGCTGGAGCCTGATTAGAAGTCGTTCTCTGAGTTGGTTTGAGCTTAGCTTGTGTTTGAACTTGGGCTTTAGGACTAATTACTTGCTTATAATCTTTCCTAGATAAATTATCAAAAATATAATCTATACCCTTCTGTAAGGATCTATTAGTAGTAGCAAGATTCTCGCCTATATCTATAGAAATAGAATTAAGGTCAGAATTATATTTCAAATACAGTTCTAGAACACGTTTAAGCTTTCTTAGTTCTAGCGCGTCCATTTCTGGCTTAATAACATTCATGCGTGAACTATCTTTATCTAAGGCATTAATTAGATTATTAATCTCGATTGCTAAAGCAAGCATTTCACTGATTTGCGTTAATGAATACAAGCCTGACTTCTTATGGCTATCAATATTTAACGAGAAATCCAATATAGAATTAAGAATCTGTTTTTTGATATCAACACTGCTTAATACCATCTTAGTTACTACTAATCACCAACCTGTAAATTAATTCCTTGGTCTCTAAACCAATGGAGTCAGAGAAGATTTCTTCTATTAGGTCTCTTGCTTTCTTTTGGCTCTCTTGATCCATTATTAAGACTCATGTTTTATCGGCATTATTAAATGAATATAGTTCTCATCAGATATAGGTTTAATTAGAGCAGGATTAATTGATCCTGTCATGGCTATCTGTATCTTCTCTGAGTCTATGTGTTTAAGCGGCTCTATAAGGTATTTAACATTAAAGAAGATCGTTATCGGATCGCCCATATATTCTATAGTAAAGTTATCAGCAGCTTGACCAAAGTCTTGATTACTAGACTCAATTACCAATGATCCTTCTTTAAACGAAAGTTTCACTAGATTAGTAATCTCGTTAGCCATAACAGCCACTCGCTCTAAACAAGACAATAATTCCTTCCGATCTACTTGTGCGATTTTATCCTGATTGCCAGGAATTAATTGTTTATATCTAGGATAAGTACCATCTAATAATCTAGAAATAATATATCTATCTTGAGTAAAAAATACTATCTGATTAGCAAGGAACGAGATCTTAATAGTTTCATCTATACTAGAATCTAGGATTTTTTGTACATCAAGAATCACTCGAAGCGGCACTACCACTTCCTTACGGGCAAAATTAGGATTAGATATCTCTTTATCAATTTCAAACTCATAGCTTGATAGTCTATTACCATCAGTAGCAGCTACCTCAAAAACAAACTTACCAGTTTCTACGTTCTCACGCACGGCTAAATAAACCCCACCTAAAATATTATTCACATCGTACTTGGAAGCAGAGAAATTAACAAGATTAATAATCTTAGAGAACTTTTCCTTACCAATAGAAATGTAGGTATTAATTTCTGCTTTCTCCATTTTAGGGAAATCAAGAGCAGAAACTCCAACTAAATCAAAATTAGAACGTCTACAAAACAAATTAGTTTTATTAGTATCAGGATCTACACTTATCAAAACATCATCTTCATCAAGCTTACTAACTACTTCTTCAAGCTTCCTTGCAGAAATAGTAATACTCCCCTCGGTTTCATTAATGGAAGGAATAGTCGCCTCAATACTAAAATCAAGATCAGTGGCATTTAACTTAAGATGCCCATTAGCGTTAACTAATAATATATTATTCAAAATCGGCTGTACGCCTTTACTTGGAACAGCTTTAGATACAGATTTGATCGCTTTATCTAAAGTACTTTTAGGGACTTTCAATTTCATAAAATTCAATTACCTCACAACCCCTATAATAGCTTTTTTAATTGTTCCTGTGTAGTTATCATGCTGTAATGATATGGTTCTTTAAATATATAAAAATAGTAGTAGTAGAGAAGCTTGACTTTAGTAGAAAAGCCTCTTTAAACTAGTTGTAAGGCTATTATTTACATGTTCATAACTTGTAAATTAAATTATTCTTCCTGTAGGAAAATACGACGGTAATGAATATAATAGGTATTAATAGAATGGTTTTAACAAGTTTTCTACAGTTTATATAGAGTTATGGCGGCGATTTAGTTACGAGTTACAAAGGTAATTATTATCGCAAAGATAACCAATAATCTTATCCACAGATTCTTCAATGCTTAATTTATCCGTTTCAATTATTATCTCAGGATTGATAGGCTCTTCATAAGGATCGGAAACACCAGTAAAGTTTTTGATCTCACCAGCTAGTGCTTTTTTATATAGTCCTTTCACATCCCTCTTAACCACAGTATCTAAATCTGCTTTAACGAAGATCTCTACAAAGTTATCACTTAGTGTTCTAGCCTTGTCTCTAGCCTCTGCATAGGGAGCTATAACTGGCACTATGACTAAGACTCCATGCTTAGAAATTTTGCCCGCAAGAAAGGCAATGCGCTCTATATTAGTGAATCTATCTTCCTTACTAAATCCTAGATCTTTGCAAAGATGTTCTCTAACTTCATCACCGTCTAATACTTCTAAAGGAAGATCGGGATTTAAGTCAAGGAGTTTTTTAATAAGAGCTTGAGTAATGGTTGACTTACCTGAGCCTGATAAACCAGTCAGCCACAGCGTTAGACCTTGCTTTAGTTTTAGTTTAGAGTGAATTGCCATTAACCTCTGCTGTTGTTGTTTGGAAACTAGTGTCTACGGTGCTAGTAAGAGTACTAGTAAAAATCAAATCGAGACCATTAACAGTATTAGTTGTTATAGTCATCGGAATTTTCAAGGTTTTGGTTTTACTTGGGTCATTAAAGCCTTGTTTAATAAGAAAATTTTCTTTAGCAGATGTTTCTAGATTAATTGGCAAGTTAATACTGTCTCCATTATTACTAATAGATCCACTACCATTAAGGCCTGGACGAATATTTAGAACTTTTTTACTGTTGATTGATAGCTTGGGTTTAATTTTATTATTGCTTGTATTTAATCGAAAAAAATCTACATTTGCAACAGTGCTTGCAGGGTCGTCACTGTTAAGGTTTGCACTAATAGTAACTGAGTCAGAAACATAATTACTTTTGCCTTTGCTTTTTCCTATATTACTGAAACTAATAGACGTTGGAGCAATATTAATATTACTAAGGCTACCAGTAAGCGGCTTTATGGTTATAGTGTCGTGATCTTGAATGACAGCTCCATTAACTACAGGTATACCAAATTTATCAAAATAGTTTTCTTTCAGATCAACATTGAATTTTAACTTCTGACCATTTTTAATTATTTTACTATCACTGATATATTCGGTAACAAGGAAACCCGTTCTAGTAGTGGAAACTATGCTGGCTGAATCTAGATCAAAACTATATTCGTCTGTGACTTTTGTTTTTTCGCCAGTGAAAGTATTAGTGCTGGTGATAACCAGGTTTGACAAAATAGGATTAGTATCAGGGTTAAAATTAGCTTCGGTTACAGAGTCTAAGTAGTTTTTATCCTGTTCGATGATTAATCTAAATTGCTTAGGCTCAAGTGAAACCGTGCCTGTATCCCCATTAGTAACCTCTTCAACATCAAGGAAGAAAACATGGGGGATCTGACTCACTGAGCCGTTAGAACTGTTACCATTGTTAGTATTACCACCAGTTCCAGGATTATTATTGCCGGAACCAATGGCGTTTTGATTTATAAGTGCTGTCGCTAAGGTTGTATTGCAATTAAAGCTAGTCAGGCAGTAAGAGATCTTAATATCTGTATTTGCTTGTGAGAATGTTATCCCCTCAGCTCTATAGATTATGCTTGCTCTAGTATCAGGATGGTTGACATTAGGCGTAACAGTAAAATCACTTGCACTAGTAGGAAAGGCAGTATCTCCATTATCAAAAAAAATCTTAATACGATTAACATCTATGCCGCTCTGGGCCTTTAAAGTAAAGCGAATAGTAAAACTATCAACCGCTTCTCCAACCCTAGGCGGACTTGGATTACTACTAATACTAGTGATGTCTATACTATGGCCAGTCGCAGCTTGAGACCCTACGTGACATGCCAATAAAGTAAAAAGAGCAATTAATAAAGGAAATAGGCGGACTTTTGCCATAAGCATTTAATATATTAACACAGGTTCGCTTTACCTTAACAAACGATAGATAACTGTGTTAAAATTTTGCGAATGTCAGTTGAGACAAGCATTTATGAACGTGTGTTATGTGGTGGATGGGGCTCCTTGCCTAAATCAACAGTATTTCAAGATTGCGACCTACAAAATATGTGGGATAGGATTAATGCTGCTCTAAGCACACGTGTTGAAGATAAAATTATTCAAGAAGTTACTCGGGAAACGCTAGGTAAATTAGGAATTCCTTATCAGGCAGGTTTAGAAATCCCAGTGATTAGTAATCGTAATTTTAGAGATCATTGTATTGGAATATGGACTGATGAGTCTTGGAAATTAAACAATCCAACAGCTCTGCTCCTAGCAACCTTTAAGAAATCTGAATGGCTGCTAGCTTCTAATTTAAGAACACCCGTTTATTTTAGAAACAATATTTTGCCAAAATTATTAGGGTTTGCACAAACAGAGAAACAAAAAACAGTTGTAAAGTTAAAACCAACTCGTTTTGATGATGCAGATCTTGCAAAAATACAATCTGCTCTTGCTGGTTGTACTGAGATGTATCCTGATGATTTTGAAACATTAGTAGTTAAAGCAACTAATAAAAAAGCTAGTAAGCACACTTTGGAGACATTAATTGGTCGGCTAGGTATAGAACGATTAAGTATATGTAAACGTCCGAAACCCAGTCAACCGCAATCTAACCCTGTACAATAATTGCATTGGCTAGCAAAACCAGACTCGATAAATTATTAGTAGACCTCGGATATTTCGATAGTCGTCAGAAAGCATGCACTTGTATCATGATGAATGGCGTTAGTATAGCTGGTAAGCTACTGAATAAAGCAGGCGAGCAGATTAACGAAGAGAAGTTTTATGCGGAGCTAGAACTTAATCCAGAATATATTAAAGTAGATGATAAATTATTACCCTATGTTAGTCGCGGGGCTTTTAAACTTAAAGCGGCACATGAAGCTTGGGGATTAGATTTCAAGGATAAGCTAATTCTTGATATAGGAGCTTCTACTGGTGGCTTTACTGACTATGCTCTACAAAGCGGTGCTGCAAGAGTGATTGCGCTTGATGTAGGTAAGGGACAGTTGCATTATAAACTTCAACAAGATCCGCGAGTGATTAATTTAGAAGGAGTGAATTTTAAAGCTGTGGAATCCTTACCTTCACTGATGGAGATCTCTTCCGTCATTGCGAGGAGGGCGCAGCCCGACGTCGCAATCCAGTCGCTAGGTTTAGTTGTAATTGATGTATCGTTTATTTCTTTAATAACAATTTTAGAGAAACTAAAATTCCTAATAGTAGACCCGGTCCCTGTTCAGATCATTGCCCTTATCAAACCCCAATTTGAAGCTGGTAAAGAGATTATGGATAAGTGTCAAGGTGTGATTAAAGATGAAGCAGTGCGTAAGTCAGTTCTAGATAGAGTTTTGGGGCAGATTGACGAGCTGGGTTATAAAAGACAGGGTTTAATAGAAAGCCCAATTAAAGGGGCTAAGGGTAATGTGGAGTATTTGGTCAAGGTCAAACTTGGATAAGCTCAGATTTCATTATACGTAGGATTTGTGGTATAATTGTACGTAGAATGGCAAAAAAACTTACTTTGAATATTAACAATGATGGGCTTGTTGATCTCGCTAAAGATTATGCGAAAACTCAGGGGCAAAGCCTATCTAACCTCGTTGAAAATTTTTTATTAGGACTGATACAATCCAGCAAGATTAAAAATTTACATCCGAAGCCAAGTGGTGAACTTCTTAAATTAAAAGGCTGCTTAAAAGACTTTCCAACTAAATCTCACGATGCTGATCCCATCTATGATTTCCTTATGGAAAAATACTCATGAAAAAAGTCTTCATAGATAATGATATATTACTAGATTATTTTCTTCAAAGAGAGCAATTTGTAGAAGCTGCCGAAAGCCTTTTTGGATATATTCAAGCTAAGAGAATAAGGGGTTTGGTTTCTATGACTAGTTTTAGTAATTTTTATTATTTTATAGCTAAATATAGAAGTAAAGGAACGGCATTGAACTATCTTAGGCTTTTGTCTAAATTTGTTAGCTTTGTTGATGTAAAAGCAAGCTTTGTAACTCCTATTCTATATGAGTCGAAGTTTAAAGATTTAGAAGATGCTCTTCAACACTCTGCTGCACTTGATGCCAAAGCTGATGTCATATTAACGAGAAATATTAAAGATTATCTAAGATCCAAAATCCCCGTAATGACTGCCAGAGATTTTCTTGAAATGTTTAGTTAACATGCAAAAAATAACCATATTTTATAATCCTAACAAACCTGAGGCACCTACTTCAGCCAAGGCTCTTGCGCAAGTTTTAGATGCTCATGGTGTAACAGTGAAAGTCGCTCAAACACAAATGACCAGCACGAATTGGGGTAACCTTGATGCTGATACTAATCTTGCAGTAGTTATGGGTGGCGATGGAACTTTCTTGCGCGCTTCTAAGCAGGTACTTAATTATGATATACCGCTCTTGGGGATTAACTTTGGACATTTGGGATTTCTTTCTGATTATGGTGATCTTGCTGTAGAAGATATCGCAAATGCCATACTTGCACATGATTTAATTATTCAGGATAGGACTATACTTAAAGCTGAATTACCCTCTCTCTCCAAAACCTTTCACGCATTGAATGATGTAGTGATTATTCGCCAACCCAGTGCTAATCTTCTCTATACCGATCTTTATATTGATAATGATTTATTGCATTCGTTTCGCTCAGATGGAATCATTGTCGCAACTCCGACTGGATCTACAGCTTATGCACTTAGTGCTGGAGGTGCAGTGATGGATCCTAATATTAGAGCCTTTGAGATAGTGCCAGTGGCCGCTCATTCACTTGGCAGTAGAGCCCATGTTATTTCTGATGAACAAGTTATAGTGTTAGAGACACGTGATAATCAGAGTAATTTTTATATACAAGCAGATGGTCAGGATTTGGTTGAATTAGTTCCTGGAACCACTATTGTATTCAGCAAAGCTGAACACAGTCTTAAATTAGCTAAACTTAAGAGATCTTACCGTAGTTTCTATAGTATTCTTAGAGACAAGATGAAATGGGGATCTATTCATAACTGAAATGGCCAAGCCGATAGAAATTACCGTATCTAAATTTATTGATGATCTTAAAAGTATCGATGACGTACTCTATGAGCCGCGTTCTTGGTCACCAGAAGATCTAAAGGAAGCTTGTAATAATCTTCGCTTCGATGCTCCAGAAGGAATTCTTGCCGAGCGACCTGAATTCGAGTTTGAGTTTATAGTATTGCAGTTTTTATTTAGGAAGTTTTTTTATATTTTGCATCAGACTGGTCTCTATAATCCGCAACGCAAGCTCTGGTCCTTGATTGCCCAGACTAACAAGATTAAATTGAAAGATTATAAACGTATCAGTCGTAAGGATAAAGTACATACTAAAATCACAGATTTGATTCTAGAAGATATTAATGGCAGATTTATTAAAATTCGCATAATTCATCCAGGTTCACAGATTCAGTTTCCTGGGTTTAAGAATCTTATTTCTAATATTCCAGGTAAGTGTTTAGGTATATTTTATATATCCGACCAAAACCCAGATGAGAAGACGCTTAAACTAATCAAGGATAAAACTAACGCGGCTGATTTCCTCGATAAATATAGATCGCCAATAACCAAGAACTGTAGTTTTAATCTGATTAAATACAGTGCTATAGGAGAAAACTATAAGTTTAGTTTGATTCATCCAGACTTAGGGAAGGATGTAGAAGTAGAAATGCAATCATGCTTGGCACTTTCATAAAAGGTTTTATATTCGGATTCTTGGCCTTAGTGGCCATGGTTAAGCTTGCGGATAGGGATTAAGCTACTCTAAAAATCTCATCTGCTGTGTTGTGCTCGTTTCTCGGACTACTCATTGACGTCAGTCAACTCCGTGTCCTCGAAACTCGCACGCCTTGCATCTGAGAATTTTTAGAGCAGCTTAGTTTAATTTTGAAAAATGTTTAGTAACTTCTCCGCTTTAAGATAGGTCTCCTCTAGTTCCTTCTCAGGGTCTGAACCAGAAGTAATTCCCGAGCCGCAATGGAAGGATAATATATTATCCTTTTTGGAATGGATAAGAGAACGTATGAGAATACTAAATTTACCTCCATCTTTAAAGCGATAATAGCCCATAGCTCCAGTATAAAGTCCTCTAGGACCAGTTTCTAATTCTTCGATAATCTCTAATGCACGAATCTTAGGAGTGCCGCTAATAGAGCCTCCTGGAGACATTGCGGTAAATAATTTAGTGAAATTAATTTGCCCCTGATCTAGAACTAACTGACCAGCGACATCAGAAATTAAATGATATAAATTACTAAGTTCTTGAGTATACATTAGCTTCTCTACAATCACAGAACCAGTTTCACAGACTTGACCTAGATCGTTGCGTATAAGATCAACGATCATAATATGCTCGGCTCTTTCTTTCTCTGAGCTTAGTAGCTTATTAAGTTCATTAAGCTTCTCTGTACCTTTAATAGGAGAACTACGGATGAAGCCATCTGGTTTAATTTCTAAAAATAATTCAGGAGAAGAACTTATGATCGTATAATCCTTGAAGTTCATATAGCCAGCATAGGGAGACGGATTCGTGGCTTTAAGCTTCTCATAAATTTCTATGGCTTTAAGTTTCGAGCCTCCAGCCTCCAGCTCTATCACAAATTTATGAGCGATATTTGCTTGATATATATCACCTTCGCGAATATATTCTTGGCATTTTTTTACTGCATTGATATATGCTTGTGCGTCAGGCTTGATGATTTGAGTGGCTGAGGGGCTGGGTGGCTGGGTGGCTGAGGGTCTGAGGGTTGATGACGGTTGCGCGACTTGTATATTTTCATAAATCGCAAACTCGCAGTCACCTTCGTAACTTATATATCCAGCAAAGCCTGCATTCTCAGAATGAATGAGATCGGGGTGTTTAATAATATAATCATCAAGAGCTTCTAGTGAGTTAAGCACGGCTATTGGCTTAGAAGCCGTGACGCTTTGACCATTAGCCCAGCCTGCGCCACTTAAGATGAAGCTATGATTAGCGTTTGCGATAAATTCTGATAGAGGGCTTTCCTGTAAACTGTTCTGCATTGACTATGGTCTTATTTATTTCTATTAATATAGCTTCAAGTTTACCAAAATGTTTAAAGAGAGTTTCTGTTATTTCTTCTGCGAGGGTTTCTATTAGTAAAAACTCCTTACTTTGAGCGAGTTTTCTAATTATTAAAGAGACTTCTACGTAGTCGATAGTATCTTCGATACGGTTAGACTTGGCTGCTGGACTTAGATCCAACTCTAATTCAAGATTAATAATCACAGATTGCCCTAAAACTCTCTCGTAATCATAAGTTCCGAGCTTACAAAAAGCTTGGAGGTCTTTAAGAATAATACAGTCTTGAGGCACTTAATTATTAATTATTAGTTATCTCTGCCTTAATACGTTTAATACGGTTAGCAAATTCAATGTTTAATTGATGAGCATTTTTTAGTTCGTCCTTAGAGCCTTCGAAACAAGTCTGAATCTCTCTATTCACATCTTCTAGTTCTTTGATTTTAGCTTTGAATTCTTCCTCAAGCTTATGATTTTCAGCTGGAGGATTGATGATTGCTGGTTCTGCAATAGTAGTCTGCTTCTCTTTAAGCTTCTCTAATTCTGTTTCATAGAATCTAATTTTATCTCTTAGAGTAGTAGTTTCTTTTTCACTATTAGTGAATTGCTCTTCCATGGTTTTAATGAGCTTACTTTTTTCATTAAGATGATTTTGTAATTTCACTATTAGCGATGATTCATCCTTACTAAAGCTTCTCATTTGATTAATAGCACGACTAATCGCTGACTGAGCTTGTTTGAGTGACTCACCACTATTCTTAGAAAATACTCGCGAAAGAAATCCTTGCTTGTTATTGATTTCTTTTAATACTTCTTTCTGAGCGCTTTCTAGTAATTCGCCTGCTTCTTTTAGTACTGAATCTTGTTGCTTAGACATATTCTGGTTCCTTCTCTTCTGTTGTTTGATCGCTAACACTTGCCGCTGTAGTAGGAGAATCCTTTTCTTCTTCTACTGAAGAAGCTAGGGTTGTTATAGCTTTAACACCCATGCGTTTTTTATTTGGTTCTAGATTTATTACTTCTAAACTAAGCTCTGACCCGACTTCAGGTGCCGTCTCCCCAAAATTAGACTTATGTAATAAAGCTTCAATGCCTGGTCTAATCTCTACAAACACACCAAACTCTGCTTGAGTAATAACTTGTGCTTTGGTTTGATAGCCTACTTTGATTTCTTCTGGTAGAACAGTCCAAGGATCAGGATTAGCTTGCTTCGCACTGAGAGCTACTCGTTTGGCTTCAAGTTCTATCTTGAATACTTTAGCAGATATTTTTTCACCAACTTTAACGATGTCAGAAGGCTTCTTAAACCTAGTCCATGACAGTTCTGAAGAAGGAATCAGTGCGTCTATTCCACCAATATCTACAAACACACCAAAGTCAGTGGTTCTAACGATAGTGCAGTCTATGGTTTGTCCAATAGCAATAGAACTGAGAACTTCTTTGGCCCTAGCTTCTTTGTGTTCATCTGCTATGACTTTATGATTGAGAATGATTTTATTTTTGGATTGATCTAATTCATGAATTCTCGCTTGAATACTAAGTCCAACCCAGTCATCTTTCTTCTTAGATTTGAGAGGCTCCTCTCTTGAATCAAGGTAACCATAAGGCATAAAGCCGATTTGCTTAGTTGCCACGATTTCTACTTCTATGCCGCTTTTAAGAACCTTACTAATAGTTAATTCTAAGTTTTGATTTTGTAAATTCTCAAGATTCTTCCATTGTTTCTCGTCTTCAATCTTCTTGATAGATAATCTGAAAACACCAGCTTGATTAGAATCTTCAGCGATTATATAAACATCTATAATTTCGCCAATCTTATAATCTTCCAGAGTTCTGATGCCAAGTTCACGAGGGCTAACACAACCTTCGTAAGTTTTATTTATATCTACAAAAAGTCCTCTAGAACTTTTGGCGAGTACTGTTGCTTTGATAATTTGTTTTGCTTCTGGATTATTTTCTTTGCGCTCAAGTAAAATTTCTGCAATAGAGTCTTGGTAGGTTTTTTTGGACATGTTTGACGTTTTAGACATAGTTTTCTCCGTTGTAATTATGTAATTATGAGATTTTAGCTTTTTTAGACGGGAAATGTGTATTTTTAATTAGATAAATCAATTATCTTTACTGATTGCTTTGAAGTAAAAGAAAGAAGATCCGATCAATGCTAAGGCTATTCCTAAGTAGAAAAATCCAAATATATTATAGGGATCGCCACCATTGGCACGCCAAAATCTTAGCCCAACACCAATGCCAATCATTAATGTGATCATAATGCAGCTTTGATAACCAAGTAGCTTAATCCAGCCAATTAAGTAATTAATAGGTTTATCGTCGATTTTTTCTAAATTATTACTAGTATTTCTAACAACTACTTTACGCAATATTGTTAGAGCTTTGACTAAACCGATAATGATCGATAGAGCGAGTAAGCCTAAATGCCAATCAGGGGTTTCGAAATAAGGCTGTAACCAACGTAATCCTCTATACCCGATACGCAAACCTACCGCTATCCAAAGGCATCCTGCGACAAATAGTGAAAAGTTTCTTGTGTTCATAGTTATAGTTTAGCAGCGAGTAGACAGTGTAAGGATTTACTATTTTATTAAAAACCAGACTATTATGGCAAGTTGTCCTTTAATCGGGTAATTTTAGAGAAAGTGGTACCACTTAATTGATATTTTCTATAAAAAGTGGTATGACTTTCTCTAAAATTATCAATTTAGTCGTACCACTTTTTTATAGAAAAATCTTCTCTACTTATAACTTTGTTAATACTAGCTCATTTTTTTGGCTAGCGATGGCATCTTCATTTGCTCGCCAGCATGATGAAAATATTTATTAGGGAAAGGAGATCCTCCAAGTTTTTGTACTATAGTTGCCTCGTTTCTATCGATTACATCATTGTCAGTTAGTCCGATATTTACTGCTAAATTTTGTATATAAGTAATGATGCTCTTTTTAAAACGATGCCCGCTACCATCGATAGAATCAATGAAAATCTTTGGTTTGTTAGACTTGTCTAGAGCCAAGAAAATTCTTGCGTAACCAGTAATATTACCACCAGAATTTTTTACATGAATGTATTTAGTACCAGGGTCACAGCTTAGATAGAAGATAGCTTGTGCATTGGAATTTAAGGCTGTGCAGCTATTAGCCCTGTTACCAGCAAATAAATTATGTCCTAAGTCTAGCGGATCAGCAAAGGATATAGTTTGATGTTTACGTTTATCTTCTTTAGAAGAGTTTAGTAGAGTTTGCATATCAACAATTACTTCAGGGATATTTATGTCCTGATAATTCTTTTTAATAAGGGCATTAATGAAATTCTTGAGAGGCTCCTTGGCAGGTCTATCTAAATTAATGGCCTTCCATTGTTTTCGTAGCTCCGCATCAAGTGTTAAATCGTTGATATATTTGACAAAATGAGGAAGCATGGTATCAAAAGATTTCTTTGTATCAAGAGTCGAATCAGCATTTGCGTTTACTAGTGATAGAGTGTTATGTGCGTTTAACCAGACTTCACTATTAAGATTATGCTCCGTCATTTTGGTTTTGAAAGTTTTGAATGCGTTCTGAATAGTTATTCTATTAGGATCACTAGCTTCTTGATTTACTTCATCGTTGAAAAGAGAAGCTAAATCACCAGTCATAGCAGATGATATAAGTGTTTTAAAGATACTTTTGTCGTCTTCGTACCAGCGACTAGAAGTATTTAAGAGAGTGCCTAAATGTTCTAAATCCCAAGACTCTAAAAATTTAGCCTCTGGAATTTTAATTTCTAAGCTTCTACAAAAAGTTTCTAATAATGTTTTGCCTAAGAAGTTTACTAACTTTTCTTTTGAAGTAGAATTATTCTTTAAATCTTCTAAACTAATCGGATTCTCAAGATCACTAAGAGTTTTTACAAATCTAGCTAGTCTTAATAGAAATCTTTGATCATCACTAAAGAGTTCTTTCCGCTTGCTTTGATAAAAGTCTTGAAGTGTGGTTCTATCTTGTAGCGTAATATCATTAAAAACAGAAATTTCTTCTGTATAATGAGCAGGATTTTTTCTGTCTTGCAGACTTGTTACCAAAAATTTATGTACAGGCTCTGCGATTAATTCTAAATTTGCAATAGCAGTGACATTATCGTTAAGCCAAGTCTGGGAATCGACTTGTCGCTCTTCATGATCTCCATATTTAGGATCATTAAGCTCAATAATTTGCTCATAGATAGTAATAGTTTTATTCAGAAGAAGTTCTAGTTTGTTTAAATCCAAATGCATTCTCATTAGTTGAGTAAAGGCTTTAGTGAGGTCATCAATTCCCCAACCTTTAGGGATAAAGAGTTTGGCTTGCTCAGCATAAAGGTTCAATTGTTCAATAGTCGGTTTTTCTTTAATGAGAGCAGTAAATGCTTCAGTGAAGTAACGAGTATCCCAACCCTTATCGATAAGGAGTTTAGCTTGCTCAACATAGAGATTGAATTGTAGTTTTAATTGCTCAAGAGAAGGTTTTTCTTTAATAATTGCTGTAAAGGCTCTAGTGAGGTTATCAGTCTGCCAACCTTTAGAGATAAAGGATTTTACTTGCTCAGCATAGAGGCTGAATTGTTCAGGTGATGGTTTTTCTTTTATCATCACTTCAAAGTAGTCGGTGAAGTACATGATTCCCGTCCGATCTTTAGAGATAAAGAGCTTGGTTTGCTCAACATAGAGATTGAATTGTAGTTTTAATTGCTCAAGAGAAGGTTTTTCTTTAATAATTGCTGTAAAGGCTCTAGTGAGGTTATCAGTCTGCCAACCTTTAGAGATAAAGGATTTTACTTGCTCAGCATAGAGGCTGAATTGTTCAGGTGATGGTTTCTCTTTTATCATCTTTTCAAAGGGGTTGGTGACGCTATCGATCCTCCAACCTTTAGAGATAAAGAATGTGGCTTGCTCAGTACAAACATCGAATTGTAGTTCTAATTGTTCAAGAGAAGGTTTTTCTTTTATAATTGCTGTAAATGCTTCAGTGAGGTACCTGTCCCACCAATCTTTAGAGATAAAGAGTTTGACTTGCTTAGCATAGAGACTGAATTGTTCTGGCGATGGTTTTTCTTTAATAAGAGCAGTAAATGCATCGGTGAGGTTGTCGGTCTTATAACCTTTAGAGAGAAAGAATTTGGCTTGTTCTGCATAAAGATTGAATTGTTCAGGTGATGGTTTCTCTTTTATCATCGCTTCAAAGACTCTGCTGATGTGCTCGACCCCCCCCCAGCCTGCACCTTCACCTTTAGAGATAAAGAGCTTGGCTTGCTCAACATAGAGATTGAACTGTAGTTTTAATTGCTCAAGAGAAGGTTTTTCTTTAATGAGAGCAGCAAATGCATTGGTGAGATGATCTGTATCCCAACCCTTATTGAGAAAGAATTTGACTTGCTCAGCATAAAAGTTAAATTGTTCAGCAGTCGGTTTTTCTTTAATGAGAGCAGTAAAGGCGTTGGTGAGATTACCTGTACCCCTCCCGTTCCCTTTAGAGATAAAGAATTTAGCCTGCTCAGCATAAATGTTAAATTGTTGAATTGTAATCGGGCTGGTAACTAGTAATTTAGTAAGAGCATTCTTTTCGTACTCGCCTATCATTTGAGATTTAAGTTGTGCTATTTCCTTTTTAGCTTCAGTAAAAATATTGTTAGTTTTAGCTTCTTGTCTTTGATGAAGACAACGTAAAAAAGAGTGATCTGGATTCGAGCTTTGAGGGAAATCCGTGTTTCTATAAGCAGGCCAATCATTAGTATGATTTATTGAGATTTCCAAAATCACTGACATAAACAAGATAATAGCAATGTTCGGAGAAATTGTCAAGCGGTATTTAAATAGAGAGTCGTTGTGCCGATGCAGGGGGGTGTACCTAAGTCTATCTATAGGCTGGTTAATACTAGCTCATTTTTTTGGCTAGCGACGGCTTGTAAAGTTTCACCTGCTATTAAAGCGTCAACAGCCCTAATGCCCATCGTACTTGCAAGTATCCTATCTTGTGCTGTGGGAATACCACCACGTTGTATATGACCTAGTATACAAACTCTGAAGTTTGGCTTGGAGCCATGCTTATAAGTCTCATCTCCTGCAAGCTTCTTTTCTAGTATTTCTGCAAGTTTATAAGCACCCCCTACTTCATCACCTTCTGAAACAATAATAATATTATGTCCTTTGGTTTGAATAGCCGCTATCACATCATCTATACTAGTGGGGGTTTCTGGTACTAGCACAGACTCCGCTCCAGAAGCGATGCCTACAGCTCTTCCTATATCGCCGCAATGCCTACCCATCACTTCCACGATGAAGTGCATACTATGAGAGTCACCAGTGTCTCGTAAATTATCGATAGCATGCATAGCAGTATTGATAGCAGTGTCAAAGCCAATCGTATAATCAGTTCCAGCCACATCATTATCTATGGTGCCTGGTGTGCCGATTACAGAACCTTGCCATTGACCTTTAGGACCTGCAAATTCTTTCAGACCAGCGTAGCTACCATCGCCACCACAACAAATTAATCCTTCTATTCCGAGGGCATTTAAATTAGCAGCAGCTTTTTCTCTACCTTCAGTGGTCATGAACTCTTTTGAGCGAGAGGTCTTGAGTATAGTGCCGCCACGTTGAATAATATTACGTACACTTGCACGTTTAAACTGTTTAATTTTATTTTCGATTAGACCCTGATAACCTTCATAAATGCCATATACTTCTATCTCTTTATCTAAGGCATATCTAGTCGCCGCTCGGATAAAGGTATTCATTCCTGGTGAATCTCCGCCGCTGGTCATTAGTGCGATTTTTTTCATATTGCTTTAATTATATAGGTTATATAGCCATTTCGCCTGCATGATGAAAATATTTATTAGGGAAAGGAGATCCTCCAAGTTTTTGTACTATAGTTGCCTCGTTTCTATCGATTACATCATTGTCAGTTAGTCCGATATTTACTGCTAAATTTTGTATATAAGTAATGATGCTCTTTTTAAAACGATGCCCGCTACCATCGATAGAATCAATGAAAATCTTTGGTTTGTTAGACTTGTCTAGAGCCAAGAAAATTCTTGCGTAACCAGTAATATTACCACCAGAATTTTTTACATGAATGTATTTAGTACCAGGGTCACAGCTTAGATAGAAGATAGCTTGTGCATTGGAATTTAAGGCAGTACAACTATTAGCCCTGTTACCTGCAAATAAATTATGTCCTAAGTCTAGTGGATCAGCAAAGGATATAGTTTGATGTTTGCGTTTATCTTCTTTAGGGTTTAGTAGTTGTTGCATATCAGCAATTTGTTCAGGGATATTTTGGTTTGAATAATTTTTCTTAATTAAGGTATTAATGAAATTCTTCAGGGGCTTCCTGTTATGGTCATTTGGATTAACTGCATTCCATTGTTTTTGTAGCTTCGCATCAAGTGTTAAATCGTTGATATATTTGACAAAAAGAGGAAGCGTGGTATCAAAAGATTTCTCTGTATCAAGAATTGAATCAGCACTTACGTTTACTGGTAATAAAGTTTTATCTGCGTTTAACCAGGCTTCACTATTAAGTCCATTTTCGGTCATTTTGGTTTTGAAAGCTTTAAATGCATTTTGAATAGTTCTTCTATTAGGGTCACTAGCTTCTGGACTCACTTCGTCACTGAAAAGAGAAGCTAAATCACCAGTCATAGCTGCTGATATTAAAGTTTTAAAAACACTTGTATCATCATCGTCCCAACGACTAGAAGTATGTAATAGAGTACCTAAGTGTTCTAAATCCCAATCCTCTAAAAATTTATCAATATCAATAGCCTCTGGAATTTTAATTTCTAAGCTTCTACAAAAAGTTTCTAATAATGTTTCCTAATTCCCCCTAATTCCTTACCCCTTCACCTTGATTTAGCTGAAAAGCT
>CAZELI010000030.1:0-25517 GCA_964512985.1 uncultured Gammaproteobacteria bacterium | reverse complement strand
CACTGAGTTTATATCTTTTTTTGGCTGATCTATTAGTTTTTTGCTTAGGCATAGGGGAGAATTCTAGCACGGGATAACATTAATACACTGTTAAGGATTCGCTGAAAAAGTGTCCAGCTTATTTATTCAGCCGCGCAGCGCAACCACCGCGCAGCGGCGGAATCTCCAAAGATAAAAAAGTGTCCAGTTAGGGCCGGGGGCAAACTGGACACTTTTTCGCCCAATTCAGTATGTATATATACGCTATAATTGTATAGCGATATTAGTAATTAATATCTACATATAAGAAATAAGGAGAAATATTAGCCAGGAACTGAACAATTCAGTTGATATTGGCCGTGCTGCTGCGTTTAACAGTAGTGCGGATCTAATCGCACCTATACTTACTCCAACTGAGTCTCCAGTAAAAGATATTTTCGAGGAAATTGAGAAGAAAGATTTACGAAAAGGGGACATCAATAAAACTAGTCAGAATATAAATCTCCACAAGGGTCAAAGAAACCTACTTGAAATAGAGAAGCAACCAATTATCAAACTCGTTAATCTTGACTTAAGTTTTGCCAATCTTGGAACTGCTGCCCAAGTTCTTCGCTCCATATTATCACTCACTGGTTCTTCCCATACTAATGATCCTAATACTAGTAAGACGAGGTCCTTAGATATAGTAGATGACTTACTACATAAGCTTAGACAGCAATCACAATATTCTATCCATGCGCAACCTGGACTAAGTAGGATTAACCCAGATGATACGACTGCAGATATGGTTGAAAGTATGGTTGCAAACCCGCTTGGTAGAAATATTTATACATTCCATGCGTTTATTGCACCATGGGTGGGAGTTTTTAAAATGTTCTTCCCTTACAGTGAAAACACTATAAGGGGTTTATTACCGCGTTTAGTAGATTTTGCTGATAACGCAATGGGGAAATTAACTAATATTTTTTGGAATATTAGACAAGTCGGAAAAGCAGTCGTAGCTTATGACGGCACTGTTAAATCCAATGTCTTAGCTGATAAACAAAATGACGTCCAAAAAGTTGTAAGCTTTTACTGGGAGCAATATGTTAAAAAATATATTAGTCTTTTTTATAGAAGTGTATTCAAGTCCAATGATCTAAGTTCCAATACTAATTTCAATTATATTGTTACGGATGAAACCAAACAAAAAATTAAAAACCTTAGAAGTGAAATGTGGAATAATTATTTGAAAAACTTTGATTCAATTAGAGCTAAAGCTTTTAACAAAGAACCGCAAAATCAACAATGGTACGTCAGAATGAAGATTCTCAGCAAGTGCCTAGGTTTACCAGCAGGATCATTAGGCACTGTACTTAACGGTTTGGGTATTGGTCTGAATTTTATAGGTAGTGTCTTCAATGTTAAAAGACTCACAACCCTCTCTGATAAATGTACTGATTGGGCTAATGGGCTTATGGCTTTGGTTTATTTAACGGGAGAGGTGCCAGCTAACCTTAATGAATACAAGAAAGCAACTAATGGAATAAAAGATCCAAGAAACCTCGCTGTCTTCAGTGTAGGAGTACTGGGAATGCTTAACAGGATTAAGGTCTTACCGATATTCAGTAAGATACTTGATGTCATCAAGATCAAACCTTTACTAGATAAATTTGATAAATCTTTAAGACACTTCTTCTACCTATTCTTCTCTTACAATAGATTAGTATTCCATTCTATTGAAAAAGCTGCAGAAAAGGAAAAAGCTTCCAATAAAGATCTAGATGAATCACGCATGCATGAGAATCTATGGTCGCATCTCACTCTACCAATCCGTGTGCTAATGGCAGATGATCAAGTCTCCTATTCACTCAAGCCAGAATCCGAAGTTAATGAACAGGAACAAGAGCAAACCTTTGCAGAAGCAGCTTAAATCGAAGCTCGGATACTCCCAACAATATCATTTCTACTATTATAAATAGCATTATCAACTGATATAAGATCTTTCTCTATCCAGCTTAGAGCTTCTGCAAAGGCAAGACTAATAACAGCCTTAGCTCTACTGGAGCCATCGATAATTTTAATTACTAACACTTCTTGCTCTTGTAAATTAGCTATCATCATTAAACCTTCTGCACCACCCTTAGCAATTAGGTTTGATGATTGTTGCATTAATAAAGAATCAATTTGTTTCGCACCACCAATAATTAGAGGATAATCTCGCATCGCTTGAATTATTAATTGATAAGCTGGATCATGAAGCATATTTACAAAAACCTTCGCCATTTGTTGTAGACTTAAAAAATAAGTCGGTATGCCGCAGCCATCTACCGCAGTCTGGAAACCTCTCTTAGAGGCTTCTGTGGTCTCATCATTACCATGTAGTCTTATAAGTTCTTTTATTATTGCTTGTTGTATAGGGTGCTCTGGGCTGTAATAAGTTTTAATATCCCATCCTTGTTTTTTACATGCTGCAATCATTAGCGTATGTTTTCCAGCGCAGTTATGTTTTATTGGAGAATCTAACTTATGATGTGGAGAAGAATAAATACCACAGTGCAAATCTGATTCTGCAATAGCAAACTTGGTCATCAATGCTTTAACTTCAGCTAATTGCTGCGGTTCTGCGTTATGAGAAGCTGTAGTCATAGCAAGCTCCACACCAGATAATTTCATTCCGAGTAATTCTTGGGAAACTTTGGTTTGAATGGGTTTAATGATAGATCTGGTATAACAGGAGAAATTTACATCTCCCCAAGCTTGTTTCAGTCCAGCCTGATTAGCCAAGACTGCAATCCCATAATGAAAGCTCTCTGGTTCAGAACCTCTATAAACTTTAGCTAATTGGATGATTGGATCTATGGTGGCCACGTTATATATACCTGCTATTATTTATTTTATATGCTACGCAACTTGCTTATTGTTTTATTGTTATTCTTCAGCTTAACACCTATGGTTAAAGCAGAGGAAGTCGATCCTGTGGAAACAGTGTTTCAGGATATATATGATGCATGGAATACACATAATGCTGATAAATTATTCTCTTATTATAGTAAAAGCTTTGTTACTGGAGATGGAATTAATAAAGATGAATATAGAGAATTAACTGAGAAGTTATGGAAAACTTATCCTGATATTAAAATAGAAAACCAAAAGAAAACTATTCGTAGTCAGGACAATTATGCAACCATCTCTGGTATTGATTTCTTCTATGGCACTAGCGCAGAACCGAATGAGGATTTGAATAAGAACGGTATCTTGAATGCTATCTCTCAAGGACAAACCTTCTTGCAGAAGTATGGTAAAGAATGGAAGATAGAGTCAGATAGTATTAATTTTGAATTAGTAACGGTTTACTATGGCAATGCTAAAGAATATTTAGATGAGCATCAGATTTATTTTAGTAGCCCAGAGCAAGTTAAAGCAGATGATCAGTATTCTGGTACCCTTTATTTTATTCTCCCTGAGAATATTAAAGCTACTGCCACTATTAATAAAGAACTCATTCAGAAACCAAACGATGACAGCATAGAAGAATCCTTTCAAGTAGTTAATGATCATAAGCTTGAAAGATTATTTACCGCCAATAATACAAATCACAATGAGCTTGTTAGTGCCACTATAATTCTTTCTAAGGGAATTATAGAACCCAAGCTAGATGGAATACTATACATCTCTAAACGAGTTAATGTTTTATCAGAAACAAATAAGGCTGAACCTGAAACGATAGTCAGTAAGCCGTTTGCTACAAGCAAAATTATTACGATTATTCAAGACCCTAAGAAATCTGCTGAAACTGAAAAGCAAAAACTTGAGATAGAAGAAGAATGAGCCTGGAACAAGATCTAGAGCAATATCTAGAGCAATATTTATCACAATTAGCTGCAAATCATTCACATACTAAACTTGCAGTCGCTTGTTCTGCTGGCATCGATTCTTTATCATTATTAACAGCCTTACAAGCTTTAGTCCCTAATTTATATTGTCTTCATTTAGACCATGGTCTGCGAGCTGATTCTCATAAAGCAAGAGAGTTTCTCCAAGAATATTGTAAGGCTCATAATATTTATTTCATCGTAAAAGAATTGAAAGCTGGAGAAATAAAAAACAGTGAGGAGAGTGCAAGGGCAGCACGTTATGATTTCTTCAAAGCTGCTTGTCATGAGCATAATATGGCTAATCTATTCTTAGCGCATAATCTTAATGATCAAGCTGAAACGATACTCTTTAGAATTATTAGAGGAACTAGCACTAATGGTCTTCAAGGTATTCCTGTTACTAGAGAACTGGGTGAGGGTATTACTATTCATCGTCCTTTATTAAAAACACCTAGAAGTTCTATCGAAGCATACGCTAAAACAAAAAACCTAAGTTTTATCGAAGATAGTTCTAATGAGGATTTGAAATATGCACGCAATCGCATTAGAAAAACTATTATGCCTGAAGCAGAAACGATTAACCCTCAATGCCTGAGTAATATTCAAACACTATCTGAATTAGTTGGTGAGGAGCAAGAGTTTATTAATTCAGCTAGTGAAGATGCTTTGCTTCAGCTAGGAGACTTACCTTGGCAGCTTGATAAATTTAGAAGCTTTCCCAAAGCCCTACAAAGAAAAATACTCGAGAGAAGCTTTACTACTAATATTGCCTTTCTGAGTGATTTCATCGATGCAATTAAGCAAGGTGGCTTCCATCGTATTAATTTCACTAAGAATAAATATTTTACTATTAAGCAAAAACAGATATATCTAGAGGATGGCAAGCAACCTGCTAAAATTATTGACAATGACGGCTCTAATTGATAAATCTAAAATTCAAGTACTTTTTAGTGAAGAAGAAATTGCAACTAAGGTGACTGAGCTTGCCAATATTATTTCTCGTGATTATGCAGCGCAAGGAAATTTAGTTATCATAGGTGTACTTAAAGGAGCGTTCATATTCACATCTGATCTAGTGCGTAAACTAAGTATTCCTTGTGAGATAGAGTTTATAAGACTATCTAGTTATCATAAAGGTACAGAAAGCTCTGGTGATGTGAAGGCTTATGATTTAACATTACCTGATCTAAGTGGCAAGAACGTTATCATAGTAGAAGATATTATAGATTCTGGTAGGACGGCTAAATTCTTACAGAACTTCTTTACTTATCAAAGCAAAGCGAGCAGCGTTAAAATCGCAACATTGTTTGATAAGCCTTGTAGAAGAATCACTGAGCTAAAGGACCTTAAGCCAGATTATGCCTGCTTCCAAATAGACGATAAATTTATCCTGGGCTATGGATTAGATTACGAACAAAACTTCAGAGAACTTCCCTATGTTGGTTATATTCCGCTAGACTAGAACTGGATTCGCTTTAGGTTCTCGCTCTTTTATATAATCATTAACCCGCTTGTGATGATCGTCAACTATCCCAGTAAGCCAGGAACTGAATCGCTGAGCAGGTGGATCGAGGTAATCAATTCCATGATAACAAGTCATAAATGATATTATCGGTCTAATCAAATGCTGAATACTCTTAGGTAGACTAATTAAGTTATAAATCTTGTTCTGAATAGAGTTAGCAACATTCGCTACGACAACCGGCGCAGCTATCGCAGAGATACTTTCATGAACGAGAAGCTTAGCTCCTGCTCGAAGTTTTTCTTCTGGTTTAGGGTGATATTGATAATTAATTAAAACTCTAATACCCGTAGATGCTATAGAAGCAAACCAAAGTCCACCATATATTAAATGAGCTATAGGTCTCGGGAACCAATGATAAAGTGACTCCTTAAAAGATTCGGCAACGTCATTTGCTAATATGGATGCTTTCCTAACAGACCATTCATCATGCATAAATTTTGATAAGCCCCTTGGTCCAGCATAATGCGGATCATGAATATTTTTTTTAAACTCTTCTAAAGTATTTTCAGTTAGAGCTTCATCCAATTGAACATTATTATCTACGTCAAATATTTTTTGAACAGGACTCTCTGATCTGATTCGTGGTGGTATTGCCGTAAGCATGTACGTATGAGTTAATTATACCATAATACATATTTACACGATGTGGATCGCGTGGGTAGTTACACCTATTAATTATCCACTTGCAAGAATTCTGGCTCTATGAGGCCATAACCACCATCATCTCTTTCATAAACACAGGCAATTTTATTTGAGTAAATATTTAAGAACATATAGAACGGATGTCCACAATCATCAAGCATTTCGATTGCTTGTTCTGGTTCCATTGCTTTCATTCTAAAGCGCTTGACCTTAATAATCTTAGGCTCTTCGTATTTTTCTCCTGACTGTAAAACCTCTATAGGAAGGGTATTCATATCAGAATCGTCATCTAAGCCATATTGTTTAACGCTCTTGCCGTTGTAAATTTTACTATAGATCTTAGTCTTATATTTTTTCATTTGCGCTTCGATCTTGTCAGTGACAGTGTCGATGCTAGCGTAAACATTGTCTTCAGATGATTGACATCTAATTACATGTCCACCTTTCAAATTGATAGTGATCTCGGCTTTTTGATTTTTGTCTCTGTTTCTCTTAAGTACTGATAGTACGATACGAATATCATGGTTCTGAATTAATGAATCAAAATGCTTATGTATTCTTGATAATTTAGTTTCAGCATATTCTTTAATAGCCTCTGTTATTTCAATATTTCTTCCTTCGATAATAGTACGGGCTCCTACTGTCATAAATTTGTTGCTCCTTAACTTCTTGCTTCCAAACCCTTCATTATAGCATTTTCAATATGCTAATATGCATTCAGTGTCTCAAAAACCTATGAAGCTACGTATCGCATATACCTTGGGTGACCTAGCTGGTATTGGTGAAGAGATATTCTATAAGTTTTTAGAAGAGTATAAAAATTATCCTTGGCTTGAAATTATTCTAATCGACGAGAAATTAAATTATCAAATAACTAAAGAAAAAACAGAACCCGGCAAAGCCTCTGCCTATGCGGGAGAACATAGTTATAAGGTATTAGAATATGCCAATCAAGCAATTAAAAACGGAGATATAGACTACCTGGTAACGGGGCCTGTTGCTAAGGAATCTCTCTGGCTTGCTGGGATTCAGTGTTCTGGTCAAACTGAACTCTTAGCGCAAATCAATAAACTCTCACGCGATGATATTGAAATGTTTTTTATTCTAGATGAATTGCGTGTGGTACTTGCCACAAGACACATCCCTATCATAGAAGTATCTAATGTTTTACAAGAGAGACTCACAACAGTGCTTCATAACAGTGTTTCAGCATTAAAGCAAATTTGGAATATTAAATCACCACGTATAGCTGTTGCTGGCTTGAATCCGCACGCTGGTGAGAATGGGATACTAGGTCAAGAAGAAAATCAATTCATCAAACCTAGCATTAATAAATTCAGAGAACTCAATCCTGAAATCGATATCTCAGGTCCTTACCCTGCTGATTCTTTGTTTGCTAAGGCAGCACAGAGTATGCTAAATAAGCAAAGTTCAAGCTTATTTGACCTATACATAGCTGCTTATCACGATCAAGCTTTACCCTTGGTTAAGGGGCTTGGTGGCTTAAGAGCGATTAATTTAACTGCTGGACTGCCATATATCAGGCTTAGTGTTGATCATGGCACTGGCTTTGATATAGTGGGTAAAAATATAGCTAATCCTGAGGGTTTATCCGCTTGTACTCATTATTGCTTAGAACTAAGTCATAATAAGCAGATTTAGTGATAATATTGGAGTTTCGGGGAAGAATTTAAACTTGGAGGCGCAATATACATTTAATTCATGTCAATAGGTAACAGTAATTACAGGGGAAGAAGGCCAAGAGTCTTTGTCCCATTAAACGAAAATATAAGAGTAAGAAGACTCAGAGTTATTGATGAAACGGGTAATAATCTCGGTGAGATGTCTAGAGAGGAAGCCTTAGAAAGAGCTAGAAGCGTTGAATTAGATTTATTCGTTGTTTCTGAGACTGATACAGTGCCCATCGCTAAAATTCTTGATTACGGCAAATATAAGTTTGAACAAAGTAAAAAAGAAAAGGGACAAAAGAAAAAACAAAGTGGCGGTGAGTCTAAAGAGATTAAGATGCGCTACAACATTGATATTGGGGACTATAACACCAGAATAGATCATGCCAAAAAATTCTTAGCCAAAAACAAAAGAGTTAAATTAAATATAACCCTAAGAGGGAGAGAGATTCAGCATTCAGGCTTAGCTATAAATCTTGCCAAAAGGTTTGTTGAAGACTTAATTGAACATGGAACTATAGATGGCGCACCTGATAAAATGACAGGTAGATCGATCATAGTGTATATTATTCCTGGAGCTGATAAACAGAAGATCAAAAAGAAACAAGAAGAAGCTGCAAGGCGAGAAAAAAATCATGTTGAAGACAGTGCTGAACTCCAAGATTCATAGAGCCAAGGTTACCGAGTGTGATCTTGATTATATTGGTAGTATCACTATTGATCGTAATTTAATGGATGCAGTAGGTTTAGTAGAGAATGAACAAGTCCATGTACTTGATGTTAATAATGGTACTCGATTAACTACTTATGTTATAGAAGGTGAGCGTGGTTCAGGTGCTATCGCTATTAATGGTCCAGCAGCAAGATTGGTAAGTAAGGATGATCTAGTAATCATTTGTGCCTATGCTCAAGTTAATGAAACTGAACTTGCTAATCACAAACCACAGATTTTACTTGTGGATGAGTTTAATAAACCTAAACGAATTTTAGATAGAGAAGAAGCGTTTACGCGGGTATAGCATAACTGCGGGCCTTTTCTCTATTAGTTTCATTACCCTTTAAGAAGTAATATTGACCAACACGATCTCCTGCAATAGCCAATTCATGGAAAGTATCGCGCATTTTTATAAATGAATCTCGGTATGAGTTAGGAACTAATTTAGCAAGATAGTCATTAAATATCCATCTGGATGCTAGATCGAAAACAGTTCCTGCAAGGTAGTACCAGCCAGACTTACGCAGGATTGGACTAGTTTCATCTTCTGTTAAAGCATAATCATTCACTCCACCTGCTAGATCACGAGTAGTGGAACCCATATAATCATTAACAGTCATACCAAACAAAGCTCCTAATGACATGAGATAGCCCGATATCACACCCTTGTGGACACCATCTTTATTGAAGAGTTTTTGGGGATCTTGAAAAACTTCTTTAGTAACATCCCAAATGCCCTTGGAGAGCTTGTTCCAAGATTCTTTATAGCTAGAAAAAACTTGTTGTTTTAATCTACTATTAGCAACAACTGCTGCCATACCGTCTATGCCAGAAGCTATTCCTCTAAATAAATATATTTGACGTAATCCAAACAATGCAGCTAAAGCTTCTACAGCATATGAGAACACAAATAATGGATTCTTATTCTCTATCGCCATCTTTAAACCAGAAGTAGAATAAGCAGCAAGATGCAGCTTGGTAAGAAACATACTAATAGAGTTGATAATTTTTTTTATTGGATTAGTTTCGTTAAGTAAGAAGTATAATGGTGCACTAACCAGATTCGCTGCTACTGAGCTACAGGTAGTATATTTTAAGAGATCATTGAAAACAAAATCTATTACAGGGTCTAATTTTTCCTTGAAAGATTTTTTGTCAATAGTTGCCACTTGCAATTCTTCCGATAATGGGTGATCCCGAGTTTTTTGTACTTGTACAGTTTCAAACTCTTGAGAATCAAGTTTAGGTTCAGATTTATTGACAATACTTTCTGTTCTACTTGAAGTAGTTGGAGGAGGATAAGATGTATTGATTGCTACGGCCATATAAAACGAGTTAGACCAACCTGTTATTAACAAGTCGATCTATATTTACAGATTACAATCATACAATAAAATGGGTTAATATGTATAGTAAGGACGGTTGGCTCAGTTGCCAGTGAGCGCGTAGCGCGAACGAAGCAATAAAAGACACCTGCCCTACCTAGGACGGTTGGCTCAGTTGGTAGAGCACCTGCTCGACATGCAGGGGGTCACTGGTTCAAGTCCAGTACCGTCCACCACTATACAAATCAATACTATTCTTGGACTTGAACCGTGACCGGGTCACATCTTTACCAGCTGTTTACTTTTAAATGGCATAATATTAATATGGGTCTAGCTAAACAAATTCAATTTCTTTCAGATAAAGATGGTGAGAAGGCTTTTGCTGTAGTACCTATTGATGTTTTTTACGACTGGCAAAAAGTATATGAAGAATATTCTGATATACAAGCATATGATAAAGCTGTTTCTGCTGAGGAAGAGTTTGTTGACCACGACAGTTTTTTTAAAGAAATTGAAGAAGAAAGAAAGCAATCTCAATGAAGTACAAGCTTGAGTATAGAAAACAATTAAAGAAAATTTTTGTAAAACTGGACCCTGTGGTTTTTGAAAGAATAAAAGCAGCTTTCATAAAGCTATCGACAGACCCCTTCCCACAGGGTTTTAAAAAACTAAAAGGAAGAGACGGCTTTAGAATTAGAGTGGGTGATTATAGAATTTTATATAAAGTTGAAGAAGTCGACAAGATTATTTATATACTTGATGTTGGTCACAGGTCTGATATATATGAGTAATAAGAAGAGATTCCCTCAAGCCCAGGCATACTTCAAGGCTCCATTAATACTCTTCTGTAGGTTTTTTAAAGAAAAACTCTTGTTGTGAAAAGCTGATTCCTTACGATCGTTGGAGATTCTAAATAGCCACCTATTTAAGCCACTAAAAGCAAAACTTAATGGATCAAGTGCGCTCTTATACTTACTTAAGAACGTCTCGGCTAGTAGATTTGCCAGAACGCCAGCAAACTGTGAATATGCAGAGAGTCCCCAGAATACTCTTCCTGAACTCATATGCCCAGGTTTCATACCTTCAAAGGATTGACAAATACCACCCAGATCTCTGAAAGTCGCTGCCACAGCTCGACCTGGCTTACCAAACATAGACTCTAATGGTTTAAACAAAGCAAATCCTGCTAAACAGAAAACAGATGCTAAAACACCCATCATTGCTCGCTGTGGTTCTAGTAATCTCTGGAGAACCACTAAGGGACTAGCTTTAAAGTTGTTAAAAGTTTTCTTAGCAGCGAGTTGTAGATGTTTTATATGATCACTAAAATTTCTAAAAATATTTTTCTCATTAATTACATTAGCCGTATGCGCTCCAGTATAAAGCCCCAAAGGTAATCCACGAGTTATATAGAAGTCTTTCATCCCCACAAAAAACGGTGTCACCATATCAGTAAAATGTCCGAAAGTATTAAGGTAATCATGGTTGGGTAATAAATTAAAAACGTTTTTTAGTGAATTAAGAATCTGAAACGCTTTATTTGAGAAGTCTGCAAAGAAATCAAAATTCTTCTTAAAGGAAGTTTCTTTAGTAAGACCGAGATTAAGAATAGAGGACGTGAATAAGGTTATTAAAGAAACAAAACTAACAGTGTTAACCGTAGTATTTAGTGGTTTACTATTAGCCAAATGCTTGCATGCTTTAAATAGTGAATTAGAGTTATCCTCAGATCGTATTGATAGAGCTGAGTGCGTATTAACCATATCAGCAAATCGGTGATGTACTGCTGGAGGGATTATTGGTTTATTTACTGTTGTTATCAATATATTTCCAAACAAAATAAGGCGTTATACGCGCCTCAGTGGCATCAATTATACAATACGTATAGCTAAGAAGTCTTAGGGGCTTTATATTTCTCTGTGTTTATGTTATTTTAAGAAAGATATTTAAATAACATTATGGTAATTCGTTCACTAGCTTGGAGAGACAAATATATTGCTCCATTTATAGCAACACTTTTAGCAGTACAAAGCGTAGGTTTAGCCCATGAGTCAAATGAATTAAGACCACCACCACCACCACTTCCTGAGTCAATGGTAAAAGGTCCAGAATTAGAAATAGAAAAAGAATTACAAGATATTTTCTTTTGTATGTTTCGAGGTCACGGTCCTACTTTTCTTCCACCTACATTTCCCGCTTTATATGAATCTTTTAATAGCCACCTAGATCGATTACGAAAAGTTAAAAACGCAGAAAATTATATACCAGGTTTTATAAAAACTTTTAACAAAGAGAATGGCATAACGGTCCTAGATTTTACTAATAAACTAAAAATACTCAATAAAAAAATTGATGATAATGCAGGTATAGATAGTCTTGTTGAATGCATAAATAGTTATAGGGATTTATGCACCGCAGACTCTAATCGTAAGTTTCAGGAAATTTGCTTTCAATCACCCTTTGATCCATATGATGATACTTTTCATTCAATACACCAAACTTTTCAAACCAAACTCTCCGAAAAATTAATCACTGAGCTTAATTCTCTCCAAGACTATAATAGTTTCAATATTAGTTATTTGGGGAAAATCAATAGAATCTCTTTAAGCTTAGGTAGTTTACATTTAACAAGCAGGTATAATCAATTACATAAACTAGCTCTTACAGCTTCTGAGGCGAACAGACTTGATACTAAAATTCCAGCACCAGAATATTTGGTTTTAGGATCGCTACCTGAACTTGAAAAGTTTTTTCAAACGACAATACTCAAAAATGCTCTTAATCTAAAGTTAGCTTTCAGTAGTGATAGATCTAGAATAGAAAAATTTATCCCATACATAAATGAGTTTTTATCTTTAAATCGAATACTTAATTCCAAACATTCACTAACTACTACAGCAAATTTTTTCAAAAATATAAATTCTCAATTAGTAGATTTTTTTATTGAAACTATTAATAATCCAAATCATCAGTTAAGAGAAAAATCTTTTTTAAATCTATATAAATATCTATCATACTTAGAAAAATACGTAAGACAAAAGGAAAATGATCATTTAGCTTTTATCGTGGCACTCCGTAATATTGTCAATCAAAACTATAATGGTCAATTAGGTGATTACGAAAGTTATTATCATGCAATCAGCCTTTACCCTGCAAAAACAAACTTAAGTAAAAGAACTCTAGAAACAATTCAAAAAGATCTTATTCAAATAATTCAAGGTTCAGCAGATGAACCTACAAAATTAATGGTAAAAGAATTTCTGGCAAAGTGTTTGCTATCAATTTTAGACAACAATCATAATTCATTTTCTAACTATATAAAAAATATTTCTACAAATTCAGAATCTCAAATTAATAGTAGAAATTTTTCTAATACTACAACTCCTTTATCAAATTTATTTGAAATAACTTTAAAACCAGATTTCTTCTTTGTAAATGCTTTCAAAGCAGTTAACCATAATAGATTTACGATTAATGAGCTAAAGGGATTGAATCAACAATACTTAAAGTTGAATCAACAATACTTGAATGCCGAAGATCTCCTGGGGTCTGTATTTTTAACTGCTAATTTCAAATTAAATAATTCTCGTAGCCTCAACATACTTAATCAAGCATATGTAAGCTATGAACGAAGATTGTCAAAAAAACTGAGTCTAGAAGGAAGACCTTATGGCGAGCTTTCATCATATGTAGATGCTTTTATTCAGGGAAGAAGTTACGGACATTACTTGGAATCTAAGCTTGTGACTGCAAGTGCAGCTACGAATAATGTATCCTGCTCTGATTGTCCGACTATAGTCTCTACTGAAATAAAAAAAGACCGTTTAAAGCCAAGCAACATCAGAACTGAGTTTGATCCATATACATTTCCTCCAACTAGAGAAATGCGTTCTTGGTTAAGATTTGATTTCATTGGCAGAAAAACAGATAGCTTAAATCTAAGTGAAGCAGATGAGAATTTTATTTTAGGAGCTTTGACAGCTATTCCTAATACATGCACTAATGAACTTGATCTTGAAACACAATGCAAAAAACGCTATTTACAAATCGCAGAAGAAAGATATCCAAAAATTAAGGACATACTTTTACACGAAGTTAATGCTAGTTATTTTATAGGAACTGCTATCGATTATATCCGTTCGAAAAATAGGGATATTTTATTCAAGTCACCGACAGGTAAGTTTACTGAGAAAGTGGAATAGGGTCAGTTTTATCAAGAATATTGTTTTCCTCCAACTTCTTAACAAATGCTCTCAGCGAGTTTGAGACTTGTTGTTTTTCATCTGCGGATAAGATACTAAGAGCATCAATAGCGTGTTTAGCATGAGAGCTGACGCATAATTGTTCTGATTTAGGCTGCCTTGTTGTTTGATTAGCTATGGCTTGGCCAAGGTCCTTGATGTTAACCTGCCCACCAACATGATACATTAACCTCACTATCATTCCAAATAGATTGTCTGGATTCGTTGATAAGCGGCGTAAATTAGAGTCGTTATTGTGATTTCTCAGTACATCAAAGAAAGGCTTTAATGTGGATTCCAAATTCTCTTTAAATACCCTATAAATATCTGCTAATTTGTCTAGCTTATCTTTTGTTAATCTCGGTAAAATTTCTGCTAAATTTAGTCGTGTGCTGTAAGTAGTGGAAGAAGTTTCTGGAAGACCATTAGCTCTTGGTTCTTCTCTAGGATTAGTTTCTTTTGATACTTCTTCAGCAAATTCACTAAATAAAACCTTTAGCTGTTTATATTCTTGGGAGTCTAGCTTCTCAAGTAAATGACGAAAACTTTTTCCTACTCTACTAAACGCTGACACTTCAGTATTTAGTTCAGCAAGGTCTGTTCTCATTGTTGGCAGTACTTTGGCAGCGAGCTTCTTCACGGTAACTTCTTTACTCCTATTTTGTTGATTATCAAAATAGATTGCTTTTGCAAAAATTCTAGCTACCATGCTTTGGTGCTCAACAGGGGTGGCTTTCAAGTGATAGTTATTGGATATCGCACGGAAAAAACTTTGCATTTTGCGATTGTAAAAATCCTTAGACAATCCAATGATTTTTGTAGCTTGATCTAATTCTGGATCTTTGTGGCTTAGATCAGGCAAAACTTTAATTAAATCAAAATATCTTTCGTGAGGTTGAATTTCAGCGGAGTCATGAGCTAAGGGAGCAGTTCCGTTATTTTGTATAGCAGTTGGAGCCGTTGCTAACCGTGAGCCTGCGTCTCTTGATAATGCATGCATACTGACTACTGCTGTAATTATCCTGTCAAGAGCCGCATATATTGTGGGATCTGTCTCTTTATTCCCAGTTGCAAATAAATTTTTTAGGCGGTCTGGAAGAGCCTCCTTGGCATCTGCGTCACCATTTAGAAATCTCTCGACGAGATTTAAGGTTGTTATTGTGCTTATGAAACGAGCTGGATCAGTTATCATATTACAAATAATAGCAAATCATTAGATTATCTTGTCAGAAGTTCGATTATTAAAATAATCTAGTTATTATATATTAGACTGTATTACAAGCTTAAAAAGCCCTAGAATATTCCTTGACGCAGTAGTCCAGTCTATACTGGATCGCCACGTCGTCCGTCTTCACTTTGTTTCGACGGACTCCTCGCGATGACGAGAATGAAGAAAAGGACAAAACATGGCACGTAAAGTTAAATATGAAGACTATAGAAACATGGGTATTGCAGCGCATATCGACGCGGGCAAGACTACTACTACAGAGAGAGTTTTATTCTACTCAGGAAAGATTCACAAGATTGGTGAAGTTCATGAAGGAACTTCTACAACAGATTGGATGGAGCAAGAGAAAGAACGTGGTATCACGATTACTGCTGCTGCGATTTCTACTGAGTGGAGAGGTAAGTTTATTAACCTTATCGATACTCCTGGTCACGTGGACTTCACTATAGAAGTAGAGCGTTCAATGCGTGTACTTGATGGTGTGGTTATTGTTCTATGTTCAGTTGGTGGTGTACAACCGCAAACTAAAACAGTTTGGAGACAAGCTGATCGTTATAAAGTACCGCGTATCGTTTTCGTTAATAAGATGGATAGACAAGGTGCTGACTTCTTTAGAGTGCATCAACAAATGCGCAACGACGTGCGTGTGAATGCTCGTCCCCTACAAGTGCCTATTGGAGCTGAAGATCAATTCCAGGGCGTAGTAGATCTATTAGAGAAGAAAACTTATATTTATACTGATGAGATGGGTAAAGAAGCAACTATTACAGATGGTTACCCAGCTGATATCGCTGATAAATGTGCAACATTACGTACTGAATTGGTAGAAGCTATTGCAGAGAACGATGATGTAATGATGAACAAGTACCTTGAAGAAGGTGAAGATGCATTCACTGAAGAAGAACTTAAGATTGGTCTACGTCGTGCTGTAATTAAGTTACAAGTTATTCCTATGATTTGTGGTAGTGCGTTCAAGAATAAAGGTGTACAAAAACTTCTAGACGCTATCGTTGATTATTTACCTAATCCACTTGAAGTTGAGCAGATTAAAGGTCTTGATTCTCAGGATAACGAGGTAGTTCGTCCTTGTGATGATGAGGCTCCAATGGCAGGTCTAGCGTTTAAAGTAATGACTGACCCGTTTGTAGGACGTCTAACATTTATTCGTATGTATTCAGGTGTAATTGGATCTGGTACTTACGTTTACAACTCTAATAAACAAGCTAAAGAGCGTGTGTCTCGTTTAATCAAATTACAGTCAGATGACAGAACTGAGATTGATGAGATCAGAGCTGGTGATATTTGTGCGATAGTAGGTCTTAAGGACACTACTACAGGAGATACATTATGTGATGAGAAGAAACAAGTGATTCTTGAGTCACTTCATATTCCAGAACCGGTAATCTCTGTAGCGATTGAACCAAGAACTAAAGCTGACCAAGAGAAACTTTCTTCTGGTCTACATAAGCTTGCTGAAGAGGATCCTACATTCAGAGTGAAAGTAGATCACGAGACTAGTCAGACTATCATCTCTGGTATGGGTGAATTGCACTTGGAGATTCTGGTTGATAGACTTAGACGTGAGTTTAAGGTAGAAGCTGATGTGGGTAAACCGCAAGTAGCTTACCGTGAAACAATCAAGGGCACTTCTACTGCTGATGTGAAATATGCTAAGCAGTCTGGTGGTCGTGGTCAATATGGACACGTAGTAATTGATTTTGAACCGGCACCTATTGGTAAGAACGAAGAAGGTGAAGATCATCCACCTCTTATATTCGTTAACAAGATCGTCGGTGGTATTATCCCTAGAGAATATATCCCTGCAGTTGAGAAAGGTATGAAGGAAGCTATGACTGGTGGAGTAATGGCGGGTTATGAATTACTTGGTGTTAAAGCAACACTTAAGCATGGTTCATTCCACGAGGTAGACTCTTCTGAGATGGCGTTTGGTATCGCTGCTTCTATGGCACTTAAAGAAGGTGTAGAGAAAGCTAAGCCGATTATCCTTGAGCCGGTAATGAAAGTAGACATCGAAGTTCCAGAAGCTTACATGGGTGACGTTATTGGTGATATATCATCTCGTCGCGGTAGAGTAGAGAAGATGGAAACTGATAAAGGTGTATCTTTCGTTTCTACTTACGTGCCACTTGCAAACATGTTCGGTTATGCAACTGACATCCGTAACAAAACTAAAGGACAAGGTACGTTTACAATGGAATTCTCTTCTTACGAAGAAGTACCTCCTAACGTAGCTGAGGAAATCAAAGGTAAAAAGACCAAGGCAGCTGCATAGTTAAATCACTGTTGCTTATTGTTGCAAACGAGTACCCGTAATCTGTCATCCTGAGGAGCCTACGAAGTAGGCGACGTCAGGATCCACTAAATAACCGTAGTTAATAGTGGATCCTGACGGTCGGGCTTCGCCCTCCCTCAGGATGACGGCTACCGGGTATCGGTAAATGCTAAAATCACTCTTCTAATGCCAAAAGTATTAGTCATCGACAACTACGACAGCTTCACTTATAACCTAGTGCAGTATTTGGGTGAGCTTGGTGCAGAGACTGAGGTTATACGCAACGATGCCTTCACTAAAGAAGAATGCATAAAGAGAATTCTTAACGAGATCAACCCCTCTCATATATTGATTTCTCCAGGTCCAGGTAAACCTAAAGATTCTGGAATCAGTATTGAGATCATCAAAAGTTTAGCTGGAAAGATTCCTATCTTCGGAGTTTGTCTTGGTATGCAAGCGATGGGTGAAGTTTATGGAGCTAAGGTTGTGCATGCTCCAGAATTAATGCACGGTAAGACTAGTGAAATAGTTCACTCGGAGAAGCATCCTATTTTCAAAGATATACCTAAAAAATTTATTGCTACTCGCTATCATTCATTAGTAGTAGATCGCGAATCTCTTAAAAATGCACCTGATTTGATTCTACTAGCTGAAACTGTAAATGATGGTCTAGTCATGGCTCTCTCACATCGTAAATACCCAACACTTGTAGCTGTCCAATATCACCCTGAGTCTATTCTTTCTGAGTATGGTCATAAGATATTGGGGAATTTTCTTAGCTTGTCAATTTCTTAAACCAATTTTTGTCTTTAAGGTTCAATTCAATACTTTCTCCATTCTCATAAGCTTCATATGATTTTTGGAGTCTTTCTTCTGTTGCGATATCCAACTTTTCTACAAAAGTATCATTCTCTTTAGTATAACTTTGCTTATTTGGAACTTGTAATTCGTCATTCATGATATATCTAAAATTATACTTTTATAATATAAAAAGCATATATAAAATTAAAAACCGAATAGATTCGGTTTTTTCTTGCCAAATTCACCGAATCTATTCGGTTTTTTACTGAAAATATGGGTTTATTGTAAGCTCAGTAAATCTCTTCCACTAATTCTCCCCAAAAACTATATAATTTCACTCGTGCTTGTACTCGGAATAAATACAGGTACTTCCGTTGATGGGGTCGATATGGCCTTAGTTGATTGGGATTTGAATAATTTTAAAAAATATAAAATTGTAAAAGAAATTAGTTTTCAGTTTGACCCAAAGGTTCGTAATGATATAGAGATCCTCATTAGTAAACAAAAGGGATCGCTTGAGGAGATCTCTAATCTTAATTTTCAATATAGTAAGTTCATTGCGGCTTTGGTTCATGAGTTTAGAAAAGAACTTCTAGTATCAGGATTAAATCCTCATATAGATCTTATCGGTATGCATGGTCAGACAGTGTTTCATGGGGCTAAGAGTACTTTTCAATTAGGCAATGCTTCGATTGTAGCTGAGCTAACTAATATTACTAGCATAGCTGATTTCAGGTCAGCAGATATAGCCGCTGGTGGTTGTGGCGCTCCGCTCACTAGTTATTTAGATCATCATCTGATCCGCTCAGAGACTGAATCCTGTGCAACTCTGAATATTGGTGGTATCGCTAATATTTCTGTACTAGAACTCGGGCAGCCTACCATCGCTTATGACACTGGTCCAGGCAATACGCTAATAGATGTACTAACTAAAAAACTCTTTCATAAAAACTACGATAAAGACGGCGAGATTGCGTACAAGGGGAAGGTTGATGAAAGCTTTATTAAAGCAAGGATTGATAGAACAGAATATTTTAAACTTCCGCCTCCTAAATCTACTGGAAGAGAATTGTTTGATGAGCGTTATGCTGATAAATTTTTGGATCTTGGAAATAAAGAAAACATTATTGCTACTGTAAGTTACTTCAGTGCTTATACTATCAGTCAAGAATTACAGAAGTATAAAATCAATAAAGTTTACACTTCTGGTGGCGGTATTCATAATAAATTTATAATGGAACATCTTAAATCAATGAATCCATCTATACAATTCCTGACACATAGTGAATTTGAGATTAATTGTCAGTATAAGGAAGCTATTCTGTTTTCTTTATTAGCTCTAACCTGTTATCATAGAATACCTAATAACATTCCTAGCTCTACTGGAGCTAGAAGAGCCACTATACTAGGGGTAATTGCACAAAGATGACAGACGCACAGAAGAAATATTCGCTAACTAAGATTGTTGCCACACTTGGCCCAGCCAGTGAAAATGAAGAGACCCTTAGAGCCATGGTAGAGGCGGGTTTACATGTGGCAAGGATAAACTGTTCTCATGGCGATTGGGAGAGTCGCAGGCAGCGCATAGCTACCATACGTCAGCTTGCTAAGGAATATGGTAGACCCATTGGTATTCTAGTAGACTTACAAGGACCCAAGATCAGGACCGGTACTTTACCTGAGGGTGTGGTTATTACTCAGGGTGAGAAGATTACTCTTACTATAGAAGAAGGGGATGCAGATTACAACTCTAGTCCTAAGAAAGTGTTTATTAGAAACTATCCTGAGTTACCAACTGAAGTAGCTGTAGGACAGAGAATTCTGTTAGATGATGGTTTATTGAGATTAGAAGTGCTTTCTATCAAAGGTCAAGAAGTGGCATGCCAAGTTATGGTTGGCGGAAAGCTCAAATCCAATAAGGGTGTGAATTTGCCAGAGTCTAAGCAGCTAGGTCTGCAAGCAATCACGAAGAAAGATAGAGAAGATTTAATTGAGGCTGTTAAGCTTGAAGCTGATTTTATAGCGTTGTCGTTTGTTAGAAGAGCAGAAGACATACAAGAACTTAAGATGTTGATAGAGAAAGCTCATCCGCATTCACCTATTAAAACTATTGCTAAGATCGAGAAACCTCAAGCCATGGAGCATCTAGAAGAGATACTTAGTGAAGTAGATGGTGTGATGGTTGCCAGAGGAGATCTGGGCGTGGAGCTAGAACCAGAGAAAGTGCCTCTGTTACAGAAAGAAATTATTAGTAAAGCTAACCTCGCTGGTAAATTTGTAATCACTGCGACGCAGATGATGGAATCGATGATTAATAATCCGTTCCCTACTAGAGCGGAAGTGAGCGATGTAGCTAATGCGATCTTGGATGGTACTGATGCGGTGATGCTTTCTGGTGAGACAGCTTCTGGTTCTTATCCAGTAGATGCTGTGAACTATATGCGTAAGGTTGCTTTAGAAGTAGAGGGTAATCTAACTATTACTGTCCCACAGAGAGATTTGCATAAGGGTAAGCTGAGTGATGATGAGATTAACTACATTGCTATGGCACAGTCAGTGAATACGTTTGCTAATCTGAAGCATATCAAGGCTATAGTAGCGTTCTCTTGTTCTGGTAAGAGCGTGCAGAGGATTTCTAAGCTTAGACCTAAGGCTCAAGTTTTAGCAGCTACTACTTATATACACACTTATAATTACCTATCAATTATTTGGGGTGTGACTCCTGTTTATTTTAGTAATGTTCATAGAACCACTCAAACTATTGTTAATGTAGAAGAGGCGTTAATAGAACAGGGCTATATCGAGCCTGGGGACACTATTGTGATTACTGGTGGTATTCCTATCGCAGCACGTAGTACAGCGAACTTCCTTAAAGTACACAAGTGCGATGGTTCGATGAAAGAGTTAATCAAGATTCAAGAAGAGAGATTTAACGAGAATCTTGGACCTTCGTACGTTAGTTCTTAGAAGTAGAATTTAAGACAAGTTCGTCATCTTGAGGAGCCTGCGTAGCAGGCGACGTAAAGATCCACTTTTAATTAAAATAAATCTTGTAGTAGTGGATCCTTACGGTCGGGCTTCGCCCTCCCTCAGGATGACGAATTACAGGTATCGGTTTTCTTAAAAACATAGTCTGCTAAAACACCGTCTGCATATGCACAAAGAGCGTAAAGTTATTGTCCTGGTTCTCCGTGGCTACTGAGCTGAATTGATTAAAGCGTTGTGCCATGGCTGCTGTCACAGATAAGTGATCATTGATCATATGCTTAAACACAGAAACCCAGGTTATCAGATGATCATTCTCTCTTGCTCCTAGATTGCCATCCATTAAACCAATCCAAGTACTAAAACTATCCTTAGCAGTGATCTTATAATTCACGCCAATACGATATTCATGTATAGGAGTTTGCTCACCTTGAATCTCTCTGAATAAAGTTCCATAACGCACATGATAAGCAAGCTTCTTGATAGGGCGACTAAAATAACCAGTGTATATAAGTAGGTTATTGTTGTTGCTGTTGCTGGGAATCCTGAATACTGCATCGTTAGCGTAGACCATACCAATCATTGCTCTAGATGGCTTTTCTTTACCCCAATCCTTATTAATCTCACTTATGCCATAAAAATTTCCCTGGAAATCATCTAGCCTAGCTACAGCGAAGGCTTGATGATAACCCCAACGTTTAAAGAATCCACCACTCATATCCTGGTTCTTAATTGCAGTATGAAATCCATAAGAACCACTATTGATAAGGCGTGCGCCTGCCATAGCAATATTAGCCAGATCTCCATCTCTCGCTTCGTTAATACCACTCATGATATTTAAAACATTAACCTGAGCACCAATAAAACGCATCTCACCTATATCATATGGGTCATTCAATATTTCATCCTTACCATAGAATCTTCTATTAACAAATTTACCGAATGCTAGATCGATATTGTTCTTGCCGATCTTGGAGCGGTTTTGGTAGAAGAGTTCAGGTAACTCAATAATAGGATCATCTAGGAAAGTATTAATTCTCTGATCTATATAGCCAACGCCAGCTACTCTAGTAATAATGTTTCCTTGTTGTTTCCCAGTGTTATAGAGGCTTAAATGATGTTCTAATCTGAAGTCTAGTAATCCATTATAGTTCGTACTAGAACTACCTGCCACACCTGGAATCCAGAGTTGAGTGAGAGTCATGTCGCCATGCAACTCACTAGCGTCAATAATAGAACTGAGTTTAATTGGATTAAGAACCTTGCCGTTTTCTAGATTAGTTTCTCGGAAGTTTATTGCAGAGACTGTAGAAAAAATTCCCAGACAGAAGAAGAATATTGCTAGTGGGTATTTAATAATTTAGCTGCTACTCCTAGGCTCTCTTCTAATTCTACATCTACTTCTTCGGCATAGCTATCCCAATTTGAATCATTAATAGTGTTTTGTTTCGGATGACTTATATTAGAAGCTTTAATAGGCACCAATGATTTAGTAGAATAATTGTTTAACTCTGCTAGTCGTGGTGTATTGGTTATAGGAGCTTTGGCTTCTTGCATAAAAATAAACTTACGATCCAATAATGCTTTCTTAGGAGCTGCTTTACGAGTGATGACGATATCATTGCCAGAGCTGTAGGCTAGTACAGGTACTGAGCTAGTAAGAGATATGAGTAATGAAAAACAAAGAACTTTATTTAAAGAATGCATCTATGGTCCTCCTGCCGATATTTTGTAATAGTGGTGTAGCTAGTCTATAGTTCATGTAATTGTAATCTCTGCTTGCTGGACGCTGATAGCTCAAGCTTGCCTGAGCAGGGATTACGGGATTACTGTACTGTTGATATGCTACTGCTTCTTTGTTTAGATCAGGCTTAGATTGTGCAAGTTTCGGTTCTTTTTTTGGTTCTTGAGTTTTCACTACTTTCATATTGCCTATTTGCCAGTTCTCTAGTTCTGTTTGTAAATTATTGAGACGTGTCCCAATATTACCTCTCTGCTTGCTACCAAACACTGCCATCTCTAGGCGTTCAAGTCTCTGAGCTGGATTCTCGGACTTAAAGTTCTTATTAGGATAGAGTAATAATTCAAGTTGGTCTAAAAATGGATAGATCTTCTTTTTAGGTGCAAACAGTCTTTGTGACGGAGTATCCTTCGGATACGGTGACTGAGTGTCCGAGGGACTGAGTGGCTGGAGAGCTTGTTCTTGATATTCAAAAGCCTCTACTGGTACTACTTGAACTAAAATCAATAAAAGCAGTATGTTGTATATTTTCATCGTTGGTTTCATTATTGGTCCTCACTATATCTAAGGTAAATTTATAAACTCCCCTGCGTGTTGGAATTACTATATCTGTCAAACCTGCATTAGTATTGGTTACTAATGCAAATACTTTCAAGAATTCATCATCATAGTAGTCTTTAACTTGTTTCAAGCTCACTAGATTAGGATTACCAGCAAGAACATATTCATTAATATGAGCTGGCATTTTGACTATACTTGAACGACCTTGAGCTAATAAATATGGTGACTTGATTATATAATTGCGAGCTAACCTAGGGTCTAAAATTAAATCTTCTCCAGCAGTATTCTCTAAGATTAAATGAAATGATTTAATACCCGTCTGCGTATCTACTGTCAAATCCGTTTCACCACTAGCTTGCAAGCCCTGTATGGCAATTATACTTTTATCACTTTCTGCATCTAGTCCTGATAATTCATATACCTTGATAAGAGCTTCATTTACGACTAAGGGTTTAGCATTGATGAGCGAACCTAGATCTATTAAGCTTAATCTACCATAGCCAATTCTTATAGACTGCGCTTCTGCGTTTGAATTTATAATAAGCATTATGATTAAGGTGATAATTAATCTCATACGCGCCCTCCATTAAGTAGAGTTTCAATATGTGCCACAGCATTCATTCCAGAGATAAGTTCAAGCTTCATCTTCACATCATTATGCCGCGCGATTAATCTAAGATCCCTTGTGTAACTCGCTTGATATAAGGCTTTGAAGTCTTGATAGTTATGATAAATATAAGTACTAACTCGATTAATTGATTCTAGAGCATCATCTTTACCTTTGTTATTGAAAATCAAATTACTTAAGTTGAAGTTTTCATCAGTTTCTAAATTATTAGATATTAATTGTCCAACCTTGAATAGTAGAGGTTCTTTCTTGCTAATAATATTCTTTGCTTTCATTAGATCTTCGTTCATTTCAGTTGCTCCGTTAAGTAAGATTTGCATAGCTTCTTCATCTAATAGAACCTGCTGATTGGGGTTTAGTTTCTGACTCAGTGATTTATAAGGAGGGGCATGCCAGAGTATTGCGGTCTTGAGTTCAGGTATTTTGCTTTGGGTGATGTGAGCTTTGTAAACCTTAGTTATGCTTGGAGCTTCAGTTTTAGTAGGGGTTTGAGTAGAAATGAGATTAGCTGAGAACTGCTTAATCGAAGCAATTACTCTAAGCGATGTGCCTAAAATTAATATGAAGCAAAGCACTAAGGCTTGCCTTAAATTTCCCAAGATAGAGTCCTTTTAAATAAATTTATGGAGTCTTGCCATTAAGGCGGTGAGCTTTTTCAGCTTCTTTGTCTATGCTTCTAAGAAGAAGGAGAGATGAAACGGCAAGAAATATCATCATGCAATTTACCTGTCCAACTGCTGTTGTCATATCGAACATACTTTTAAATATATTTTCTAACATATTCTTCATCCCTTGCCTTCATCATACTATAGCTATTATTAATCATCCCTTGCCTTCATCATACTATAGCTATTATTAATCATCAAATAACCAAGCATAAACAAAGTAACTAAAGCAGGCAAGTATAACAAATTAATTTCTTTAGCTTCGACCAAGAGTTTTAATATACTCAATGCCAAAGGCGTACAGAGAAGAAAACCTATATGCTTATGAGCTTCGGCCCTAAACTTCTCTGAATCAGCATAACTAAGTTGTTTAGTCATAAATAAAGATCTTAGTCAACGCGATGAAAATTTGAAAGGGGTCAAAAAACCTCTGGGATTTTATATAAAACCTCTTGATTTATAAGAACTTTTTAGCTCACCAGAAATTAGTCTTACATCCTCTATGAAAAGAAGGGGGTCAAAAAACCCCTAGAGGTTAAGGCTTTATAGCATTATTTTATATTTGTTTATCCATCCTATAGTAAAATTCTCAATGGACGGATGCCAGAGCGGTTTATCGGAGCAGTCTTGAAAACTGTCGTAG
>CAZELI010000029.1:0-26520 GCA_964512985.1 uncultured Gammaproteobacteria bacterium | reverse complement strand
CTTTAAAAAAGTGGCCGTAATACAGATTAAATCTTAATTAGACCTGAGTAGTCACGCGACCCTTTACAACAACACTTAACATTAGACAAATAATAGTCTAGTTTCTGCTAGAATCTGAAGTATGGAGCAAAAAGTTACTCAGAATAAACCTACATTAATCTTGCAGTATGGTACTTATGATTCAAAAGCTTTAAAAGGTGAATCACATAAAGATGTGCCTGTAATGGTTACTGAATTTAATGAGACCATGAGAGATTTAATTGAAGGTTTATGCAAAAATCCTGATATTCCAGAATCTTTACGGCCAACCTATCGTATCAGTGAAGACCCCGCTGAACCCTACTCTACACGAAGTTACTCTTTACCAATGTTGCAAGTTAATCTTCCAGCTGTTGATCCAAGACTTGCTAGTGATTTAACTTTTGTACCGAAGTCTGATAGAGGATCTACCAATGGATCTACACCTGAAGTTCAATCTTCGCGGGAAGTATCCTGGAAGTTTGAAATGTTTCGAGAAGAAAAAACTTGCGCTAAGAAACCAAAGGCTGCTTCTGATTCAGATGATACAGAGTTGACGACAACAACTAGCCAAGAAGTACCATCAGGACAAGGGTTTGGGTTGAATATTACTAATACCTTTAAATCACATCAGCTTCCGGAGCGAGGTTTAACTAGAGATAAATTGGTTCCAACCGTAGGGAAATACCTAGATCAATTGATAAGATATGGCAGCTTCCCCCTCGATAAAACAGCGACAGAGATATTTGATACGGGTATCCTCAAGGATCAAGATTTTGAACTGCTCGCTAAAAGAGCAGCAGAGGGCTTAAGTAAGGGCTTGGTAGCAAGGTATGAGATTTTAGATAAATTTTTCAAACAGAAACAAACAGTCAATGAGCTAGCGAAAGAATATCCATATTATTCTATAATGCAATTACTTAAGTTGATAACTGATGCAGCAAAAGGAGTGGATTCTTTGGACTTAGAGGACCATGTTTGGAATAATGCTATTGATACTCAAGTCCTACTGGATCTTAGTGGAAAAGATCTAGAAGCATTTACTGCAACTGTAAAAGAAATAAGAAACGAGCATCCAGAATTATTAGAAAATATAGAATTTACTGTTATGCGTAATAGACCGAGGACAAGAGATAATCCTGCTGAGTCAGATGTAGCCGCATATGCAAGTTCGTTTTTTGAAAAAGCGACTCCAAAAAGATCCAATTTATTAGTAATTGGTAATCCATATACCGATTACACTAGCTTGATTAATACTATGTCTTTTAATAGGAAGGGGTCTAAAGTTAGTTTGCTAGGACTATTACGAGCTTGGGGGAATAGTAACCAAGACAAATTTTGGGAGCAACAAGAATCTAGAATTAGTCTTCATCCTTTAGTGAATGTTGTGGATGTTTTATTTTCTAAAAATTTTGATGCTATAACTACACTTTCAGTTAAAGAAGGGAATAAGGTTAAGGAGATATGTGACGTTGATCCACAGAAATTAGTTTTAGCAACCAGGGGATCGCTATCAGATATTAATCTGACTGATCCAATTACATTGAAAGAAAGAATAATTTCTGTTTTAGAATCTCGTTTTAATGAGTCTAGAATTTTAAATCGAGATATCTCTGACTTAATTCCCCAAGACGGTAATAAGGTAACTTCTAAAACTGCTCTAGATTTGATCATAAAGGAAAATGGTAGTACTTGTAACATTTCAACAATAAGGGCGTATGGGGACTTGGAAACAGCAATGAGAGGATTGATCAAAGCTTGTACTAAGACTGAAGCTGATCAAGCAAGAAAAGTTAAAATAGAGGAGTTTATAGAAGAAATTACAGCTGCTAAACAAAAATTAAAAAGTGAACTGGAATTAAATCAATCGAGTTTAGATTCTAGAATGAACAACATTCAACTTCTAGAGAAAGTTCCGCAACCTATCTATGTCATTGAAGGTAAAGGGAAAACTCCTACTATTAAACCTCTCCCAGATAAATTACTGAGGCAGCTGGAGACTGCAAAGAAACTCCCTCCGAAATATATGCCTAGAGCATTAGATGGATTAAACCAAGGCTTATTAGACGCTATTCTCACACCGAATGTTTCAGCAGATCTGCACCTTGATCACGACACGGCAGCTTTATTAAGAGGTGAAGAATATGGAGAATATGAATCAAACGGCCACAATTTAAATTTAATAATCGCACTAAGGTTACTTATGGCACTTAAAAATGATAATGATCCTGTTTGGAGGGGTTGCAAGGAGTTTCACAGACCAATTCCTCCTACCGAGAGGATTAATACCGTCGCAAGAAGCTTACAACAACTGGGAATGATAATTTACGATAAATACAACTTAAACTCTAAAGCAAAATGCAGTGAAACCAGGTCAGATAACACAGTGACGGCCAACGATGAGGGTTGATCTATTACTGTTCGTTTATCTGATAAACTCTCTTCTATATGAACAAATCTCTCTGCTTAATCCTACTATTAGTTATAACTTCTAATACTAGCTGGGCTAAAAGTGCCGAACGACAAAAAGTCGAGAAGATTTTTAAGCAGAAGTGTATGGATTGTCACTCTGACCAAACCGTCTATCCTTGGTATGCAGATCTACCTTTGGTACATGATTTGATTCAGGCAGATGTGACCAAGGGACGTAACTACCTCGATCTACAGAAAGAATTATTCTCTATTAAGAGTGATAAGGCTATCCCTAAACATGTATTAGTAGAACTAGAAAGCGTCATCACCGCTGATACGATGCCCCCTATCCAATATCGTGCAATACATTGGGACCGCATTATTACTAAAGAAGAGAAGCTAGCGATTCTTGATTGGTTAGATGAACTTAAAGGTCTAGTGATAGAACCTATCCCTAGCAAAGAATCTTTAGGACTAGATCAAGGCAAAGTACTTTTAGGCGAGAAGTTGTTTCATGATAAACGATTCTCTGCTGATAACTCTATCTCCTGCGCTACTTGCCATGACCTAGCGAAGGGTGGTACTGATCAAATGCAATTCTCGACTGGGATTCATGGCACTAAAGGACATATCAACTCTCCTACGGTTTTTAATTCGATCTACAATATTAAACAATTCTGGGATGGGCGCGCAGATGATCTCGTAGCGCAGGCTAGTGGTCCAGTACATAATCCTGCTGAGATGGGATCTAGTTGGGAAGAGATCTTAGGGAAGATTAAGGATGACCAAGAATTACTAGAAATGTTTAAGACATCCTTTGGGGTGAAAAGCTCTAAGGAAATTACTGGTGACATGATAGCTATTGCTATTGCCGAACACGAGAAGTCTCTCATCACTCCTGGTTCTCGTTTCGATCAATTCCTCAATGGTAATCGTGATGCTATCAACGCCGAAGAGAGACAGGGTTTTGAGTTATTTAAGAAGTATAATTGTACTAATTGTCACTTAGGTCCAGCAGTAGGCGGAGGTAGCTTCGAGAAGATGGGACTAGCGAAAGACTACTTCGCTGATAGAGCCGCTGGTCTTAATGGACTTAAGAAGCTCGCTCCGTCTAAAGAAGATAACGGTCGTTTCAATGTTAACCGTAAGGAAGATTATCGTTATAAATTTAAAGTACCAACCCTACGTAATATTGAACTAACTTATCCATACTTCCACGATGGTAATGTTGCAACTCTAGACGAGGCTGTGCGTATTATGGGAGAGTATCAAGTAGGCAAGAAACTTACTGCAAGAGAAATAGAACTAATAGTTAAGTTCTTAAGGACTTTGACCGGGGAAGGGTTGAAGAACTAACCTAAAAGTATGGTAACACCGTACTTTCGGTACGTTACATGGTAAAACAAACTAACTTACCAAAGCCTTATCTGGTAATTTAAGTCGATCAGACCTAAAGCGACTGCCTTCATTTTCTGGTTGACCATTATTATAAGCTATACCAGCATAATGAGCTTGATGTGGCTGAATTGATTGACGTGCCAAATACATTGCAAACATATTAGATCGATCAGAAGCTTTACCATCTAGATGAGTAAAATGCTTATCTTCATATGAATGATTAACTGATGTACTCCCTGACTTCTCTTCCTTTATATGGGCTCTTACTTCATAACATTGCTCTGGAGTATTATTGATATGAACTCTACCTAAATCAAAACTTATACCATCCTGATTATAAGGAGCATCAAATTTACCAGCACATTGCCTATCATCCTCATCATATCCATAAACATGAGTCTTTATACTTGCTTCCTCTGGAGAAGACAATGTTACCCAACCATAATGAGATGCTGGAATACGATTATTGAAAGATCTCCAATTAATACTAGTAAAATCTGGATCAGCAGGGTATCCAACATTGCTACAATACTGAGTAGAGACTTTGATATTATCAATAAGTCCTGCATTCTTATATCCAGATTGTTGCGGCAAAGAAGAAAGTCCTAGCGTTCCAGCATCGGCATTAGCATATGGGTATTTAGTCTCTAGATTTAAATTACCATAAGCAGTAGCAAAGTCAACATTATAAATTTGTCCATCTACAGTGCTTTCAAATTTTGGATCTTTAAGACCCATATTGCTAAAAACTTTAATAAGATGATGTACCTTACGTGCTATCGCAAAACCAATTCTTGAAACATCCTCAAACAATTCACGATTCCCAGCTAAGGCTTTTTTTAATGGATAAGACGTTTTCAAGAAAGTACCTAAAACAGGAAGCTTAACTGTGTTCAAGCTTAAGTCAACACCTTTTTTTCTTAAATTCTCTAAAGCTTCATTAATTTCAGCATCAAACTTAGCAACGCTTCTTTGTTCCTGCGCCAAATAAAGTCCATTTCCTTCTTCTGCTTTTTTAAAATCGTCTCTAATAGAATCGAGGTTCACTACAGGCTGTGCTATCGTCGTTGACATAATTGCAATACTAACAGAGCAGTATATTATTTATCAAGTATTACTTAATTTTTTCCTCATGTTTTGATAATGGTGGGCTTGAAGCCCTTTTTAGAAATTTTTATAAAAATTTCTAAAAAAAGAACAACAAAAGTCAGAACTCTTGGATTTTGCGAAGCAAAATCTGACTCAGCTCTCTTCAACTACCATATAAAAATTAAAAAGACCCCAAAAACGGGGTCTTTTTAATTTTTGATAATGGTGGGCTTGAAGAGAGTTGAACTCTTACACCTTACGGTACATGATCCTAAGTCATGCGCGTCTGCCAATTCCGCCACAAGCCCGTGCGATTCCTTAATATAAGGCAGCTTTAGTAAATTTATCATATTAGAGCTATATTATTTATAAAATGAAGGCGAATTTTATCAAATAATGTCTTTAAAAGAGCAATTAAACCTAATAGATTCGGAATTAAATGCTGCTATTAGCCAGCATAAAGTTAAACTTATCGCCGTTACCAAATACGCGAGCGACGAAGAAGTAATAGAAGCTTATAAGTTAGGACTAAGAGACTTTGGAGAAAGTTATATTCTTCCAGCTCTGCAACGTAGAGAACGTCTCTCATCTCATTTCACTGAGCCAATTACTTGGCATTTACTAGGATCAATTCAGAAAAACAAAATTAATAAAGCTGTAGGTAATTTCAATCTAATCCAGTCTGTGGGCAGCTTAGAGATAGCTAAGCTTATTAATCAACGAGCTATGAGCTTAGCTATTCAGCAAAACATACTACTACAAATAAATATGACCGGTGATAAAAGTGGTTTCAATCCTGATGAACTGGAAGAAGCACTAGCACAATTAATCAAACTCGGCAATATCAAAATTCGCGGATTAATGACCATGGGCCCGCATAAAACTTCTGAACTTTCCGAAACTATTTTCAGTAAGATGCGTCAACTTAAAGGGAGACTAGGGCAATTCCTACCCAATGAACCATTGGAACTTTCGATGGGAATGACTAATGATTACAAGTTAGCTGTTCAAAATGGTTCAACTATGATTAGATTAGGAAGGGGATTGTTTGCGTGCGGGACAAGGGAGTAAGTTAAAATAAATGGCAAAAAAGTTTAAAGTAGACGATTTATGGATGGGACCAGCAGAGAAGACCTTTAATGAAGGTTTTGGCGATCTATTTAACGTGAAAGACGAGTATAAAATTCCTCCCCCAAGTGCTACAGTCCGCGGAAAGCTGGATAGAATGTTAGAAGAAGACTTCACCACAGTTCCAGGAACAGGCAAGAAATTTACAGAAGCAAAAGGATTTAATGAAGCTATGGACACAGTATTCGGATCGTGGATGAAAGGAAAGAGAGATAAAGAACAGGAGCAACCAATGTTAGAAGAATCTATTATGCAAGCAGCACCAATGTCAATGAACAGACCAAGTGCATTACAAGTGGTACAAAGCGGAGCGCAAGGTTTAAATATAGTAGTAGTTGAGCCAAGATCATTTGAAGACAGTCTTGAAATAGTTAATCATCTTAAAGCTCGTAAATCAGTAATCGTAAATCTACAATATTTAGAGCGCGAAATCTCTCAAAGAGTTATAGACTTCGTAAGTGGTGCAACTCTTGCACTAGATGGCAGCCAAGAAAGAGTTGGTCATGGAGTATTTATTTTCGCTTCAATTAATTGCCAAGTAGAAACAGAAAGCGAAGGCATTAGAGCGTATAAGGATTTGTTCTCTAAAACATTCGGGTAATTCTGTCCATGTTTTTCTATTTTAAACAGACTCGTCATCCTGAGGGAGGGCGAAGCCCGACCGTAAGGATCCACTTCCAACCAATAATCTTCACTTTAATAGTGGATCCTTACGTCGTCGCCTACGGCTCCTCCTCAGGATGACGTTGAGAATTACCTTCTCTGCTTAGAATACCTTCCGCCAGCTTGTTTACGAACAAGCCCCTTCATCTCCAGTATAGTTAATTCTGTGAATAGTTTAGCCTGCTTAATTTGCAGCTTACTCATTAACTGATCAAGGCTAACTGGTTCTTCTGTAATCGCATCAAGGATTGGGTTTACAGATAATGACTGTGGCTTGTCCAGCGAAGTTTCAGTAAAGCTAGAAGTATCTCTACGAAGCCCAAAGATCTCTACTAAACCATCATAAGCATATATAGGTTGTGCCTTAGCTTCTGCTAATAGTTTATTAGAACCCTTAAAGCCTTCCTTACTAAGGTCGGCGGGTATGGCATAAAGCTTACGCCCAAACTTCAATGCATAATCTGCAGTAATTAATGCGCCGCTACCGAAGGGGGCTTCTATAACAACAGTCGCCTGAGATAGAGCCGCGATGAGTCTATTACGATGAGCGTAAGTCCAAGCACGCGCTCCATCATCAGGTGCAAACTCACTAATAATAAGGTTCTTAGTATCAGCTTGCATTTGCGTAAATAATTCTCGCTGTAATCCACCATACTGAAACTTCAATAACCCAGACCCAAGCACCGCAATACTAGGCAAATCATTCTCGAGGGCAGTACCATGTGCAACTGAGTCTATTCCTGCAGCCAATCCACTTACTATACAAGCCTCAGACCCTCTCAGGGATTGCACTATAGAGCGGGTAGCATGTTCACCATAACTAGTAGAGTTACGCGTGCCGACTAGCGCAATATTACGCTCCATCCGCAGCTGACTAATATCACCAAAGTAATAAAGAATAGTCGGTGGGGTTTTAAGATGACGTAATATCTCAGGATAGTCTTCAGCAAGTATATTAGTGATGCCAATGCCTTGCTCTGTGAACTCTTGAATCTTACGCTCACTAGCCCTGAGATCTATATTAAACACCTCCCGATGAACTTCTATGTATTTCTCTAGTCCACCATAAATCGAAATCGCCTTCATCACTTCTGCGTCACCGAGATCCACCTTGCGCGATCCTATACCCGGCGCTAGTTCACAGCGCATTTGGTAATGAGCAGACTTAATAGCATGAATACTTATGTTTGTATGTAGCATAGTCTAAAACATTATAACTAACCCAGTTATTAGCTAAGGTGTATTGTATAATTGCTTGGTCACATAAGATTATGTCAAAAGTTGGAAATAAAGTCAGCGAAATTATATACAATGCTTGTGAGCTACGTAGTTTTATTGCTGATGAGTATGGAGTAGACCCTGATGCTTTACCTCTGGATCTCAAAGGTTATGATGATAGGGAAATTATTGATTTAAAAACAAATCTTGATAATTCTGTAGGTGAGCTTACTGATATATTAGCTAATCAAATTAAAAGAGTTCTCAAAACAAAAAATACTATAGATTTCCCTCCTTGTATGGACACTCTTGTAGGTAAGGTTCTTACACAAAATAATATAACTAAAGATGATAATGAATTAAAACTTGGAATAGGAAATGCCATTGATAGAATGTGTAGACTACCTATTGATAGGGAGTCAGGGAATCTACATCATTATAAGTCACCAAATTATAGACGTACTGTTGAATTAAATCCAGATTTAAATACCTTAGTCAAAGGATTAGTTATAGGTCCTACTATAAATGCATATTTTGAAGAAATAGCAGGTGAAGAAGATCAAGACGATAGCGAAGATCGAGCATGGAGAGCATCATTAACAGAAATAAACGAATTCGAAACTGCTGAAGAAGAGGATAGCGAAGAAGCATCCAGTGTACAGAATGAATATATTTCTATTATCAAGTCTATGTCAGAGATTGCAGTTCCTTGTCTTTTTGAACGTTTAAAAGAAACTGACAATAATCGTGATAACCAAATAGATACCATGCAGATTCTCGCTGAAATAGGTTTGGACTATAATGCAGAACAAGAAATGTTTTTAGTAAATTCTATTTTGAAAAATGGTAAGAGCTTTCTGCAAACATTTGATAATGGTTGCGATGAAGCAAAATTTGCTTATGAGCTTGGAACTTTAGCTGAATTAAAATACCTTAATTATAATCCTCATCTAGAAAAATTATTGGGTAATTTATTATCCGGGGAAGATAAGTCGGAGCTTGGCATTCATTATGATGCAACTAAAATACTATCTAAAATGCGATATGGTAATAACACCATACAGGAAGAAACTAAAATTCAACTATTGCAACAAATAACCAAGGGAAATAATTATAATGATATGATTTTTTATGCAATTACGGCTTTAACCAATAATATTAAATCAATCTCAACCCAAGATCTAGACCGATTATTAACAGTTTTAGGACAAACCGATGCTGATGAATTAGTTACAGCTTTAGTAATTAAAATTGCTCAATCGAGAGAAGATCTCAGACCAAGAATATTAGATAGCGCTTGGTCTAAGATCCAATCCGAAGTGAATAACCCTGGCATGGAAGTATTTGGTTGCTTTGAAATCGTCAAATCTTTTTCACAAGATAGGGTTAAACTAGACGAGTTTATTAAGAGTAAAGCTTTAGATCAACACAACATCAGCGCAATAGCATTGGCCTGTGGTACCTATGAAAGTCTAACTAAAAAACATCAATTTAAGAGTGATCTTGATATAGATGCACTAGAACCAAAAGTATTAATAGACCAATGTAATGAAAATTCAGCATTTATACCAGATCTAACAATCAAATGGTATCAATTAGCTGATAATTACGATAAATTAGTTGAGGCTTTGACGCATAAACAAGATGAAGATCGACGGGAATTTATAGCTGATAACCTTCTACCATTTATGCATAATGAACAAGTCATAGATCAATTAAAAAATGTAGCAATAAATTCAGAAGATGAAGAATTGCAAAAAATTATAATTGACTTAATGGGATTTGCTGCCAGTACTTTTAGCCAATGCATTGAAAATGAGACTACTGCTACGGAAGGCAATGGTATTAAAACTGCAACCAAGCTAAATATTGGTGATCCAAGTCAAGAAATCAAAACGAAAGCCTTAGATACAATGTTAGATATAGCAGTAAAAGTTAGGTCACCCGAAATTAATGAATATGTTAATAATTCTATCCTTCGTCTAGGAACTGAAGTTTATGAACAAGTTATCCAAACTAGTAATGAAAGCCAATCTAAGACCTTGAAAGCCCAACTCGCTGAGCTTATAATGCTCAATTCAAGATATCTAAGATCCATCTCCTATCCTGCCGCAGCGTAAACTGCTGATAGAATGAAATAGTGTCCATCTCTCCTTCTATAAGAGCGCTATACAGGGTTATCGGTAATATTATCGGTAAACAAATCTTCGATCGTATTAGCAATGATGATAACCTCGCTACTGATCCAGAGAAGCGCAAGCTACTGGCACGTAAATTAATAGATAGCATCACTAAGCTAAGACGTGAGTTATCATCCACCAGAAACTTTAGTGAAATCGAAAAAACGCTGCTAGAGCTGAATCCAGGACAAGACCCTGAATCTGAGCTTATAGCGACGAAATTATTATCCTGGATACTAGAAGCATATCTACTGCTAAACCAATCTAGCACTGCCTGCGCAGAGATTACTAAACCAGATGCGCTATTACCAGATAGAATGTTTGCAAGTAGGACTCTTAACGAATTAAGAGAGAAGTTCTCTAATGATGAAGATCTAGCTAAAATATTTGCGGAGAATTTCTCGGCGAATCTGGTTCTAACAGCGCATCCTACGGCAGGTATACAACCAGACTATGTGAATCATATTAAACACATGGTAGAGACTGTGCAAGAGATAGCTTATAGAGTCAATCCCGAGAAGTGGGAAGAACTCAGTAATGACTCTGGTCAACCTAACTTAGAGTTAGTAGTGGCTGATCTAATAGAAGACATCTCACTCTCTATCAGTCACATGGTAAGAGCTAAGCCATATAATTCATCACGACTGCATCCGACAGATGAAAGTGCTAATTTCTTGAATAACATCGCTGAAGCTTGGGAGATCATCCCCGGTAAAGTTCAAGCATTAGAGAAAGAACTTAAAAAATACCTCGGTAAACAATTCAGACTGAATAAGCATGTATTTAGATTACATAGCTGGGTGGCTAGAGACATAGACGGTAATCCTACTGTAAGTTCTGAGCAACATCTAAGGTCAGTGCTGCAAGAGCGCCTACATTTCCTAACTAAATATAGACTAGAGCTAGAGAGACTTTGGCAGAATCTCAGCGATGACTTCACTAGTAACTCCGACTTACCCACTAAGACTTTCTTTAGAGATGAGGGGTTCAAGGCTTACTATGACTCACTCGTAGAAGAGTACGGTGACTTAATTGAGAAACCCAACGAAGCTTATAGAGTAGTTATAGAATTTGGGATTATCGTCAAGCTGGAAGCTATAACCAATAAATTATTACAGCTAGACGACCTGAGTCTGAATGGAATAAAAACTCTTCAGGAGTTTAATGTGGCTAAGGATATCATCGAACCTCTTGAGCTAATTCGCACTAATAAGGTCCCCTACAAGGATTGGAGCAAAGTACAAGGCACTATCGCTAACACCAAAGAAATAGATCTATTAATTCGTAAGGCGCAAGTATTCTCAGATTATGGCTCGCACGGGCACACACGCCAGGGTAATAAAATACTAGCCAAACTTACCAAATACCTCACTGCACTATGGGATAAACAAATAACTAATAAGACTAACTTTGTAATAGGTAAACTACTTAACTCTCCTACAGATCACATCCCTAAAACTGACTATGAAAGCCTTCGCTCTAAAATTACCATACAATATATTTCTGATCCCAAGAAAACTCAGGATAATCTATTGCAAACTTTTGATTTATTAGCTCTTAGTGAATTGGGTGCAATCCAAAGACAAATCATCAGTATGAACGAGAGCTTTGAAGATATGCTCAATGTACTTGTGCTTGCTAAGGTTATCAAAGCGTTTAAACCAGCAGCTAATGGATCTCTCCCAAGTTCACGCCTAGAGATAGTTCCGCTGACTGAACAAATCAGTGATTTACGCAATTCTTACCGAGTGACTATAAATGCTCTCGCCAATACCGCTTGGCACCAATATCTCATTGCCGAAGCTGGTCGCTTCATTAAGATGCGTGGACCTTCAGATAGCGGTAAGCAGAATGGTTTCGTGGCATCACAATGGGAAATGTTTAGATCGAAACAACTAGATACCATAGTGGTTAAGATCTTCAATGCTTATTTACTAGATCGTCTGCACAAGAAGCCAGAGCAACTTAATGCTTGGCGCACTATTGCTCAGGGAATAGATATTAATTCCATTACTGAAGCAATGAACAAGCAACTAACAGAGCTAGAAGTTATAGCCCTTAGCCTGAGAGACTTTGATAAGTTCTTTAATACTGAGATAGAAGCTGATGTCACTACTCAGCTACTACAAGGGCGTAGTTTCTTTGATAAAGATTTATGGATGCAAGCTTACCAAACTAACGGACTTAAAGAAGTAGCATTGATTAATTTCGATGGTTGGGGAGAACCAGTAGAACGCGGTGGTGGACTGGAGTTTAAAGATACCGTCAAATGCACTCAACCACTGGGCTCCATTCCATACTACGAACGTACTTTACAGGGTGGTGGCGCGCAGCAGTTGGCATCTAATCCTCGCACACGCCATGCGATACAGGATTTTATTAGTGGTATCACTGAGATAGGTTTACGAAACGCAAATTTCACCTTGAAGCAAGCTCAGGTACCAGATTTAAGCAAGCTTTATAGAGAAACTTATATATTAGATCCTAATTTCACATTAATGATGAATAAACTAGTGATGATAGTTAGATCTGCTCTGCGCTCGGAAGTACTAGGACTAGACCTAGATGACGACAATAAGGTTAGTAATGAAGCAGTTCTTAGATTATATTTTAGGCATGTAATTAAATCTCCTCTTGTATTTCTGGACCTCTTCAACATCGCTTCTAGACCTACTTCTAGATCCGGTGCTCAGCTTAAAGAATTCTTAGATGATCCAAGCTATGCCAATGACTTAGGTAAACTAGCTAGTAATTTAGAGCTGGACCATATAGTAAAAATCCTTGGAGATATACGTGCTATCCCTTATGCTGCGATGTTTAGCCTTGTGGGTGGTAATCATGTGAGCTTTTATGGCTTCGATAAAGTATTAGCGACTAATGAGAAATTCTGTGCTGATAACATTGAACCTCGCAGCCTAGTAGAATGGATTTCTTATTACTATAATTCTCCGCAAGACAGTCAAGAAGCCAGATTAACGAGGCACATTATGGACTCACTAGAGCGTGGCATTATGACTGCTGATCAAGATTGTTACCGTAAAGCACATGAGATCATAGAAGATGCTACTTGCGATAACTATGATTCTAACAACGATGAGCTAATTACTAAATTCATGACAGCCCAGCAGCAAACCATAAACTTCATCGCCAGAATCAAATGCTATCAGGTAGCCCATCCTAACCAAGTGAAACTCGAAGAATTATTACAGAACGATATCGATGCTCGTGATCTATTAACTGCTCGTCGTAACGATGCTGCGGTACCACGTATAGGTATCGCTATAGCCATGAGTAAGATACTGGCTAACGCCAAAGCTAGAAATTTAAATCCTCTAGATTCTCAAAACATACCAGTCAATTTACTAGACCTATTACGCAAAGCCTTTGCAGCTGGCGCTTCAACCTTTGGTAACGGTTGTATTGACTAAGCCCATACTAAAAACACCAATCGCCATAGTCGTGAAAATTGGATGAGCTTTAACAAAAGTAGAGAACTTAAAACAAAGATCGTTCATTTGATCTTTACCTGCTCTTAATTTAATAGCGTTTTTAAGACCTTTAAGTTCATTTTCACGGTCCATTTCTTCTTCAAATATCGGATTATATACCATTCTTTCACCCTTTTTAAAACTGTTCCTAATCTCACCCTTGAAACTAGGCCCTGTCCACCTTTTATTCCACTTTTTGAAGTATTCTTAACTTACATTAAGATTCTCCATACTTATAAAACGCTTTAAGTACCTTCAATTTGATATATTGACATAATGGTACTCAACTTAGGCATTCTAAATCTCACACCAGATTCGTTTTCTGATGGTAGCTCGACAATGTTAGAACCTGACTCAGCATTACTACGTGTCCAAGAGTTTATAGCCCAAGGGGCTAGTTTCATAGATATAGGCGCAGAGTCTACGCGTCCAGGAGCAAGCCCCGTCTCTACTGAAGAGGAGCTTGCAAGGTTGATTCCATTTTTGGATTTGCTGAAGACTCAAGGCTTAAGGTTGAATGGTCGCCTGTCTCTTGATTCGCGTAACTCACAGGTCATACGTAAAGTTTTTAAAGAGTATGGTCAATGTTTTGCGTTTATTAATGATGTAAGCGGCTTACAGAATAATAATATGCTTAGCATCATCGCTGAGTTTGTGAATCCTAATGTGAGACTGATTTCTATGCACAGTAAGGGTGGAGTGCCGCCAAGATTGAGTAGCTCAGAGATCCAAGATGATTTTTATAAACAAGGACTATTAGAAGACATGAAGGTGTTTTGGGATAGGACTATTAATCAAATGAGGCGCTTTAATATAGACTCCTCGCGCCTCATTCTAGATCCTGGATTAGGCTTTGGTAAGAATTTAAAACATTCTTTAGAAATTATTGAGCTGATTCCTAAACTCAAACAAGAGTTTGGATTCCCAGTACTCATCGGTGCTAGCCGTAAAGGCTTTCTTAAACTATGGAAGAATCAAGCTGAAGCTTCTAACCAAGAACTTGATCAATGGACTAAAGAATATAATGCCATGGCAGTTAAGGCTGGTGCCGAGCTGCTTAGGGTGCATTATGATCTGTTATAATGTGAATTATGGATTCCGATAAATTAAGGACGGAGATTAGTTTTAAACTTTCTGAACTGCCAGATTATGAAGTTAAAGAAGTGGCAGACTTTGTAGCTTTTCTAATTAATAAGAAAGAAAAAGAATCTCAAAAAATAACAACAAACTTAGATTACTCATGGGTTGGTTCTTTAAGCCATATTAATGTCTCAGCCTTAGCATTACAGGAAGAAGGCAAAAAACTTTGGGAGAAGTTAGATTAATTGAAATCTTATCTCATTGATTCGAATGTTTTTTTAGAAGCTCTCCTAAAACAGCAGAATTCTTCAATAGCATATGCGTTTCTTCAACAAATACAACCAAATCAAATATTTATAAGTAAATTTTCGTTATATTCAATAGCAATAATATTAAATAATAGAAACCTATCTGATCAGTTTGTCTTATTCGCTAAAAATTATGCTGCGAATATCAATATAATTGAATTAGATATCAATGAACTAGCAGAAATCAGCCAGAATACTATGAAAAAAACGGGTCTTGATTTTGATGATTCTTACCAATACTTATGTACTAAAAAATATGATTTAGAACTAGTTAGCTTTGATAAAGATTTCGATAAAACTGATATTAAAAGAATAGACCCGAGTATAACAATATGACCATCACCCTAGAAAACACTAAACAAGAACTCAGTAGCCTTGAGCAGGAAGCTATCAAAGCCTTCTTAGAGCTAAACAATTCTAAAGATCTCAACGATATCCGCGTAAAATACCTCGGCGATAAAAGCACCATCGTAAATATGCGTCGTCAAATGAAGGATATCCCAAATGAGGATAAACCAGAGTTTGGTAAATTAATTAATCAAGTACTGAGCGCTATAAATAGTGCATTAGAAGAAGCAACTAAACGCATTGAAACCCTGGAGCTAAATGCGAAGCTTGAAGCTGAACGTATAGATCCAACGCTACCAGGCTTAGGGACTAAACTTGGACATGTGCATCCGCTAACTCAAGTTACTAATGAGATAGTAGGGATATTTGAGACTATGGGATTCTCGCTGGTAGATGGTCCTGAAATAGAAAGCACTTATTATAATTTCACAGCTTTAAACACCCCCGAAGATCATCCAGCACGAGACGAACAAGATACTTTCTATACGAAACTCTCTCCAGATATGCTCTTGCGCTCGCATACATCTTCTATACAAATCCGCGCTATGGAGAAACTGAAGCCACCATTTAGAATCATTGGTCACGGACGTGTTTATCGTAATGAAGAAGTGAACGCTCGTAAGATGCCTTTCTTCCATCAGCTAGAAGTAATGATGATAGAAGAGAATGTAAACTTCGGACATATGAAATGGGTGTTGAATGAATTCCTAAAACAATTCTTCGGCGAGGAAATGCGTACTAGATTTAGACCTGATTTCTTCCCTTTCACAGAACCCTCTGCAGAGCTAGATGCTGAATGTGTGTTCTGTAAAGGTAAGGGATGTACTACTTGTGGCGGACGCGGCTGGTTAGAACTCATGGGCTGCGGGATGGTGGACCCTAATGTACTCTCTATGGCAGGAATAGACCCTGAGAAGTATTCAGGATTCGCTGCTGGACTTGGACTCGATAGATTTACAATGCTTAAGTATAAAATCAACGATATAAGATTTATGTTTAATGGGGATCAGAGGTTTTTGAACCAATTCTAAACTAACTAACAGCTACTGGAGAAACTAACTCTGAAGGTTTATGTAAATTTAGATGCTGTGCATATCTTCTTTGGAAACATATCTCTGCCCCTTTATCTTCTCTCTCAGATTCTTCAAAAGCTTGATTAATTCGTTTGATACCACCATTAGCTATTAGCCCTGCTTCAATCTTCCGATGAAAAGAAAGCGCAATATCAGCAACTGGTACTTTTATAATAGTTTGTTCTGCTAATAACAAAGCAGCTTCTCTGATTTGAGTATCGTTCCAATATTGATCAGTACGTGCAATAAAAGATAAAAAACCAAGCGTATTACCATCTGCATTCATCTCTTGAAGTTGAGAAAGAATAGTAGAATTCTTTTCCAAAGGCCTTGTAGCAGGAAGCTGGACAGATTTTCTAGAAGTACCCCAATTCATACCAAATAATTCTTTAATCATAGATAAGATTATATCTTATCTTAAAATTAAAATCCATTAATTACTGACTATATAATGATAAAGAGATGCCTAATAAAGCCCTAACTACGAATAAAATACAAGAGCTTAAAATCGCCGACGTTGAAATCTATCCTGGCGAGAAAAAACGTATAAATCTTAAGGTCGCTAAGCTCTATGATTTAACCCAAATGGAAATTCCTGTGCAGGTGATACGCGGGAAGGAAGAGGGTCCTATATTGTTCGTTTCTGCAGCAGTGCATGGTGATGAGATTAACGGCGTAGAAATTATTTCTAAATTACTTAAGCACAGATCTCTAAGCAAGATTTGTGGCACCTTGATAGCTGTGCCTATTGTTAATATCTTTGGGTTTAATGCAAAGTCACGCTACTTGCCTGATAGACGCGATCTTAATCGTTGCTTCCCAGGTACTCAGAAGGGTTCACTAGCAGCACAGATCGCGAATACTTTCATGGAAGAGATAGTTAACAAATGCACTCATGGTATAGACTTACATTCTGCTGCCACGCATCGTAATAACCTTGCGCAGATCAGAGTTTCACTTGCCGATCATCCTGATCTTAAGCGTATGGCATATAGTTTCGGGGCTCCAGTGATTATTGACTCTAAAGCTGCAGAAGGCACCCTGAGAGCCTCTGTTCAAAACAAATTAGCTTACATGGTATTTGAAGGTGGTAGCTCACTAAGGTTTGAGCCACATATCACCAAAGCTGGTCTCACAGGAGTACTCAATGTCATGATAGAACTTGGAATGCTACCTAAACCTCCTAGACCTAGTAGACAAACCAAAAGCTCCCTAGCGAACTCTACTTACTGGCTTAGAGCACCAGAAAGTGGTATTTTACATTCTAAGAAGAGGCTAGGACAAGCAGTGAAAACCAACGAGGTCTTAGGCTACCTCACAGATGCCTTCGGAGAGCAGCATCAAGACATCACCGCAAGCGTACCTGGAATCATCATTGGTCAATCAATATTACCTCTCTATAATCAAGGTGATGCTATCTATCATATTGCCTGCTTTGATGATGTTCGTGCAGTTCACGAGAAAGTATCTTCGTTTATTATTGATGAAGATTACTATACTAGTGGAGTCTAAGCATGACCCAAGCTCCATCATCTATTCAAGACATACAGCAGCTCCTAGAAACCGTTCGTGCAGAATCTTCTACCGACTTAGCTTATATCTATGATCTAGACGAACATATTACTAGATTATATATAAGCATCTTAGAACTAGGCTTCTCATTACCTAAAGGAGTCAGTGACAGAGAGGGTTTGATATTATGGCTACGTAATCAGGTTAAAAATAAAGCACAATATTTTTTTACTAAACCTGTAAGTTTTATTAGCACACGATTTTTAGTTTCTAATTCTCATGATATAACTCTGCATAGTCAGGCAGAATCCAATCTACAAGCACTCTTCAAGCTGCGCATTGTTTATACGAAAGATGCCAGCTTCCAGATTGAGATAGAACCATACACTCGGGATCTTCATAAAGCATGGCAAGTAACAGTTCTAGATCCTAAAGAATTTCATATAGAAACTACTAATCCTATCTGGAGACATAAATTCCTTCCTCGCCCCACTCATTCACTCATTCACTCAGCCACCAGCTGTGACGAAGTCATTTGGTGTAACGAACACGGTCATATTTGCGAAGGTAGTTTCACTAATATATTTTTCTTTAATGCTCAAGGACAGCTTTGTACTCCAAGCCTCGACTGCAATATACTTTCTGGCATTATGCGTAATAAAATCATCGAAAGTTTCGAAGTAGTAGAAGGAAATTATTACCCAGAAGATCTTAAGAACGGGTTTTTCTTGGTTAATTCGATGTTTGTGAAATTTGATATAATGATCCCAGCTTGAATTTGCACTTCGATACCATAGATCAAAACACTAAAGACATACTTTATAAGCTTATGTCTCTTGATCAACTGGAAACTTATTACCTAGTAGGAGGTACAGCATTAGCTTTACAGCTTGGACACAGGCTTTCGATTGATCTGGATTTCTTTGGAAAACTTAAATTCGACTATGATTCACTTATTAACGCTTGTAAACAGATAGGTGAAGTAACGGACTCGAGAAAATATACTAATGACTCTGACCCTCAAAACTCTACCACTTTAATTCAGTTTAATCTCAATGGTGTAAAAATAGACATTCTACAATACAACGAGATTCTAATTAAACCAATCATCAAATATGAGGGTTTAAGATTAGCTTCTATCGAAGATATAGCAGCAATGAAAGTTAGAGCTATAGAGGATCGCGGAGCTAAAAAAGATTTTTATGATCTATATTCGTTACTTGATCAATTTTCACTAAGTCAAATATTAGAGTTCAGTAAAATTAAATATGCTTATAAAAGTCCTTTATTTTCACTACAATGTATGATGGATTTTACTGAAGCAGATGCAGAAAATGACCCCAAATCTCTAATAAAAATTAGCTGGAATACGGTCAAATTAAGGGTTGCAGAAGAAGCACAGAAACTTTTATTATAATTTTGGTATAATGTATTTATACGATGAGTTCTCAAACGGATAAATTTAATGAAAGCTTATTTTGGGATACAGACATGAATCCAGAAGACTATCATTTATATCCTAGACAAGTTATAGAAAGAGTTATGTCTAGGGGTAATCTTGAAGACTGGAATTTACTTAAGTCTATCTTTGGTATTGAGAAAATCAAAGAGACTATTAAAGACCTTCGTTATATGCATCCTAAACTACTTCAAGCAAACGCAACACTTTTCAATATCCCAATTCAAGAATTCCGTGCTTATAAAACTATACGCAAAGCGTGGTGGGAATAGAGCTTAACCCTTCATCTTCTCAGCTTTAGCAATAACTTCTTCTATACCAGCTACCATGTAGAAAGCTTGCTCAGGGAGAGCATCGTACTTACCAGCAAGGATTTCTTTAAAGCTTCTGATAGTGTCATCTAGCTTAACGTACTTACCAGGTGAACCAGTGAATACCTCTGCTACGTGGAAAGGTTGTGACAAGAACTTCTGTATTTTACGTGCACGATAAACTACTGCCTTATCGTCATCAGAAAGCTCATCCATACCAAGAATCGCAATGATATCTTGTAACTCTTTATAACGTTGAAGAATGTTTTGTACACCACGCGCTACGTCATAGTGCTCTTGACCTACGATAGCAGCCTTAAGTGCTGTAGAAGTAGAATCTAGCGGATCCACTGCAGGATAAATTCCTAATTCAGCGATTTGACGAGAGAGAACCGTAGTCGCATCTAAGTGCGAGAAGGTAGTCGCTGGAGCCGGGTCAGTAAGATCGTCTGCAGGTACATAGATCGCTTGTACTGAAGTTATAGAACCCTTAGTAGTAGAAGTGATACGCTCTTGCAGCTGTCCCATCTCGTTAGCTAGAGTTGGTTGATATCCTACTGCTGATGGCATACGTCCAAGTAACGCAGATACTTCAGAACCAGCTTGAGTGAAACGGAAAATATTATCAACGAAAAGTAAAGTATCCTTATTCTCTTCGTCACGGAAGTACTCCGCCATAGTTAGTCCAGTAAGACCAACACGCATACGCGCTCCAGGAGGCTCGTTCATCTGTCCGTATACTAGAGCTACTTTATCAATTACTCCAGACTCTTTCATCTCGTGCCAAAGGTCGTTACCCTCACGAGTACGCTCACCTACACCAGAGAACACCGAAATACCATCGTGTGCTTTAGCGATGTTATTAATAAGCTCCATAATCAGAACTGTCTTACCTACACCCGCACCACCAAATAGTCCAATCTTACCTCCCTTAACGTAAGGAGTAAGAAGGTCAATAACCTTAATACCAGTCTCGAATACTTCTATATTCGTATTCTGTTCAGAAAGCTCAGGAGGCTCACGGTGAATAGGACTAAACTTCTTAGCATTAATAGGACCAGCTTCATCTACTGGTTCACCGAGTACATTGAGAATTCTTCCTAGAGTTGCAGCGCCCACTGGAACAGTAATCGGGGCACCAGTATCCTCTACTGCAAGACCACGGCTAAGTCCTTCTGTAGAACTCATCGCAATCGAGCGTACACGATTATCACCTAGAATTAATTGCACTTCAGCCACAAGATTCACTTCTTGTCCTGCTGAGTTTTTACCTTGAATTTTAAGAGCGTTATAAATACTTGGAAGTGAGCCAGATGGGAACTCCACGTCTATAACAGGCCCTATAACCTGAACTACTTTACCTAATGCTGTTTTTTCTACTGTTGCCATAACAGATTTGATTGTAACATTGAATTATCAAGGTAAATATTGGGATTTATTGAAGAAATAACAATTATTATTTTAAATTATTTTCTTCTGGATTCTTATTAACTTCATCCATAAACCGCTTAATCTTAACTATAGTGAGAATGAACCCACATGCTGCCGATATCAACACAGACGTAACGAAGTAATCACCCTCACATTTAGATTCCAAAAACTTACCGATAAAGTAGCCGATAGCTACAGTAGCAGGAATTACATAACCAATATCAAATAGTTGCCACAAATTACTTTACTAAATCTTTCAAAAAATTGACAATCCTAACATAATTATAGCAATTCTTGAAGTTCATAGATCTTCTTGGATAAACATCGATAACTGGGTATTAGGTCTACGGTGATCTGTAACTTTAATGATTTCATAAACGGTTTGAATTTTTTGATCTTTTTCAAACTGTTTCCTTCTTAACCGAACTTTCAATATGTCATCTTTAGCAAAATTACTCTTACCTGATTGTACAGATTTTATAAATTCCTCATCTTGAATTGACGCAAAAAAAGCAGAGTTACCATCTGAAAATTTCCACTTGTTGGTTTCTTGAAAAGAGACACTCACTAATTGCAAATTAGTTTCAAATTCATTATCCTCTAGTAGAATTTCCTTCTCTTGAGGGACTTCAAAGTATACTACTTCATGTTTGTCTATTTTTTGTATTTCTTGATTATTTATGTGAGATTTAAATAAATCAATACCTTCTTTTTTTAAAGGGGCTATGACTTGTTCAAGCTTTTGCCTGATTTTAACATTGGAAAACAAAGCGAAAACTTTGATGCTGGTCGTGTATGTTTCTTGTTGATCAACAATAATTTCAACATTCTCTCCCTTCTTAATAATTTTAGTAGGTTCTCTACCTTTCAATTTTTTGAGTAAATCTATAACTGAATTAGTACCTGTGCAAAATCCCAAAATTGCCAATAAATTCAAAGGTGCTTCTACTGTATTTGATGTTAAAAATCCTAATAGGCCATCAATAGATTGCGATAAGACCAAAGCTATATCAAAAGATCCCGACTGAAACGATCCTTTAATTTTTACAGAAATCTTAGAGTTAGATGGATTTAATATTTGATTTGAAGTTTCTATTAATTCACTAAAAGCCAACAATGCAGGAGCTAAATCATTGGCTTCCATCTCATGGTTTTTGAGTGCAGAACCATCGTACAAAATATTTAAATTAACCTGCTTACTCATATAAATATTATGCCAGTATTGTTAACGTTTAAATACTATCCGCTAAAGGACATTGCCTTATGTTTTTCTGATCACACCTTTGACGATGCCCTGTATCCTCAAACTCTCTTGACGAGGGTCTATATAGATAGGCTCCATAGTAGGGTTCTCAGGTTGCAATCTTATACGCTGATCTTCTTTATAGAAACGCTTCAGTGTTGCAGCTTCATCATTAACAAGCGCTACTACTATCTCACCGTTACGAGCAGTATCTCGCGGCTCTATTAAAACTAAGTCTCCATCAGAGATTAGGGCATCTACCATACTCTCACCTTTAACACGAAGAGCATAACAACCATCAGGGAAATAAGTATCTAATTCAAGGTACTCATCAGTTCTGTCCATCACTGTCAGCGGAACACCCGCAGCAATCTTCCCCAATATAGGAATCTGTGTACGTTCACGACTAACATTAAACTCTGATCCTCTCTCCATAGATCTCGAATCAAAGCTGCCATTAAATTCATCAGACTTCTGTACTCGCGGAAACTTCGTTCGGCAATGTGTCAGCACTTCTGGATCCATAACTCTTACAGAACGCGCTGATCCAGTGTTCCAAATGACAGCTTGCTTCTTACGCAATGCCGTCATGTGGTACTGGAGGGTGCCCTTGGTGATGCCCATCTCTGCGGCTATCTCATCCAAGGTGGGGGGATAATTATATTGGTGAGTAAGTCTATAAATGACCTCTGCTGTTTCTTCCTGCTTCGGTGATAATTTCGTAACCATACTTATATAATAGCATACATCGGTATGGGGTGCAAGCGTGCCCAGATTAAGTTTTGTTAATAAACCACAAAGCTAAACAGCAAACCAATCCCCAATAGAAAATTAACTCTATGTAGCATTTCGCTTTGCTTATGCAATGCTGGGAACTGTGCAGAGTCTGCTTCGTAAGATTCTAGAATCGCCGGTGAAAGCTTGAAAGCAATATGCAAACTAGTTGCAGCTATCGCTACTACTAATATAGTACTAATAAGCATATTGGTATTAAGCGTCTTCACCAATTCCTCTCCCACAGTGCTTTCTACAAAAAAATTAAACTTATGAATATAAGCTACGTCGATAAGCTTGGCAACCAAAATCAATATAGCAGAGACTTTGATCCAACTATCAAACTTACCAAAGATCTCGATCATCACTGAACCAGCTTCCTCGCGATTCAGATTCTTGAATAAACTCGGAGCAGCCAAAGCACCTAAACTAATAGTGCCACCAACGATAACAATCAAGCCTAGCAGCTGGGTCAAATTAACTATTTCTTGCAATGTAAAATTAAACATAGAACTAATATTTTATATGAAAATTTTCAGTTTAGACCTAGTTTTGATGAAGAATTTATAAATAGTGTCGGAGGGACTGGGTGTCTGAGTGCCTGAGGAGATTATTCAGACACTCAGTCACCCAGACACTAAGTCACTATAGTAAGATTAAGTAAATGCTTATCCTTGCTTTAGACTCAAGTCATCAAACCCAATCATTAGCGGTATTTGATGATATTAAGCAAGAATTTGTTATAGAAGCTCAGCAACAAAGCAAATCTTCTCAGCTTATATCACTCCTCGTAGAATCCTTTCAGGGAGTTAATCTTAAACCACAAGATATCGGTCTACTAGCTTGTTCAGTGGGACCTGGTTCGTTTACTGGTATTCGCAGCACTATCACTATCGTTAAAACCCTAGCAGCAGAACTTGATCTCCAGATTTATGCGGTAAATAATTTTCAGTTAGCACGCTCTATAAATCAGCTCAGGGACAGTGATCCAGTAGCTATAGCTGCCGGTAAAAACGATTACTTTATCTCACTTGATTCAAATTATACTAATCTTGAAACTAATTTTTTCTCTCTAGAAAACAATGGACATAAGGTTTATGAGCTTCCAGAGCAAAATATTGCAAGTCTAATTATTAAGACGCTCAATACTCAATACCCACTAATTAGCTATAAAGATTTACAACCCTATTATTTACGAGAACCTAGTATTAATATTCAAGCAAAGACTATTACTATATAATAAACTCATGGAGCCTGATCTCTATCAACAAGCTCAAGATCAATTTCAACATTGTAACTTTGAAGCTGCCTTGCAATTATGCAGCAATGTACTTTCAGAAACGAATCTAGCACCTGAACTTCATAAACAAATACAACATCTTCAAGCAGACTGCTTAGTTGAATTGAAGCAAGCTCTCCTAGCAGTGAAGATTTATGAAGAGCTGCAATTCTACTCACAGGCAGGATTTGCAGCAGTCTTAGCCCAAGATCTTCCGCGTGCTAAATTACTATACCAGCAAGCCATAGCATCACCTTCTGCTAAATGGGGTGAGTTTCTCATCGCATTCTTAAATGAAGCTAGTAACAGACTATATCGCTTCCCACAGGACATACCGACACCTGGTTATTTAACTTTTAGATTGTATTTTGAGTCAACTTATGGCTACTTTCTTAGTTATGGATTAAACGATTATATTGTTCGCTTCCTTGATTATAAGGATCAGCTGATCAACGTCTATCCAGAAATCCTGAAGGACATAGGCTCAGCACATTTAGCACGTAAGGAATATAAACAGGCACTCGAATACCTAGGCGAGGCACAGAATAAATACTCTGAAGATGCTGGCATACATTTCAAATCCGCCATGGCGCACCTAGCCTTAAATCACAAGGATAAAGCCCGCAACTTCCTTCTAACCGTAAAGAGAATGCTACCAGGAAGTGCATTAGTAGATGGTTTGTTGAAAGAAATATAAAAATACCCCTAGTCCAAATGGTGTAGAAGCGCTAAACAATTAGCCTGTATAGACTAACTAGCTTTTTGGCGGGTAACGGGAATAGTTATGGAAGGAGAGCCAGTAAACTAAGTTCAGGGCCAAAACAATATGGATATTAAAAGAACCGATTCAAATTCAACAGATTCTTTAGAACAACTAAAACTATTTAAAGCAAATAATTCCGCTGCTAAAGCAGGCTCTGACAGCGTTGATGCTGATTTAGAGAACAAGGCGATAGACTCTGCTGACAGCAATGCCTTCTCTTCATTAAAATTAAAAGTCTCTCAAGCTAAACAAGCAGGCAGAGCAGAATATCTTTCTGCACTTAAAGAATCAATAACATTAGGTGAATATAATATTAGCTCTAATGATCTAGCAAACTCGCTTATAGCTGATGGAGTAGGAGAGTTCTTAGTTTCTTAGGAATTAATCTATGGAATATTTAGCAGAAATCCTAGATAAAGAAGTTGGTGTTTACACTCACTATTTAGATCTTGCTATGAAAAAGAAACAAGCCTTAATAGAAAATAATGTCGATATTTTGGACGCAATAACTGATGAAGAAAAATCACTCTCTACTAAGGTATTAGCGCTGGAAGCCGCAAGAGTAGAGTATTTAAGAGAGCAGGGTTATCCAAGCAATATTAATCTCAATGACTTACTTCCTAAATTACCCAAAGAATATAGAGATGATGTTAAAAGCAAGTCAGAGAATCTAAAAGAGATCCTCACTCAGTGCAAGAAATTTAGTGATAGCAATATGACTCTATTAAAACAATCATCTAATTATATAAATCATATGATCAAAATTTTCTCTAGCAATCTTAACGGAGGACAACCTGCGACTTACGGAAAGGGAACGCAGAAATTTAAAACAGGGAAAATTGCAGATATGCAAGGGTAGGATAGAGAGAGATGACGGCAGTATTTTTAGTTTTAGTTGCGTGTTGCGTTTTCGGTGGATTCATGCTGGAAGGCGGACCGATACATGCAATCTATTCGGTTTGGCAAGAGTATATAATTATTTTCGGTGGTGGCTCTTGTATATTCTTAGCGATGATGCCACAAAAAGTTTTAAAGCACATACTTGCTCAGCTTCCTGGTCCATTTAAAGGTGGCGGCTATAACAAGGATGTGTTTATGGAAGTTTTGAAGCTTATGTATGAGAGCTTCATTAATCTTAAGAGAAGCGGGCTATTAAGCTTAGAGAAGGATGTGTCTAATCCAACTGAGAGTAACATCTTTACTAAGTACCCGACGTTCCTTGCAAACCATCATGCATTAGATTTTTACTGTGATTCACTGAAGCTTGTTATCAACTACAACTCCAAACCAGAAGATGTAGAACAAGCGATGAACGTGGAACTTGATGCCCACCATGCTGAAGCAG
>CAZELI010000028.1:0-26589 GCA_964512985.1 uncultured Gammaproteobacteria bacterium | reverse complement strand
TTAGATTTTAAACAATTAATACTATTTAATATCTATTTCTAATCATACAAATCCATTCCAGCGCCGGAGTGGATCGCCACGTCGTTCGTCTTCACTTCGTTCGACGAACTCCTCGCGATGACGGCTAACGGGTACTGGTTCGCTTAAACAGACAATCTTAAAACACTAGTTAACGACAATCTCTCTACTCAACTCTGCAACCAAAGCTCTAAGTCTGACCTTAGTTATAGCCTGATCGTTTTTATTAGAGGATTCTGTCAGAAGTTCAATTTCTTGTTTTAATCTTTCATTGCTTATAAGGTTGTTGATTTTGGCTTTATAAATTTTATCTGTTAGTTTATGGTCCACAAACTCATTAGATGTAAGTAGCTCTTCATAAAGCTTCTCGCCTTCTTTAAGCCCAATAACTTCTATCGGTACATCTTCTAGTGAGAATCCTGAAAGTTGGATAAATTGTTTAGCAAGATCATAGATCTTCACAGCTTCACCCATATCCAGCACCATGATCTCACCATTAGCAGCGCGCGCTCCAGCTTGAATCACTAACTGAGCAGCTTCTGGGATAGTCATGAAGTATCTTATAGCTTCCTTATGTGTCACAGTGATAGATTTACCCGCCTTAAGTTGCTGCTCCCAGACAGTAATCACTGAACCGCGACTACCAAGTACATTACCGAATCTTACAGCAGTATATTTAGTCTGAGGATAATCTTTAGACGCCATTAATGTAACCTTCTCAGCAAGACTCTTAGTAGAACCCATAATACTAGTAGGGTTCACAGCTTTATCGGTACTAATGAGCACAAACGCTTCTACCTGATGCTTACCTGATAGTTCAGCAACATTACGAGTACCTAGAACATTATTCTCAAAAGCCTCACAGGGATTAAGTTCCATAAGATGTACATGCTTATGAGCTGCCGCATGAAACACTACATCTGGCTTAAACTCTGAGAATATAGCATCCATACGCGTATAGTTACGAATATCTACTATCTTCTTCTCTATCTGCACCTTACTTGAATAATCAATAATCTCCTGCCAAGTTCCAAATACGGAATTCTCACCTTTACCAAGCAAACAAATACTAGAAATACTGCAACTCTGAACCAATTGCACACAAAGCTCTCTACCAATAGATCCACCAGCTCCAGTCACTAGAACTCGCTTACCCTGCAAGAAAGAATGTACTTCAGCACCACTAAGATCTACTTCTTCTCTACCCAGAAGATCTTCCATGCTTAACTTACGGATTTGTTCGACTGTAACCTTGCCACCAGCTAGCTGATCCACTCCTGGAATGGTTCTTACATCTACTCCAGTCTCATTACATAGCAGATTAATCTTCTTACGTTCTTGAAGACTTAGACTAGGAATAGCAATGATAATCTGGTCTATTTGTAATTCATCTACCCAAAACTTAACATCACTAGTAGCACCATGGACCGTAACTCCATCCATTAGATTCATCTTGTGCTTGCGAGTATCATCATCTAAAACACCAACTATCTTAAGACCAGTCTCAGGATGAGTACTGATAGACTTGATTACCTGCAAAGCTGCTTCACCAGCACCAATGATCAGGGTACGCTTCTGCGTTCCATCCAAGTGTTGCAATCTTGTGCGAATGTTGTTTTGATTCACCCAAGATGATCTAATTAATCTTAGTGCAGCAAGAGAACTCATCGCTAAAAGCAAATCAATAATAGTGATACCGTAAGAAGCAGCGATAATGCTACCAGAATTAGGGCTAAAGCCTAGAAACCTTGGAATAATAATAATGACAGCAGCAACTAATAATGACCTAGAAAGATGTATCAAATCGTTTACAGAAGTATAACGCCAGAATCTCTTATAGGTACCAAACGCAATGAGACTCAGCATTTGCACAAGTACTACTAAAGGTAGAATTCTAATAAGCTGCACATCCCAAATAAATTTATCTGCGGGGGTATGAATCAAACCTTCAAGTCTTATATATGTAGCTAATATCCAGGCACAAGCTAGCAATATGCCATCCAGAATTATACGAAATAAATTCTTAACTTTAAACATTTGCCACCGCCTTAAGAAACTTCTGATTCTCGGCTTCTGTACCAACAGTCACTCGCAAAGTATATTCATTAACATAAGGAATTGCTCTAATAATCACTCCTTGTGCCATAAGCTTATCAGTCATAGCAGTCGCCGTCTGAGTACCACTAAACAGGAGAAAATTAGCCTCTGAATCATAGACCTTATAACCCAAGTTTTTCAGTTCTCGTGATAGTAAAGCTCGCCCTTCTTCATTATTAGCTAGAATTTTATTAAAGTGTTCAGTATCTAATAAAGCAGCTTTCGCAGCAGCAATACTGGCACGAGTACATAAAAACGGCGTTATCAAACTCAAATATTTGTTTTGTAATTCTTTAGACATCAGCCCATAGCCCACTCTGAAACCCGCCAAGGCATAGGCCTTCGAGAAAGTATAACCCACTACTATATTAGAATATTTCTCTACTAAAACTCTTGCATCATATTTCTTACGATCAGTAAACTCTATATAAGCATGATCCACAAAGAGAATAATATGCTTCTGATTTAATTCTTTAGCAAGATACTCTATAGTCTCTAGATCGATAATACTGCCATCAGGATTATTCGGTGAACATAAAAATACTATCTTAGTATTAGCCTGCACTGCTGCTAGAACCTTCTTAGTGTCTATCTTAAAGTGGTCATCACGCTTAACCTGAATCACTTCTACACCAGCTCTGCGTGCAGTGTAATCATAATAAATAAAAGTCGGACTCATATCAATGATAGAACTAGAATTATCAGTAAACAACATTAATAAGTGATCAATAACACTATCCATGCCGTTTCCAACGACTATCCCTAAATGATCCATATTAATACCATCAACGGTAATTTTATGCTCTAATGCTTGTATCAAAGATTCACTAGCAGGCTCATCGTAATAATTAGAACTTTTCACAGCTTCATTTGCTGCTGCTATAGCCTTGATGCTAGTACCTATAGTACTTTCATTACCAGCAAGACGGATAATCTGCTCACGCTTAAGACCGTACCTCTCCATAACATATTCAAAAGTCTTACCAGGAATATATTCCTTACCATCTAAAAGCCATGAATTAAGTGCTTGTTTGTAGTCCACTGCTGCTAAGTCCTGTATATAAATATAGCAAACCTAAGCTTGCAAGGTTGAATGTTGGCTTGCCTGGCGAAGCTTATCGCGGAGCCAGGACTTCTAATGAATGCAAACACAATCCTAGATACTCAAGTACTTTAAGCGCAATCTTGCTCTTAGACTCTTTAGGGATAGAGCTAATCATTGGCATGCAGTCAGCACGTTCCTCGGAAGCAATAATACTTACTTCAGCGTCATCAGCACCAAAAGCCTCTGGCGAATTAGCTACTATGAAATCCAATCTCTTAGAACGAATTTTATTTCTGGCGTTCTCTACTAAATTCTCGGTCTCTACACTAAATCCTACGATAGCTTGATTAGCTTGTTTCAGCTTAGAGATCTCCTGTAAGATATCAGGTGTTTTTTCTAGCTGAATAGTTAGATCACCGACTCTTGCGTTAGCTTCATTAATCATATTAACAATAGCTCCTATAGGAGAGTCTGTATCTGCGTCCTTTTGGGATTTGATTTTTTGTTCAGAGACTTCGCGTGGACGATAGTCAGAGACTGCAGCTACCATGATCAAAGCATCTGCTGGTTTAGAGTAAGGGCTGGCTTTAACGAACTGATCAAATATCGCTTCGTACATTTGTTTATGAGTTTCTACTTTAATTATTTCTAGATCCTTAGTCCAAGATTCAGTATTCTCAATGGTGCTGATTAACTTTACATCCGCTCCATACTTCACAGCTTCACGCGCTAGGGCAAATCCCATCTTTCCTGAACTTCGATTAGTTATAAACCTTACAGGGTCTATCTTCTCGCGAGTAGCTCCCACGGTAATAATTACTTTTTTACCAGCAAGCAAAGCTAGATTAGGATTGATTTCCTCTTCTGGTTCCTTCTCTATCTTCTTAGCATTAAAAATAAACGAGCCTTCTTTCTTCTCTAAAAGTCCCTCGGAGACAGCGTTCTGTCCATTAGTTACGGCTAGCTGTCTGGATGGAGACTTTTTTATGGTGCTAGCAAGCCCCTCCGCAGCGCTAATAATAGTATTTATCTCTGCAAGTCTACCTTGTCCAATATGACCACAAGCCAGCTCACCAAACTCTGGTTCGATGAAATAATAATTCATAGATTCTAATACTTTGCGGTTACGTTGTACCGTTGCATGCTCCCACATATTAGAATTCATTGCTGGAGCAAGTAGTATCGGTGCGCGAGTTGCTAGTACTAGATCGTAAAGAATATCATCAGAGATTCCGGTAGTGAGCTTTGCCATAGTATTAGCAGTAGCAGGTGCGATAAGCACTAAGTCTGCTTGATCTGCAAGTTCTATATGCTCAATCTCACAACCTTCACTTTGTTTAGAGTGAACTTTATTTCCACTCATAACTTCAAGACTTAATAGAGAAACAAACTTAGTTGCATTCTCCGTTGCAATAACGTGAACATTCGCTCCCTGCTTTCTTAGCTGAGACACTAGATCTGGCGTCTTATAAGCAGCTATGCCGCCACTAATGCCAAGTATTATAGTTTTGCCTTCAAGTGACATTACAAATAACTATTGTACAGCTAAAATTGAGAGAGGTCAGTTATTTTAATATGTATATCACCCCAGGGGTGTTTGACATATTTAAAGCTTTTACAAGATTTGAGCTGGTTTTTACTTGCTATCCTTTAAGCCATGGCTAAAACCCGAGTATTAGTAACAGATAAAATAGACGAAGTAGGACTTACGATTTTACGTCAAGCCTCAGATGTGGACTATAAGCCAGGTCTATCCCCTGCTGATCTCCAGTCTATTATTAAGGATTATGATGCATTATTAGTGCGTTCTCAAACGCAAGCTACTAAAGAAATCTTAGAACATGCTACCAAGCTCAAGATCATTGGTCGTGCTGGCGTTGGCGTAGATAATATAGACGTAGATACTGCTACTGAGCGGGGTATCATCGTCGTTAATTCTCCAGAAGGTAATACTATCGCTGCTGCAGAGCATACTGTGGCGCTGATGATGGCACTGGCGCGTCACATCCCTGCTGCTGATCTATCTTGCAAGCAGCACAAGTGGGATAGAGCTAAGTTTGTTGGTACTGAACTCCATGGTCACGTACTTGGCATAGTAGGACTCGGGAAGATTGGACAGCGAGTCGGTAAAGCTGCACTTGCGCTTGGCATGAAGGTTATAGGCTACGATCCTTTTATTTCTAAGGAACGTGCTGAAGATTTAGGTTTCCATAAAGCTGAACTAGAAGAGATCTTCGCGCAATCAGATTACATCACTCTACATGTACCTAAAACTAAAGAGACGATGAATATGATTAACAAAGATACTATCGCTAAAATGAAAAACAGCGTACGTATCATTAACTGCGCGCGCGGTGGTTTAATTAATGAGCAGGAGTTAGCTGACGCAATTCAATCTGGTAAAGTAGCAGGTGCTGCAGTAGATGTATTCCCAGAAGAACCTTGTTTAGATTCTCCGCTACATACGTGTGGCGATCAGGTTATACTTACTCCTCACTTAGGAGCAAGTACTACTCAAGCACAGCTGAACGTTGCAATCGATGTCGCTGAACAGATCAGAGATGTACTTAAAGGTGGAGTAGCGAGAGCTGCTGTGAATCTACCAGGACTTAAACCTGAATTAGTTAAGCACATTAAACATTACCTTGGCATTGCTGAAGTAATGGGATCTTTCTTATCGCAGATCTGTGATGATGCTGTGAAGAGCATAGAAGTAGAAGCACTCGGTAAACTTGCTGACAAAAATATTGAAGGTTTGAAGCTTGCAGTACTTAAAGGCGTACTAGCTGCACGCATAGATGGAGTAACATTCGTGAATGCTCCACTAATCGCTGCGGAGCGTAAGATTAAAGTCACTGAACTTAAGTCAGATGACTCTGGTGCATACATCGACAAACTAGTTGTACGCCTCACCTCAGCCGAAGGAGAGCATGTAATTGCAGGGACGGTTTTACAAGGTAATCTACCTTCTATTATTCAGATAGATGCATTTCCATTAATATTCAGACCTGAAAAGCACTCTATAGTTACCTTCCACAAGGATCAACCTGGAGTAGTAGCGCAAGTGTCTAAGATACTTTGGGATAAACAAATTAACATCAGCGGTATGAACCTCGGACGCACTAAGGATGTCTCACATGCAGTGATGATCATTGGTGTTGATAGCGAAGTAGATGATGACTCACTTAAGCTTATTGAAACTCTCTCTGGCATTGAAGATGCTAGATACGTGAAGCTTAAGGGGAAGATTTAGGAGCTTCTGGATCTGCTGGTTTTTCAAGATTTTCTGCTGCTTGAGGTTTTGCTGACATTAGACTTTGCTGTCGGCGGCTTGCTTCTCTAGATTCTTGCAAAATTCGCGATAACTCTTCCTCAGGGACTCCTGCTAGTTTTGCTTTATTGCGTACTACAGGAGCATTACATCCTGGACAAGCCCCTTTATTACAGCAATAACGTTGACCCAAAGCTTCACGATAGGCATTAAGAGCTTTCTGTTGAATTTCTGTAAGATTTACCTGAGTTACCACAAGAAGATAATAGCAATTTAAGATGTAATAATATATTAGAAAATATTTATACTAATTACGAAAATTAGGATCAGGGCTAGAATAACCCTATGCGCATTATAATATCAGCCTTAGTCATTCTTCTTAGTTTCAATACAGCTCTAGCTCATGGTGGTCATGAACATTCTAAATCCAAACTAGAAGGTAGTTTCAGTGTCCTAGAAGATAAAATTATCTCAATAGACACCGACGCTGAGCATATTGCTAATATTTCCATCAAGAAAGCAAAGAATAGACTATTTGAATATAAACTTTCTCTTGAAGTGGATCTGGAAGAAGGAGAAGAATTCGTATCCATCAATAAAATTACAACTACCTATGACAACCTCCAAGAGGTTATTCATTACAGCTTACCTAATGCTGGCAATGATAAAACTTATACTTTTATGATTAACTTTAAGAATTTCGATGGCACTAATAATGGTTCTATGACAGTCTTCTCTGTAGATACTGGAAGCTTTACTACAGAAACTATTACAGCGACAGTTGAAGATGAGGAAGATGAGTCGTAAGTAAAACTCACAATAAACTTTCTACATCAATAATCTTACTAAAGTAATCCGAATCTATTACGGCATCATTTAATTCACCTGAGTATATCAAAACAGGGTTAACAGCAAAACCACGTGGGATCTGAAGTTTACTAGTTTTCTTCTCCAATTCAGAGATAATTTTACTTTCAATACTAGCTCGTGAAAACTTGATTTCACAAAGATACAAAGTTTTAAACTTAGTTTGAATTAAATAATCGATCTGACATCCTTGCTGCCGCTTGGTTTGACTTTGGAAATAAGGACCATCCATAACCAAATCTTGTGGATTAATTTTTAAATCTTTGATAATTAAATTACGATTATTCAAGATCAAATTTTCAAATTGTAAACCCAAAATAGAATCCCAATTAGGAAAAGTATCAGGACACACTGATTCCAGTTGATTTTTGTTTATCTTCGATAAGTTTGGTCTAATCGAACGAAAATAAAATCTCAAATAGCTATCACTTAATCGAAAGCGAGGACTTTTAGTAATTTGTTTACTTTCAAATGACCAAGTATCTTCCTCACTTATAAAACCAGAGTTGACTAAATCTTCTAGATATTCACTTAAAGTACCGCCATCACTATAATCTATTGTTTTTGCTAGCTCACTAGAGCTTAGATTACCCTTGCTGAGTGCATTTGTAATTTTGGTATAGATATCACTTCTTCTACCGAAAAGATCATGGAAAATATGATCAAATTCATCTACTAAAATACCATCTCTAGTAAAACATAAGTCTTGAAGATTAGCATTCAAAGTTAAACTTGGGTTCAATAATTGTAAATACCACGGCACTCCACCAATTAAAGAGAGGTATCTAAATTTTTCCTGAGAAGAAATTTTAAATCCAAGTTTATCTATTAACTCAGAAGCTTCAATAAGAGAGAGTTCCTCTAGATTAATTTTGAGAGATATTCTACCTAAAAAATTAGTGCTGCTAATAATGTTTTTGGATATCCAGGAAGATACGGATCCGCATAACACAACTATCAGTTGAGGATTTTTGCTGAAAACATTATCCCAAACGACTTTGAGCTTACCAAGAAAGTTAGTATCCTTAGATCCCATCCATGAAATTTCATCCAGAAGAATTATAGATTTCTGATTTTTTACTTTTTGTCCAAGAAAATCAAACAAATCACCCCAATCATCCGTTTTAAGAGGAGGCATATTAAAATACTTAGCCATCTGCTTTGCAAATTCATCAAGTTGATCCTGCCTGGAAGTTTTATCAGTTGGAGCAAGCCCAGTAAAATTATAAAACTTTCTATCTTTGGCAAATTCTTCTATTAAACGACTTTTTCCAACTCTCCGTCTCCCTGTAATTACAATTAAACTTGCGTGTCTTTTATAAGACAATGACCGCAACTGATCAAGCTCTTTTTTACGGCCAACGAAAACATCTTTTTTATTTTTAGACTTTACCATATTTTGCGACAAAATGACATTTGCTGTTTTGTCGCAAAATTATTATACCACACCATCTTGCGACAAAATGACATTTGCTGCTTTGTCGCAAGATATTACAAGCCCCACCCACCAGAGACCTCTAGATTCTGCCCAGTAATATAATCACTAGACACAAGAAACAAAACTGCATCGCTAACCTCATCAAGAGTAGCAAGGCGTCCTAGAGGGATAGAAGCTATAGCATTATGCTTCACGGTGTTTTCCATGCTGCCGGGAGAGACCATGTTCACTAATACACCATTACTAGCTTCAGCTTTAGCAAGTCCCTGAGTTAGGCTTAGTAAGCCCATCTTAGCGCTGTGGTAAGCGATGATATTCGGTTTAGGGCTACAAGTCTCTAAACTTGCAAAGCCAATGTTAATGATCTTTCCCTGTGACTTACGTAAATGAGGAAGAGCATATTTAGACATATAGAAACTAGTATTGAGATTAGAACCTATTAGATCCTGCCACTCAGCGATAGAAATATCATCAATAGACTTAGCAACATAGTTACCAATATTATTTACTAGCAGATCTAAACGCCCATATTTAGAGATAGTATCTTGCACTAGACGTGAAGCGTCTTCAGCATTAGTAAGATCATAATCAGCAGACCTAATAATTTCAGGCTCTTGATATCCAAGCTCTAATAAACGCTCCGAAACTCGCTTGCCTAGACCTTTAGCATTGCCCGTAACTATGGAGATCTTTTTAGTGTGTTTGTTAGTCATCTAACTCTAGAGTTTGCCATTTCTTTTTAGGTTTGTCATAGTAAAACACCTGACTCTTCTCATCAAAGGCAACTAAACGAATCGCAGGTGTACTAATAGTCATGCGCTTCTTACCCTTTCCATAAACTACCTTAGTAGGATAATGACCTGCATTCACGGGTTCTAAGTAATTAGCTTCGAAGCGATCTAAATTTAAAACTTCGTCTCTATTAATCACTGCTAAATAATTATCATCACCCTTAATATCATGAACTATCACAGCATAATCCTTAGTACCATCCAGATTAAAGTCCATTTGCATCACCTTGAGGAATTTAGATTGATTAAGCTTCTGTAGATCCTTACGTGCATAATCATAGTAATCCATTAACTCCATCTGATCTGCATCATCTAGTCCACGTGCCTTGCGCTCAGGCAATTCTTGTGGATAGAAATCGTAGACATTAGCACGGCGATATTTATCACCAAAACGCGCTTCTATCATTTCTTCCATAGTCACATCTAATTTAGACCTAGGTATATTCTGGTCTGGATCATAGATATGAGCCTTAGAGCTAGCTTCTATTACTCGTGTAAAATCCTTATCTTTTTTCTTGGCAAATACAGGCGTAAGAACAAATATAAATAAAATAAAGACAAGTACTGGATCGCGACGTCGCACCTTCGGTGCTCCTCGCGATGACGGCTTACTATCCTTCTTTCTCATTTTAATGTTTAGCTACCAATTTCTTAGCTTCTACAGGTCTACCATATGCATAGAACTTCTCTACTCTAGATTCATAAAGTTTCTCTGGAGATAGTTTCATCAGCTCTCTTAAATTCCTCAAGATCGCTTCCTGAACGGATTCTGCAGTAGTCGCCCAATCCTTATGCGCGCCACCCATTGGCTCAGGGAGTACTTCTTCTACTATATTAAGAGCTTTAAGATCTTTAGCTACCATCTTAAGTGCTTCAGCAGCTTCAGGAGCTTTATCTCTGGTTCTCCAAAGAATTGCAGCACAACCTTCAGGGCTAATAACTGAATAAACTGAGTTCTCTAACATGAGAACTTTATTAGCCACTCCGATAGCAAGCGCTCCACCCGAACCACCTTCACCAGTGATAATAGATATAACAGGCACTCTGAGTTTAGCTAGAGCTTTAAGGTTCTCAGCGATAGCAATAGACTGACCATTAGCTTCAGCACTAAGTCCAGGATAAGCACCAGGAGTATCTATAAAAGTAACTATAGGCAAGCCAAACTTGTTAGCATATTCAAAAATTCTCTTAGCCTTACGGTAACCCTCTGGCTGTGGCATTCCGAAGTTACGTTTTTGGTTTTCTTTAATGCCGCGTCCCTTACGCGTACCCACTGCAACACAAGCAATACCATCAAGTTCAAACAATGCTGCAAGCATCGCTTCATCATCAGTACCAGCTCTATCACCATGTAATTCTATCCATTTAGATTTACCACACATCATATTCAAGTAATCCTCACAGTTAGGACGATTCGCATGACGCGCAATTCTAGTGATGTCTATTGCACTTAAATTAGAGAAAGTACTAGCTTCTACTTTCTTATATTGGATCTTGAGCTTCGCGATTTGAGCTTTGTCCTCATCATTAGTAACACGTTTCTCTAAAGCTCTGATCTCTTCTTGGATCTTAAATAACGGCTTCTCAAACTCTAATGGGATCTCCTTCTTAGGTTGCTCTACAGCACCAGCAAGCGCAGACTCCTTAGCATCCACTAAACTTCCTTTAACAGTATCGCTAACCTTAAAGTTCACTGGGAAGAATCCATGCATTTTCAATATCTTCGTTAAAGTTGCTTTCATTTCGCGACGTTGAACAATAAGATCAATCTGTCCATGTTCTAATAAATATTCTGCCGTCTGGAAGTCAGCAGGAAGCTTCTCTCTCACTGTCTCTTCTATCACGCGACGTCCCGCAAACCCAATCCTCGCACCTGGTTCAGCAATCAGAAGATCTCCTAACGTAGCAAAACTCGCTGATACACCACCATAAGTAGGGTCTGTAAGAATAGAGAAATAAGGTAACTTAGCTTCATCTAGTTTCTCAAGTGCGATACTTGTCTTGGCCATTTGCATAAGACTTAGTATCCCTTCATGCATTCTTGCTCCACCAGAGCTCGAAACAGAGATAACGGGGATGCCTTCCTTAATAGCTTTCTCAACTAAGCGAGTAAATTTCTCGCCCACTACAGTTCCCATAGAACCACCAAGGAAACTAAAATTCATAAGAGCAATAGCAACCTTCACACCCTCTATCTGGGCAATACCAGTAAGTAAAGCTTCTTTACAACCGGTTTTCTTTTGGGCTTGGGCTATAGTTTCAAGGTAAGGCTTACCATCATTAAACTTCAGAGGATCTTCAGGGCAGATATCAGCATCCATCTCGTGAAAGCTGTTAGCATCAGTCAGCAATGCCATTCTCTCACTTAAAGAAAGCATCCCGTGATAATTACATTCAGGGCAAACATTCAGGTTAGATGTATAGTCAGATTTATGAACAGTAGCCGAGCAAGACTTGCACTTGACCCAGTTAGCCGCTATCTCCTCGTCACTCATACTATTATTAGCGGTAGAACTTGCCTGCTTGGCAAATTTCTCATTTCTTACTGACTTAAAAAAACCTCGTAAACCCATAATTATTTATTCCTTTCGTTTTCTAGATATCATTATACTACAGTCTATACATATTAACAAGGGTAGCTCTAGGGGTTTTCAGGCAAATATGAGGTAAATATAAACTAAATAGCTTAAGATTGTAAATAGTGTTCGGGAACAAATACCTACTATTAGAACTGGATAAATTTGAAGCAGAATTATATCATTTGCCAAATTTAGTTCCCTATCATAGTGCCGACCAAAAGAAACTTAACAAGGATGGTTTTGATTGGGAGCTAGCGGTAAAAGCTATGAAATCACTTATTAAAGAAGATGATTGCGATGAGTATAAGCCATATAAATTATTTGTGCGCAAGTGGGGACTCTATGATGAACTCAATAAGCTTATTCAAAACAAGCAGTTTAAAGAAGCCGAGAAAGTTATCGATAAAATTCTTTCTATAGATTTACTAGACCCTTCTGCTTACCTCAATCTAGGACTAATATTTCGCTCACAAAAAGAATATTACAAATCCGAACAAGCCTATCTTAAAGGACTTGACCTAGTAGTATTTAGAAGCCCTTTCCTAATAGGTTTAGCAAGAACGTATGAAGAGTTAGGTAAAATTGAAGATGCGATATATACCTGGAACCAAGTAACCAACGAATCTTACAGCGAAGAGGCTCTAGAAAAACTTATAGAATATAAAGTCTACCGAAATTCCATCGAAGATTTGAAAAAACAAAAAATCACTGAGCAAGCAAGTCTCAACCTAGAACCCGGAATCAACTTTGAAACGCTAATGCGCAAAGAATTTCAGAAGTCTTATAACGATGTAGAAGCTCTCACTAAACTCGGCACACGACTAGTGCATCATAAACTTACTGAACTTGCTGTGAAAGTCCTGGAGAGGGTTTATCAGCTTTCGCAGGTGCAGGGTGTAGCGCTGACGGGTAGTTTCTAAACAAGTTTAGTTATGGTCAAAAATTCATCTGGTCTTAATATAGTTAGATCTAAATCATTCTTAAAATCTTTTATATTTCTAGTAATCAAACAATCTACCTTAGTTTCTAAGGCACAGAAAACTTGCAAAGCATCTTCAAAGTCCTTAATAGCCAAGTAATCCAAAGCTTTAAGAATATGATCTTCGGAAATAGCTATGATTTTTATTTTCTTACTTAAGGTCTTGATAATTGATCGCGCATTTTTAATTTTAAAAGTATTCGATAGTAAATAATAAATATTACTAATAATTACCGAAGACGAATATGCTTTGATTTGAGAATCATCTATCAAATGAAATATTGCATTTGCTCTATCTGCAAAGCCTTCTCTCTGAGCAATAAAATCCAGAATTATATCTGAGTCTAGGAAGATTTTTTTGTACATTTAAAGATATTTTTCTTTTAGTCTGGCTATTTTATTTCGCTTCAAATCAAAATCTACTGGTAGTTTTATAATTCCTCTAATAGATTCAAGATCATCAGAAAATTTTACTTTAGATCCTTTCGCTTTAGACTTAGGGCTAACACACATAGAATTTAATTTGAGAAGTTCAAGTAAAACATTTTCAATCATTTGGGATAAGCTTAAACCCTTGGCCGAAGCTAATTTTTTAGCATTGCTGATTACTTCCGAATCTACATTTAATGTTAACTTAGAGTCCATACGTAAGATTTACTAATATTATACCACAAAACTTACGTAAGTATCTTTAAGTGGCTTTATGAATATAGAATATGTTAAGATATCAAACGAAATCAATTATCAAAATAATATTAGGTTTCTAAAAGAGATAAAATGAATCCATTAAGTAATATTCAGTCACATATGGCCAATTTATATACCAAGCTTGACGAACCTACCGCAAGTGGAAGGCGTGAGCAAGAGACGCTTTCTGTTAGTGATCCTGACCTAGTAGCTGTTCAGACATTACATAGCGATGTTGTAAGCCGTAATGTTGATCTTGCTGAGAATGTTCTTCAAGGTGCGACTCCAAAAGATAGTCCATTAGGACAGTTAGGAAACTCTCTAGCAAGCCTTATCTCTCTTGCTGCCCCAGAACAAGCTGGAGGTAAATCAGATAAAGTAAAATTTCTCAGCAATTTAATAGCAGACAGACAAGCCGTTAAAACAAAGAAGTCCGCCGAGCCTAAAATTCCTCCTAATAGTTTAGCTGGCCTTATTGGATCTTTAGCTGAACTCGGGAAAATCACCATTAGCCAACTAACTAGCAAGGCTATGATTCCTGGTGTCAGATTAACTGATATTAGATCTGATTTAGAAAAACAGCTTACACCATTTTATGACTTTATGAAGGCTCTACCAAGTAATGCAGGTAAGGCTGCTATATATTTAATAAGCAATATACCTGATCCAAGACCTAATCGATTATTCTAAAGTGGTTTCATAGTAGGAAACGCAATCACGTCTCTAATACTTGCACTATCTGTCAAGAACATCGCAAGCCTGTCTATCCCTAAGCCCATGCCAGATGTCGGTGGTAGACCGTATTCTAGAGCAGTTACGAAATCCTCATCAAATACATGCGCTTCTTCATCACCAGCCTCTTTCTCACTAGCTTGTTGAATAAATCTTTCACGTTGATCTTGTGGATCAGTAAGCTCGGAAAACGCGTTAGCTGTTTCTCGTCCATAAACAAACAATTCAAATCTTTCCACGAAGCCTTCTTTAGTTCTATGTTTCTTAGCAAGAGGTGAAATCTCCACAGGATAGTCATAGACTATGGTTGGTTGAATCAATGTAGCTTCGCAATGTCTCTCAAAAGCCTCATTAAGAGGTTTGCCTACTAATTCTTGCCCAGTAGCTTCTTTCACCAGGTCCTGCATAGTCACTCTGCGAAACGGTTTAGAGAAATCTATCACCTCACCTTGATAAGTAATAGTTTGACTTCCAGTAACTTTTTCAGAAGTATAACGAATCAGTTCTTCAGTAAGACCCATCATGTCATAGAGGTCAGTATATGCCCAGTACATTTCTATAGAAGTGAATTCTGGATTATGCTTAATACTTATACCTTCATTACGGAAGATCCTACCTATCTCATAAACTCTCTCAAAGCCACCCACAGCAAGGCGCTTAAGATGTAATTCAGTAGCAATTCTAAGATATAAATCCATACTCAAAGCATTATGATGAGTCACGAAAGGACGAGCAGCAGCACCACCAGCCTCAGTATTAAGTATCGGGGTCTCTATCTCCACAAAGCCTCTGTTATCAAGGAAGTTACGAATCTCACGCATGAGTATCGCTCTTTTATATAAATTATCCTTAGACTTCTCATTAACGATGAGATCCAGGTAACGCTGTCTGTATCTTGTTTCCACATCAGTGATGCCTAGACGACGTTGCTTGCCTTCGATAATCTCAGGGAGTGGTTTAAGTGTTTTAGAAAGTACCGTTACTTCTTCTACATCTATAGTCAGCTCACCGCGCGGCGTACGGCGTACCTTACCCTTAGCTCCTATATGATCACCTTTATCAAGTAAATGAAATAGTTTCTCTAAACTTTCTGGACGTGTTTTAGCATCAGAGAAAAGTTGTATCTTACCAGTATCATCGACTAGATCTATAAACATCCAGTTATTGCGTTGATTAGTAACACGACCTGCAACGATAACCACATCTTCTGTATGTGTTTCATTCGCAAGATCTTTATACTTGTCTTGTAATTCTTTCGTAAAATTACTACGCTTAAAACTATATGGATAAGGATCTATACCAAGCTGCTTAAGCTCTGCTAGCTTGCGTTTGCGCTCCTGCTCTAGGTTAGTTAAATCTTGTTTCTCTTCCACAGTATTATTGGTCACAGTAATAAATATAGTATCACAAATAGCCTTAAGCTTCATCAACAGTAGCTTTTAATGTAGGAATGATAATTTTTTCGATAGGAGGTATAATTAGTGTTTATGACAGAAAGCGAGATTCTTGATCCTAAAATCATGTATCCGATATTAATCGCAATCCCTACTAGTGTCGCTGCGCTATTAGGTTATATTGCTTGGCGCCTTAAAAAAGCAGATGATAAGTACTATGCTTCTCAAGTTGAGAAATAATCAACGATTAAGGGTTTTAAATATTATAGTTTCGTAATTGCGAACTATTTTGAGCGTGGTATTTTTTCGTAGTTCAAGGCGCGAGTAGATTTTCGAGGCGAAGTTGACTAAACGTCAATAAGCCGAAGAAAATCTACGAGCAACGCAGAAATACGGAAAAATAACCGCGAAACAGGTTAGCCGTTGTCTAATGCAATGACAATCGCTGGCTCACCTCTAACGATACCTAAACCAGTCACCACGAAGCCGCCTACCATTGGCTCTACTTCAGGTTCAGTATCTATACCAGCTCTAAAAGGCTTAGCTAGACTGACATTGGGTTCATAACCAAGCGTACCAGGGAAATCTTGATCTGGATCAACTATGCCATCAATAAGTTCTGCAGGCTGCTTAGTAAAAGGGTTGAGAAGCTTCTTAATGGAACCAAGTTGTTCTACTTCATAACTAGATTCAGGAATAATACCACCTGTATCTACTGCAGAGATTTGAATATTAGAGACTAGTGCTTGCGCTGCAGCGATAACGTTAGCGTTCTTAGCCTTGTCTTGTGCTTCCATTAAATTTGGAATTGCGATCGTAGCCAAGATACCGATGATCACCACAACCACCATCAACTCTACTAGAGTCAAACCAGAATCACTACGTCTATAAACAGATCTAACTGCTAAATTTCTCATAACAGTATATATGATAATGCATTCAGGCAAAAAAGCAAAGCTCTTACAACATCTCTCTCATATTTTATTTTCAATTTTTCAAATTAAGTTGGTTCCGCCGCTTCGCGGCGGTTGCGCTGCGCGCAGCTTAATACAGTAAAGCTTAAATTGTTATTTGATTAGCTAAATTACAAGCTCTAACTTACAGCAATATGTATGTCAAGATTCTTTAGCTGGCACGAACTAACAAATGTTCTCCGATCTTCTTAGAGCTATAATAATCGCGCAGCTGGTCACCCAGATAGTTAAAACAAAATACCGTCAAGAATATCATCAAAGCTGGAAAAAATATCATATGTGGATCACTACGTAAATATTGCCAGGCATCACCAGCTAAAGTACCCCAACTAGTATCTGGTGGAGATATGCCCAAGCCAATAAAGCTCAAAGTACTCTCAGACAATATAGCGCGCGGAATAGTAAAGCTAAGAGCAACGATAATAGAAGCTAAAGTATTAGGCAAGAGATGCTTGGTGATAATATTCATATGCCCCAAACCTAATGAGCGAGAGGCTTCTATAAACTCTTCTGATTTAAGTTTCATGATCTCTACTCTCACCAAACGCGCTAAGTCCATCCAATTAATAAACGCTAAACCTATCACTATCCCTGTCGTAGAACGTGATACGAAGAGAGCAATAATACTTAACACTAATAAATCTGGTAGTGAATAAATAAAATCAATAAGCTTCATTATTAGCTCATCTACCCAACCACCAATATAACCAGCTAGAGTACCAAGCAGGGTGCCAATGATAAGTGCCATGAACGCCGTCAAGCAAGCCACTGAGAGACTCATTTGTGAGCCATGAATTATACGAACTAAAAGATCGCGCCCTAATGGATCAGTACCAAAAAGATGTAACATGCTTGGTGGCTGAAGAATACTCTCCACATCCATAGCATTGTATTTATAATCACTAAAACTCAAACCCAATGCATAAGCGATACTGATTAGAGCTATGGTAATAATAAAGATAGCCGGAAGTTTACGCACTTTAAAACCAGTATAACAAAATGTTTTAGAACCCTTGGGGTTTAGGCGGAAAATTTACATACCAGAGAGTTACAACAATAAGAATTATACAAATGATAAAAACGCCAACCATAAAAGACTGTTCTACTTTACCTAATTCTGGCGTAGGGATAGGTTCTTCGATTGCAACATGATGAACTTGTGGGTGAGGATGGGCTATAGGAGCAGTATCTCCATGTGGGGTATTGTAATTAATATGATCAATATTATGAATTGGAGAAATTTCTGAATCAAAATCAGCTGACATTAATATTTAAACCCATCAGCGCGCACATGTGTTGATGGTTGTAAGTCAGGGTTATTAATGCCACCATTAATCACTTCCACTAAAACAATAATATGATCACCGCTTTCAATCTCAGAGCGATATTTACATTCTAAATAGCCAAGTGAATCTTTAAGTATAGGCACACCAGTAACACCAGCGAAAGTTTCTAATTCATCAAAAATACTCCCTGTCTCAGGCGCTGGCTTAAAGAAACGCGATAAAGTCTTACCGTTCTCTTTTGCCATAATATTAATCACTAATTTACCACTTGCAGTCAATAAATCAAAATGATGCTTACGTTCTTTATTAAAAGCAATAGTAACCATTGGTGGCTCAAATCCCGCTTGCTGAACCCAACTTGCTAAGAATCCAGCTTCTGCTTCTGCATTCTTCAAACTAATAATATATAATCCTGATACTAATTTACCTAGAGCAGGAGCTATTGCTTCTTTATTAGACATAGTTAGATTATAGAGTTAAATACTGCCAATGTCCATGAGCATTTGCAGACTATCAGTCTGTACTTTAAGGGCTTTTTGGTTAGCTTCATAACCGCGCATTACCTGAACCATTTCAGCTGCTGTTTTCACAGAACTAACATTAGAGTTCTCAATAAATCCTTGTACTATAGTGGCGTTAACAACATTAAATTCATTGTTATTCATAGTATTTTTCATGGTTATACCAGGCTGACTAGGTAAGTATTTATCTCCGCCCATTCTTATTATCCCTGCGTCCTTAGGAAACTCAAATACATTCACCTGCGCAACAATTTCACCATTAACAATAACGTTACCGTTTCTAACAATAGTCAAATCTCTGATACCCTGAACACCAAGAAAAATTGGCGCTAAACCCTGATCTAGTAAATATTCTCCCTGCTGATTTACCACAAAGCCATTCTGATCAAGCGTAAAATGTCCATTACGAGTATAAGCAACTCTTCCGTCTTGAAGTTGTAGTGGAAAGAAACCATCACCTTGAACTGCAAGATCCAATGGATTACCTGTCTCTCTAACGGGTCCCTGTGCTAGATTAAAATTAGTAGAATATGCTTCAGAGCCATGAGAGAGAGTTCCAATCGTTTGACCTGAAGTAGAGTTAACCAGCGCATTATCAGCGTAACTCTTATAACTATGACTTATGGCTTTATAACCGCTAGTATTAGCATTAGCAAGATTATCAGCAATCATCTCTTGCATGTCCTTATGGGCTTCCATCCCTGTAGCAGAACTATATATACCGCGTAGCATCTACTAGCATTATTCGTTAATGAACAGCTATAAGTCCTAGGTTAAATAGGCTAAATGTACAAGGCTTCATAGGTTATATAATGTATATTAATAAGTAAGTGGCAACATACAGCATATTTTCATAAAACATGAAAAATATTTTCATAAAACATGAAAATATATTATAATAATTTTAGTATGAATTTTGAAAATCCATTTAATTATAGTGAGCTTGCCACTGCGAACTTATTTATTAATCGAGGAGATCTTACTAGTATCTTAGAACGCAGCATTGCTTCTACTGAAAATTTGACTATTTATGGACAAAGGCGTGTTGGTAAAAGCTCTCTTGTAGCTGAAGCCATACGACGATACAAGACGCACGACAAAAAACATATTTTTATTTTAGCAGATCTATCACTTGCTTTAAGTGGTGCTGAGTTCATAGATTATTTTTGTAGGGCAATTAATCTTGCTATTAAAAACAAAAAGCCTCTCAGTAGTCGCTTTGCTAATCTTAGTAGTTTTGTAAGATCCATCAAACCTATTGCCAAGGTAAATTCTCTTAGTGGCGAAATCGAATATTCATTTGATTTTCAAGGCAGGGTAAAGGAACAGCCAGAAACAATAGATGATGTTTTGGATTTACTTGAGTCTATAGCTAAAGATCATAAAGTAACCGTAGTTTTTGATGAATTCCAGAATATTTTTTATTGGGATAATTCTACTAAGATTCAATGGCAACTTCGTTCACGCATACAAAAACAGTCTAATATTGGTTATATTTTTTTAGGTAGCTCAACTAGCCTGATATCCAAATTATTTACTGAATCCAAGAGTGCTTTTTATAAGTCAACGATTCTTTTATATGTACCAAATCAGATCGATTATGCATTATTTGCTCAATGGATTAAATCGAGATTTGCTACAACAAAACTTAAACTCTCTAATGAAGTTATAATGCAAATACTCAACTACACTAAAGCTCATCCTTACTATACTCAAAAACTCTGTAGCTTTATTTGCTTATCCCATGTTAACGGCACGATTACCCTTGACTTACTAAATAAAACTATTAGCAATCTAATGAATCAAGAGGAGCAAAGTTATTATGAGCGAATTGATCAATTAAGTTTAAACCAGAAGAAAATTATCAAGGCATTGGCAAACATTAATCCTGGACAGCCACTCTTTGGCAAAACTGCCAAGGAGCAATATTCTCTACCAGCAGCTAGTAGTCTGAAGCTTGCTCTAAATCAGCTTTGCAAGCATGTCAATCCATTAATCTATAAAGATTCAAGTGAATACTGCATAGAAGATCCTTTTTTTAGATTATGGTTACAGAGTAAATAGCCTAAATCTGGAGAGTTATAATGGATATTAGGTGATCAATAATGACAGAAGAACTAAAGCAAACAATAGAAAAGCATCTGGAGTCTCCATATACATTCACGGTATCTCAAGACACTGACAAAGATGGTGAGCCGTATTTTTATGTTCAAGTTAATGAATTACCTGGTTGCATTTCCGATGGTAAGACCGCAGAAGAAGCTCTGAAAAATATCAAAGACGCAATGTATGACTGGATAGAGACGAAAGCATTAGGATTCTAACTTCTAGAATCTGTTCAGAAAGCTCCCAGATGCAAGGCATGCGAGTTCCGAGAACGCGGAGTTGACTAGACGTCAATGAGCAGTTCGAGGAACGAGCAGATCTTCGAATAATTGCGATGCAATTATTCTTGATGCTACGGGGGACTAAGGTCCATAGTAGAAACTACAGTTTACGAACCCCTCGTACAGCAGATGGGACTTTGTGGACAGATTCTCTTAAATACCAGCAGCAAGCTCAGCACGCTCTATGTCAGTAGCGCGCATTGCATCATCGCCGTCAACTTTCTCATCGAAACCAGTTCCAGAAGGAATAAGTCTACCGATGATAACGTTCTCTTTAAGGCCATGTAACCAGTCAAGCTTACCTTTAATAGAAGCTTCAGCCAATATTCTTGTAGTCTCTTGGAATGATGCTGCTGAGATAAAGCTCTCTGTATTCAAGCTCGCCTTAGTTAGACCAAGTAATACTGAAGTGTAATGAGCTGGAGTTTGACCTGCCGCTTTCATTTCTTCATTAAACTGATCTACGTTATAACGTTCATGCATTTCACCTTGAAGCAATACTGTATCACCAGGCTCGTCGATTTTCACCTTACGAGTCATTTGTCTTACAATTACCTCAATATGCTTATTTGCAATCTCTACACCCTGAGAGATGTATACAGACTGAACTTCATCCACTAAGAATTGTTGTGTTACTTCTAGACCCTTGTACTCAAGAAGTTCATGAGGGTTAGGTTGACCATCAGTAAACACAGAACCAGGTTCTACTGTTTCACCAGTCACAACGATAATGTTTTGTCCTGGAGGAATAATGAACTCTTTACGTTCATCTTTATTGATAACGAAAAGACTATCATTTCCTTCCGAACTAACTATCTCAACCTTACCGTGACAATCAGAAAGTATAGCCGGTTCTCTAGGCTTACGACCCTCGAGCAACTCTTCTACTTTCGGAAGACCTTGAACAATGTCTCCACTCTTAATCCTCTCGTAAATAATTGTCGCAAGTTGATCACCTTGATTTACTAGGGATTGGTTATCCACATGTAATCTTGTACCTTGGCTTACCAAGAACGGTTGTGCCTTACGTACAGTGATAGTATTACCGTTAACTTTTACCACTTTACCTGATTCAGGCACTATTGTAGACTTGTCTAATTCATCAGCAGTTAGAACGAAATCTCCTTCTTGAACTTTAGGCTTAGCTGAAGCTTCAAGAGTGAAAGTATCTTCCTTAGTCTGTACCAAGATTCTGTACTTATCAGACGGGCTGTAGAACACTTCACCATCAGAATTAGCTACTGTTTGTACGCGTGCTACTGGAGTACCAGCTTTCACAACATCACCAGGCTCAACCATGATCTCAGTAATAGTATTCTCGCTTCTATCAGTTCTAAGAATAATATTCTCTTGGAATACTATATTGAACTCATCATCAACGATCTCAATGATACCTTTAGACTCTTTATATCTATCCTTACAGTAAAGAATAAGACTAGTCTTAGTCAAAGCTCCACCATTAATATTACGAACTCTGTCTCCATCCTTGAAGTTCATTTGAGTTACAGGAACGATACTAATATCAGCATCAGTAGTCTCTGAGCTAAAGTTAAGTGTTCTTGGATCTATATCAAATAATTGAACCTCTCTTAGTAGTAACTTAGTCTCGCCTGATTCTTCATCAATAAAGAGAGTAATCATGCTTGGCTTTTTAGTTTTAACACCATTAAGAACTTCTACGCCTTTCTTAACAATATCGCCATCTTCAAACTTAAGATCAGCTACATCACTGATGTCATAAAGTTCACCAGGAGTAATAGTTACTTCATGAACAATATTATTTTCGATAGTAACTCTCACAATACCATCAATAGTAGAGTGAACGTCTTTCACTATCTCAGTTCCAGCAGTTACATAGTCACCAGTTTTCTTGTTAACTAATGAAGCATCTTTAGATAGAACATGAATTTCTTCAGGAATAAATATTACGCGACCGTGTTGTGTAACTAGCTTACGATCATCGACTTCTAGTCCATCGTATCTAATCTCACCAGAGCAAGGTAGAGTAGGCGTTAACGCATCTTCTACTAACTCAGCAAGAATCTTACCGTTCTCAATTAATTCGTTATTAACAACTTTAATAATATATTTTTCGCTATTGTCATTTAATACCCACTGATTACCTTGTTGTGTTTGCTCAACTTTAGCATTAGCAGCACCAATAGAGGCGTTGATAACGTTAAGCATTCTTCCACGAAGTAACTTCTTGATTTCTCTGTTACCAATATTAGATCTTTCTACTAATACATCAGAACCGTATCTTACTTCACCGTCATGCTCGCAACTAATAACAGTCTCAGCAAGAGTTTGACCTTTCTTCACAGCAGAACCACTGTCTACAGTGATCTTACCGCCTGTAGGTAACGCAAGTACCTTACCAGCTTGAACCCAAATAGAACCTTGCTTGTTTGCTTGTCTTGAAATGTTGCCTTGACGGTCAGTAGTCTCATCAACTCCGAAACCAGAAAACTCGACTAATCCAGACTGTAATGTAATAACGTCCTTAGAAGCTTTCTCTGTAAGGATCTTCTTCTTAGATATCTCAGGAGCATCTCCTAAATACTGTCCGGCTTTAACCTTATCTCCAGGTCTTACTGCGATTCTTGCACCAACAGGGATGTTAATAGTATTAGAATCGATAGTTAACTTACCAGCCTTAATAGCTTGAAATACTATGTCTCCGTACTTAGTACGTAGCTCACGAGTCTCAAAACTATAATCTACAGTACCAGCAGACTTAGCAATGTAAGTCTCTCTTGACTTACCAGCACCAGCTACCGCACCACCAGTGTGGAAGGTTCTCATCGTAAGCTGTGTACCCGGCTCACCGATTGACTGAGCTGCAATAATACCAATTGCCTCACCCAAATTAACTGTCTTGTTGTCAGTTGTAGACCAGCCATAACAAGCCTTACATACACCGTATTTAGAATCACAAGTAAGAATAGATCTGATCTTAACTGCTTTGATATTGGCAGCTTCGATTGCTTCAGCTTCGGCTCTAGTAATCAATTCGCCTTTCTTGATGATAGTCTCACCAGATTCTGGATTCTTAACTGTCTCAGCAGCGATACGTCCAATAACGCGAGGGCTAATACCCAACACCTCATTATCACCGTCTTTCAGAGGTCCCATAAGAATAAATCTCTTAGTACCGCAATCCTTACTTCTGATGATTACATCTTGAGCTACGTCAACTAAACGACGAGTAAGGTAACCAGAGTCAGCTGTTTTAAGTGCCGTATCTACTAGACCCTTACGTGCTCCGTAAGCAGAAATCATATACTCAGAAACAGATAGACCTTCACGGAAATTAGATTTAATAGGTAAGTCGATAATCTTACCTTCAGAGTCAGCCATCAAGCCTCTCATACCAACTAACTGACGAACCTGTGCAATAGAACCTCTCGCACCAGAGAACGCCATCATGTATACAGGGTTCAATCTGTCAAAGTTCTCTACAACCGCTTCAGTAACTTTCTCGTTAGTCTCTGACCAAGTATCTATCACCTTGTTATAACGCTCTACCTCAGTAATCTCACCACGCTCGAATCTTTCAGTAGTAACAGCGAGCTCATCTTCAGCAGCTTTCACTAACTCTTTCTTCTTAGGCGGAACTTGTAAGTCTTGAATACTAACGGTTACAGAAGCTTTAGTCGCATACTTAAAACCTAAGTCTTTAAGATTGTTACCGAGTCTTGCCGCAACGTCGTTACCAAAATTCTCATAAACATGCGCAAGAAGCTTGCTCACTGTCTTTTTATCAACATTCTTGTTAATGAAGACAGGATATTTCTTTCTTCTATCCCAGTTTGCGTCTTGTTTCTTACTTGCCATTTTATTTATTCCTTCTTTGTAACCCTGATTCCGTCTGTATTACGTTCTATGTCATTACTAAGTCTTTAGCTTCGATTGAATCTATAACCAGCTTATTGAACATGATTCTACCGATAGTAGTTTCTATAACTTCTGAGTTACCACTCTCCGTCATATTAGTTCTAAGCTTAACTTTTGCAAACAAATGAGCATAACCTGAATAGTAAGCCTGGAGAGCTTCTTCTTCATTAGAGAAGAATTTGCCTGCGCCAGGAAACTTAGCAGGATTGCTAGACCCTGGTTTATCTATAGTCAGATAGTAAATTCCGATAACCATATCCTGAGAAGGAGTGATAGTCGGCATTCCACTAGCTGGAGTAAGAATATTAGTGTTAGAAAGCATTAGCGTACGTGCTTCAGTTTGAGCTTCAATACTAAGCGGTACGTGAACTGCCATCTGGTCACCATCGAAGTCAGCGTTAAATGCAGAACATACTAGAGGGTGCAATCTGATCGCACGACCTTCTACTATAACTGGCTCGAACGCTTGAATACCTAGCCTGTGCAATGTTGGCGCACGGTTAAGTAATACTGGGTGTCCTGTTACTACTTCTTTAAGGATATTCCAGATCACTGGAGGCCCTTTCTCTATAAGCTTTTTAGCAGCTTTGATATTCTGACAAATCTGACGGTCAATCAGTTTGTTAATAACGAATGGCTTGAATAATTCCACCGCCATCTCTCTAGGAAGTCCACATTGATGTAACTCAAGACTTGGACCAACTACGATAACCGAACGACCAGAATAGTCTACACGCTTACCAAGTAAGTTCTGTCTGAATCTACCTTGCTTACCTTCAATAATATTAGAAAGTGATTTGAGTGGTCTACCGTTAGTACCAGTAACAACTCTACCTCTACGACCATTGTCTATAAGAGCATCTGCCGCTTCTTGAAGCATACGCTTCTCGTTACGAATAATGATCTCAGGCGCGCCCATGTCAATCAACCTAGCCAAGCGGCTGTTACGGTTAATTACACGACGATATAAATCGTTTAAGTCTGATGTCGCAAAACGTCCACCATCAAGCTGTACCATTGGTCTTAAGTCAGGAGGACAAATAGGAAGTACGTCAAGTACCATCCAACTTGGATCAGTAGCAGAGTTAATCAATGAATTAACTAATCTGATACGTTTAATACACTTAGTACGTTTTTGTTGTGAGCCACTCACCTGAATCAATTCAGCTTTAAGTTCTTCTCTAAGTCTTTGGAGTCCTGGTAAACCAAGTAATAGTCCACGCTCAGATCTCTTAACTTCAGGGAATTCATACTTAGGCTCAGCTAATTCTTCAAGCATTAGAAGAATCGCTTCAGCACCAATACCCACCTCGAATTGATTAGTCTCTTCATCAAGTAATTTATCGTATTCTTCCTCAGTAACTATCTGACCTTTCTTGAGAGTCTCTACGTTACCTGGATCAAGAATAATATATGAGTTGAAATATACTACTTGCTCAAGATCTTTAAGAGGAGTATCGAGTAATAAGCTTAAATAGCTTGGGATACCCTTAAGGAACCAAATATGCGTAACAGGAGCAGCTAAATTAATACTACCCATTCTGTGACGACGAACTTTAGATTCAGTAACTTCTACTCCGCATCTTTCACAAATGATACCCTTGTGTCTAATTCTCTTGTACTTAC
>CAZELI010000027.1:0-27161 GCA_964512985.1 uncultured Gammaproteobacteria bacterium | reverse complement strand
GGACATAAATTCTACGAAGCAGAAGGTATTGCTCCGCCTTATCATGATTTCTTGTTTAATCTTAGAGACTTGAAGAATCCTTACTGGATACCTGAGCTTAAGCCACACCATGGTTTAGAAGCTCCGATCCAGGAGTTCTTTGGCAGTGATGAGAATATTCAAGACAGGCTTAATCAAATCACTGATATGGCTCACAAGTTTATAAAGGATTTCGTGCAGAATCAATCACGTAGCCATGAAGATAGTCTGGTATTTGCGTTTAAGTGCACTGGTGGTAAGCATCGCTCTCCATACTTCGCAGAGCAAAGCTACCTTAAGCTCACAGAACTTCTCTCTAAAAACCCCGAACTCAATTCTAAAGTTATACTGGAAGTAGAACATATAGACCTACATAAGTATCTTAGCCCAAGTACATGAAAAGACTCATACGCAAATACAGCTTACCTGGATTAAAAAAATGGCTACTTGTTATTAGTTTAGGAATATTTATAATCAGTTTCGGGATCTTGCTCATTGTTAAAGCTCACCCGGTAACTCTTATTGCTCAAGGTACTTGGAATGTTCTTTCTTTCATCGCAGATAAAGTTCCACCTGTAGTAAGCGGCATAGTTGCTATTGTGATCGGGGTTCTTCTTTTATTGTTTAGTTTTTTCCGAGCAAGTAAACGAGTACTAAGTATTGTGGCACCTGACGAGAGATCCTTATTTGAAACTCTTGATAGAGCTCATATGGAGAATAGAGGTATCAAGATCGTCGCTATCGGTGGTGGTACTGGACTCTCGAATATGCTCAAGGGCATTAAAGCTTACACTAGCAACACTACTGCAATAGTTACAGTAGCTGATGATGGTGGTAGCAGCGGTCGCCTACGTAAGTCTATGGATATAGTACCTCCTGGAGATATTCGTAACTGTATTGCAGCCTTATCGCATGATGATGAAGTTATTACTCAACTCTTCCAGTATCGCTTCGATAGTGAAGCTCCGCAAGATTTACAGCATCATAGCTTCGGTAATTTATTTCTTACAGCGTTAGTAGAGCTAGGTGGTAGTCGTAATATGGCAGATGCCGTTAAACAAGCTTGCGCTATTCTGAAAGCCAGAGGTAATGTACTTCCTATAAGTAATGAAGCTATGCATTTAATCGCCCAGATGGAAGACGGCAGAATCATAGAAGGCGAATCTAGTATCCCTGAAGCTGACGGCAAGATCCAGAAACTCTCTTGCAAAGCGCCTTGCCCTACAATTCTTCCTGATGTAATCACTGCAGTGAGTGAAGCCGAGATCATTATAATGGGGCCTGGAAGTCTCTACACATCGATCATCCCTAATTTACTTGTACCAGAATTAGTGAAAGCTATCGCTAAATCTAAAGCTCCTAAGATTTATGTTTGTAATGTGATGACCCAGCCTGGAGAGACCTCTGGCTACAGCGTTGCTGATCATATTAAATCTATTCTCAAACACACCGAAGAGCATATTAAACCTGGTCAGAAATTAATAGACTTTGTGATAGTAAACAACACAACCCCTCATCACAAACAACTAGAGAAATATGAAGCTGACAAACAATATCCAGTAGAGATAGACTACGGTGAAATCAAAAACCTTGATATAAAAGTTAGACCAACCAATCTCTTACAGAAAGGCAACCTCGTCCGTCACAATCCTTATAAGCTTGCGAAGGCTATTATTCAAATCTACCAAGAAGAACTTAAGAATAAATATAGAGAAAGTAAGAAGCTTGAGAAGATAGTTGGGGTGTAGCCTCGTCATCCTGAGGAGCACTCGAAGAGTGCGACGTAAGGATCCACTACTACGAATAGTCTATCAATAAGAGTGGATCTTTACGGTCGGGCTTCGCCCTCCCTCAAGATGACGAACTCTAGACCTTAGAAACTCTCTAGTCACTATGCTAAAATATTTCCCATGTCTAAAAGTAAGAAGATAGCTCTAATCCCCGGTGATGGCATAGGTCCTGAGATAACTCAAGAGACTATTAAAGTACTGAAAGTACTAGTCCCTAATTTTGAATATATAGAATTAGACCTCGGTGGAGTAGCTATCGATAAGACAGGCTCACCATTCCCAGAAGAGACTAAGACTAAGGTTAGACAAGTAGATGCAGTGTTAATGGCGGCGATTGGTGGACCTAAGTATGATACTCTTCCTCGTGAGAAGCGTCCAGAGACTGGTTTACTTGGACTGCGTAAAGAATTACAGACTTTTGCCAATATTCGACCCGCTATAGTATTTGATTCACTGGCACATCTTTCTACTCTTAAAGAAGAAATAGTAAGTGGCACAGATCTAGTAGTAGTAAGAGAACTTACTGGTGGTATCTACTTCGGTAAGCCAAGCTCTAATGATGGTGAGACTGGTATCAATACTATGATCTACACTAAACCTGAAGTAAAACGTATCGCGCATGTAGCATTCAAGCTTGCTGAGAAACGTAGTAAGAGATTGTGTTCTGTAGATAAGGCTAATGTTCTCGATGTGTCTCAGCTCTGGAGAGATACTGTAATAGAAGTATCTAAAGATTATCCACATGTAGAATTAACTCATATGTATGTTGATAATGCGGCAATGCAACTAATCAAGAATCCTAAACAGTTTGATGTAATAGTTACTGGTAATTTATTTGGAGACATACTTTCTGATGAAGCAAGTATGCTCACTGGTAGTATCGGTTTACTTCCAAGTGCCTCACTTGGAGATGGTTCGCTACCTGGATTATATGAACCAGTACACGGTTCAGCTCCAGACATAGCAGGGAAAGGACTAGCTAATCCAATGGCAATGATGCTTTCAGCAGTTATGATGCTTAGATATAGTTTCGATATGCAACGTGAAGCGGATATTTTAGAGAACTCTATTAAAGCTGTATTAGCGGAAGGTATTAGAACAGCTGACCTTGGTGGTAATGCTAAGACTAAAGATATTGGTGCTGCGGTACTAAGTAAAGTACAAGCTGCCTTAGCTGGAGTATAAATGCCTCAATCAAGATTGAAGATCTGCTCCTGGAATGTCAATGGTATTCGTGCTGTAGCGAAGAAGGGCTTTCATGATTGGTTGCAAGCGTCACAGTTTGATATCGTATGTTTGCAAGAGACCAAGGCACATGCAGAGCAGCTTGATACTAGTCTAAGAACTATAGAAGGTTATCCTTTCGTTGAGTTTAATAGCGCTGAGCGTAAGGGTTATAGCGGAGTAGCTAACCTAATACAAGAAGACTCGTTACCAGTAAAATACAATAGTGGATTTGAACTAGAACGTTTTCAATCTACTCCAATTGAGATAGAAGAAATAATTGCAGGGAAGTCTACAACAACTATTAATTATTCAAAAAATAAACTCAGTACGAGTAAACTAGAAGAACAAATTAAGAATTTTAACAATGAAGGTAGAATCATAGAAAGCTGTCATAGACTGAATAATAAGGATTATATTTTATTCAATATTTACTTTCCTAATGGTGGTGCAAGTACAGAACGATTAAAGTTTAAGCTTGAATTTTATGAGGCGTTATTACTTTATTTAGAAGAGACTCTTAAACAAACTCCTAATATTATTATCACGGGAGACTACAACACTGCGCATCATGAGATAGATCTAGCTAGACCTAAGGACAATACTAATACTTCGGGGTTTATGCCGATAGAAAGAGTCTATCTTGATAGACTTGAAGCACTAGGTTTTCAAGATACCTTTAGATACTTACATCCTGATCAGGCGGATGCTTATACTTGGTGGAGTTTTAGAACGGCTGCACGTAACAGAAACATTGGCTGGAGAATAGATTATTTTTATGTGAGTAAAACTCTCGTGAGCCATATTCAATCTGCTGAAATCCATTCCAACATTATGGGGTCTGACCATTGCCCGATATCTTTAGAGCTAAAATTGTAACTACTCATAGCTAAAAATCCTTCAAACCAGGATGGAGATGGAGTTCCGCCGCTTCGCGGCGGTTGCGCTGCGCGCGGCTTAATTAAATTATTTAGCTGTCCGCAGGACGAACCGCGCCGAAGGCGCGGAGCCACAACAAAACAAAACTAAAATGTAAATTATTATTTGACGAGTTTAGTAATAAAACTTCATAATCAAATATACAAATACATTTTTATCCATGTATGACGTTGAGCTTCGTAAATTGTTTATTATTAAAACCTTTACAAGCATAGATTAAAAGCTTATACTTCTTAGTGTTATGAAAAAAACAATAATTATAGCGTTATTAGCGATCTTCACTGCCGGACCAGTATTAGCTGACGGTTCATATAGATCAGAACCAAAATCAAAGAATGGTAAAGAGTGCAAACTATGCAGCGGAGTAAAAAACTCAGGCGTAGTTAAAGGCTTGAAGTGGATAGTTAAACTTCCTTTCAGAGTTGTTACTGCTACTGGTTACGGTTTATATGAATTAGTTACTGATCAGGATTTTAGTGGTTTCTCTGAAGGTTATCACGTAATCAAGTAATAAACTAATTAGTCAGTTATGATGGCCAAAGGCAATTTTTTGCCGTATAGGCGTTTCGATGAATCTCCCTTATGGGAGATTCATCGTCATTATTTTAAAACTATAGGTATTCAAGCTTGGCAAAGAGGACATATACCTTATTCTGGTATCTCTAACTTCACAGAAGCATATAAGAAAGCTCGTCTACTGGTTTCCAATCTTAACATCTCTAAGCCGCCGGAAATTATCCGCATTCTAGAGGTTGGAGCGGGCTATGGTGAATTTGCTAAGAACTTTCTTAGCGCACTTCAAGAAATTTGCCGCGTCGAGAACTTAGATTATTATTCTAGACTAGAATATCATCTCAGTGATTTCTCACAAACAACCTTGGATGAACTTAAAAACTCAGGGCGCATGGATGAATTCAAGGATCATATTCAATATGTGGTCTTTGATGCCTTAGATAAATATTCTTCGTTAGAGAAATCATCTTATGATATGTTGTTTGCCAATTATTTATTAGATCAATTCCATGCAAGAGTTTTTGCGCAAACTAATAAAGGCTACTTGGAAAAATATATCAGTATAGAAGATCCCCTACCCTATATTGAAAAGCAATCCAAGAAAGGATTTAGTTGGAATAAATATCACTGGATTAAGAGTCTGAAGAAACTTATAGAATTTAGAACTGTAGACCTTGAGCAAGAAATATCACTAGCAGATTTAGAAGTACTAGAGACTTGTTTCAGGCAGGATAAGTCTAGTACTGTTGTTTATTCCTATGGATCCTTAGCTGCTGTGAAGAACTTCATGCTATTAATTAAACCAACAGGAATTATTGTTTGTTCTGATTTCAATGCAGCCACTAAACCGGGAGTAGATAATTTTGAACCTTGCTATTACGGTAATTCACTTGCGCAAGCAGTAAACTTTGAGTTTATTTATAAATATTTTATTGATCATCAGATCGCTCTTATATTTGAAGATCCTGTCAAACCCCTTCATACATTGATTCTTACTAGACCTGATTTCCCTTATCCCTTAGAACTCGGTGAAATTTACCAAAAAGTCTATCATCAAAACTGGTTTATTAGAATGATCTACCGCTTCTTAGTCGAATTACAACTCGGTTGTTATATTCTCGCTATCTTTATTTTCGCTTTCATTGCCTGGACCTTGGTCAATAACGCATTTCAATAACCATCTCTTAAATTTCTCTGGTTCATCTTCCATAAGTGCATGTCCAGACCATTTGAAGAGTTCAAACTCTGATTTCATAGTTAACAGATGTAATCGATAAACCAAATAAGCTGGTGCCACCATATCAAAACGTCCAGCAGCAAAATAAACTCTAGACTTCAGTCTAGGGACTTTTTTAAAACTATTCCAAGTGCGCACATGTTTATAGATCTCTTGAAGTACATGAGCATTAGTCATAATGGAAGACTTATACCTAGGTCTCAGTGACGTAGTTTGAAAGAAGTCAAGATTCTTCTGAATTATCTCCAGTGGCTTACCAAGTAAAACTTTCAGAAAAGTACTAATAGGAAAAATTAATTTCGGTGGTAAACCTACTAAGATTAATTTATCTATCATCTCTGGATGCTGCTCAGCGAGATTCACTGCTACTAAACCACCAAAGCTATGAGTCACAATACTAATTCTTCTTTTATCCAAAATCCCTAAATGATCTAGAGTTTCTCTTACATCTTGAATATGAGAATCTATATCAATCTTCATATGTGCCTTAGGTTGAGACATCATACGTGTCTCACCATGTCCTCTAAGATCAAGTGATAAACAATAAAATCCCTTAGCAGAAACGATATTCAATTCATTCAACCAAACACTAGCATCGCTAGCGCTGCCGTGAATAAACAGCACTACAGGGTCTGACCTCTTCCCCTTTTCGTAGTAATTTAGGATCATGCACTTTAGTTATACCCTAAAGTTATAAGTAGATAAAGGTATCGTCATCCTGAGGAGGAGCCGAAGGCGACGACGTAAGGATCCACTACTAAGAAACTTCATGAAGTGGATCCTTACGGTCGGGCTTCGCCCTCCCTCAGGATGACGGCCTTGCTCACAACGGATAACGGTATCCGTTTACTGATTAAGCATCCCCTAATCAGCCTAGTCCAAACAGACTAGGTGTGTTTAGTGACTTCTAATGACGGGGATAATTAATAATAGATGGACACGAGGGTCAGAAGCACTGATGAAACTCTAGGCCTAGAGATGAATAAATCTAGGTTCATATATCTTGACGACCTTATTCCTTGGTTTAAAGATGATTACAAACTTTATGAGCTTATAAATAATTTTTGGGGACTAGAAACCAAGAGTCGCTTAATTGCGGTAAGCAAAGAAATTAAAGATCAATCTTGGAAGGGATTAGTCTCAGAATGGGATTCTAATACTAGATTAAGTGGTCAACTGAGAGTTAATAAAGATCTTATCGAAGGTTTGCTGGATCTCTCTCTAGGAACCAGAAACCAAGAGTTTAAATTAAAAGAACTAACCCAGCTTGAATTATCGATATTCGAGAATTTCTTTGTTGAGTTAGAGAATTTTTGGAAGGATTATTGGCGCGTCGGTGTGCCTAATGCGCAAGGTACTTATATATATCTGATTTGGGTAATAGAATTAGATAATCACGAGATTGGTTCGCTTGCCATAGGCGTGCCGCCTGGAATAGTACCGAAGAACTTTGGTTTAACTAATAAAACTGCGATGTATGATTTTAGAGATATACTCCAAAGTTTAGATATTTCAGTACCGCTGGATCTAAGTGTGGGTAAAAGTCGTCTAAAAATAGGTGATATTAGAGCGCTAGAACCTGGTGATTTAATAGTACTTGAGAACAGTAGTCTTGATCATATTATCTGGACTAAGAGTGAGTTTGAAAGATTACACATAAATATTGAGATTCCAGGGAAAGATAATTCTAAATTTGCGTCTATGTATTATGATGGACTAGAGATGGCAAATATGGCTGAAGAAAATACCAATGAAGACATGCTAACTGATTTGCCAGTAGAGCTTACTGCTCAGTTCAAATCAGTGCAAATGCCGCTACAAAAAATTATTGAACTTGAATCAGGAGGTATCTTGCCTCTTGGCTTGTTAATGGACTCACAACTTACCTTAGTTGCTCCAGGTGATAGGCCCATAGCCTCTGGAAACCTAGTCATAGTGGGTAATCAGTTTGGTATTAAAATAAATAAAACTAATCTTAAGGGACATTATCCTAAAGCTAAACTATCTAGCCAAGCAATAGACGAAGCTAGATCTAACCCACAATCGATGCAACAGATTCCTAGAACTAACACAAGAGCAGCGCAAGCTCAACCAACAGAGAACTTCTCTCAGTTTGATAACGCTACTCATGATAACTTAGATCAAGAATTAGAAGATATTGGTATTGATCCTAAAGAACTCGATGAATTAGAAGATTTATATTAAAAAATAACCATTGGGTTCCGCCGCTGCGCGGCGGTTGCGCTGCGCGCGGCTTAATGAAAATACGAGGTTAGCTGTCCGCAGGACAAACCGCACCGAAGGCGCGGAACTATAATGAAAAAATAACAGCGTTATAATATAAGTATTGAAACATTCTCTAATTAAACTTATTACTATTCTCTCGCTTACGTTTATAAGTTCTGCTTGTGCTAATCGTTCACATCTTAAATCTTTAAATATTGGTTTTTATAAAAACGAAACTAATTTAATTACCAAATTAATTAAGGACTGTGGATATAAGCAAACACTTATAACTAATTTAGATAGTTCTGAAGAAGACAAGATCATTAAGTCTTTAATGGATGGATCCTTAGATGTCTTCATGGGTAAACTAGACATCTCAGTAGAGGATTCTCATATTATAGAATCAGAAATCATCGCAAAAGACGCTCTAGTGATTGTAATTAATAAAACTAATCCTATTAGCAATATCTCTAAGGCACAACTACGGAAGATTTTTTCACGAGAAACAACTAATTGGAAAGATCTTCATGGCAAGAATGAACCTATACTCGTAGTAGATCGAGAAATTAATAGTATAGAAAGACAAACTATTTATCAAGAATTGTTTGAAGATGGCGGTAAGGTGTCTTCAGCTAATACCATGGTTAATAATATCAATGAAATTAAATCATCAGTAATTAAATTCCCTAATGCCATTGCTTATACTAGCTTCTCTAATCTAGACTCCAGTCTCAAAGCGGTTCAAATCGATAATATTCCAGCGAATAGGGAAAATATTAGTGAAGGTTACTTTCCATTAACAAGAGAGATTAGAATTTATTATAATCCTGAAAAACTTAAAGCTAATAAAAAACATGAGAGTCTTGCTAAGCTTCTTCAATTTATTTATAGCAAGGGACAAGAGTGCATTGCTAAAACAGGTTATATGCCATTAACTTCAGCTGAGATTGAGATAATCCAGCTTAAAGCTGATCCCATACACATCGGCGTAGCAGTAGCATTAGATGAACCATATACAGATCTAGGTAGACCGGTAGTGAACGCTGCTAGGTTGGCCATAGATGAAGCTAATAAAAAAGGGACTATTGGCGGTAGACCATTAGCTTTAATTGTTTGCAATGATAAGGGTACTATTAAAGGTGCCATCATTTGTGCTAATAAATTTACCAAAGCAAAAGTTGTGGGAGTGATAGGACACTTAACCTCTCAAACTTCAATAGAAGCGTCTAAAATTTATGCAGAGCAGCATATCGCGCAGATCTCTTCCTCTGCAACACATCCTTGGTTTACAGAAAGACCTGGTGCTAGAGGTTATGTCTTCCGTACAGCTGGTAGAGATGATTTGCAGGCCGAGCTCATTAGTGACCTTATTACTGGTCTCCATAAGCCACATCCAATCAAAGTAACTATATTGAATAATGGTTCTATTTATGGATCTACTTTATCTACACTAATAGAGAACGAGCTTAGCAAGAGCGAAGCAGTGAAAGTAATAGGAAACAAGTCATTAATCTCTAATAGTCCATTAGATAAAGAAGTAGCTAATCTTAGCTGTGATGTATTAGTGTTCATCGGTGAATATGGAGATGCTGCACAAATCATCAAGGAACTTGCCTTGAATAACAAGCGGAACATTAGCTTTGTGGGAGCTGATGGAATTTTTAGTCAAGGCTTTATTGAATCAGCAGGCTTAAGAGCAGAAGGAGCTTACGTTACAGGCAATACACTTGATAGTAATAAAGAAGTTATAGATGAATTCAGCCAGAAATTTAAGACTAGATTTAAAACTAATGTATCGCCGTTTGCGATGAATAGTTACGACTCTACTAATATACTAATCGAAGCGATTAAAGCCTCAGTAGAACACAATACTCCTGTCTATGAAGAATTAAGTAAAACTCACTATCAAGGCGTCACTGGTCTGATCAGTTTCAACTCTATCGGTGACACTATTCAACCTCGCATGTCTATTTACAAGGTAACCAATGGTGAGTTTGTGAAACATGATAAGTTTGCGTATAGTGAGAATAGATAACGAGTGACTGGGTGGCTGAGTGGTGAGTGACTGGGTGAGTAAGTGATAATTGAAACCTTAAAATACTGCTTCCACTATATTTCCTGTCCTAAGTATATTAGAAAGCTTGGTTTACTTTCAGATCTCATTGGTATTGAATCTCGTTATTCACGTTGCAAGCAAGCTTGGAAGCCTCACTTAGAGAACTCGCGTCGTATGATTCTAGAAACTGTTCAGAGCTTGAAGAAACATGATCGAGTAATTATTTTTGGAGCTGGATCTCTGCACGATGTACCCTTGAAAGAATTAAGCGAGAGTTTTAGTGAAGTACATTTAGTAGATATATTTTTCTTGCAAGCTACTATTAATGAGGTCAAGGGTTATTCTAATGTAGAGTTTCATGAATTAGATATCACAGGAGTTTTACGCAAGGCATATGAAGCATGTTCAACGCCGAATACTGTTATGAGTGAGCTTGCGATCTTTTCATCTTTTGTGCCTAAGCATTTTATGGATAATGATTTTGATTTAGTAGTTAGTTTGAATTTACTCTCACAATTACCACTTCCTATAAAGAACTATATTGAGAAATTAAATATCCAAGAATCGAAAAACAATCCCAAGCTAGATCAGTTCTACCAAAGCCTGATATTAAATCATCTAAACTTTCTAAGATCTTTTGCTGCGAAAGGCTCTAAAGTACTATTAATTAGTGACATCGAAAAAATGGTCTATGGAGCGGGCTCTCAGCTAAAAGCCTCTGAATCAAGCCTTGAGGGCTTAACTGAGGATATATTCCAAGGTTGGGAGATATTGGATAGCTGGAATTGGGATTTGGCACCTCTGGAGGAGCTAGATAGTCAATACAGCTTGCAATTAAAGATAAGGGTGTTTAGAATATAATCATATTCAAAGAGGATTATAAATGCAATTTTCATTATCAAGTATAGGAAGTAGAATTAGTAAAGGTTTAAAAACAGCTGCGGAGGGAACCTTAAGATTTGTTGCTGAGATAGAAGAAGGACCAGGTGCTTCAAAAACTTTATTCAATCAAGAACAGAAGACTGAATTAAAAGGAACAGCTAATGAAGTTCCGACTGTACCTGACACAAATGGAGTTGTTCCAATTTTGAGAGATGACGATGACAGGCCCGTTTGGCCTAAGGATTTTTGGGACAAACCTAAAAATACTTCGGAAGATACTGGTAACATTCCACAAGACACTGGTATATCCATAGAGCAACCAAACGATAATGGAATAGAACTCTAGCTCCCTAAGCTTTAAGCTATCTTCTTGATTAGTCCTTGTTCTTTAGTATAAACCTTTCTGCCAGTGGTTTTAATTTCTTTTATAAAACTTGGATCTATAAATGTTTCCTCATAAAAAACTTGAGATTGAAAAGCAAAAAGCTGTAAGTAGGGTTCATATAATTTTGTTTTTTTTCTTATGGTACGAACGTTTTCATAGATTAATTTTTGACTATCTAATTCTGGAGAGATAACTGCCAAATCCACATCACTCCATCCATGAGCCGTATCTTTGGCATAAGATCCGAATAAAACTATTTCATCTACTTCAAAATCATTAGTAATTTTAGTGACAATGTTTTCAATGAAGTTTTCTAATTCTATTTTATTTTTTTTCTCAACCATTCAAAAATCCTTTTTGATTCCTTAAAAACTTTCGTTGCTTCCTCTTCCGAAATCCTAGATTCCATTAATTCAAAATCTTCTGGATATCTGGTCCCTATATATAAGTCATCTAGATCGGCGAGAAACTCTTTTGTCTCTTCTTGTAGATTTTCAATAACAGCATTACTACAAAGAATTAGCAAATCATGGACTTTAGCAGGAGTTTGTGTCTGAGCTTGCAATAATGCTTTAAGAATTTTTTCTAAAGCATTGTGGCATTTTTCAACACAACTAATAAATCTTTCTGTGTCTAAACAAGCTTTAGCTGTATCTAAATCATACTTTGCTATTTTCAACCAATTTTGAACTGACTTTTCCAAATAATGATATTCTATCACATCCATTTGAACCCTGAACAATCTCCAACAACTCCTTAGCTCCCCAAGCTTTAACACAAGGGATATTAAGCTGTTTAGAAAGTTCGTCTAAGTGCATGTCATCAAGGAATATATCTTCGCCGGATTTAAGCATCACCGAAGGGATAATTAATGCTTCTCCAAGAAGCTCGCAAGGACAGTATCTTAGAGCAGTATAAATATCCTTGCCAGTAAGTAAGCCAGAGACATTTGTAGTACCCCAGAACTGAGAGTCTATGCAGATAGGTTTAAGTTCGATATGAGGTAGTGCAGCATTAATCTTCTTAGCGACTTCATTAACGATAGGTGCAGAGATGGTTCCGTTGATCCAAGAGTATTTCTTTAACGGCGATGAGATTGCCACGTCACCTGCTTCACTACGTTCAGCAGGTTCCTCGCAATGACGTGTTAACTCTTCTTCGACTTCGTTTAAGAAGAGCCTGGTCATTCCAACTCCGTCTTCTAGCTGCGGATAGTCTCCGTAATATTCTGGACCAGGGACTGGTGTGTGGGTCATTAGAAACCATTCATCAGACAAAAACACAAAACCAGTCCGCAAATTCTCATCTGCTGCGTTATGCTCGTCCCTCGGAATCCTCATTGACGTATTTCCACCTTTTTCCCAAGCTTGTACCAGAGTCACAACATCAAACGCTTCATCCATAGTGAATCTACGTAAACCTGCGCGATGATATTTAGTTAGCCCGACGGGCACTACAGCAACGCTTACGACTGGATGATCCTTAAGTGCATAAAGATCTTGAATGGTTCTTAGTAAGTGCTTTCCATCGTTCATTTCGGGACATAACACTATCTGTGTATGCACAGGGATATCAAGCGAAGCTAACCACTTAAGCTCATCGATAATAGAGATAGATTTCTTGCGTCCAAGCATGAGGTTACGCACTTCTGGCTCCGTAGCATGCACAGAGACGTAGAGCGGTCCTGGTCTGAGTTCTTCGATGCGCTTACGATCAGAGAAAGAAAGATTAGTAAGAGTAACATAGCTTCCATGTAAATAGCTCAAACGAAAATCATCATCGCGCAAGTGCAAACTCTCACGAGTTTCATCATAAGGTTGATTCTCGATAAAACAAAATGGACATTTATTAGCACACTCTTGTACTCCATTAAACAAAGGCGTTACAAATTCCGCTCCTAGCTCATCCTCTATATCCTTCTCTATCTCAAAAACTATTTCTTCATCACCACGACGAATCAATAACTCAGCATAATCACTATGCTTAAACTGCAAATCAAAATCCATAATGTCGCGCAGTTTATTACCGTTGATCTCAATAATCTTGTCACCAGGCTCAAGCCCAATCTCATAAGCCAGCGACCAAGGTGGCACCCCGCTTATAAGAGCAGGAGCCGAGACAATCTTAATGTCTTTTTGGGTAGCTTCATCCCTTATACGCGCATATTCAAGCTCATTTTTATTTATTAATGCGCCTTCCATAAGTAATCTATATTAGCATATTTACTCGTACTATAATTCCTTTAATGGGTTTGATCAAAAAAGCCGTGTATTTAGAACGATCGCCGGCCAAAATTAATCTATATCTAGATATATTAGGCAAGCGAGAAGACGGTTACCACAATATAGAAACCGTGTTTCAAGCGATTAACCTTGAAGATCATTTGACCTTTGAGATTAGTGTTGATTGTGCTGAGACTGAAGCTGAAATGAGTGATGCTATAGATTTTGAGATAGAGATAGATTCTAATAATGAAGCTGTTAAATCACTAGGGCTTACTAATTCTGTTACTAAAGCTCTAGAAGCTTATTTCGCAGTGATGCCCGAAGAGGCTCCGCCCAGTGCGACTCCCGAGAACCCTCTCGGCACAGGGGTTCTAGACATGATCTCTAATGTAAGAATTGAAGTGTTTATTGATAAAAATATCCCACTAGAAGCTGGACTTGCTGGTGGTAGTGCGAATGCAGCAGCGACTCTCAGAGCGCTTAATACATTCTTCGGAGATAATTTTCATTGGAGTCTTAGCCAGAAGGAGCTTATGAAACTCGCTCTAGAAATAGGTTCTGATGTACCATTCTGCTTGCAAGCGCTGGAGCATCCTCGCTGCTTTGGGGAGTCTAGAGGTGAGAAACTTAGTAGCCTGAAAGAAGCGAAGCATCAATTCTCCACTGATCTCTATGATAACTATAGTCAACTTATTATTGTCAAACCGAAGTTTGGTATATCTACAGCTCAGGCTTACACCTTGTTTGCACAAACTAAGACAGCTAAGAAAACATCTGGGGAATTTGGATTCTTTAATCGCTTTGAAGAATTGATATTTAGCCATTACCCAGAACTATTAAACATACAAAAGACCCTTAAAGAGCTAGGTTGCGCTCATGTGCTACTTAGTGGTTCTGGTTCTGCTATGTTAGGGTTTGTGGATAACAATAAAGACCTAGAAGCTATTTACCAAGAAGCACAGAGTAGCTTTGATGAGTGTGAAATATTTAAGGCAAATTTCCTGTAAATTAGTTAAGCACTTAACTAATCATTTATAAGCTTAAGCTTTGGTTAAAGAACTTCGTATAAAAACACCTTATTTTATTACCTTATAACAGTAGCGGGAAGTAGTGCCCGAAGGAAGTTCGATTATGGGTAAAAAATGTTGTTATTGCCAGCCACGAGTAGTATATTATCCGCCACAACGGATAGTCTATCAAGCACCGCAGCCAGTATATTATCAAAGCGCAAGGGCCTCTCAAGCAATAGATCCTCAGATTACTGAATTAAAAAAATCCCTCCCTGAAAATTTTGGTCTAGTAAATGGACAAAAATACAAAGATACTTCTTTTTATCAAGTAAAAATCAATGGAGATTGGCATCTAGCTGTAATGGACAATAGCAAATCTAGTGTTTATACCATGCCATTTGCTAAAGCTCAAGAATTACTAAAATCCCATAAAAGTCTTTGGAATAATGGCGCATACTTACACTGGCAAGCTGCACCTAAGAACCTAGAAACTCAAATCAAAGAAAACGAGAACAGAATAGCTAATGCAAAGCCATCAATTAAACCACTAGATTTAAAAGATGAAATAATTCACAACACCGAGAATTCACAACCAACAAGAACTGAACCAAAAAATTTAAGAGATGAATATTCGAAATCAGAAATAGAAAGAGACGAAACAGGTTCACGTGAACCAATTAAACCTAATCTGCCTCAGCTTAACACTATTACTACCACAGAAGCTGATCATTTTCAAATTAGTAATCCTAATTTTGAGCAAGTGAAACGTGAACCAGTACAAGTAATGCCAGAAGATACAGAGATAACTTTTGCTGATGGATATTTAGAGAAAATTGATAGAGAAATTGATAGACCTGCACCACCAGAGCTACCAAAAAATATTATAGAAGAACGTCCAGCACCACCAGAACATATTGAAGAATTTCCATTAATAGAAGATGCTTTTGCTAAAGAACCTCCCAAGCCAATATCTGTAAAAGAAATGGAATGGCTAGGTAATAAATTTAATGAAGGGATAGAGTTTGTAGATGGTCTTGGTAAAAAATTAAAAACCTTTGCTGATGAGCAACAGAAGAAAGCTGACTTAGCTCATAATAATGCTGAAGCTGAAAAGGCTATAAATGATCTAATTACACAAGAAAGACAGCAAGAAAAAAACAATAACTTTGATAAAATGTGGAATCAAGCTGAAAGACAACAACTCCCACCAGAATCTCCTAAGGCTATACCACCACAACCAACAACAACAGCTCAAGCGAAAGTGGCAATGCCGACGACGAAGGTAGAAGCGAAGAAGGAATATACGTTTACTAAACTGCAACCATCAACTAAACAAGAATTCCAAATAGGAAAGAACTCTATTCAAGCTAATGGATTTATAGTTAATTCCCAAGATGCAGAAGATGTAAGTTTAGGTTTAGTTTATCCTAATACTAATAAACAATTCACCGCATTTAGACTTAGTTACGATAAGGATACTAAGTTAATTATGCTTCAATCTAAGAATGCTCCAACTCACCAGCAAGCTTGGCAAGAGACTCTTAAGTCTGAGAAAGAAGACTTTATGTCAATAAAGACAGATGGTGAGATTAACTTCCCTGTTGATGCAGATATTCGTAGTTATGATTTAATCAAATTCTTACATAACCAAAAACAAGAATCCATAACTAAAGGTTTAAATCAAGTGCTAAACCAAATCAAATTAGAATTATCTCCAAAAGGGAAGCTAGTTAAGCAGTCAAATTAAGATTATGTTATGCTTTATATTGTAAATGAGATTTGGTGAAAACAATAGAAGAGCTTTTCTAAGCAGTGCGGTCTCAGGGCTTTCTGCATGGTTATTAGGTTCGCAATTGAATCAAACCACTACTTCTCGAAGTGTAAGAGTTAATAGAGATGCCATCCAACGTGCCCAACAAGCAGATATAAAAACTAGTACAGTTGTAAAAATTGCAGCTAATGGAACAGAGTTTAATTCCAAAGGTGAAGAAGTTACTGAAGCAGATGTAGCGAAAGTTCAAGAAAGATCAGATCGCAGGAAAGAAATCGATGAGAATGTAGGTTTATTAGAAGCCAGACAAAATGAAAGTGATCATACGCTAGAACAATGTCAGCAAGAAGAAAGAATGCAGCGACGCTTTGCAGCAATGGGAGGATTAGGTGTAGCTGGTTTAAATGCTCTTTTACCAAGTAATAATGATGGTGCAATAAAAGAATCTTTAGCACGCTTTGGAGCAGGAAAACAAACTATAACTGATTTAAAAAATTTGCTTCCCTATGTATCTGATGTAATTGATGTTACTAAAGACTACAGAGATCAATTTGACATAGGAAAAGTTATTGCATTAAAACTAAAACTACCAAAACCATACGAATATAACGAGTCAACGATTAAACTAGCTAGGCGTACTCGCGTCGGCGGAGCTTTAGAAGAAATTTCATTTGGTCGTACAGTAGATATTGGAGAGAAGCGACTAAACTTAAGCGATGCAAAACAGTTATTAATCCAAGACAATAGGGGGAACCTCAGGAGACATAAAGATGAATTTGAAATGTTATGTGCTTTTGATATAGAACCTTACAAGGAGACCTTAAAAAGTTACGGAGATATAAGGAGTGGAGGGATATTTTCTGATGGTTTAATTTCCCAAATTGATATTATACGGATTTTAGGAGTTAGGTCTATTAACAATAGTTATGGTTTAGAAACTTCTTTTATTTCGCTTAGAGATGTTGCAAAGGCATTAAATGCAGCCCTCTGCTCAAATCCCTCTGAAGATAGAATAAAGCGCTTCCAAGCTTTGGGTAAATCAATTTATAAAAAGTTAATAGATGAAGCTTCAGAAAGAAGTGAAGATACTTCTCAACTTAGAGGTCTTTTAGAGAAACTGCCTATGGTTACCGTACCTACAATTCCCGAATCTTTTGAGAGTAATACAGGAGTTGGACTTTATTTAATTCAAAATTTTATCAATAGTTTTGCTGAATATTTAAATGCTGGTTACAGACCTCTTCCGTTCGGATGGACTGAAGCAAGTGATTCTACAGAAGGTAAACCTGGAGAAGGAAAGCCTGTAGTTGACGATGATGATACTAGACTTGTTTTTACACCAAGCAGTGATAACTCTATACCAAAACCTGGCTTTGATGAACAAAAAAAACATGAGCCTCTTAAAGATGATGAGAGTGGTCTTGTTGAGGTAAGTGATAGTGGCGTGAAGCTAATCTGCCAAGAAGCTCAATTACTCTGTGATCCAGAGACACTTAACAATAGGCTCTCAGGTGTTTTAAGTATACAAGGTATGCCAAATAGCCACTTACGCACGGCTGTTAACAACAAAAATACCTTTGAAGATTTTCGTACGAAAGTACTCCGAGTACTTGCACATAATAATATAATTAGTAATCCTGATAATGTTACACTTCCAGAATATCCTACAGTTCAAACACTATATGAAAAATTAAAAAAAGGCGATAGTAGCTTTCAAGAGTTACTAAATGGAGAGGGTGGAAGTATCGGTTTAATTGCCATGCTCACAAAAGAGTTAGGCAAGCTTCCTCAAGCTAATTTAACTAATAAATAATTCCATTAAGCCATGCAAAGATAACAACAAGCAATGGGTTTAATTCAAATCATTCGTGGTATAATGATTTCAGAGCCAATTAATAGCCAAGAAAAAAAGGAAGGTATATTATGCTTAAACTATCAATTATATTTTTTATCGTATCAATTATTTCAGCGTTCTTTGGTTATGGTGGAACAGCAGCAGCAACGGCTAATATAGGAATGTTTTTATTTGCATTCTGGTTATTCCTAACTATAGCTGTAGTAACACTAGTTATGGGTCTGTTTGGTATAGGTAAAGCCAGCAAAGTATAACCAAGACAATGAAAGGAGTTAATCATGCAAATCAGTAAAATATTATTGAGCTTATTAGTAGCAGGATTAATACTAAATAGCACAGTAATCCCGACTAAGAACATCGAACCTATTGCTACTAGCTGTACTGACGTATGTACTATAAACTAGTAACAGCGAGGCATGAGCAAACGTAATTTATTTATTGCTTTAATAATAATTCTTTGGTTAATAATGATTAGCTATGGTTATAGCGTACTTATGCATTATGAATTTAAACCTAGCTCTCAACTCACTACTTTACAATCTTGGCCAACTAATTCACAACTTAAACTTGATCCCAAGTTAGACACTTTACTGATATTTGTTCATCCTCATTGTCCATGTAGTAGAGCTTCCATGGCTGAACTCAATAGACTTTTAAGCAACTATCATCACAAACTTAAAACCATTGTGATCTTTAGTAAACCAAAAGGCAAAGATAGTACTTGGTTAAAAAGTGATTTATGGAATCAAGCTCAATCACTGCCAGGAGCGACTATTTATGTAGATAACGAAAACAAAGAAGCCAAGATTTTTATGACTAATACTTCAGGTGAAGTTCTTCTCTTTAAAACCAATGGCATGCTTGTTTATCACGGTGGTATCACTGGCTCAAGAGGACATGAAGGTGATAATAAAGGTAAAACTATAATATCTAATTATTTAAAAACAGGAGTTATAGAAACTAAAGAAGGCTATGCCTTCGGGTGCGTCTTATAAGTACCAATCTTAAATATTCTTAATAACAAAGGTTTTTTATAACCCATTCGTATAATTAATAGTGAAATTGATTTAAAGGAGTAAACAATGAGACAAATAACAATATCGCTTCTAGCTTTGATTATATTAGGTTCTTTAGCAAATGAAGTTATAGCTTGCAAGGGCAAAGATGGAGATCATCATAAAGGTAAATTCTTCACATATATGGATGCCAATAGTGATGGAAAAGTGACCAGTGCAGAAATGACAGACAACGCAGTGAAAATGTTTAAGGAGCATGACACCAATAAAGATGGAGTCATCACTCTAAACGATGTGAAAAACGATGTAGCTTCTAAGTTCACAAAAATCGACACAAACAAAGATGGATTTGTTGACAGAGATGAACTTAGATCACATTGGAAAGACAAGGACAAAGAATATCATAAGTCTAAATAGATTTTCAGAAGCGAGATAGAAAACGAAATAGAAAGCGAGAGTTATGAGTGGCTCTCGCTTTTTGTTTTTTTGATCTTCTAAACTACAGACACCTGATTCTACCCAGTTAGCAAATATTAAGTATTCGGGAATATAGTCTTTATGGGCATTTCGGGGGAAATCACAAAAAAAATAAATGAATTAGACGCCTTATCGGTTTTATCACCAGTCGCAATCGAAGTTTTTAATATTTTAGATAGACCACAAACCAGCATTGCAGAAATTGCTGAATTAATATTATTAGATCAAGTTTTATATGCCAATATTATGAAATATACTAACTCAGCAGCATTTGCTGTACGGCGTAATATCAATACATTAGAAGAAAGCCTTAATTATTTAGGACTATATGGTTTAAGAGACTTAATATTTTTCATTGCCGCAAGGAAAATATTTTTTTGCCCAGATAATTGGTATACAAATGTATTCAGAGCTTTTTGTGCTAAAAAACTTGCACAGAGAATGGGTTTACAACTTAATGAAGTCAGTAATATTTATATAGCAGCCCTCATGTATGACTTTGGAGGCGTTGACCTTAGTTATCAAATTTTATCTAATTATAATTTACCCAAAACAATACTTAATATCATTAAAACTCAGTCACTACACTGGGAAGATACTAATTATCAGCTAGCTAATTCAATAATAGAGATGGCAAATCAATTAGCGTTTCTAGAATTTGTAGATGATTATGATATTGATGAACTTATGACTCAGCCTAACTATATAAAATTCAATCTTAAACAGATTGAATTAAATGCAAGCCAAGTACGTAAACTGCACCATGATATTAAAGACTTGATAGCGGAAAAATTTTAATCTCTTGCTGGATAGCTTGATCAAGACTAATGATACTGCCAAGCTCATCGACTGTTATCGATGATAATCCAGCTTGCTCTAAATCTAATACAATGAGAATATTATCGTTTTCTGCAAATTTTCTTACTGGGATAATTTTATTTCTCAGATTAAATAAACCAGTAGACTCTGAACCAGGAATATTAGTTACTATTTTATCCGTCGAAATTTCTTTAACTAAGTTATAATCAATAGCAAACACTTGATTAGCGATCTTAAAACTTAAAACAGTTTCAGATTGCATTCCTTCCCAGATCTCAGTTTGTTTAGGAATTTCTCTGGCTATAAGTTGTCTAGGTTCCTTATATACTTTCTCCATATTGAGAATCAATGCTACAGAGCCATCTGCCACTATAGTAGCCCCTGTAAAATAATCTAAACCATCCTTAATTGCTGGCAGAGATTTAAACACAACGTTTTGTAAGTTCTTAATTAAATCAACGGCAAAAGCATAGCTAGTATCCAGTAAATCAATAATCACAAAGTCGATATAAGGACTATCAGTCTCAGATTTTATTCCGGACAACAATTCAGAACGATTAATTAAAGGTATCTTCTTACCCCTAATATCAATCTGCTGCTCTATATCAATTTCATTTTTAGCAATTCTACCAACCTCTTGAATATAGCTTGCTGGAATTAAATAATTAATCTGATTTATCTCAACAGTTAGAGCAGATTCGATAGCCAGAGTTAGTGGCAGCCTGATTATAAATTCAGTTCCTTTGCTTTCTTCACTAATAATTTCAATAGTACTATTTAGCTTATTAATATTGGTCTTCACTACATCCATACCAACTCCGCGTCCGGAGATCTGTGTAACCTCACTCTTAGTACTAAACCCAGGTAAAAAAATCAATTCCAAAATTTCTTTATCTGTCATTTGCTCTAACTGAGTTTCTGTAAGAATTTCTTTCTCAATGATTTTTTGTTTGATATCAGCTACAGCAATACCTTTACCATCATCACTAATATGCAGGAAGATATGATTTTTATGAAATATAGCTTTAAGCTTAATATGACCAACAGGATCCTTTCCTAATGCGGCTCTAGCTTCAGAGTCTTCTATGCCATGATCAATTGCATTACGTAAAATATGAATCAATGGATCTTTGATCAATTCCATAATATTACGATCTATTTCAATATTCTCACCTTCAATCACAAAATCAACTGACTTATTGTGTTGTTGCGCAATATCACGAACCATTTTCTTTAATTTATTACTGATCGTTGATAGACGTTGCATTCTGATCTGTAATATTTTTTTATTAATTTTTTGCGTAATAATATTGAGTTTATAAGCAATTGATTCTAAATCACTTCTATCAAGATTTGGCTCTTCGATTCTTGCTTCAAGTTGATTTTGAGCCAGCATTAATTCTGAACTTAGTGAATTCAAAGTCTCCAGGATCTTATTGTCAATAACTATGTTTTGATCAAGCTCAAGGTCATCTTTATTCACTTGCAGACTTTCTAGTGCCTTTAACTGTAAGGGACTTAGCCTAGCCTTAACTTTTGGCATATTGTTCTTGCGTATAGTTTCTAATTGGTCTTTCAAAGTATCAGATACTTTGAAAAATGAATCTATCAATTTATCAGCAACAATAGATTGATTGCGTTCAGTTTCATTTTGTTCAATCAATGAACTAAAAATGTTTTCTGTATTATGTACTAAATTCTGAAAATCAGTAAAAGAAAAATAACTTGCCATGCCTTTAATACTATGCATGCGACGGTAGAGTGATTGTAATAACTCTAATTTACTTGGTTCTTTTTCTAATTGTAATAATTCTGAGTCAAAGGCAACTATATTGCTATGAGTTTCACTTAGAAATTGTTCTAATATCAACTCATCCCCCATAGTTCTTATATTCCACTGAAAGCACTAGCTAATTTCTTACATTCTTTAAGCAAATCAGGGTCTATTTGTATAGCTTCAAGCCCATATAATTTGAACAAATCTTTATCAAGAGTCTCTTCTATATCATTATAATCCAAGCATTCATTATTAATAAGCGATTGTGCCGCATAAATAATAGCATTCTCTTGCAGAAACTTAGAATCATTGAAAGCCAGTCTCTGACTGCTAATAAGATCAATAATAGTAGACGGCATTTTGTAAGCTTTAGCAATTTCATAAGATAGCTCCAAACTGTTAATGCCAAAGGTCTTTTTTTCTTCTATAAGTAAATCACTATATGAAATTTCTTCAGGTATTTTAGAATACTCTTGTGAATAAAATGTTTTAAAGATCATCTGTCCAAAATTACTCATTAGGGCTGATATATAAACATTACTGGCATGTGCTGGATCATAACCTAATCTTTCTGCAATTAATTTAGATAGAAGTGCTATTAATAAACTCCTCTGCCATAGAGCTAGATTAAGAAAGATACCTCTTGCAGTAATCATAAAGATCAAATTACGTAGCCCATACTGTCCTAAGATTTCAATAGCTTGTTGAGTATTGCTTGGATAACTAGGTAAAGTAAACGAAGCAGATTGAATATATTTAAACAAATTTGCGTAAATCACTTCGTCACTCTCAGTGAGCCTTACTATTTCTTCTCTACTTGTATTTAGATCTGCAAGTTTATGTATCAATTCAACTGCCACAGGAGAAATAGTGGCAAGATTATCCAGTTTTTCGAGGAATTTTTCAGTACTCAATGGCATAGTTGTTAACTACAGTTTTCCCATTTCTACTAAGTTTCAATCAGAAACCATACTGAGCATTTACCCCTGAATAGATATTGCATGATTTATGATTTTAAAAGAACTCTAATGGGTATAAGGTGGAGAAGAGGGGGGGGATGTATAATACTGCATCATTTTTCACACTGGGTTTTACCAAATTCAATATGTATATGAGCCTACTAATGATAGGTCTTGCAGTTTGGTATCTTTCTGTGAATTATAAAAAACTAATTCTAAGTTTAAAAATTGAACTTGAAAATAGATTGAATCGTTTATTTGCTGGTATTAACAGACAGCCTCTGTATAAAGTTTTTTATGGATTTAATCACAGAGATACTGCTTCTTGGGTCAAGTGGATCAAAACCCAAAATCTAAGACAGCAAGAGAGAGCCTTTACCCGACTTACTGATCATTTACAGGAACCACCTAAAGAATTAGGTTTAATTACCTTAGAAGTAGTAAGAGCAGTAGTAGCTTTTCAACATGATGATAGTTATGAAGTATTAACAACTCTATTAAAAAACGCTAGAACAAAATGGGGACAATATAAGGCTCTTAATAGTTTTTATGAAGAGGCTGCTATTGGGATTATTGAATTAAATGAAGCTCGTGCCAAAGAATTCTTAGTTAACGAACTTACGGAGATCAAAACAAATCCAGATATTGATGGCATTAAGAGCAACATACTCACCGCACTGACACATCTTACAGATAAGGCTGAATTAATTAAAACTTTCGAAGGCATTTGTCTTGATGGTCAACATAGTTTATATATTCGTAGTAAAGCAATCGTAACTATGCATGAGACTTGCACAGAAGAAGAGTTCTTTTCTTTTTTGAATAATATTTGCCTCCGGTTCCTAGCTCTTGATAGCTTCAACGATGATGATTTAAACATATATAAATTAGCTTTTAATCAGAATATGGACTTGTTTGCTCAAGGAAAATATAACAGTGAAATATGGGAGTTATGGTGTAAGGCTCTTACTCATAAGATTTTAGGTTTTAAGACAGCTCAAATTTTAGCCATCAAAATTAAAGATCCTAGATTTAGTATAAGCTCTGATAAGCTCCAATATTTACTAAAATCATATATAGAATTAAAAGATCTATTTAGTAATGCACTTGCAGAGAGATTTAATTTAAGTAGTGAAGAGTTAGATCTTATAAAAGAAGCTAATCAGAATCAAGAGGCATTGTCTCAATACAAGAATAGGACTAAAGCCATTGAGATTTATGATCAGAATCTTACTTGCTGTTTACCACAGATTCTTGAAAGTAACTATAACGATCTTGTTACTCAAATACAAAAATTAAAGAATCAAATGCTCTTGATTACAGGTAAAGCAGAGATTGAAAAAATATATTTAACCAACTTGGTTGCCAAAGAATTAAAAAGGACTTTCATACATATTAATGCTGCTACGCTTATACTCTCACCAGATCAAATGGACAAAGTTTTACCATTGATAAATGATAGTCAATCTTTTTTAATATATATAGAAAATGTTTTTGAAATGCTCACTAATCCTAGCAACCCAGAGAATAATTATCGGTTAAAAAAATTCAATGACATAATTCATAAACTACAACAGCATCCCAGAGCACTTGTAATTGCATCATTACCATTAGATTTAGTTGATCTTTATGATAATTATCCTGAAATAGCAGCCTTAGTTAAAAATTTGCCTAATGATCAATTTAAAGCAAGCATAAATATGGGCACAGCTAGTGCCAGATTTAAACAGAAAGTTTATTCTCATTATGAAGTTCGATTAAAAGATGATAGAGATTTCTCGGCACTTAAATTTGATGAACTTCTATATCAAACAGAAGATTTAAGTTCAGTAGAATTCCTGGACTATTTTCTACAATATCTCAGTACCTCCTTATTAACCGAAGGTAAATTAATGCCGTTAGAAAGCAGTAACCATGAGGTCAACAAGCAATTGGTTTAATGAAATGATCAAGAAAGAAACACAAATAAAACAAGATATCGCAAGACGAAGCAATGAAGTTCTTGCAGGTTACAAAAGTAAAATTTATTATAAAACTGATCTTGCTTTTATAATTCTATTGTTAACAGAATGGGTGGCTTCTATTCTCTGTGCTTTATTTATATCTCCAAAAACCTGGATAGGTGTTCAGAGCTCGGTTCATTTACATGTTTATGCTGCAATATTCTTAGGAGCGATTCTATGTCTTATGCCTTGTGTTTTGTTTTTTTTCAAACGCGGATCTACTGCTAGTAGACTAAGTATTGCCATTGCACAAATGCTTTTTTCTGCACTATTAATCCATTTAACTGGAGGTCGGATTGAGACTCATTTCCATATATTTGGATCGTTAGCATTTTTAGCATTATATAGAGATAAAAATGTACTTTATATGGCTTCTGGTATAACTACATTGGACCATTTAATTAGAAGTATATATTATCCCCAATCGGTATTTGGGGTAATCGCTACTGAGGAATGGCGCTGGCTTGAACATGCAGCTTGGGTGATTTTTGAATTGATATTTTTACTATATTCAGTAAATAGACAACAAGACGAAATGAAAACTATGGCCAAGAAACAGGCAGAAATGGAATTGTTTAATCTGGTCATGGAACGAGGAGTTATAGCCTTATCAGAAGAATTAAAATTACAAGTCCAGAATATTAGTGATGCTGTGAATACTATGGTAGTAAGTACGAAAAAGATTCTTGGTAACACCAAAGATACTACATTATCCACACTAAATGATTCTCGCAAGACAAATGAATTAGTTGAAAATATCAAGAGGTGGAGTACGGAGATTAGTAAAGTTATTGATGTTGTTTCTAATATTTCTAATCAAACAAATATTTTGGCATTGAATGCTGCTATAGAAGCAAACAGAGCTGGAGAGGCGGGAGATGGATTTGCGATAGTTGCTAAAGAAGTTAAAGATCTAGCTACTAGAGCCAGTGATTCTACTAGTATGATTGGAGAAAAAGTTATTTCAATGAAAGATGAACTTAAATCTACTACAAGAATGTTAATAAAGACATCTTCTTCAATTAGTACTATTTCCTGTTTAATTGAAGAATCGGTAGGAATGCAGAACACTTCTAGTCAGCTTATTAATTCCAGTATTAATAACGTCAATTCTAAGTTAAATCATCTATTAGTGAATATTAATATGATGAAAGGTCTTATGAGTACAGTAACAGAGGATATGAGTTATTATCATACGATGTTGTAATTTATGGAAAGAGTTTTATTGATTGATGATTCACTGTTTATGAGAACTAGACTGCGAGAGATTCTTGAAAACATGGGCAAGTCAATTATTGCTGAAGCTGAAAATGGCAATGAAGGTATAGAACTTTATAAAACAACAAAACCTGATTTAGTTTTTTTGGATATTAATATGCCAGTACTTAGTGGTAGAGATGCTTTGATACAGATTATTAATTATGATGCCAATGCACAAGTGATCATGTGCTCTACTATGGGTGAAGAGAAGTTAATTGCAGAATGCATTCAAGAAGGTGCTATTTACTATATACTCAAACCTTTTACCAGAGATAATGTTACAAAAGTAGTGAGAGAAATTACTGGCGAGACATCCTCTTAATCGCAACATAAGCTTCTAGACTGAGTCTTTGATCGGCATATGCAGATAGAATCAAAATCAAGCCTTGAAAAAACCAAAATATAAACAAATGAGACCAAGGGCAAAATAAATGAACATAAATATATTAAGATTTTCAGGCTTATATAGAGATTTGAATTGAACTAAAAATTTTGGAAATATTAATAACAATACTCCTTTAACTAAAGCTAACCAACCGACAACTGTTATTAAAACAGTCCAATCTCTTGTCCAAATATTATGAAGTTCGATGATCGCAAGACCAGATACTATGGCTATAAATCCACCTAAATAAATTATTCCCGAGTTTTCTATAATTCTTGGGTGACTACTCAGGTCTAAGTTAACTTCATTTGCCCGAAGAAAATAGCCTTACAAG
>CAZELI010000026.1:0-29465 GCA_964512985.1 uncultured Gammaproteobacteria bacterium | reverse complement strand
AGATATATTGCTATTAAAAGTGAAGAAGATACCAGAGATTTTAATGTGAATGGTAAAGATTTTCATGACAGTAAAAATGATTTTGGATTAAATCAATTGGAGGATGTTCTTGATAAGCAAGAAATGAATGCTCTAGAAATACCTACTAGATTTAAGATTGGTGGAGATATTGAGATGTTTTTTACTGAAAACAGTTAACTATAAAGATATTATTCATTAATACTAAAAGCTTGTTAATTGTAATTAAGCCACCTTTTTAAAGGTGTGGAATAACACTGTATAAGCTATGCTATAGCTTAATTTCCCATGCCTGTAGAAGAATTAAAACCAATATTGCATAAGGACCTGGTTGATGCTTTAGAGAAGCAGAAACGTGATCCAGATTCTATTAAGGTTATTGAGAAAGCATATGAATTTGCCTTCCAGAAACATATAAACCAAACGCGCAGAAGTGGTGATGCTTATATCACTCATCCTGTTACTGTTGCTAAAACTTTAATCACATTAAGATGTGACACTCCTACTATTTGTGCGGGGCTTTTACACGATGTGCTTGAGGATACTGAAACTTCTATCAATGAAATGAAGAAGAACTTTGGTGAGGTTACTTATGAGTTAGTAGATGGTGTAACTAAATTAGGTAAGCTGAATTTTAAATCAACTCAAGAAGCCCAAGCTAACAACTTCCGTAAAATGCTTCTAGCCATCGCTAAGGATATGCGAGTGGTTCTTGTGAAACTCGCTGACAGATTGCATAATATGCAGACGCTCCAATATTTAAATGATGAGAAGCGTTATCGCATTGCAAGAGAGACCTTAGATATTTTTGCTCCATTGGCTAATAGGTTCGGTTTACATGCGATCAAAACTGAACTGGAAGATTTATGCTTTAAGCATTTATATCCTGAAGAATATGAGAAGGTGAAACTCTTAGTAAGTAGTAAACAAGAAGAAAGAGAAGCGCAGATCAAAGTTACTCAGCAGAAGATACAGCAGGTCTTACTGAAGAATGGTATTAAGGCAGAGATCTATGGACGTGCAAAACATTTCTATGGTGTTTACTTGAAACTTAAGAAACCTGGAACTAACACAATTGTTAATGATGAAGAAGATCTGCAAGTCTATGATCTGCTTGGTATCAGGGTCTTAGTGAATGATGTGAAGGACTGTTATGCTGCTTTGGGGCTAGTTCATGAGTCATTTAGACCGATGCCAGGAAGGTTTAAGGATTATATCGCTGTGCCTAAGAGTAACTTATATCAATCTCTGCACACTACTATAATTAACCCTTTTGGTAAACCACTTGAGGTGCAGATTAGAACTCGTGAAATGCATGAGATAGCGGAGAATGGTATTGCTGCGCACTGGAATTATAAAGAGAGTGGTGGCTCTCATGAGGCAGAGGCTAAAGAGGTAGAAGAATTAACATGGATTAGGCAGCTTATTTCCTGGCATACAGATGTGGAGGATGCGACTGAGTATGTTGATACTGTTAAGAAAGATATTCTGGGGCAAGAGGTTTATATATTAACACCGAAGGGTGATGTGTTCACTTTACCTGTGGACTCGACGCCGATTGACTTTGCCTATAAGATCCATTCTAAGATCGGAGATACTTGTACGGGTGCTAGAGTTAATGACAAGATAGTTCCTATAAATTACAAACTGCAAAATGGAGACTTGGTAGAGGTTATTACATCTAAGACAGCTCACCCGAATCTTAGTTGGTTGAACTTCGTGAAAACCAATCAGGCTAAGCATAAGATTAAATCTTGGTATAAGGTACAGAACAGAGATAGGCACTTAGTTATAGGTAAGCAAATGCTTGAAGAGCATTTTGGGAAAGAAGGTTTAGAACACTTCGTTAAATCTCCAGAATTAGAGGCTGTTGCAGAGAAGCTGAATTATAAAACCGCAGAAGATTTAATTGCAAGTATTGGTTCTGGAGATACTACTGTTGCTCAAATTCAGCATAAATTACATGGTACTAAATATGGTGAGAAGCATGATGAAGATGATCTGGAGAAATTACATAAAATTAAACCTCGTAAAGCTGCATCGAAAGGTGATAGAGCTGAGATCCCAGAATTAGATGGATTACTTTATAACATTGCTAAATGCTGCATGCCAATTCCTGGAGAGCCCGTTATGGGAGTGATTTCTAAGGGTAAAGGAATTACTATTCATAGGTTTAATTGTCATAATCTCAAGCAAGTAGAGACTGACAGAATTATGGAACTTAACTGGACTATTAAGGGTGAAAATACTTATCCAGCACACATTAATATTGAGGTGGTGGATAGAGTGGGAGTAGTTAAGGATATACTCACTTTAGTTGCAGATGCTGGAATAAATATTAGTGACTTTAAGGTTAAAGAGAGACCAACATCGAATAGCGCTTTATTAAGAATAATTTTGAATGTGAGAGGGCGAGAAGAGCTTAATAAAATTATGGTTACTATTAACAATATGTCTGATGTCTTAGCAATGGAGAGAGCATAATTGCTACAATAGTATCTATGACAATGATTGCAAATATTGCTTTGCATGATATTGAAGAAGCTGCTAAGCGTCTTAAGAACGTTGCACATCGTACTCCAGTGATGACCTCGCATACCTTTGATGAGATGCTGGGAGCGAAGGTATATTTCAAGTGTGAAAATTTTCAGAGAATTGGTGCGTTTAAATTTCGTGGTGCTTATAATTGCATTGCTAAATTATTAGAGCGAAGACCAGAATTGAAAGAGCATGGTGTAGTTGCGGTATCTTCTGGGAATCATTCTCAGGGAGTGGCTTTAGCAGCTAAGATTCTAGGTATACCAGCTAAGATTTATATCCCTAAGGATGCACCTCAATCTAAGATAGAGGCTACTAAGGGCTATGGTGCTAGCTTGGAATTCTTTGATCGTAATCTTGATGATCGTGATGCGATTATTGCTGACTTGAAACAGAATAACAAAGCTGCATTGATTCATGGCTATGATAATCTGGATATCATTGCTGGTCAGGGAACGGCTGCATATGAACTTCTGGAAGACGTTCAAGATTTAGATGTGATTATGGCACCGCTAGGAGGTGGTGGATTACTGGCGGGGACCTTGATTGCAGCCAAGAGTCTTCAACCAGGAATTAAAGGTTATGGTGTCGAACCTGAGATGGCTAATGATTGGTATCAGTCTCTTAAGAAAGGTTCGCGAGTCAAGATTGAAGCTCCGAAGACTATCGCTGATGGTTTAAGTATTTGTACTCCAGGCGAGATAACTTTTCCGATTGTTCAAGAGCTTATAGATGACATAGCAGTAGTAAGCGAGGCCGAGATTATCGAGGCTATGAAGTTTGTGTTTTTTAGAATGAAGCTAGTAATTGAACCCAGTTCTGCTGTGCCTGTCGCTGCTCTCATGTTCCATAAGCTTAAGATTGAACCAGGACAGAAGATAGGGCTAATTCTTTCTGGCGGCAATACTGATCCTGCGTTTTTGAAGATGGTTTTTTGAAGGTTGTCAGATCTTTATCTTAATATATAATCTACTATATTTTATATATGAATAATTAGTATTTTACTTGTTAACTAGATACAAAATATAGTTTAATGGTATATTATATATAAAGTTAATTAGTGTTTTCTTAATTAATTACATATAAAATATAGTATGAATTTACCAAATAAACAATCTGAATTGAAACTCAAACTATCACAGTTAGCAGACTCTAAAACTGAGCTTATTGATGTTGATTGGGCTACTAAGGCTTTAAATGTATCAAGAGAGCAAGCTAGATGGTTTCTTTATAGTTTTTCTAAGCAAGGTTGGTTATCTCGTGTCAAGAGAGGTTATTATGTGCCAGTAGATTTGCCATCAAATATGCAAACACCACCATTGGAATATCCTTGGGCTGTTGCTACTGAACTTTTTCAGCCTTGTTATATAGCAGGTTGGACTGCTTGTGAGTATCTGGATCTCACTGAACAGATTTTCAATACAGTTCTAATATTAACAACTAAACAACAACCAAAAAAAGAATATGATCTGAATGGTACTAAGTATTTATTACATACGATACAAGAGCCTATGGTGTTTGGTACTAAAACAGTGTGGCAAGGACAAACTAAAGTACAAGTGTCTGATCCTAGTAAAACAATCATAGATATGTTTTATAAACCTGCTTACGGTGGAGGTATTAGACAAGTAGTAGAGTTTTATAAAAACTACTTAGATTCCAAGCATAAAAATATCAATCTATTGATAGATTATGCTCTGAAGTTCAATAAGGGTGTGGTTTTTAAGCGGCTTGGTTTTATTACAGAAAAGTTTTTTCCGCAAGAAAAAGCTATCATAGCAGTAGCTTTGAAAAATCTAAGTGCAGGATATTCTAATTTGGATATCAAGCTCCCTCGGGACCAATTAGTAAGCAAATGGCACTTATGGATTTCAAATAGTTGGTCGGAGGATTTTCAACTATGATAAGTAAAAATGAGATTAATGATTTTTCTGCCAATCTCGGTCTAAGCTTAGATGTTATAGAAAAAGATTATGTACTGGGGTGGGTCCTTGCTGGTATTCACTATGATACTGAACTAAGAGATAATTGGGTCTTTAAGGGTGGGACTTGTTTGAAAAAATGTTTCTTTGAAGCTTACAGATTTTCTGAGGATTTAGATTTTACGCTTAAAAAAGAATCTCAATTAAGTTCTGATTTTCTTGAAGCTCGGTTTGCTGCCATATCAGAGTGGGTTTATGAAAATAGCGGTATAGAGTTGCCTGTTGCAGAAATGGATTTTAAGGAACGTGAAAATGCAAGAGGTAATGCTGCTGTAAAAGGTAAAATTACTTATCATGGACCTATACGCAGACTGGGGAGCTTGCCAAGAATTAAGCTTGATCTTACTGCTGATGAGGCTTTAATAACAAAACCAGTCAAATCTACTGTTAATCACTCTTATTCAGATTTTCAAGATGGTTTATTCTATATTAATTCATATTCTTACGCAGAAGCTTTCGCAGAGAAGCTCAGAGCTTCAGTCGAGAGATGTTTACCACGAGATCTTTATGATATTGTAGAAATTTATAGAAGAAAGGACTTACGTCCAAGCTCATCAGAAGTTTTAAAGATACTAACTAAGAAGTGTGAGTTTAAAGGTGTAGAGTTACCTACCAAAGAATTAATGAAAGATATGGATAGAATTACAGAATTGAGGAACGCCTGGGATAATATGCTGAAACATCAGCTCAAAGACTTACCATTATTAGATCAGTTTCTTGATGAGTTTGATGAAGTTATAGACTGGTTGGTTTCAACAAGGCAGAAGTAATACTGACCCTGCGTTTTTGAAGAGGGTTTTTTGAAGGTTTTCACTTTTTAAACAGCGGCAGCAATTTGTGGATCGTCTTTATTTAAGTGAGTAGCAGGACAATTTATGATTAATTTTCCTTCAATTGGATGCAGAAAAGTAGGATAGGCAAACTTAAATCCACCAGGAATTGGAATGTCCGCAAATGGTTCCATATCTATATTGTAGATAGAATTTGAATTATCTAATTCTATTCTAAATATGGGGAGAGTTGTTAATTTTGTTCCATCAACAACATGTAGGTCCAATAGTTTATGTCCATCGTTAAAAGGATGAATGGTTGCATTTAATTGAATCCCATCTATTGTAATTATTTTCATCAAATCCATAGAGATTTCTGGTTCGTGGTCGAGTTCTGTCTTATTAAGTGAAACTATGAAATCCGCTTGTTTATAAATATCTTCATACTTATCCCCAGTGCCAAAAGTTTTAACTTGTTCACCTATCGTATAAACTTCAACTGGATCTGATGAATTATTAGCGGTAAATTGTGGTAGATCTCTAGCAAGGTCTGTAATTTTTGGAATTACTTTTTCTGCTTTTCTGAGCAATTCAAGTATTTCAGGACGTTGGGAAAATATTGCAGCTTGATTAATGGTACTTAAAACTTCTTTAGCAGCTTTTTGAAGATTAGGAGTTTTTTCTACAATCGTTGTTACATCTTCTTTTCGATTGATTTGATGAGCCCAAGCTAAATCTCTTAAAGCATTCCGAGGAGTAACGATAGGTAATTGAACTGTTTCAGCAACACCAAGGGGTTCAGTATTTGTTGAATAAGCCTGCCCTAACTTAAAATCTGGAGCAATCCTAGGGAGATCAAAAGTATGCGATAACATTTAATTAAGTATAATCGCTATAAACCTAAAAAAATAGTGTAATTACTTTAAATTAAGCTGTTTTGGGGCTGGTTTTTTGCTAATATTAGCCTCTTGATCGGCAATAACTAATATATAATGTAATACCGATTGAGGCAAAAACAAAAAAATCATGAGCCAGCAAATAATTAAAGCAATAGAGAAAAGCCAATTAAAAGCAACACAGTTTGATTTTCAAGTAGGTGATACTGTGAAAGTTAAGGTTCTAATCCGTGAGGGTACTAAAGAGCGTCACCAAAACTTTGAAGGCATGGTTATTGCTATTAAAGGTGGCGGTGTTAATAAGACTTTTACTGTTAGGAGAATCTTTCAGGGTGTGGCAATAGAAAGGGTATTCTTATTCAATTCACCTAAAGTAATAGAAGTGAAATCTATGCGTAAAGGTAAAGCTAGAAGAGCTAAGCTTTATTACATGCGTAAACTTGTTGGTACTAAGAAAACTAGATTACGTGAAGATACTTCTCGTATTGCTAAGGATTTCCAGCAGAAGCTTATAGATCAAGAAACAGCGAAAGCTAATAAGAAAGAATCTGGCACTAAAGAATCTGAAGCTACCGAAGCTACAGTAGTATAATAGTTTCATGAACTCAAAATTAATCAGTATATTAGCCTTAGGTTTACTAGTAGCAGTGTTTCTGGTGGTTAAAGCACAAGACACTAAAACTAGTACTAAAGTAGAAGAGTCTAAAACAACGACGACAATAACGGAAATAAAAAAAATGGAATCAGAATTAGTTAAAGAAGTAGATGCTAAACAAAATCATAAGAACCCTATTGTGTTGATGGAAACAGAGAAGGGTCCTATTGAGATAGAACTGTTTATGGACGAAGCTCCTATCACTGCTGGTAATTTTAAAGATTTAGTAGAAAGAAAATTCTATAACGGATTAATTTTCCATAGGATTATTGCTGGCTTCGTAGTTCAAGGTGGCTGCCCGAATGGTAATGGTAGTGGTAACTTCGTTGATCCAGAAACTAAACAGCCTCGTTACATTAAGCACGAGTGGTCTAAAAAACTTAGTCATAATAAAGCTGGTATCGTAGCCATGGCGCGTACTTCTGATCCTAATTCAGCTAGCTCTCAATTCTTTATTGATTTAGCACCTTTGCCATCACTTAATCCTGGTGGTGTAGATTCTTATGGCTATGCTGTTTTCGGACAAGTAGTTAAGGGCATGGACGTAGTTAATAAAATCGTTCAGGACAATATTGCTCCTTATCCTGGTTCTGATGGTACTGCTAATCCTGTGAAAATCTTGTCAGCGAAAGTTCTATAGATACATTAGATTCAGTTGTTTTTTCAAATCTTTAGAAGTATTTGCTTTATTCTGCTTTAAATGAGAGATTAAAATCCAGGTAGCTCCTGCTGTTATAAAAAATAAATAACCGTAAATTATCCAATTAGCATCCATCTTTTTTCTTACCTCTTGGATACATTATACCTCCTACACAAATAATATAGATTCCAATAATTGAAAATACTAAACATAGAGCAATATTCACATCAGTTAGATTAATCTCATTAAGGGAAGCTTTGAGAAATGCCATGCCAAGGGGCATTTCCATTGAAAAGCCAAACATAAATAATACATGGGAAGGATAGTGATCCATAACAATAAATTGTCCTAAATTTATTAGAGAAATGAAAGGGGTCAAAAGTCCCCTGAGAGTTTATTTGATATCCTAGTTACCGTGCGGGTTTTGGCGAATATTTTTCTAGTCTTGCATTTTTATTAATAAGTAAGACGGGTCATTTAACCTCTGATATAAGTAACTAGTTTCTTCATCAAATAATAAATTAAGTCTAAATCTCAATTTTTTTCATTAAGCCGCGCGCAGCGCAACCGCCGCGCAGCGGCGGAACCCCTATCCCCATCCTGGTTTGAAGGATTTTTAATAGAAAATAATTGTTTAACGGGGTGAGTAGTTGCTGATATAATCAGGGCAATGTTCACAGGTCTTATAGAAGAACAAGGCAATATTGTTTCTTTAAACAGAGAAGCTACTAATCTTAATATCGAAATTCAAGCTAAGTTAATTCTAGAAGATATGAAGCTTGGTGATAGCATTGCTATAGATGGAGTTTGTCAAACGGTTACTAGGATTGGTTCTGGTGGTTTCTGGGTTACGGCTATAGATGAGACACTGAAGCTCACTAATTTTAATTCTTATAAGCAAGGTACTAAGGTAAATCTAGAAAGATGTCTGAGACCGATAGATAGATTGGGCGGACATATAGTGCAAGGACATGTAGATGGTATCGGGATTCTTAATTCAATAACTAATGCTGATGGAAGCTATGAATTACAAGTTAAAATTCCTGAATCCTTGGACAAATATATTATTCATAAGGGTTCTATTGCCTTGAATGGCATAAGTTTGACAGTGGCTGGAATTGAAGACAATATCGTGAAAGTTTGTATTATTCCTAAGACCTGGGAAATGACCAATCTTGCTCAATTAAAAACAGGTGATCAAATTAATATAGAAGTGGACCAAATCGCGAAGTATATAGAGAAACTTAATTACTCATCTCGTTAATAATAAAACTAAATCTAAAGCTCATTTTTGTTATGGTTCCGCGCCTTCGGCGCGGTGTCCTGCGGACGGCTAATTAATTTAATTAAGCCGCGCGCAGCGCAAATGCCGCGAAGCGGCAGAACTTCCTCAAAAGATTAAGATTAAGAAACCCTTATCAAAAAAACGTCTAAATTTGCTTTGTATATATTAGGAAGGTAGAGGAACAAGGGAGATATTAATCAATATCATCACATAGCTAATTACTTAATAAGAGTAATGTGGTAGCTCAGAAATATAAACTCATTAATAATTAAATTGATCTCTGGAATGAACTTGGCTGATCAAAGCAGCGATCATTGAATCTGGGATGTGAGTTAGGTATATTTATGAGCTACTAATGCTATTTATACTGCTTCCTGATTCCAGTTAAGAGCGCCTTTCTTCCAAGCGTAAACAAGGCCCATCATTAAGATGCCCACAAAAATAAAAGCCTCAATGATGATAAAAGTTCTATTACCAACTTCACTAGCATTAAATAAATTAGCCCATGGCATTAAGAATACAAACTCAACATCAAACACAATAAACATGATGGCAAAAAGATAGTACTTAATATCAAACTGTACTTTTGCGTCCATCTCAGGCTTCATGCCGCACTCGTAAGATTCATGCTTGACCTTACCTTTAGTTGAGATCCCGAATATTTTCTGTATAGTAATGCTTAACCCAAGCAATACTAGGCCGTTAACTAAAGCCAGACATGTAATTAAACCGATTTGTCCAAGTTCCATAATTTACATTGTACCTCGGCTTTAAGAGAGTGTAAATGTTCGCCCTCCTCAGGATGACGAGACATCAAATATTTCGCTTATACAGTTCAAAACAATTAGTTAATAACATCGCTACGGTCATAGGTCCAACGCCACCGGGTACTGGTGTTATATAAGAAGCGGTATCTTGAGCTGTATTATATTCTGTATCTCCGACTATGGTTTTTTTACCGTTTTTTTCAACGCTATTAATCCCGACATCAATAACCACTGCTCCTGGTTTAAGCCAAGAACCTTTAACGAATTCTGCTGAACCTATAGCAGGTATAAGAATATCCGCGTTTCTTATTTCTTGTTCTAAGTTTGCAGTTTTACTGTGAGCCATAGTTACAGTGGCATTAGCTTGATTCAGCATTAATGATATCGGTTTACCGACTAATGTGCTTCTGCCAATTACTAGAGCTTTCTTACCATGAACGTCAATACCACTGCGCTTGAGTAATTCCATACAACCCTTGGGAGTACAGGGATAGACAGTTTGTGGATCATTAACTACTAATAAGCCTAAATTGTAACTAGTAAGACCATCTACATCTTTATTAGGTTTGATATGATCGATGATTTCTTGAGTATGCTCTCTGATAGCTTTAGGCAAAGGTAACTGTAATAAAATCCCATCAACTTTATCATCAAAATTATATTTTTCGATAGTGCCTATTAATTCTTCTCTAGTAGTGCTGGCTGGAAGTATTGTCTTATAAGAATTAATTCCTACTTCGGTGCAAGATTCTTGTTTTTTGTTTACGTAGAAGCTACTTGCTGGATCATCTCCAACTAAGATCACGGCTAAACCTGGCTCTCTCAATGCAGAATTATTCTTCCTTAGTGTTTGTATTTGAGATTTAAGTTCAGATCTTATGTCTTGAGCAATAGCCTTGCCATCAATTACATGTGCATGAGTTTGTTTCTGCATGCGATTTATTTTAGCATGACGTTGGAATTATAATATCCCTACTAAAGTTTGTAAGATTTCGGACATGACGCGCATTACATTGGCATTAGCAGCAAAAGCGTTTTGGAAACGGATTAGGTCAGCAGCTTCCTCTTCTAGAGATACTCCCATGACACTTTGTTTGCGGTTATCTAGTGAGTCGTGTAAGCTCTGAGTATTTTCTACCTTAGAGATAGCAATATTACCTCTGGTACCAAATTCGCCAACTATGGTGGCAATTTGATTATTAAGATTAGAAGTTGCATCACTCTGAGAACCTTGTATTATTGAAATCTTGAAATGACCAAGATTGTTAGTCAAATCATTATCGTTAAAGGTTGTATTATTCATATTAAATCTAACAAAAGCAGCTCCAGCTGGAACTGTTCCAGAATAAGAAACGCGATCATTTGGTGCGCCAGCGGCTGTAGGGAAATCAATGCTAGAACCGACTACAGTACCAGCAGCATTGAGAAATTCTATTTTTACTAAACTGCCACCACCAAAACCATTATCACCAGCATTTACTGGGCTTAATCCATCGTTGATGATACCATCTGCATGAATAGTAATTTGCTGACCAGGTATTAATGGAACTGTACTCTGACTAGCACTGCTACTAGGAGAATCTAAATAGATGGCTTCTGATTGCGAACCATTACTGATTATATTATTGGTTCCGAAGAATAAGTCTGCGATCTCTGAAACTATTGCTCCATCACTCACGTTACCAGTTTTACCTTGTGCTATTAGAGATGGATTGCTAACTACGTTAGGATTGATGCCTATAGATCCAGCAGTAGTACCAGTGAATAAAGTTGCTCCTTGGTTCCCTGAGCTAGTTATACCAAGAGAGAGAAGATTGTTGATTCCTTGTTTAATGCTGATAGCAAACTCATCAAGCATTTTTTTCATATCAGGAATTTCTTTATTAGTCATGTGTATTAGACCACCGATCTTTCCTCCAAGAGTGCTGTTATCTAAGCTTCCAGCTGAAGATTGTACGTCATCATTGGTACGAAGAATCAAAGTACTTGAATATGAATCTACAGCATTATTTCCAGAATTTACATCGAAAATATATCTTAGACCTCCACCATCTAATACAGTGGTTCTGACTCCATCAGAACCATTAGTGGTTCCAACGCTTAATCCTAATGCACTTAGGGCTGTACCACCTGTGATATCAACCTCAGCGCTACTAGTATTAAGAGCATTGTCAATTAGCTTAGTACTTAAAGCCAGTCTACCATTAGCATCTACTGAAGCGATGGTCCCTTTGCCACCAGCTGAGCTAAAGTTTTTATTTATTTTATTTACCACATCTCTGATTGAAGAACCAGTTTCGAAGGTAATTGTCATAGGTCCAGTGCTGATGCCGTTTCCATTATCAACGCTTAAGGTTAGAGTATTTGCTGAACTAGTAATACCAGAGATGGTTGAATCATAATTCAAGAACCCAATCGAACCTACTGCTTGAGCTTCTGAACTGTGGCTATTAACGTTTAGCTTATTAAATGTTCCATCGCCGTTTCTTACTATGTCGAATTGATATAAACTGCTAATTTTATCTAAGAGTAAGTCTCTTCTATCTTCTAAATCATTAGCAGAAACACCACGACCAGAAGAAGAAATAGTTTGAATATTTACATCTGACAACTCACTTAAAAGAGAGTTGAGTTGGCTGACTGATGATTTAATTTGTCCAGTAGGAGTTGCATCTATATTGTCTTTGAGAAGAGCTATGGATTGATCTATTTGATTAAAACTATCTGCTAATGCAGATGCTGAGTTAATAAATACAGTTTTAGCAGTTTCTAGTTCAGGGTTAGCTGCCAGGTCTTTTGCGGATTGAAAGAATTGATTCAGCTTAGCAGTCAGTCCAGTATCACTGGGTTCACCAAGAGCATCATTCATTGCAATGGTTAAATCTGATACAGCTTGATTGTATCCAAGATTAGAATTTTGTTGTCTTATTTGATTATCAAGAAATAGATCCCTAATCCTTCTGATATTCTCTACAATTACTCCCGTATAAGATCTTTCATTGCTAATACCAGGTGCTGAGCCAACTACACCTTCTTGGAAATTAACGCTTTTACGTGAGTAACCAGGTGTGTTGACGTTGGCTATGTTATTACCAGCATTATTAAGACCCGTCTGTGATGCTTGTAAGCCTGATACGCTGATTCCTAAACTACCAAATGTACTACTCATTTATAAACTCCTATGATAAAAACCTCGATAATGTTTGATTGAAAAAATTAGATGATGTTTGGATTGATGTCTGCAAGGCTGCTTGTGCGCTTGTCATATCTAGATTAGCTTTAACGAAATCTATATCTTGTGATTCAGAAAGATCTGCCTGTAATTTAATATCCAAATCATCTGAAGCAGTATTTTGTCTATTGATTTGACCGATTGCAAGTCCAACCTTGCTAAGTGCGGTGTTCATTTGTCCTAGATTGAATTCAACATTAGTCAACAAACTTCTTAAAGTAGCTGTATCACTGCTTCTAAGAGCATCATCTAGAGCTTGGAATGTATTATAAACACCAGCTTCTTGTCCTCGATTAATTTGCTTTTTAATATATAGTTGGTTTGCTAGAGTAGAATCAGAGGTTTTCATAACTTGAATCTTGGCTTTTTCAGCAGCCGTATTTCCTGTTATTAGAGCTGTATCCATCTGGAGGTATCCAGATGGGTTTTCTTGAGCAAGAGATCCTACGCCACCAGCAGTAGTAAATGCTGTGTTGATTTTGGAAATTATTGTGGCTAAGGTATCGCCACTGCTTATGTTCGCTGTAAAATTAATTACATTATCGTTTCCGTCATTGATCTCAAAATCTAAATTACCGCTACTAGCAGCAATAGGGTTGATAACGGTACTTTCTAACTTGGCACTACTTGCTTGTGCTGTTAAAACATCTTGAAAGTCAATGCTAGTAGTAATGCCATCAATGATTCTTTGTTGACCATTGTCTTGATTATGTTTGTAAACAGCTGTGTTATATGGGGCGTTGTTTTGTAACCTAATAGTCTGTAAGTCTCCTTGTTGACCTGAAAATATATAAGTGTTGCCAACTTTATTGTTTGCAAATTGTGTAAATGATTGTACTAGTGTAGTTAATTCGTTTGCATAATTCTCTCTCTCTGAGTCTCCTAAGGTATCATTCGCTGCCGAAAGAGCGATCTCTTTTACTCTCCCTAGAATATTATTCATGCCATTAATAGAGACCTCTGCTGCATCTAGTTCTGTATTGCCTTGTCCGCGATTCCTTGTTTCTTGCTCATTCTGTAATATTCTACCTTGTACTCCAATGGTGCCAATCATTGCAACTGGATCATCATAAGCAGTAGCAAATTTTTTCTGCGAGTTTAATTGTTTAGAGAGCAGCATTACTTTATTCTGATTCTCACTTATTTGTCTCCCTAGAAGGTGGAACATTAATCCTGTACTTAATCTATCAACCATTGCAAAACTCCTATAAACTTAAGAAATTAAAAATACTAGTGCTCATTATTTTGGAAGCAGCTTGCATCGACCCTGTTAATGTAGCTTGTGCTGCTGTCACTGATTGAATTGCTTCGGCAACTGGAATACTGGCAACCTCAGATTTACTGATATTTACATTAGTTGCTCTTAAGTTAGCATTTTCAACTGAATCATTAAATTTCTTCACCAAATCTCCAAGCTGAGATTTGATTGCTATTAATTTATCTAGATTCGATTCGATGTCTACAAGTGATTCTCTTATAGCTTGAGTATCACCTGAGTTGTAAGCAGCTTCTAGATTTGTGAAAGCTTCTTTCACATTAGTGCTTGTGCCTCTGGTAGTTTGGGCTGTTAATCCCAGTGAGCTTAGAGTGTTAGGCAAGTTAGATCCTGGATTAAGAATGATAGCTGCTCTTTCGTTCTCTTTATTATTAGTGATTAGTGCAGTATCAAACTCTAATGCTCCGCCGCTGATTTGTACTATAGATCCTTGACCACCAGCAGTATTAAATGCAGTATTAATTTTACTTGCAATAGTAGCTAAACTATCTCCTGCACTGAGAGTAATATTACCAACATTAATATCATTGTAGCCATCATTTACTACTAAATTCAATTCAGCATTGGCACCTAATGGAAGTGTTGCTGGAATACTGCCAGTATATGTGGCAGAAGCTTGCTCGGCTGTATATAAATCTCCAACACCAACGCTAGCCTGAATTCCTTCTACCAGTCGTTCTCCAGCATCGCTAGCGCCTTCTTTATAAGTGGCATTAGCGAATACAGCACCTGGAACGAAGGTCACAACTTTTTTGTCTGTTTGTATCCCACCAAATAAATACCGGTTTCCAATTTTGGTATTAGATGATGTATAAAATGATTCGCCTAGTTCTCTTAGCTCTTTACCAAGAACTAATAGATCATCTGAATTTAATGTATCTGAACCACCCTGTAAGGCACTAGATCTAATTTGATCTAAGGTATCTTTCATGGTATTCAGAGATGATTCTGCTAACTCTAATTCAGTTACAGCCTTACCTTGGTTTTGACCAATAACTTGATAATTAATAACTTGTCCAGAAAGTTGTATCAAATCTTTTTGACCAGATGGAGCATCGTAATTATGCAAGTATCTTCTTTGAGTATTTAATTTAGAACTTTCTTCAGCAAAACGCCCTTGATCAGTAACAACATTGTTACGTTGAGTCAGGTGACCCATGAGTGTACTGATTCTGCCGACATTAAGCATACTAGGCAAGATAGACCCAGGGACATCGTCATAACAGCTAGATAAAATGTATTATTTTCTGGCTTCAAGAGGTCTGAATGACTGATTTTGCAGGTGATTTACATTAAAAAAACTGCTTTTTTAGGTTAAATAGTCTATACTAAAGGGTTGATGAATTATCTCCCTAATCCTAAGACATCTAAGATAGCCGTGGCTATGAGTGGCGGCGTAGATAGTTCTGCAGCGTTAGCAATACTGAAGAATCTTGGTTATGAGGTTGTAGGTATTACTGCTTGGATTATTTCTGGATCTGGGCGCTGTTGCGATAACGGTGTAATTGATGCTGTGAAGGTTTGTGATCAGCTTGGTGTGGAGCATCATGCTCTGGATCTGCGTACTGCGTTTGCTGAGGGCATTATCAAAGAATTTCATCAATCTTACGCTCGCGGTGAGACGCCGATACCATGTATTAGTTGTAATAATGATGTGAAGTGGGGCTCTTTGCTTGCTTATTCGGTAGAGAAGCTTGGAGCTACTCATATGGCTTCTGGGCATTACGCTAAGCTTGGATTAGATAATGATAGTTTTACGTTGCTAAGACCTAAGGAAACTAATAAAGATCAAAGCTATATGCTTTGGGGTTTAAATCAGGAACAGCTATCAAGGACAGTGTTTCCTCTAGCTGATTTCACTAAGGAAGAAGTAAGAGCTATTGCTATTGAGGCTAATCTTTGTGTGGCTGATAAACCGGAATCTCAGGATATTTGTTTTGTGAGTAATGGTATGACTAACTCAGACTATTTGACTAAGATACTTGGAGAGAAACTGGGTGATATCGTTAAAGTTGACTCTGGTGAAGTTCTAGGAAGACATAATGGTAGCTTTAATTATACTTATGGACAACGTAAGGGGTTGGGTATTGCTTATAGTGAGCCGCTTTATGTAATTAAGATAGATCCTGTCGCTAATATAGTGTATGTAGGTACCCGGGATAAAATGTTCGGACAAAAAGCCTATGCTAAAGATCGTAATATTATATCGAAAATAAACTCTAATACTTTTAATGCGATGGTTAAGGTGCGTTATAACATGGAAGCGGTGCCTGCCACTGTAAGTCTTACTGATGAGTTTGATGGAACCGGTATAGAGATAGAGTTTCATGAACCTGTGTCTGCTATAACTCCAGGTCAGGCTACTGCGTTTTATGATTTTGAAACTGGTCAAGAATTAATAGGTGGAGCTTGGATAGTAGGATCGGAGAAGTCTGAAACTCTCCTGGGATAACAAGTGATGTTAACAGTAGATAAAAAAGAAAAAACTAAAATGCGCAAAGATTTAATTCTACTTAAAGATCTTAGTCGAGAAGAGATAATTGAGATTTTGAATAGAGGTGATTATTGGGCTGACAATCCTAATTCTAGAATCTCTAATGCACCAAGGTCAGTTGATAATCCGATAATTTGTAATTTGTTCTTTGAACCAAGTACGCGTACACGTTTCTCGTTTGAAGTTGCTGCTAAGAAGCTTGGTTACCACGTTCTGAACTTTGATCCTAAAGCTTCTAGTACAGAGAAAGGCGAGACTCTCTATGACACACTCAAGACCTTTGAGGCGATGGGTGTTGCGGCTACTATCATTAGAACCTCTGAAGAGAATATACTTCAAGAAGTGGCTCCGCAAGTGCAAGTATCAGTAATCAATGCGGGTGCAGGTGCTAATGAGCATCCTACTCAAGGTTTATTAGATCTTCTAACTATGAGGCAGCATTTCGGTAAGATCGAAGGTCTTAAGGTAGCTATAGTAGGCGATATCAAACACAGCCGGGTAGCTAATTCTAATATAGTTGGACTGGGTAAGTTTGGTGCGACCGTTATGCTTGCTGGTCCCGCTGCATGGTTGCCGAATTCTAGTTCTGAACTTTTAAGCGAGCATGTGTCTATTGCTGATGTAGATGAGGCGATGGCTAGTGCTGATGTCGTCATGATGCTTCGTGTTCAGAAGGAACGTCATGCCCTTGCTAGTCAATATGATAATTACCTGGAAGAATACGGTCTAAACAAAAAGCGTTTTAATATGATGCAAGATCACACTATCATCATGCACCCAGCTCCATTTAATCGTGGTATTGAGATAGATGGTGACCTAGTAGAGAACCCAAGGTCAATGATTTATAAACAAGTGAATAACGGAGTTGCCGTGCGGATGGCAGTTCTAGAGCGCTCTATATAATTATGTATGACGCCCGAAGGGCGTAATACATAATCGGTTATTTAAAATACTTCCCCCACTTCTCACTAACTTTCTTTTTAACATCTTCAGACATAGTAATTAAATCAGGCCATTCACGAGTGAAGCCTTCATCAGCCCATTTACGAGTAGCATCTATGCCGACCTTAGAGCCGTAACCCATAATCGGCGCAGAGTGATCCAGTATATCTAAGGGTCCTTTAGTGAAGATCATATCGCGTTGTGGATCAGTATTAGCAAAGGCATACATCGCAACTTCATTATAGTTGTGGACGTCTACTTCTTTATCAAAAACAATAATAAATTTAGTCCATGCCATCTGTCCTGTTCCCCATACGGTGTTCATTACCTTCTGGGCGTGACCGGCGTATTGTTTATCAATCTTGATTAAAGCGCAATTATGGAAGACTCCATCCCAAGGTAGATTCATGTCTATGATTTCTGGACATATTAATTGTAATAGAGGCAAGAATAACCTCTCTGTAGCCTTACCAAGATAGCAATCTTCTTGAGGAGGTATGCCCACTATAGTAGTCGCGTAGATGGGGTTCTCTCGATGTGTTAGTGCTGTGACATGAAACTTAGGATATTTATCAGCAAGAGAATAGAATCCCGTGTGATCACCAAAAGGTCCCTCTGTGACAGTATCTTCAGTGAGATCTATGTATCCTTCTATGATTATTTCTGCTGTGGCAGGTACTTGAATGTCGATAGTTTTACATTGTACTAGCTCGACAGCTTTATTCCTTATGAAGCCTGCAAGTATCATTTCATCTATGCCAGGAGGTAGAGGGGCTGTGCCTGCATAAGTGATTACTGGATCTGTGCCTATGGCTACTGCTATCTCCATGCGTGATTGTTTCTTAAGTGATTTCTGATAATTATGAGAACCATCGTGATGCTTATGCCAGTGCATTCCTGTAGTAATATTGTCAAACTTCTGTAAGCGATACATGCCTACATTGCGTCCAGAGCCTAGTTTATCTGGGTCTCTGGTGAATACGGAAGTAAGGGTTACAAATGGTCCACCATCATCAGGCCAGCACTTGATTATAGGTAATTTGTCTAAGAGTTTTTCTGAAGGAGAATTCTTTGCTAGTATTACTACTTCTTGGCAAGGGGCGTTTTTTACCATCTTCGGTAGGAAGTTTCTAACTTCTGCAAGTTGCATTACTTTAGAGATCTTGTCACTGAGAGATTCTGGAACTTCAGGCTTGATATATGACTTAATTCTTGCTGCTACTTCATCGTAATCACTTACCCCGAGTGCCATTTGCATACGTTTATGTGAGCCTAAGGCATTGATTAGGACAGGAATATCGTAGCCAATAACATTTTCGAATAATAAAGCTTTGTTTTGTGCTTCTGGACCTTTGGAAACTCTGTCTGTAATTTCGGTAATCTCTAAATCAGAGGAGACTGCTTCTGTGATTCTAACTAGCTCGCCATGTGCTTCTAGATCACTAATATATTCACGTAAGTCTTTGTATGGGTACATTTAGTGTCCTTTCAAATATAGTAAGCTGACATCTGCTATTCGACTAGCAGCAAGTCCATCTCCATAAGGTTGCATGCCTTCTACTATCATTGAGTTGTAAACTGCTCGGTCTGTTAGTAACTCTAACATGGCACCATGAATCACATGCTCTTCAGTGCCAATGAGACGCGCCATGCCATGCTCTATACCTTCTACTCGTTCTGTTAAATTTCTAAACACTAATGCTGGCTTGCCGAAGTAAGGAGCTTCTTCTTGAACGCCACCACTGTCAGTAACAATAAAATAAGATTGCATCATTATACGTAAGAAGAGTGGATAATTTACCGCATCAAGGAATCTAACATTAATCAGAGACTGCTCTTCAAGCTGCTTCTGTAGCTTCTCGAAGGCTATTCGGGCTTGAGGATTCTTGTGTACTGAGACTATGAACTCTACTGAATCAGTCGCAGCATACCTTTCAGCAATTCTTAGTATTGCATTAGCCAGGTTTTCATGAGCTTCACCTTCATTCTCGCGTCTATGAGCGGTTACTAGAATGATCTTCTTATGCTTGATCTTCTCTAAGGTCATGATCATGTCGTACTCTAGATCTGGATAGAAGGCTAATCTAGCAAATCTAAACTCACCCCAAACGAAATTCTCCTCAGTGATTATTTGTCTGGTATATTCGAGGGTGTCTACTACAGTGTTACCAGTATAAAAATTAAAACTGTTTTTTTTATTCATCACCTTCTCGGCGTCTAAGTTGGTGAGTGCTGTTTGGCTCGGTGCAAAGTTCAAGGTACTAATCTGTGAAATAATTCTACGTGCTAACTCTTCTGGGAAAGGACTATTGATATCGTTGGTTCTGATACCGGCTTCTATATGAGCTATTTCTATCTTTTGGTAAAAGGCAGCCAAAGCGCACTGCTGAGCAGTAAGAGTATCTCCTTGAACTATAACTAGATCAGGCTTCTCTCTTGCATAAAGTTCACTTGCCTGTTCAAGGATCTTCGCTGCAAGCTTAGATAAATGAGTATCGGTATTATCATCCAAATCAGACAAATCAAACTCATAGTCAGGCTTAATCTCAAAGAACGCATATAAATCTGTTAGCAGTTCATGGTGCTGCCCGCTTGCTATCCAGCGAACCTCTAGTTCATGTTTAACCTGAGTCCCCGGAGACGAGTCTGTTTTAGCCCTCTCGATAAATTCTTTATAAACAGGATATACCTTAATAAATTCTGGTCTGGTGCCTGCGACAATGAAGATTTTGAGTTTAATGGGGGCAGAATTCAATGTTTTATGACCTCTTGATATTATAGCCAATACAAAAACCTTAACTACTTACCTAATTGTTAACCTGTCTAAATCTCATTTATTGTTGTGGTTACGCGCCTTCGGCGCGTTTTCGTCCTGCGGACGGCTAATAATTTATAATATTAAGCCGCGCGCAGCGCAAACGCTGTGAAGCGGCGGAACCCATATACCATCCTAGTTTCAGAGATTCAAAATGATTTATATGATTAGGTGAGTAGTTACTCAAAAACCTTAACTTTTTATAAAGTACTTGTGTAAAAGGGGTGAATATTGCTACTATTCGTAATGTCTTGGTGTCGATGCGATTGAAACACACTCGTTCCCATCCCGAACACGAAAGTTAAGGCGATCAGCGACGACAATACTTGGCTGGACACGGCCTGGTAAGATAGTTAGGTGCTAGGGCATTTTTCTTTTTTAAAGAAATCTTACGTAAAAATCTCCGAAAGGAGATTTTTTGCTTTATAGAGATGCCACACCCGGATGTCGTACGCTTCTGTGACACTTTAAAGATAACCTCAAGCTTATGCCACGTCTTCTGGATTTCTATAAGTCTGAGCGACACCTGGACGTACACGTTTTTTACCTTTGATCTGAGAGAGTCTAAGTAAGATTTCTAATTGACTTACACCTTGTAGTACAAAAATTACTAACACTGAAAAAATCAGTGCATCAATAAAATAGCCCAGGGCAACAATTGCCCCAATAGCCGCTACAACCCAAATCGTGGAAGCTGTCGTAAGCCCAGCTACTAGCCCTTCTTTATTCATGATAGTACCAGCACCGAGAAAACCAATCCCTGTAACCACTTGACCCATAACACGCGCAGGGTCAGCATTAACAGCACCGACATCATGACCAGCAAGAATACTATATTTCACAAACAACATGGAACCCATTGCGATGAGAATCGAAGTTCTAATACCAGCTGGCTTCTTGCTGACTTGGCGCTCAAGCCCAATTAATCCAGCACAAACTAACAGAACTAAAATCTGCATGAAAAAATACCCGTCCATATGTGACGTCAAAACAGGTAAGGAATAATCGTGGCCCATAGAGATTTTATTCCCAAAACTATCACACTCGCTGCGTGATAGTGGACACTATTCTAGAAAATTAAGTTAGATTCTGGAAAGTGCCCTTAAGAGTAATTGAATCTGATCAGATCTTATTTTGCCTGATGTCCACTTTCACGCAGCAGCTGGTGGGTTAATTATTTACAGGCTCAGCAGCAGCTTCTTCTTGTAATGCTTTCATAGAGAGCGATGTGCGTCCCTTGAAATCAGTACCTTGAACTTTCACCATAACTTTATCGCCGACTTTTACAAAGTCTTCGACGTTGTTAACGCGTTGAGTACTGATCTGAGAAATGTGAACTAGTCCAGAAGCTCCAGCGATTAATTCCACGATAGCGCCTACGCCTTCTAGAACTTTCACTACTGTACCTTCATAGACATCACCAGCTTGTACACCATTAGCAGATATATCTACATACTTCTTAGCTAATGCAGAAGCTTCTACATCAGTAGAATAGATCTTAACTGTACCGTCATCATTAATATCGATTTCAGCACCAGTCTCTTCGATAATCCACTTAATGTTCTTACCGGAAGGTCCGATTACCGCACCGATCTTGTCAGTAGGTATCTTAACGATAGTAATTCTTGGAGCATTAGCTTTAAGCTCAGTACGTGGCTCAGAGATGATTTCATTCATTTTGCCAAGTATGTGCATACGACCATCACGAGCTTGCGCAATCGCGGCTCTGATAGTTTGCATTGAGATACCTTTGATCTTGATATCCATCTGCAATGCAGAGATACCTTTATCGTTACCAGCTACTTTGAAATCCATGTCGCCAAGAAAATCTTCCAACTCATGAATATCAGTAAGAACTATAGCCTTATCGCCTTCTTGGATAAGTCCCATTGCTACACCTGCTACAGCAGTCTTCATTGGTACACCAGCATCAAACAATGCAAGTGAAGAAGCGCAAGTTGCACCCATAGATGTAGAACCAGCAGATTCAAGGATCTCAGATACTACGCGAATAGCATACGGGAAGTCCTCTCTATCAGGCATTGCAGGAAGTATAGCTCTCTCACCTAAGGCACCGTGTCCTATCTCTCTACGTCCTGGACCACGATTAGGTTTCACCTCTCCAACTGACCACGATGGAAAGTTGTAGTTGTGCATGTAGAATTTTTCTTCTTCACTATCAATACCATCAAGAGACTTACTCATTCTCTCAGTAGCAAGTGAAGCGATAGAAAGTACTTGAGTGTCTCCACGAGTAAATAATCCATCACCATGAACTCTTGGTAATTGACCTACTTCAATATAGATAGGTCTTACTTGAGTTGGATCTCTACCATCCGCTCTAACATTCGTTTCTTTAATTTGTTTACGAAGAAGAGTTTTTTCGTAATATTTAAGTTGGTTAGAAAGCTCATTAGGATTGTCTTTGAGGTATTTAGCAAGTTCGCTATCTTCACCTAAAGCTTCGATTGCAGCTTTCACTTTCTCTTTAGCCTTAGCTACCCACTCTCTACGGCTAGCTTTAGTAGCTTTCACCATTGAAGCCACTAGATCTTCTTTAGCATTAGTTTCTATGATCTGTATTAATTGAGCATTAGTTTCTGGTGCTACGAAGTCAGTAGTCTTAGATCCGCACATCTTAGCGAATTCTTCAATCTTCGCTACTTGAAGCTTAATATGCTCATGAGCGAAAGCAATAGCATCTACTACTTTATTATCATCAACGAAGTTCGCGCCAGCTTCTACCATCATGATAGAGTCAGCTGTACCAGCTACAACGATGTCTAGATCAGAAGCTAATTGAAGTTCTTCTGAAGGGTTAACTATGAACTCACCTTTACTGTCGATCGCAACACGCACTGCACCGAAAGGTCCATCGAATGGCAATCCTGCAAGTGTTAATGCAAATCCTGCACCTAGCATTGCGATAGTATCTGGTGGAGTAGTGTCGTCGATACTTAAAGTAAGCACGTTAATCATTACATCATTGCGGTAACCTTCTCTGAATAGAGGTCTAGCAGGGCGATCTATAAGACGTGATATAAGGACTGCTTTGTCTGAGGCTTTGCCTTCACGACGGTTATAACTTCCAGGTATTCTACCTACTGAATAAAGTTTCTCTTCAAAATCAACCATCAACGGGAAAAAATCAATCCCTTGTCTTGGTTCATCACTTGCGGTAACTGTGACTAAAAGTACAGTGTCGTTAGCTCTGATCTGGACTGAGCTTGTAGCTTGTTTAGCTAACTTACCAGTACTTACGGTTATCTCATCTTCTCCAACTTTAAACGATAATTCTTTTACATTAAACATATTCATTTCTTCTTTTCCTATTATTTTTGTCTTTCTATATTCCTTACCCATTCTAACCCCAAAACAGCGAGCTACACTGGATTTCATGAGAAATCTTTAATGTTTTGTGTGGGTTGTTATTGGGCAGGCTAGTATCTTTGCGTCGTCATCCTGAGGGAGGGCAAAGCCCGACCGTCAGGATCCACTACTAGCGAAAATAATACAAGTGGATCCTGACGTCGCAACCTACGGTTGCTCCTCAGGATGACGTATAGATTCTGTATAGCAATAAAACTATTTTCTTAGACCGATCGCGTTGATAAGCTCTCTATATCTAGTAATATCTTTGTTTTTAAGATAAGCTAAAAGTTTTTTTCTTTTACCAACTTTAAGATATAGACCTCTCTTACCATGATGGTCTTTGCGGTTTTTCTTTAAGTGTTCTGTTAATTGATCGATGTCTTTAGACAGGATCGCTACTTGTACTTCTGTTTTACCAGAATCTTTAGGGTTGTCACCGAATTTTTCGATAAACCCTAGTTTTTGTTCTTTACTAATTGGCATTTGATTTTCCTTTTTGTTTGAATACTACGATTACAACAAAGCCCTTGCGGACCAAGAAAGAATTTTAGCATGTCGGCATCCTGCAAAACGAAGTTTTGCTAGTGATGCCGCTTAAAAAAGGTTGAGAATCTATAATTTTAAGAAGTTGTAAGAATATAACGAAATGCTTAAATTAATGACGATAAGCCTTCAAATCCACTCCCAGCGCCTTTGGACCAAAGCCCAAAGGTAAAAGCTGATTAATAGTAGCAATAGTTACATGATCCTTCCGTGTATTGGACATAATGACGTCTATGGGTTGATCGGAAAGTTCTGATACTTCATAGATTACCTGGCGGCAAGCACCGCAGGGAGATACTATGCTTTCTACTTCCTTTTCACCGCGCGCAATGACTGCTATTGCTTTAAAATTCCGGTAGCCCATAGCATTAGCCCTAAGTATCGCAGCACGTTCTGCACAAATAGTCGAACCATAAGCAGCATTCTCAAAGTTAGTCCCTGAGATGATTGTGCCATCTGGAGTCAGCAGAGCCGCTCCTACAGCGAATTTGGAATAAGGATTGTATGCCTTCTTCATTACTGCTTCAGCCTCGTCTAAGAGCTTCTTATACTCAGTACTGAGTTCGTCATAGTTAGTTTCTTGCATTTGTAGATCCTTTAAGGAAGATTGTATCGGACAAGAATCTTTCTGGATATTTGGTTTAGAACAAGCATTAAGTAGTAAACATACAAGTAATATTGAAATAAACTTTGACATGCATATATATTGTAACTGCATAGGTGTTTTCACTAATAGGATTGGTATGTATATATACGCTATGATTAGGGAAATGGGTCAAGTAGATCTTAATAGAAGAGCCTTTTTAACAACTATTCCAAAAGTTGCTGTTGCTGTATCGACTCTTGCAAATGTTTCAGAACTTTCTGCGGGACCACAATTTTTTAATCCATCTAATCCTTTATCAGGAATTATTCGTTCACCAGTACATTATTTACCAGTTAGTCAACGCTTTCCTGCATCCTTGAATTTTTCTTCGCGTCCTTCAGTATTCGGTAGTCCGGGATTCTTTTATGGTGGATTTAGATCTTCCTTTAATTCACCTTACTTCCTTCCTTTTCCTCGTTTCGGGCGTTATGGTTCATCTTATAATCCTTACAGAAATCCTTCTAGAGCTAATCAAGGCAATGGGACTTCCAATGTTGGTGTTGCGCAAGAACCAAAATTTACTTATCCTATAGCTAAAACTTCAGCAGAGCAAGCTGCTCTAGAAGCCTTGTATAAAGATACTGCTAATACTCTGGCTCAGAACTTTGGTTATTATGAGAGATTTAATAAGGGTGAGCTGATTAATCAGAATCAGCATCTTCTTCATTACTTAACTCCTATCGTATATGCTCATGATACCTTTAACGACGAGACTCTAAAGAAGATAGAAGACGGTCTCAGAGACGGTAATCTAGACTTGATTAAGACTTATGGTTCGTTACAGTTCTTTAAAGATGCTATTGCTGCTCTAGAGTTTAATAAGATTAAAACAGAAGCAAGAGAAGTTGTTGGTCCTGACATTGAAGATCTGAATAGAATAATAAAAGAACTAAGAAGTATTGAAGCTGAAGTCCAGGCAAGACTTACAAGAGAAACTGGAGCAGAATCAAAATTTCACATCGGTCAGCTAGAGGAGAATGCTGCATTTATAGTCAGAGCCTATCATCGCTTAAATGATAAGAAGCTGACAATGATTGTTGATGGTTTAACGAAGGCAGTAGATATAAATACAGTTACGCAAGTGACACCTGAGCAACGCTTATATATAGAACAATTTACTACAGCTGGGACACGTGAAATTATTGGTAAGTTTTTGTTCTTACTTCTTATAAGTATATTGAATCGTAAACATAGTGATGATAAAGATAGTAATGGTAATAAAGCTCCTATAAAAAAAATTCCAGAACTTATTAAAAACGCAACAGCTAGTAACAATATGAATGATTCAAGAGTTAGATTTATGGCGAGCCTGAATAACACTGATACAGATAGATCTAGACCAACACTTATGACTAGGCTTAGTGGTCCTGAAGCCACTGAAGTTGATAAATTAAGAGAGCAATACTGGGCAAGTATGACAGCTTAATTCAAATGCACTGGCATGGACTCACGTGCTTCGCGCATCTTAGATTTCTTCTGAGTAACTATGTTATCTGCGATAGAACTAATCTGCTCCATAAGCCAGAGATAAGTAGTAGTACCTTCTCTGTAATCCGCTTCCCCAAACATGTCTACACGATTGTCTTCTAGAAGCTGCTTGGTTTGTTTAAAGGATAATATATTATCCTTGTTATACACTGCAAAAGTTTTTGCTTTATTCTTTCTTGCTACTGAGAATGCTGGTATATCACTTGGACCGTCTGCAATATAAATCATATGGTTGAACGGCACGCGACGATCTTCTTCTGCCATGGTTTGATTAACACTGATATCATCGGGATGAATATTCACACCTTTATTAATCTCAAATAGCGCACGAGTTTTAGTGGTGTTGTCGATGAGATAAGCAATGCTCGTTATCTCAGTTCCTGTGCTTGACTGGGCTTCAAGCTTACCAGCGTTGGAAATATATGGAACCTCAATAAACTCACAGCCCCAGATACCCTTAACATACTGACTGATTTGTGAGCCTCTGATCATCTCTGTAAGTCCAGTACTCACGATATAATGTTCTAACTTAAGATCGAATCTAGAATAGTCCTCATTAGTCTCTATGAGCGTTTTACACTTACCAAAGAACTCTGGTAGTCCTGGAAAAAATTCTAATCTAGTACCAAGCTCTCTGAGTTTACTATTGTTTAAACCTGCAAATTTAGCTTGGCGAACATAAGTCAGTATATGGTTTAAGTAAGCTGTATCAGAGCTAAGGCTGATGCCCTGTTGCTTATAAAGCCCAGCTAGCTGCCCTACTTCAGACCAGAAGAGTTTCTCATCAATGCCATATTCTTCAAAGAGTGGCTTCTGCATATAGTAAGGAATGAGGGTCTTATCAAAGTCCCAGATTATAGTGATGATGTTTTGGTTTAAATTAGGCTTAGGCATTGTGCTAAGGCATCATAATATCATACGGAGGCTTCGTCAGGGTCTGGTTTTACGTCGTCATTGGTCCCCACTCCTGGCATCTTCAGTTCCGCTGGGGACTTGAGTTCACCGTAAACCAACAAACAAAATCTTATATAATCGTGTATATAAGTAAGATATTCAATTAAGGAATAATCTTCGGTTTGCTTAGCTATAAGCTCTAAGCCTGCGCTGGATTTAAGTCTACTTGGTACGACTTTTTTAATACAGTCGCTGAGAAGTTTTTGTCTGGTTAATATATCAGGTTTATCCACGTCTCTAATTAATCCGTATTTGAGTTGAAATATATGATTAAGCAAGTCTTGTAAATCTTGGCTATTACTTAAAAGTTCTTGCCCGACTTCTAAACTTGTTAGAAAGTTAACTCCAACAGTAGGTTTGAATTCTTTAAATAAATTATTTAGTGGTTCCAAATTGATCATTTCAAGATCATTTAATCCTCCGTTGATCAGCTCACCCAATCCATGAAGATATACAATGCAAGGTTTGTTTTGATTGATTAAAGGTTTAAGTCTTGCCAGTTCAGAAGCTGAACTAAGCAGCTCAGGAAGATTGACATTGAGAAGTCTGCGATTATGATTGGCTGCGAGGCATTCGATGAGGTATTGCTTGTCATGTAGTGATGGCCCTAATATGAGATCTAGGATTGGTAAATTATTGTTTTTAAATTCTTGATCTAATGATAAAGCTCTAACTAAATGTTGATAAGCGTCATCTAGTAAGATTGGTACTTTTTTGTTTTTTTTATATTTTTTGATGTCGACTATGTCCGAACTTTTTTTGATATTGATGATATATTGCGCTTTAATCAGCTCTAATTCTTCGTCATAGAGTGTATGTTTCTTAGCTAGAGCCTCTGAAAACTCGCTGCGAATTGAAGTAGGTGTTTCGAATAACCGTACTAGCAGCTCTTCTGACAATGTGACTTTCTCAAGTGTTGCTGCAATTAAGCTCACAAAAAGACTTCCTATTAATTTTTTGTTACAGCTTTTTAACACAGGGTTCCATAGATCATAATTTTCATTCACTATTAGATCTTGATTTGCGTAAAATACACCCTCGATAGTTTTAAGATCATTGTCAGAGATTTTTTTCACATCAGATTTATTCCAGAAATTAAAGAACTGAGAAATAATTGACACTCTTGAGTCGATGACTTGCTCTTTTAGAAGTTCTATAATATGCTCTCTGACAGGCATATCATACTGAGGGTCTTTTAAAGCCTTGAACCAAAAAGTGTTTAACTCTTCATTGGTAGGTAACTCGGACAGCGCATCCATGATAGCCATAATGAATTTTTGTGGATCATGTTTGTTCTTTATTAACTCAAGCTCGTCAATTAAAATGCTTTGCGCTCGTTCTTTATTGAGTTCTACTAAACCATATGCTGCTTGACCATAGAATTGATCAGCGGTGTGATAGCTACCCCAATGTTTACGTACGTTTTCAAGTAGGGTATGAATAGAAGTAAAACTTTCAGGATATTTAAAGGCAACTACAGCCTTGATTGCTTCAGAAACTAAAGAGCCTATTTCTTCACCATCACTCTCTAAGTAAGAAGTCAAATTGTTGAAAGCGATATTTTTAAGACTGATGTCTTGGCTTTTAATCCAGTTAATCCAATCACTCACTGAACTATGTTTATAGTTCAGAAAAATTTTACGCATAGGTTGCAAAGCAAGATCATTAAGAGCATCATCTGCTGTTTCAGGTTCATTTGAACCAAAATTTCCTATTTTAGGAAGGAATAGCAGAATGATAACGACAAACAGTGTCCCTAATAAGATTAAGGATAAGAGAGAGTCCAATTGATCTGTATCTGTTTCCAATACAGGAGGTTCCTTTTTAGAGATTACTCTTGTATTAGTCCCAGTTCCGAATGAGCTTACTAGGGAAAACCCCTAATGCTATCAAGCCTTTAATATTCATTAAATAGCCTAATACCAAGGCTTTTAGGTGATAGAATGCATGAAGCCGTTAAGGCTCTTAACTTATTATAGGCCATTACCTCAGCTGGATAGAGGACTCGGCTACGAACCGAGGCGCCGGGGGTTCAAATCCCTCATGGCCTACCATTCTTCGCCTCACTTCTGTCTTCGCTACGCTTCGACAGATAAAGCGTTCGGCTTCGAATGGCAAGCCATTTTGAGGCCGTCTTCGCTACGTTATGGCG